>DASZNC010000107.1:0-64954 GCA_035551615.1 Acidimicrobiales bacterium
GACGGCCCACTCCCCCGGGCTGAGGTCGAGGTCCACTTGGGGTGGGCCCGGACGGCTAGCCGGCCGCCGCCACCCCCGCACCGGGCGGGACGATGCTCTTGATCTCGGTGTAGTGGTCGATGCCTTCCTTGCCGAACTCGCGGCCCACGCCCGACGCCTTGTAACCACCGAAGGGGGCCACGAAGTCCATCGTGTACTGGTTGACGCCGTAGGTACCGGTCCGGACCCGCCGGGCGATGTCCATGCCCTGAGCCACGTCACCGGTCCACACCGACCCGGCCAGGCCGTAGTCGCTGTCGTTGGCCAGGCGTACGGCCTCGTCCACCGACTCGAACGGGATGACGGTCAGCACCGGACCGAAGATCTCCTCGCGGGCGATGCGCATGTCGTTGTTGGCATCGGCGAACACGGTGGGCTGCACGTACCAGCCCTTCTCCATGCCGGGCGGGCGGCCGTTGCCACCGACCACGACCCGGGCGCCCTCTTCCTGGCCCAGGGCGATGTACTTCTCCACCCGCTCCTGCTGGCGCTCGGCCACGAGCGGGCCGACATCGGTCGTCGGGTCGGTCGGATCGCCGACCTTCAGGTCACGGACCATCCCGGCGAGGGCGTCGACGACCTCGTCGTAGCGGTTGCGGCTGGCCAGGATGCGGGTCTGGGCCACGCACGCCTGACCGTTGTTCATCAGGGAGGCGAACTTCAGGCCCTGCACGGTGGCGGCCAGATCGGCGTCATCGAGGACGATGGCGGCCGACTTGCCGCCCAGCTCCAGGCTGCACCGCTTCAACTGCTCGCCGCAGATCGAGGCGATTCGCCGGCCGGCGGCGGTAGACCCGGTGAAGGCGACCTTGTCCACACCGGGGTGGCTGACCAGATACTCGCCCGCCTCGCGGCCGGCGGGAACGATGTTGACGACACCGGCCGGCACGCCCGCCTCATCGAGCAGCTCGGCCAGCAGATAGGCGTCGAGCGGCGTCTCCGGTGCCGGCTTCAGCACCATGGTGCAGCCGGTCAACAGGGCCGGGGCCAGCTTGGACATGGTCACGAACTGCGGCACGTTCCAGGGCACGATGGCCGCGACCACGCCGACCGGCTCCCGCCGGACGATGATGTCCGTGCCGAGCATGCCGGTGCGGGTCTCCTCCCAGGGGTAGGCCTTGGCCACCTCCATGAAGGTGTTGAGCATCATCCACGGCGCCGGGGACTGGGCGATCTGGGAGAACGATGCGGGCGAGCCCATCTCGGCGGTGATGGTGTCGGCCATCTCTACCATCCGGGCCGCGTAGATCCCGGCGAAGCGCTCCACGATCGGCAGTCGCTCCTCGAAGGTCGTGTTGCCCCACTCGTCGAACGCGGTCCGGGCGGCGGCTACGGCCTTGTCCATATCGGCCGGCTGGCCATCGGGAACGGTGGCGATCACCTCCTCGGTGTGAGGCGAGATGACCTCGATCTTGGCGGCCGACGACGGGTCGACCCAGCTTCCCCCGATGTAGAACGCGTTCTGGTCTTTCATATGGCTGTGATATTAACCAGGGTGTGATCGAATCCCCCGCCGAGACCACGGCCGGCGCGTGGGGAACACTGGTCACAGTCGCGCTCGGTGTGATCATGGTGGGCATCGACGGCACCGTCGTGTCCGTCGCCAACCCGGCGATCGCCCACAGCCTGCACGCCTCGCTCGCCGATCTGCAATGGATCACCAACGCCTACCTGCTGGCTCTGGCCGTGGCCCTCATCCCCGGCGGCAAGCTGGGTGACCGCTACGGCCGCCGCCTGATGTTCCTCATCGGGGTCGGGGGTTTCGCCGCCACCTCCGCCGGGGTGGCCGTCATCGGCTCGGTCGGCGGGGTCATCGCCATGCGAGCCGTCCAGGGCCTCTTCGGCGCCCTGCTGCTGCCCAACACCATCGCCCTGCTGCGGGCCGCCTTCCCGCCTGAGGAGCTGAACCGGGCCATCGGGCTGTGGAGCTCCTCATCGGCGGCCGCCATAGCCGGCGGCCCCGTCCTGGGCGGCCTGCTGGTCGAGAAGGTCAACTGGCAGAGCGTCTTTGTCATCAACGTCCCGGTCAGCATCATCACCATCATCTGCGCGCTGATCATGACCCCCGAGAGCCGGGAGTCGGTCCGCGAGCGGTTCGACGGCATCGGCGTGCTGCTCTTGGCCGCAGCCGTCTTCTGCCTGGTCTACGGAGTGGTCCGGTCGGAATCGTCGGGCTGGAGCTCGGCGCCGACGCTGGCCCTGCTCGTGCTCTCGGTCGCCCTCACGGTCGCCTTCGTGCTGGTCGAGCAGCGGCGGACGGCGCCCCTGCTGCCGATGCACCTGTTCGCCAACCGGTCCATCTCGCTGGGCACGGTGATCCTGCTGCTGAACATGTTCGCCCTCTACGGGGTGCTCTTCTTCGTCAGCCTGTACTTCCAGAACGTCCAGCACCTCGATGCCATCCAGGCCGGCCTGCGCCTGCTCCCCCTGATCGGGGTCTTCTCCCTGACTTCGCCCTACGCCGGCCGGGTCGCCACCCGCTTCGGCGCCCGCCTGCCGATCACCATCGGCCTGATCCTGACCACGGCCTCCCTGCTGTCGATGCTGGTCCTCCAGACCGGCACCTCCTTCTGGGCGCTGTGCCCGGGCATGATCGGCATCGGGCTCGGTATCGCCCTGGTGATGGTCGCGGCCACAGAGGCCATCATCTCGAACGCTCCGGTCGACGAGGCCGGGCTGGCCGGCGGGCTGCAGGGCATCGCCATCCAGTTGGGCGGGGTGCTCGGGTCCTCGGTCCTCGGATCCATCCTGGCCGCCCGGGTCAGCTCGGTGTACCCGCGCCACCTGGCTGCCCTCGGGTTGCCGGCCCCGACCAGAGCGACACTGCAGCTGGTCGACCAGGGGGCCGTGCCGCCTCCCGGCGACGCCGCCCTCACCGTGGCCAGCCACGCCGCGTTCCTCTCCGGCCTGCACCTGGCCCTGCTCATCGGCGCACTGGCCACGCTCATCGGCGC
Organism: Acidimicrobiales bacterium; assembly: GCA_035551615.1. GTDB lineage: Bacteria > Actinomycetota > Acidimicrobiia > Acidimicrobiales > Palsa-688 > JAKCDU01. Next base: position 2,994 of record DASZNC010000107.1, read on the forward strand.
CGCCTGTGGCCCGTTCGTGCGGGTGACCGAACAGTCGACCGAGACCCACGTGGGAGTCCATTTCTAGATGCCGACCTTCGATCCGGAGTCGGTGGGCGCCGTCTTCGACCACACCGCCCACGCCGTCCCGCTGATCCGCCCCCTGCTCCCGCTGTACCGCGACCTGCTCGGCGGAGAGGCCGTGGGCGGCGGCTTCAACGAGTGGGGCGGCCACCTGGCCGTGCACATCCGCTTCCCCGGTGGCAGTTGCCTGGAGCTGCTGGAACCGATCCGGTCCGACTCCGAGTCCGTCGGCAACTTCCTGGCCCGCAGCCCGCGAGGCGGCCTCCACCATCTGACGTTCAAGGTCCAAGACCTGGCCGTGGCCATCGACCGGGTGAGGCAGCTCGGTCTCGAGCCGTTCGGCACCCGCCTGGACGACGAGAACTGGAAGGAGACCTACCTCCATCCGCGCCACACGTCGGGTGTCCTCATCCAACTGGCCCAGGCCGGGCCGGGGATTCCGCCCCCCTTCCAGCGAACCATCGAGGAGATCCTCGATGAGAGCGAGGCCCGCCGGGCCGCCGGCCAATAGCCCGCTCGCAGCCGCCGATCAGTACTATCCGGCCGGTGCAAGTCACTTTCGAGGGCAGGGACGGGAACCGGCTGGCGGCCGACGCGGCCGGACCGGAGGATGGGCGCCCCGTGATCCTGTTCCACGGCGGCGGCCAGACCCGCCATTCCTGGGGCACCACTCTTTCCACCCTGGCCGCCAACGGTTGGCGGGCCTACTCGATGGACCTGCGGGGCCACGGTGACAGCCAGTGGGCCGCCGACGGCGACTACACCCTCGACGCCTTCGCCGGTGACATCGCCGCCGCCGCCCGGTCGTTGGACCGGATGCCGGCCCTGGTCGGTGCCTCCCTCGGCGGCCTGTCGTCATTGGCGGCGGTGGGTACGTCCTCGTCACCTCTGGCCACCGCCCTCGTCCTGGTCGACGTGGCGCCGCGCATCGAGGAGGCCGGCCGGGAGCGGATCGGCCAGTTCATGATGGAGCACATGGAGTCCGGCTTCGGCTCGCTGGAGGAGGTGGCCGACGCCATCGCCGCCTACAACCCGCACCGGCCCCGCCCGAAGGATCTGACCGGTCTCCAGAAGAACCTGCGCCAGCACGACGGTCGCTGGTACTGGCATTGGGACCCGGCCTTCATCGGCGGCGGGCTGGGCTCGCCGGACGAGACCCGCACCTCGATAATCGACGCCGAATACCTGGAAGGCGTGGCCCGCCATGTGACCATCCCGGTGCTCGTGGTGCGGGGCCTGGTCAGCGATCTCCTGAGCGAGGAAGGCGCCCGGCAGCTCCTCGATCTGGTGCCCCACGGGGAGATGGTGAGCGTGGCCGGGGCCGGCCACATGGTCGCCGGCGACCGCAACGACCTCTTCAACGACGCCATCGTCGAGTTCCTCTCCCGATCGGCCAAATAGGTCGCAACTCTGGCCGAACTCGGAGGTAGCTCCCAGGTTCGGGGCCGACACTCGTCGGCATGGAAGAAAACCACTCACCCTCCAGCTGGTCCGACCCCTACGCCGGCGCCGGCCCGCCGGCTGCGCCCCAATCGGGTCCCCGCAAGCCGCGGGTCTCGCGCCGGATGGTGGCCGGCATCGGCGTCACTGCGGTGATCGTCGGTGGCGCCGCCGGCGCCGCCGCTGCGGCCAGCGGTGGCGGCAGCCACTCGACCGGCACCTCGGCCACCGGCTCGCGATCCGGCGGCCCTGGCGGGAGCGGCGGAGGTGCCGGCGGAATGGGCGGTGGGGTCACCGGGACCATCACCGCCATCAACGGCACCACGCTGACCGTGAAGTCGTCGGCCGGCAAGTCGGTAACCGTCGACACTTCGTCGTCCACCGTCTTCGACAAGTCGACCAAGAGTTCGGTCAGTTCGATTGCCAACGGTGACTACGTGAGCGTGATGGGCAGTGCCGCCAGCTCGACGTCCAGTGGGGTGACCGCCACCCAGATCACCGACACCGGTGCGACCGCCCCGACGAGCGGGAGCGCCACGGCCCCGTCGGGGACACCGCCTTCGGGTTCCGGGTCGGGTGGCCCGCCGTCCGGTTCGGGCGGACCGCCGTCCGGGTCGAGCTCCGGTAGCTCCGGTAGCTCCGGTTCGGGTTCGACGGTCCGGCCCCAGATGATCTCCGGTCAGGTCGTTTCGATCAGCGGCTCGACCATCGCCGTGAAGGAGACTTCCGGCACGACCGTCGACGTCACGACCGGCTCCTCCACCGTCGTCACCTCGCTGTCCAGCATCTCCCTCAGCGACCTGACCACCGGCGAAACGGTGTCGGTGATGGGCAGCACGGCGTCGTCGGGCACGGTGACTGCCAACCGGGTGGTCGAAGGCGACATCACCTCGGGCGGCTTCGGCGGCCCCGGCGGGGGAATGGGACCGGGCGGTCCGGGCGGCTCGAGCGCTTCCGGCTGACGGCTACCGGACCAGGTTGGTCAAAGGAGGCGCGGCGATGCGCTCGAGCGGGCTGCCCACCGGCGCGAACCGGCCGGCGCCGGTCTCCCATGAGGTCCGGGCCGACTCGATCTCCTCCGGAGTGCGGGCGACGAAGTTCCACCACATCAGGACCTTCTCGGGGAACGGCTCGCCACCGAGCAGCAGCAACCGGGCCGGACCTTTGACTGCGATCGAAGTCCGACCCGGGCTGAGATAGCCGGTCGCACCGGGTTGGAGATGGACGCCCTCCACCTCGGCGGCCCCGCGCAGGACGATCAGTGCGTACTCCCAACCGGGATCGAGCGGCAGTTCGCCGGACACCACGTCCAACTCCACCCCCATGAGTGGGCTGTCATGGCGGGCCGGACTGGTCGCATCCAGGAACGAACCGACCATCACGACCGCCCGGCCGCCGGCGATGCCCACCTCGGGCAGGGCCTCATGGTGCTCGAATGCGGCCGGCCCGTGGCGCGTCGACGACGGCTGGGCGATCCAGAGTTGGGCGCCCTCCAGCATCCCGTCGCCGGCCGCCTCCTCGCTGTGGGCCACACCGGCGCCGGCGGTCATCAGGTTCAGCTGGCCGGGCCGGATCAGCTGCTCGGACCCGAGGCTGTCGCGGTGCAGGACCCGGCCGTCGAGCAGCCAGGTCACCGTCTGCAGGCCGATGTGCGGGTGGGGTCCCACCTCCATCGGAATGGCCGACGGCCCCATGTGATCGGCGAAGCACCACGCCCCCACCGTGCGGTGCTCCCGCCTCGGCAGGACCCGCCGGACGGGGAGACCACCCACCTCAGAGGATCGCCCTTCGTAGACGGCGACCCTCTCGGGCGTCGCAACCATGCCCCCAGATATACCGCTCCGAGCCGCCGCTAGTGTCCCCACCCATGGAGATCGAGGGCAAGAAAGCGATAATCGTCGGAGGCGCATCGGGCATGGCCAAGGCGTCGGCCGAACTGCTGAAGGCCAAGGGGGCCGAGGTGGCCATCCTGGACCTTCCCAGGTCGGCCGGCGCCGAGGTGGCGGACAGTCTCGGTGGCTCCTTCCACCCCGTCGATGTCATGGACGATGACAACGTCGAGTCGGCTCTGGCGGCGGCCGTCGAGGCCCTCGGTGGTCTGCACATCGCCGTCAACACCGCCGGCGGCGGCACCGCCCGCCGCACCCTGAGCAAGGACGGCCCCCACCCGCTCGCCGAGTTCCGCCGGACGGTCGAACTCAACCTGATCGGCACCTTCAACCTGAACCGGCTGCAGGCCCAACACATGTCGACCAACGAGCCGGAGGACGGGGAACGGGGCGTCATCATCGACACCGCCTCGATCGCCGCCTTCGAGGGCCAGATCGGCCAGGTCGCCTACACCGCGGCCAAGGCCGGGATCGCCGGCATGGTCTTCACCATGGCCCGTGACCTGGGCAGCCTGGGCATCCGGGTCCTGGCCATTGCGCCCAGCCTGTTCAGCACCGGCATCACCGCCGGCATCCCCGACGAGTTCGCCGATGCCCTCACCAAGGACGCCGCCTTTCCCAAGCGCATGGGCCGGCCCGACGAGTACGGAAAGCTGGCCGTCGCCATCGTCGAGAACCCCATGCTCAACGGGTCCACCATCCGCCTCGACGCTGGCCAGCGCTTCGCTCCCAAGTAGCTGATCGCCGGCGGTCGGCTTCGGCACATTTAATGTGATCTCATGATGTACGAACCCATCTGAACTGATTGCTGCGAGCGAGCAACCGAACCGGCTGCTGACCGCCGAGCAGCTACGGGCGGCCGGCGTCAGCTGGCGGCAACAGCAGAACTGGCTGCAGGCGGGCCGCCTGACGGCCGTCCGTCCGGGAGTCGTGACGGTCGGTCCCGCTCCGGCGAGCGGCTGGCAGTTCGCCGCCGCCGCCGGGCTGGCCGCCGGGCCCGGCGCCGCCCTGTCCCACAACTCGGCGGCGCGCGCTCTCCGGCTGCCGGTCGTGTTGCCCGACAACGGCGTCGAAGTGACCGTGCCGCGTCACCGCCACCCGGTCCTGCCCGGAGCCAGGGTTCATCGCTCCTCGATATGAACGGTCAAAGGAATGGCCTTGTCGACCTCCCCCGACCCGAGTGAAACGGACCCGGCCGGACCGGAAGCAAGGGCTACTCGCCCCTCCACACCGGCTCACGACGTTCGACGAACGCCAGGGCGCCCTCCTTGGCGTCGGCGCTGCGGAAGATCCTGGGCTGCCACTCGGCCAGGAGCTGGCGGGCGCGGCCCATGTCCTCGGCGCCGGCCCGGACGATCAGCCTGGCCCCCTGCAGGGCCAGCGGGCCGTTGGCGGCGATGGCCTCGGCCAGGGCGACGGCCTGGTCGAGGACCTGGTCGGCCGGGACGACCCGATTGACCAGGCCCAGCTCATAGGCCCGCTGGGCATCGATCGTGTCTCCCGTCAGGTTCAGCTCCAAGGCCACGGCCAGCGGGATGCGGGAGGCGAGGAGGACCCCGCCGCCGACCGCCATCAGACCGCGCTTGGCCTCGGGCAACCCGAACTTGGCCGCCTCGGAGGCGACCACGACATCGCAGCCGAGCAGCAGCTCGAACCCGCCGGCGACGGCGGTGGCGTTGGCCGCCCCGACGATCGGCACCGTCGTGCCGCTGCCGCCCATGAACCGGCCGAACGCCTTGACCGCGTCCTCGGAGCCGGGCGCCGCCTTGCCGCCCTCGGCGAAGGACCTCAGATCCATGCCTGCACAGAAGGCCCGGTCGCCGTTCCCGGTCAGCACCACGCAGCGGATCTCGGGATCCTCCTCGGCTTCGAGGATGGCCCGCCCCATGGCTGCCATCAGCTCGGGGTTGAGGGCGTTGCGCGCCTCGGGCCGGTTCATGCGCAGGATCGACAGGTGACCTCTGCGCTCGGTCAGCAAAACGGGCTGGTCCATGGCGCCGAATATACGGAGCGCTCCGGTGGCGGGGCCAGAACCGACGGCGTACTTTTGACCACATGTCAATTGCCATCTCCGAGGATCACCGTGCCCTGGCCGACACCGCCGGCGACTTCCTGACCAAGAACCAGGCCCTGCGGGCCAACCGGGAGCTGCTCGAGGCGGATACCGAACCTCGGCCGGCGTTCTGGTCGGAGCTGGCCCAGCTGGGCTGGTTGGGCCTGCACATCCCGGAGGAGTATGGCGGGTCGGGCTTCGGGATGCCGGAGCTGGCCATCGTGGCCGAGCAGATGGGTCGGGCCGCCTGCCCGGGGCCGTTCGTCCCGACCGTCATCGCCAGTGCCACGATCGCCGCCGCCGGGTCCGATGACCAGAAGAAGTCGTTTCTCGGCGCACTGGCCGACGGATCGCAGGCTGCCGCCGTGGCCCTGGCCGCCGACATCCGGGGCGACGGGTCCGGGCTCACAGGCACGGCCAACGCGGTGATCGGTGCGGCCACCGCCGATCTCCTGCTCCTGCCGATCGGCGAGCAGGAGGACGTCGCCGTCGTCGACGCCCACGCCACCGGCGTCACCATCGACGTCCCCCGCAACATCGACCCGGCCCGCCGCTCGGCGCGGGTGACCCTCGACGGCGCGCCTGCCCAGATCATCGCCGGCGGCCGCCGGGCCCTGACCGATGCGGCCCGCACCCTCCTGGCCGCGGAGGCGGTCGGTGTGGCTCGGATGGCTTCGGAGATGGCCGCCGAGTACGCCCGTAACCGGACCCAGTTCGGCCGGCCGATCGGCATGTACCAGGCGGTCAAGCACCACTGCGCCAACATGGTCGTGGCCACCGAACTGGCCACGTCGGCGGTATGGGATGCGGCCCGGGCGGCCGAGACCGGTGACGATCAGTACACCTACGCGGCGGCCATCGCGGCCACCCTGGCCGTCACTGCGGCGGTGGACAACGCCCAGCTCAACATCCAGGTCCACGGCGGCATCGGCTTCACGTGGGAGCACGACGCCCACCTCTACCTCCGGCGGGCGGCCGGCATCGAGGCGGTCCTCGACAACGACCTGGCCGCCCGCGACGTGACCCGGCTCGCCGGCCAGGGGGTCAGGCGCAGCCGGGCCCTGGAGCTGCCACCCGAGGCGGAGGCGTTCCGCGACGAGGCCCGCCAGTTCGCCGAGTCGATCCAGGGCCAGGACAAGACGGCTCAACGCACGGCCATGCTGGAGACCGGTTACGCCGTCCCGCACTGGCCCCAGCCCTGGGGCCGCAACGCCGGAGCCGTCGAACAGCTGGTGATCGAGCAGGAGTTCGCCAAGGCCGGGGTGCACAAGCCGCAGTACGGGATCACCGGCTGGGTGATCCTGACCCTGGTCCAGCACGCCACGGACGATCAGATCGCCCGCTGGGTGCGGCCGGCGCTGAACCAGGAGCTCATCTGGTGCCAGCTGTTCAGCGAGCCCGACGCCGGGTCGGATGCGGCCGGCATCAAGACCCGGGGCAAGCGGGTCGAGGGCGGCTGGTTGGTCAACGGCCAGAAGGTCTGGACCAGCGGTGCCCACCAGGCGTCGTTCGGCCTGGCCACGATCCGGACCGATCCCGATCAGCCCAAGCACAAGGGCATCACGATGATGGTGATCGACATGCACGGCGAAGGGGTGACGGTGCGCCCGCTCAGGCAGGTGACCGGCGACTCCGAGTTCAACGAGGTCTTCTTCAACGATGTGTTCGTGCCCGACGACGACGTGGTCGGGCCGGTCGACGGAGGTTGGACCGTCGCCCGGGCCACGCTTGGCAACGAGAGTGTCAGTATCGGCGGCGGGGGCGGCGGCCTGAGTACGCCGACCGACGCACTGGTCAAGCCGTTCGAGGCCGACCCGGCCCGGCTGCCCGGCGGCGGCGAGCGCATCGGGCGCTACATCGCCCGCCAGGAGGCCACCGAACTGCTCAACATGCGCAGCGCCCACCGGGCCGTGGCCGGCGGAGGTCCCGGACCGGAGGGTGCCATCACCAAGCTGGTGCTGTCCGAGTTGCGCCAGGACGCCGGCGAGATCCTCTTTGCCCTGGCCGGCTCCGACAGTGCCTACCTGGACGGGGCCGGCGCGGCCGGCGCCTTCGCCGTCCTCGGTAGCCGGGCCCTGTCCATCGCCGGCGGCACCTCGGAGATCAAACGCAACCAGATCGGTGAACGCATCGCCGGGCTGCCCCGCGATCCGCTGATCAGCTAGAACCACCGGTATGACGGCTGACTCGTTGATGGTTGAGGCCTGCGCGGCCCGGTCGCTACCCCGCCTCACCGACGACAACCGGAGCTTCTGGACGAGCGGTTCGTCGGGCCGGCTGCACGTGCCCCGCTGCCAGAGTTGCCGCCGGTACGTGCTGCCGGCGTCGCTCACCTGCTCCACGTGCGGCGGGTCGACCACGCCGGAGCCGGTCAGCGGGCGAGCCGCCGTCTTCACGTGGACGGTCAACGAGCACCAGTTCCATCCCGACATACCGCCGCCCACGATCATCGCCATCGTGGTGCTGGACGAGCAGGACGACCTGCGCCTGGCCACCAACCTGGTCGACTGCCGGCCGGCGGATGTCCGGATCGGGCTACCGGTGTCGGTGCGCTTCGAGGACCACGGCGAAATCTTCTACCCGGTGTTCGCCCCGTGAGGCGCACCCCCACCCACATGGAGACGCCGGAGAAGGACGCCATCATCTCGGGCATCGGCATCTCCCGGATCGGCCGCCGCACCGGGATCCCGGCGCTGGAGCTGACCATGGACAGCTGCCGGGAGGCGGTGGCCGACGCCGGGCTCGAGCTCGGCGACATCGACGGGATCACCTCGCTGGGCGACACGCCGCCTCTCGTCGCGGCCCGTGAGCTGGGTATCGATCCCGCGTACAAAGGAGGCGGCTTCGACCACGGCGGCCTCCTCTCTCCGGTCATGTCGGCCGCGCTGGCGGTGGCCGAGGGCCGGGCCCGCCACGTCCTCGTGTACCGGACCGTCCAGATGATCGGCGGCGCCTACATGCCCCAGGGGGAGGGCGAAGGTCCGGGGGAAGGGATGCAGGCGATCGCCCGCCTCATGGTCGACATCGACGACCTGGTCGCAGCCAACGCCTTCTCGGCCGCCAACTGGTTGGCGCTGCACTGCCGCCGGCACATGGAGATATACGGCACCACCAAGGAGCAGTTGGGCTGGCTGGCCATCAACTCCCGGCGCAACGCGGCGTTGAACCCACGCGCCGCCTACCGGGATCCGATGACCATGGACGACTACCTGGGCGCCCGGCCGGTGTCCGATCCGTTCGGGCTGCTCGACTGCGACGTACCGGTCGACGGCTCCATCGCCGTGGTGGTCTCCCACGCCGACTATGCCGGCGACGGCCCGCACCCGCCGGTCCGCATCGAGGCCATCGGCGGCTACGCCGGTTCGGCCGGCTGGTTCCACCGGCCCGACTATCCGAAGATGGCGTCGGTCGACGCCGCCGCCCAGATGTGGAGCCGCACCGACCTGCGGCCGGCCGACATCGACATCGCCGAACTGTACGACGGCTTCACGTTCCTGACGTTCGCCTGGTTGGAAGCCCTCGGCATCTGCGGTGACGGCGAGGCCGGCCCCTTCGTGGAGGGGGCCACCCGCATCGCCCGGGACGGTGCCCTACCGCTCAACACCTACGGGGGCCAGCTGTCCGCCGGCCGCATGCACGGGTACTGGGTGCTGCACGAAGCCTGCCTCCAACTGCGCGGTGAGGCGGGCGAGCGCCAGGTGCCGAAGGACGTCGAAGTGGCGGTCGTCACCAACGGCGGAGGGCCGATCGCCGGCTGCCTCCTGCTCACCCGCTGATCACGATGCGCGCCGCCATATGCCACGAGTACGGGGATCCGGAGGTCGTGCGCATCGAGGACCGACCCGACGATCCGGTCGGCCCCGGCCAGATCCGGGTCGGTATCGCCGCCGCCTCGGTCAACTTCCCGGACGTGCTCATTGTCGCCAACCGTTACCAGATGTCAGTACCGGTGCCATTTATTCCGGGTAGTGAGTTCGCCGGCCAGGTGCTCGAGGTCGGCCCCGGCACCGACACCCACAAGGTGGGCGATCGGGTGTTCGGGACCACGATGGTCGGCGCCTTCGCCGAGACCATCGTCGTGGCCGCCGCCGCTGTGTCGCCCATTCCGTCAGGGGTCACTGCCCGATCGGCGGCCGCCTTCGGGATCGGGCACCGCACCGCCTATCTGGCGTTGCGGGCGGTCGGCGACCTGCAGCCCGGAGATGAGGTGGTGGTCCTCGGCGCCGGTGGTGGCGTCGGGCTGGCCGCCGTCCAGATCGGCTCCGCCCTCGGCGCCCGGGTCACCGCCGTGGCCTCGTCGGCCGAGAAACTGGGGGCGGCCACCCGGGCCGGCGCGGTGAACGTCGTCAATCACCGGGACGGCGACCTCCGAGCCCGGCTGAAGGAGGTGCTCCCGGGCGGGTCGCATCTGGTCATCGACCCGGTCGGCGGTCATCTGTCGGAACCGGCGCTGCGCAGCCTGGGCTGGGGCGGGCGGTTCGTGACTGTCGGGTTCGCGGCCGGTGACATCCCGCGTATTCCTTTGAACCTCGTCCTCCTGAAGGGCATCCATATCCTCGGGTTCGAGTTCCGCGGCTTCGCCGTGCACCATGCTGAGGAGATGCGACGGGGCGAGGCCGAGCTGATGGAGTTGTTCGGTCAGGGGCGGATCGACCCCCACATCGGCGCCGCCTTCCCGCTCGAACAGGCGGCCGCCGCCCTCCGCTACGTGGCCGACGGGCGGGCGGTGGGCAAAGTGGTCGTCGACGTGGCCCCATGACCGAGGGTTGGGACGAGGTCCTGGCCGACCTGGACCGGCGCCGCCAGACGGCGCGGGCCATGGGCGGCGACGCCCGGTTGGCCAAGCACCGGGCCGGCGGCAAGTTGGACGCCCGGGCGCGGGTCGACCGATTGGTCGACCGCGGGTCGTTCGTGGAGATGGGAACGCTCGTCGGGGGCGCCGATGCGCCGGCCGACGCCGTGGTCGTCGGCTCGGGCACCATCGACGGCCGGCCGGTCATGGTCGCGGCCGAGGACTTCACCGTCCTGGCCGGCACCATCAGTTCGGCGGCCAACTCCAAGCGTTACCGGGTGGCCGAACTGGCGGTGTCCGACCGCATCCCGCTCGTGATGATCCTGGAAGGAGCCGGGTACCGCGCCGATGGCCGGTCGCACGGCGGCCGGTCACCGACCGACCTGATCGCCCAGTCCCGGTGCTCGGGCCGGATACCGCTGATCACCGCCATCCTGGGGCCGTCGGCCGGCCACGGTGCGCTGGTCGCGCCCATGTCCGACTGGACGGTGATGAGCGAGCAGGGGTCGGTGTTCACCGCCGGGCCGCCGGTGGTGCTCGAGTCGCTCGGCGAGCAGATCAGCAAGGAGGACCTGGGCGGACCCCGGATCGCGGCGACCAGCGGACTGGTGCACAACGTGGCCGCCGACGACGTCGCCGCCCTGGCCCTGGTCCGGACCTATCTCGGCTACTTCCCGTCGTCGGCCTGGTCCTATCCGGCGGATGCGCCCGGCGGCGACGACGGTTACCGGCTGGTGCCCGAACTGCTCGACATCGTGCCCCGCAACGGGCGCCGTGTCTACGACATGCACGACGTCATCGAAGCCGTCTTCGACGACGGGTCGGGATTGGAGGTGCAGGCCGACTTCGGTCCGTCGGTCATCTGCACGCTGGCCCGGTTGGGCGGTCATCCGGTGGCCGTGATCGCCAACCAGCCCAAGGTGCTGGCCGGCTCCGTCGACGCCGACGGTGCCGACAAGGCGGCCCATTTCATCACCGTCGCCGACTCGTTCCACATTCCGCTCGTGTTCCTCGCCGACAACCCCGGGGTGATGCCGGGGAGCCAGTCCGAACGTCAAGCCATCCTGCGCAGCGGAGCCCGGATGTTCGCCGCCCAGAGCCAGGCGCGCGTGCCCAAGCTGACCGTCGCCCTCCGCAAGGCCTACGGGTTCGGGTCGATGGTCATGGGACTGATCGCGTTCGACAACCAGGCCGCCACTTTCACCTTCCCGGGCACGACGATGGGGGCGATGGGGGCGGCGGCCATGAGCCGGGCCCGCCAATCCGACGAGGACGAGGCGGCCCTGCTGCGCCAACTCGAGGTCGAAGCGTCGTACCGGTCGGTCGAGTCGTTCGGCCAGGACGAGTTGATCAGCCCGGTCGAGACCCGCAACCGCCTATTGCACGCGTTGGAGCGGTCCCTGTACCGCCGGCAGGCGGCGCCGGAGCCGGCCGCCCGCATCGGCATCGTTCCTTGAGCCGCCGTCCGCCGGTCAGCGGCGGGCCGTCTCCACCTGCTGGCGGACGCCGCCCACGACGAAGTCGACGCCGTGAGCGAAGTAGCCGTCGGTGTCCGGGCAGTCGACGAGGAAGCCGGCGATGGCGGTGACCCGGGGATAGCGGTCGGGGGGCAGGCTGGCCAGGGCCAGGCGCTTCTGGCGGAGGTGCTCGTCGGCGTCCTCCTGGCCCAGTTCCCCGCCCGGGCGGCTGTCAACAAGTGTCACTACCGTTGACAGCAGGAAGTGGGCCAGTTCGGCAGCCTGCTCACCTTCGACCCCAAGGTCGAAGAGCAGCCCGAGGGCCTTCTCGGTCAGGTCCAGACCGGACGGGCCGGCGAGCACGGCCAGCGGGGCAAGCGCGGCACAGCCGGGGTGGGCCCGCAGGGCCTCGACCAGCGCCGAGGTGATCCGGCGCATCTCGTCCCAACCGTCGGCCTCGTCACCGGCGTCGAGGATGGCGGCCGCGTCGTCCCACAGGCGGGCCGAGACGGCGGTCAGCAGAGCGTCCTTGTCGGAGAAGTGCCAGTACAGCGCCATGGGGGTGACGCCCAGCTCCTGGGCCAGCCGGCGGATGGTCACCGCGTCGAGACCCTCGGCGTCGGCCAGATCCATGGCCCGGTCGACCACATCGTCGCGCTGGAGTCGGGGCCGGCTGGAAAGTTTCGCTCCCACGGTTGACAACTCTACACCGTAGAGGTTAGATATACAACGTACATGTACGGCGTACGTGTACGACGTATAGAAGAAGGAGACGCAGTGACCCGAACCCTGACCCCGCCGATCAGCATCCGCAGAGGGTGGACGCTGCTGGCCGTATCGCTGGCCACGTTCATGACCTACCTCGACAACAACGTGATCAACGTGGCCATCCCCACCATCCAGCGCGACCTCCACCTCTCCCAGGCCGGGATCGAATGGGTCGTCAGCGCCTACATCCTGGTGTTCGCCGCCCTGCTGCTGGCCGGCGGCCGCCTGGCCGATGTGTTCGGCCGGAGATCGGTCTTCGCCATCGGGCTCACCGTGTTCACCGGGGCTTCGCTCCTCGCCGGCCTGTCCGGGAGCATGGACCTGCTCGTCGCCAGTCGGGCTCTCCAGGGACTCGGCGGCGCGCTGGTCACCCCGACCACCCTCGCCATCATCGCCTCCACCTACCCGGAGCCGGCCGAACAGGCCCGGGCCGTCGGCCTGTGGAGTGCCGTCGGAGCCATGGGCCTGGCCTTCGGGCCGCTGGTCGGCGGGCTGCTGAGCGAGGACGTGAGCTGGCACTGGATCTTCTTCCTCAACGTGCCCATCGGCCTGCTCACCCTGCCCCTCGGCTGGTGGGCCATCGCCGCCGACACCCGGTCCACGGAATCGGCCGCCACCCGTTTGCGCCGCCTGGACCTGCCCGGCGTCATCACCTCGACCCTGGCCCTGGGTGGCCTCACCTACGCCCTGATCGAAGGACCGCAGATCGGATGGGGCACCGCCCAGGTGGTCACCGGCTTCTTCGTGGCCCTGCTCGCCGGCTCCGCCTTCCTGATCGCCGAGCGGGCGGCGGCCGACCCGATGGTGCACCTGGCCATCTTCACCAGCCGCATCTTCAACGGTGGCGTGGTCGCCATCATGCTCTGGGCGTTCGGCCTGTTCGGCATCTACTTCTACACCTCCCTCTACCTGCAGGACGTGCTCCACTTCGGCGCCATCGAGGCCGGCTCGGCGTTCGTGCCCATGGCCCTGCTGATGGCGGTCGGGGCCAGCGTGTCGGACCGGGTGGCCGCCCGCTTCGGTGCTCACCGGTCCGTCGGGTGGGCCATGGTCCTGATGGGCGGGGGCATCGCATCGGTCAGCCTGCTCGGCGCCCACAGCGGCTTCCTCGCCCTGATGCCCGGCCTGGCCGTGATCGGCATCGGCGGCGGCCTCACCATCCCGCTCACGTCGTCCATCCTCGGGGCCATGCCCGAGGAGCGGGCCGGCGTGGCGTCAGGCATCTTCAACGCCTCCCGGGAGGTGGCCGGGCTGCTGGGCGTCACCGTGATCGGCGTGATCCTGACCAGCCGCATGCACGCCGTGCAGCATGCGGTGCACAACCCGCAGGCCGCCTTCCTGAGCGGTTACCGGCTGGCGCTGATCATCGCCGGCGCCATGGTCGCCTCCGGCGGGTTGGCCGCCTGGCGGTCGCTGCGCACGGCCGGATCGGGTGGCACCGGCGACGAGCCCACCGGTACGCCCCGCCTGGTCACCGCCGCCTGACGATGAGCCACCCCAGCCAGAGCCGGATGAGCCGCCACCTCATGAGCCGCCTGATGCACGTCACCGACCAGTTGCCCATCCCGGCCGGGCCGGCCGTCCAGCCCGCCGGCCGGCCCGTTCAGCCCGTCCCGACGGGCCCCGTTTCGGGTGGCCCGGCCGGCGATCGGTCCGCTTCGGCTGAACCGTCAGTGACGGACGGCCCGGACCTCCCGGGGATGGGCCGGCTTCCCGCACACCTCGCAGGACAGCTGCGGGACGAACCGGTGGTCGCCCCGGTGCTGCAGGGTCAGGGGCGGACCGTCGGGTCCGGCCAGATGGTCGTCGCCCCACCGCAGCAGGCTCATGATCACCGGGTACAGGTCGAGCCCGGCCGGTGTGAGGAAGTACTCGAACCGGGCCGGGTGCTCAGAGTAGGGGCGCTTCTCCAGGATGCCCCGGTCGACCAGCGCCTTGAGCCGGGCCGTCAGGGTGTCGCGCGGCGCGCCGGTCCGGCGCACCATCTCGTCGAAGCGACGGTTGCCGAGGAAGACCTCCCGCACGGCGAGCAGGGCCCACTTCTCCCCCACCACCTCCATGGTGCGGGCGATCGAGCAGATGCGACGGTCGTCGGTGGCAGCCACGCCACCAGCTTAACCCAGTAAGTCCGAAAATTGGACGGACATGGCAAATCCCGGTAGTGTGGGTCTGGATTTCGGACTCACCCTGAGGAGATGACCATGACCGTCACCGAGACGCCCCCCGGCGAGAGCACCGTCCCCCCGGCCCCCCGGGTGGCGGTGCTCGTCGGCGTCCTGTCCCTGGCCGTCTTCATGTCCGGCCTGGACCTGTTCATCGTCAACCTGGCCTTCCCGACCATCACCAGATCGTTCCGGGGGACCGACATCGGTTCGCTGTCGTGGATCCTCAACGCGTACACCATCGTCTTCGCCGCCGTACTGGTGCCGGCCGGGCGGTGGGCCGACCGGGTCGGCCGACGGCGGATGCTGATCGCCGGCCTGGTGGTGTTCGCACTGGGATCGGCCGCTTGTGGAGTCGCAGGTGGTCCCAGCCTGCTCATCGCCGCCCGGGTGGTGCAGGCCGTCGGCGCCGGCCTCATGGTGCCCGCCTCGCTGTCACTTCTCCTGGCCGCCGTCCCGGCGACCCACCGGGTCCAGGCCATAGGCAGCTGGTCGGCGTTCGCTGCGCTGGGCGCGGCCGCCGGCCCGGTCATCGGCGGCCTTCTGGTCGAGGTCAGCTGGCGGTGGGTGTTCTGGGTGAACCTGCCGGTCGCCGTCATCGCCGTCGTCGCCTCGTTGAAGACCCTGCCGGAGAGCAAAGACCCCGACGTGCTCCACCATCCCGACGTGATCGGGGCCATCCTGCTGGCCGCCGGCGTGGGGCTGATCGCCTACGGCCTGGTCGATGCCCCGACCTGGGGGTGGGGTTCGTGGCGGTTCGTGACCGCCCTGGTCGGCGGCTTCGCCGTGCTGGGTGCCACCGTCCTGCGGTCCCGCCATCACCCGTCGCCGGTGCTCGAGCTGGGCCTTCTACGGGCCCGGTCGTTCAGCGGCGCCCTGGGCGCATCGATCCTGTACTACGCCGGGTTCGGGGCCTTCGTGCTGAACTCGGTCGAGTTCCTCACCGGCGTCTGGCACTACTCCCCGATCCGGGCCGGTCTGGCCATCGGCCCGGGCCCGCTGATGGTCCTGCCCTTCGCCCGCCTGATCGCGCCGAGGCTGGCCGCCCGACTGGGCGGTCCGGGCCGTGTCGCGGTGATCGGGGCGTTGGTCAACGCCGCCGCCCAGGCCCTGTGGTGGTCGGCCATGACCGTCCACCCGGCGTATGTGACGCACCTTCTCCCCGTCCAGTTGCTGGGCGGCGCCGGGGTCGGCCTGACCATCCCGTCGCTGCTCGGGGCGGGCAGCGCGTCGCTGCCGCCGGCCCGGTTCGGCACCGGCAGCGGGGTGCTCAACATGTCCCGCCAGGTCGGCACCGTGCTGGGCGTGGCCGGGCTGGTCGCCATCCTGACCCACGTTACGGCGACCGACCCGTTGCCCGTATTCCGGCACGGCACCCTGCTGATCGTCGGCTTCTTCCTGGCCGCCGCAGTGGTGACCGGCGCGCTGCTGACCGGCCGCCCGCAGCCGGTGGTCGTCGTCGAAGCAGTGCCGGTGGGCGCGTCCTAGAGGAAGCCGGCCAGGCGGTGGGGCACGTACGGCTCCTCCAACCGGGCCACCTCCTCGGCGCTCAACTCCAGATCGACGGCGGCCACCGCATCTTCCAGATGGTGGGGCTTGGTCGCCCCGACGATCGGCGCCGTGATCACCGACTTGGACAGCATCCAGGCCAGCGCCACCTGCGCCCGCGGCACGCCGCGGCCGTCGGCCACCTCGGCCACCCGCTGGACCACGATCCGGTCGGAGTCCGGCTGGTAGAGGCGGGAGCCGAACGCATCGGTCTCGGACCGCTCGGTCTTGTCGTCCCAGTCCCGGGTCAGCCGGCCGCGGGCCAGGGGGCTCCACGGGATGACGCCGATCCCCTGATCGGCGCACAACGGGAGCATCTCCCGCTCCTCCTCCCGGTTCAGGAGGTTGTAGTGGTCCTGCATGCTGACGAAGCGGGTCCACCCGTGGGCGTCGGCGGTGTAGAGCGCCTTGGCGAACTGCCAGGCGTACATCGATGAGGCGCCGATGTAGCGGACCTTGCCCGACCGGACCACGTCGTGGAGGGCTTCGAGCGTCTCCTCGATGGGCGTGCGGTGGTCCAACCGGTGGATCTGGTAGAGGTCGATGTAGTCGGTGCCGAGACGGCGCAGGCTGTGGTCGACCTCGGTGAAGATGGCCTTGCGGGACAGCCCGGCGCCGTTAGGGCCCTTGCGCATCTGGCCGTGCACCTTGGTGGCGATCACCACCTCGTCCCGGTCGGCCAGGTCCTTCAGCGCCCGGCCGAGGAACTCCTCGCTGGTCCCGGCCGAGTAGACGTTGGCGGTTTCGAAGAAGTTGATACCGAGTTCGAGTGCTCTTTCGTAAAAGGACCGGGCCTGGTCCTCGCCCAGCGCCCAGGGATGGTTCCCCCTGGTTCCGTCGCCGTAGCTCATACAACCGAGGCATATCCGGGAAACGTCGAGACCGGTGCGGCCGAGCTTGGTGTATTTCACCTGACAACTCTTACCACCGGATCACTGATTGGACATCCGTATGGCAAGGACTATGCCAGGAGGTCCACGGCAGGATATTTTGATCCGATGCCGTCGGGGCTGCTGGGAGCACATCTGATGGATCTCAGGCCACGCCCGTCGACGGCTCTGCGGGTCCTGGAGTCCATCGAGGACCCGAACGCGTCGCTGTCCCGGCTGGCCGACATCATCTCCCTCGATCCGATCCTCACGTCGCGGGTGATCCGGATGGCCAACTCGCCGCTCCACCGGCGGGGTGAGGACGTCAGTTCGGTCCGGCCGGCGCTGAGCAAACTGGGCACCGCTACCGTGCAGGCACTGGTCGCCGGCGCCGCCCTGCCCCTCCTGGAATCGGACGCCGATCTGGGGCCGGCCAACCTGTGGCTGCACTCCGTCTCGGTGGCGGCCGCCGCCCGGGTCGCGTCCCCGTTGCTCGGCGTGGTGCCGGACGTCGGGTTCACCGCGGGCATGCTCCACGACATCGGGGCGGCCGCCATCTACTTCGCCGACCGGGCCGAAGGGGTCCCCGGCCGGCCGGTCAGCCCGTTCGGTCCGGCGCATGCCGGCGCCGGGGCCGACGCCGCCGCCGCCTACGGCTTCCCCAACCTGCTGGCCGACGCCATCCGGGACCATCATCGGCCGGTGCTGGCGGTCGGCCGGCTGGCGCAGCTCATCATCCTGAGCGAATCGATCGCCGCCGCCGCCGAGGAGAACTCGGTGGAGGAACCGACCGTCCGCCTGCCGGTGCTCCTCGACGACCTCCGGCTCTCGTCCCGGCCGAGCCGCCTGATCGACGAGACCCGTCGCGAGTGTGACCGCCTGGCCGGCCTGCTCGAGGTCCACCAGTGACCGCGCTGCGAGCGCTGGCCGAACGGGAAGCCCGTCACCTCGAGCAGTTGCAGTCCTCGGACCACGGGCTGTTGATGATCCGGCTGGTCCATACCGAGTGCCTGCTGCAGCTGGCCAAGTTGTCGAGCACCGAGCTGGACATGGCCTCGTATGCCGATCTGGTGGTCGACACCCTGGAGCAGTTCCTGCCGGTCGACGGGTGCCGTCTGGCCATCGAGGTGATCGATGTGCCGCCCATCGCCGCCCTCCGCGGCGTATGCGACGGCGCCAACTCGACCACCTCGTCGGCCGCGCTCGTCATCGGCGAGAACGGCTCCGGTCAGATCACCGTGTCGGTGACCTCACCCGAGCTCGGGCCGCCGGAGTTCGTGGGGGCGGTGGCCGAGCAGATCTCCAACGGTCTGGCCGTCGTGGCCCAGGCCGAGCGGCTGCGCCGGCAGGCGGCCGTGGCCGAAGCCGGGCGCCTGATCACCAGCCTGAGCGACGCGCCGACCGAGTCCGACCTGCAGGGCGTGGCCGGTGCCCTCTCCTACCTGCCGAACATCATCGGCGTCGAGCTGCAGATCGCCCACCCGGTGATCGAAGGAGTGGCCCGGGTGTCGGCCGGCCTCCGGGCGACCGATCCATTCCCGACAGTGGACATGGACGGTGGCTACCTCGATCTGGCCGTCGCATGGGCGGCGCCGCCTTCGGACAACGACCGTCAGACGATCGCCGACTCGATCGCGTCGCTCGCCGCCGTGCTCTACCGGGCCCAGGAGCGACGGCGCATCGCGGTGGAAGCCCAGACCGATCCCCTGACCGGCATCGCCAACCGGCGCAAGGCCATGCAGGTCCTCGACGACGTGATCGAGGCCGCCTCCTTCCGCAATGAGACGGTCGCCGTGGCCGCCCTCGACCTGGACAGCTTCAAGCAGGTCAACGACCGCTTCGGCCACCCGGCCGGCGATCAGGTTCTGATGGCCTTCGCCGGCCACCTCCAGGCGTCGGCCCGCCAGCCCGACACGGTGGCCCGCCTCGGCGGCGAGGAGTTCCTCATCATCTACCCCGGTCTGGACGCGACCACCGCGGCCGGCCTGCTCCGGCTCCTCATCACCGGCACGCCGGAGGCGTGCCGGGTGGACGGCGCCACGGACTGGACCCAGACCGTCTCCGTCGGCCTGGCGGTCTACCCCCACGGGTGCACCACCCCCGAGGAGATCCTGAGCACGGCCGACGCCGCCCTGTACCGGGCCAAGCGGGCCGGCCGGAACCGGCTCGAGATATCCACTCCTTGAAACCCGGTCGCCCGGGCCGGCGGTGGTCGGCGCTCATCGCAGCCTCACCCCCCTGCCAGGTCGCCTGTCGGCGCCTGTCTGGTGGCCGAGCGGCCGCCCGTGGGTCCTGACCTTTGACCTCTTTGAGGTGCCCATGCGCCGGCGAGGCATCGGGGCGCGCGGAAACGGTCCACAGTTGCGGGCCGGTGCCCCGAGTGGACCGCCGGAACGTCGAATTGCGCGATATGGCGGTCCAGTCAAATCCGGCCGCCCGGCGAATGGCCCGTGAAAACGCGCTTTTCGACGCTATGGCGGTCCACTCGTCCCAGGTCCCGACAACCGTGGACCGGAATATCGCGCCTGTTGCCGGCCGGATCACCGACCGACAGGGCGGCGCCGGCCGGACCCGCGAATCAGAGGTAGACGGTGGCGCCGCCGGCCGGGCGCACCGGCCAGCCGGTGTCGATGGCGCCGGGCCGGGCCAGGGCCACCACGCACCCGCCGAAGCCGGCACCGGTCAGCCGGGCGCCCCACACCCCGGGCCGGTCGGTGAGCCCGGCCACCAGGGCGTCGAGCGCATCGGTGGAGACATCGAAGTCGCCGGCCAGGCTGCGGTGGCTCTCCAGCATCAGCTGCCCGGCGGTGACCGGATCGCCGGCGGTCAGGGCGGTCGCGAACCGGGCCACCCGATCGTTCTCCGAGACCACGTGGCGGGCTCGGGCCCGCACCAGCGGGTCGGCGATGGTCTCGACCAGACCCGGGTCGGCATCGCGGAGCGGGCCGATCAGGGCTTCCGCCTCCTCGCACTGGCGGCGCCGGTCGGCATAGGCGGAAGCGGCCAACCGGCGGACCTGCCCGGAGTGCACGACCACGACCTGGACGTCGTCGGGGAACGGCACCTCATCGATGACCAGGGTGCGGCAGTCGATGAGCAGGGCGCAGCCGGCGGCGCCGGCCGCCGACGCCAACTGGTCCATGATCCCGCACGGCACCCCGCTCGCCGCTTGCTCGGCCCGCTGGCAGATGCCGGCCAGTTCGCGCGCCGGACCCTCGAAACCGAGGGCCAGGGCCACGGCCAGCTCGAGCGAGGCGCTCGACGACAAGCCGGCCCCGATCGGCAGGTCCGATGTGACCCGGCCGACCAGCCCTTCGGTGACCCCGAGCTCGGCGGCCACCGCCTCGGCGTAGCGACCCCAACCCTCCTGGCCAAGAGCAGCCCCGACCGGGACGGCGAACTCGATGCGGGGCTCGCCCACCGCCCCGGCGTCGGAGTCGAGGACCACCCGGCCACCGCCGCGCTCACCGGTGACGGTGGTCCCCATGTCGATGGCCATGGGCAGCACCAGGCCGCCGGTGTAGTCGGTGTGGTCACCGATCAGGTTGACCCGACCGGGAGCGAAAGCGGTGACGGTGGCCATCTACGGCCGGAATCTAGAGGCCGGGATGCCACCGGGCGCGCAGCGCCCGCAGGTCGCCGTCATCGTCGACGGAGGTCTCGACCCCGGTGAAGCCGGCTCCGCTCAGGACCGGGGCCAGCCGGTCGTCCTGGTCGGCGCCCAACTCGACGATCAGGATGCCGCCCGGGCGGAGCAGCCGGGCGGCCGCGGCCACCACCCGTTCCAGGAGAACGGTGCCTCCGGGGCCGCCGTCGAGCGCGGCCCGGGGCTCGTAAGCGAGGACGTCGCGAGGCAGGTACTGCAGTTCGCCGGTCGGCACATAGGGGGCGACGGCGGTGACCACGTCGGTCGAACCGGCCCAGCCGGCGGGCAGGGGCCGGTCCAGGTCGCCCTGGTACACCTCGACACCGTTGACCCGGGCGCATTCGCAGGCGGTGGGGTCCAGTTCGGTGGCGACCACGGTCGCGTCCGGCCGGGCGCTCTGCAGGGCGACGGCGACCGCCCCGCTCCCGGTGCACAGGTCGACGGCCCGGCCGGCCGGGGGCAGCGCCCGGGCCGCCATCCGGACCAGCGCCTCGGTCTGATGGCGCGGGACGTAGACCCCGGGCGACACCGCGACCAACGCACCGGCGAACGGGACCCGGCCGACGATCCAGGCCAGGGGTTCGCCCTGGCACCGTCTGGCCACCATCGATTCGATCCGGCCCGGATCACCTCCGGCGGCGGCCATGATCTCGGCCGCCTCGTCACCGGCGGCGACGCAGCCGGCCAGTTCCAGCCGGTCGGTGATGTCCCCGAGCTTCAGCTGCCGGCCTGGACGAACTGGGTGACGATACGGGCCAGGTCCGGTCCTTTGTCCTCCTGGAGGAAGTGACCGCCACCTTTGACCGTCGGGTGGTCACGACCGGAAGCGCCCGGTACCCGCCGCTGGAACACGGCGAAGCCGCCGGCGGTGATCGGGTCCTCGTCGGAGAAGGCGGTGAGGAACGGCTTGTCCCAACCGTCGAGCACCGTCCAGGCCTGCCGGTTGGCGTCCGCCGCCGGGTCATCGGGCGCGGTCGGGACCAGCACCGGGAACTGCCGGGCCCCGGCCTTGAACGACTCATCCGGGAACGGGGCGTCGTAGGCGGCGATGACCTCCGGCGTCAGGTCGGTGCGGCAGCCGCCGTTGATGATGAACCCGACCGGGAACACCTCGGTCTCCTGGGAGAAGCGTTGCCACGCCAGGAAGGCGTCGGTCGGGTGGCCGTCGCCGGTGGGCAGGCCGGTGTTGGCCACGACCACCCGGGCGAAGCGGTCGGGGTGCTCGGCCACCAGGCGCAGGCCGACCAGGCCGCCCCAATCCTGACCCACCAATGTGGCATCAGCGATGTCAACATGGTCGAGCAACAGCTCGCGCATCCATTCGACGTGACGGGCGTATGTGTAGTCGCCGCGCTCGGTCGGCTTGTCGCTGCGACCGAAGCCGACCAGGTCGGGGGCGATGCACCGCAGGCCGCCCGCCACCAGCACCGGGATCATGTGGCGGTACAGGTAGCACCACGACGGCTCGCCGTGCATGAGGACCACGATCGGGCCGTCGGCTGGGCCCTCGTCGAGGTAGTGGACGCGAAGGCGGCCGCCGGCGCCGTCATCCACCTCGGCGTAGTGCGGGGCGAAGGGGAAGCCGGGAAGATCGGCAAACTGTTCGTCGGGGGTGCGCAGGTATTCCATCAGACAGGAGCCTCCACGAGTAGACGGGGATCACGGGGTGCGGGCAGGTGGTCGCGCAGGTCGGCCAGCAGGTCGCCGCGGAACGACTGGAGGGCCGGGTCGTCCCACCGGTTCACCCATTGGTGGGGGTCGCTCCCGAGGTCGTACAACTCGCCTTCGGACCCGTCGTAGCCGCCCCCCACGCCGTACTCGGTGACGACCCAGCCGTCGCGGTAGAGCGAGCGCAGGTGCAGATCCTCGGTGTCGAACTGGCTCTCCCACTCGGTGATGACCCGCTCCCGGCCCTGGCCGTCCCCGGTCGGCAGCGGGGCGCCCTCGACCCATCCGGGCACGGGCAGGCCGGCGATCCGGCAGAAGGTGGGGGCCAGATCCAGCTGGCCGACCGGGTCGGTCACCACGCCGGGAGCCACGCCGGCAGAGGGGGCCGGGCGCCAGATCATCGGCAGGCGCATCAGGGCGTCGCAGTGGTAGGGGCCCTTGAAGAGGAGCCCGAAGTCGCCCTGCAACTCGCCGTGGTCGGTCGTGAAGATCACGTCCACGTCGTCGCCCCAGCCCCGTTCGTCGATGCGCTTGAGCACCCGACCGAGGGCCTCGTCGACCAGCTCGTTCTCGACATGGGTGAAGGCGTTGATCTCCCGGACCTGATCGTGGGTCATGGCGGCCGGGACGAAGTCGGGCGGGCCGCCCTCCAGGTTCGAGTGCCAGCCCTCGTAGTAGGCGAGCCAGTGCTTCGGCTTCTGCTCGAGTATGCGCCGGCAGGCATCCGGCGATCCGGGGTGCCCGGCGGGCAGGTCCAGGTCGCGCCAGGACACCCGCCCGAGCTCCGACTCCGGCGGGTCCCACGGATGGTGGGGATCGGGGAAGCTCATCCAGCAGAACCAGTCCTCGTCGGCGCCGAGCGAGTCCAGCCAGGAGATGGTCCGGTCGGCCACCCAATCGGTGTGGTACATCTCCTTCGGCACCGGGTTGACCTTGAGCTGGCAGGCGCCGGTCTCCCCGCCGCCCATCCCGTTGAGCCCGTCGGCGCCGAAGAGGGGGTAGAAGTCGTTCTGGTGCCGGCCCGGCTGCTCGCGTATCCACACGCCGTAGTGCCACAGCGGCAGGGGCCCGTGCATGGCCAGCTCCAGGTGCTCGAACCCGCGGTGCGGCCCGGTGGACCGCTCGCGGGCCAGGCGGTTCTCCGGCCACTTGCCCTCCAGGTCCATGCCCGGCTCGAAGTGGGCCTTGCCGAACAGGCCGGTTCGATACCCGTGCTCGTTCAGGTAGGCGGCCACACTGGGGGCATCGGCGGGAAGGGGCACGCCGTTGGCGTAGACACCGTGCGTGCGCGGGTACTGGCCGGTGATCATCGTGGACCGGGCCGGCATGCAGACGACGTTCTGGTTCATGGCCCGGCGGTAGTTGATCCCGGTGGCGGCCAGGCGGTCGGCCACCGGGGTCCGGGCGATCTCCCCGCCGTTGCAGCCCAGGGCGTCGAAGCGCTGCTGGTCGGTCGTAACAAACAGGATCTTGCGGCCCATCAGAACTCCTTGGAGAAGGCCCGCTCGAAGGCGGACTCGATAGTGGAGGTGACCGCGGCGCGGGCCACCGGGATGGAGAGACCCTGGTGGCGCCGGATCGACTCCCATGTCTCGAACGACGCCATGGCGTGGACCCCCTCGGCCGCGCTGCGATCGAGGGCCCGCAGCTCGGGGGACAGGGCCAGCACCAGGTGGCGACGCAGGGCGGTCCGGCTCTGGCGGATGCGTTCGGCCAGGGCGTCGGAGCGGTGTTCGTGCAGCAGCGCCACCCGGCGGACGTCGCCGATGGCCTCGAACAACTCCGACCGCTGCTCGACGGCGGCGACGATGCGGGCGTCCAGCCGGGCCTCCGGGTCCGGATGCTGCAGAAGCGGCCAATACCGGTTGGCCTGGGTGTCCCCCGCCTCCATGAACAGACCGTCCAGGTCGGGGAAGTGGTGGAACACGGAACGCTTGGCCACGCCGGCCCGATCGGCGATGGCCTGGGCCGTCGGCATCGTGCACTCCTCGGCCACGAGGGCCAGGGCAGCGTCCACGATGGCCTGCCTGTTGATCTCTCCACGGCGGACCCGGCCGTCCATCTGCCGCATACTAAACTAGTTGCGTTTATAGTGCAACTACCTTAGTATTGGCACCATGGCCGACATCGTTCTCGACTCTCTGCGCCGGCGGCTGCGCTCCATGCACTCACTGTGGGAAGACGCGGTGGCGACGATGACCCTCGAGCAGGTCAACTACGTGGAGCGCGACCCGATCCTGCCCATCGCCTTCTCGCTGTTCCATTTCGTCCAGATCGAAGACGGGTCGGGCACCATCCTTGGCGCCGGGCCCATGATCTACAACTCGGCCCGCGGCGAGCAGATGGGCCTGGCCGTGATGGACAACGGCAAGGAACGGACGGTCGCCGAGATGATGGCCCAGCGCATCGGCGACTACGGGGCCTTCCAGGACTACATGGCCGAGGTGTTCGCCAAGACCGAGAAGTGGCTGGCTGACCTGGACCCGGCTTCACTGTCGGACGTCATCGTGGCGCGGCCGCTGCCGGAGAACCTGGCCTCCACCTTCAGTGCCCGGGTGGCCGGGGACGAGGGGATCACCCGGCTGGTCGGCCTGGAGTGCTGGATCTACCAGCACGGCCTGCGCCACATGGGCGAGATCGAGCACGCCCGGGCCCTGGTCGGCCTGGAGGGCATGACCTCGTAACGGCGTTGCGGGTGCGGGTGCGGTTCACCGCGATAACGCCCGCTCCTTTGACCTGAGGACGGCCCGCGCGCCCGCTCAGTCCGGACCGCGCGACGTCGCCTCGTCGAAGGCCACGCCCCGGTTGACCAGACCTTCGATGTCGGACGTCGACCACCCCATCTCGCCGAGCACGCCGGCGGTGTGCTCACCCAGGCGGGGGGCCCGATAGCGGGGCTTGGCCGGGCGGTCGGCGAAGTCGGCCGGCGAGGCCACCATCGTCATGGTGCCGCTCTCGTCGGGCACGTCGACCAGGCCGCCGCCGGCGGCGAACTGCGGGTCGGCGATCAGGTCCTCGATGGACTGCACCGGCGACCAGAAGAAGTCCGGCTCGGCGGCGAACAGCTCGGCCCACTCGGCCAGCGGCCGGGTGGCGAAGATGGCATCCAGTTCGGCGATCAGGGCCACGGCATTCATGGCCCGGGCCAGGCCGGTGGCGTAGCGCTCGTCGTCTATCCACTCGGGATGGCCGACCACCCGGGCGAGAGGGGGCCAGTGCCGGCTGCCCTCCAGGCCGACGATCCAGAAGCGCTTGCCGTCGCCGGCGGAGTAGTTGTTGATGCAGGGATTGCCCATCGTCGTCCTGGTGCCGACGCGGACGGGGAGGCCCCACATGAGGGAGATGTTGACGTCGAAGCCGAGCGTGTAGGCGCCCTGGCGCAGCAGCGAGGTCGACACCAGATCTCCCTTGCCCGTTTTCTCCCGGGCGTAGAGGGCGGCGCTGATCATCCCAGCGGTCGACATGCCGGCCGTGTGGTCGCCCATGCCGCCCCGCTGGAACGGGAGCGACCCATCCGGCGGGGTGAGGGCGGACGCCAGACCGCTGCGGGCCCAGTAGGCGGCGATGTCGTAGGCCGGCCGGTCGGCGTCGGGGCCGGCCAGGCCGTAGCCGGTGATGATGGCGTAGACGAGTCGGTCGTTGCCGGCCCGGGCCGCCTCCGGGTCGAGGCCGGCCCGCTCGAGGGCGGACGGCCGGATGTTGGTCAGGAACACGTCGGCCCCGGCCACCAGCTGATGGGCGACCGACCGGCCCTCGGGCATCGACAGGTCCAGGGAGATGCTGCGCTTCGACCGGTTGTCCAGCTCGAAGACCGGGTTGGACGGCAGGTCGCCCCCCAGCATCCGGCGGAACGTGCGGGCCGGGTCACCAGTGGGCGGCTCGATCTTGATGACGTCGGCCCCCCAGTCGGCCAGGATGCCGCCGGCGGCCGGGCCGGCGACCCAGACGCCCAGTTCGACCACCTTGACCCCGGCCAGCGGTCCGGTGGCCGACGCGTCGGACAGTGAACTCATTCCTGGGCCAGCAGCTGGCCGGCGGACAGGCCGGTGAACGGCCGGAAATCGGGCCCGGCCCGCAGGTTGTGACCGCCGTCGATGGCGATGGCCTGACCGGTGATCCGGGTCGACGCCGGGCCCAGCAGGAAGGTCACCACGTTGGCTATGTCATGGGGGGCGGACACGCCTCCCAACGGGGTGTTGGCCAGGTAGCTCTGGAACACGGTGCTGTCGCGCGGGATGCCCTCCATGATCTCGGTGGTCACGAACCCGGGCTGCACCGAGTTGAACCGGACACCGGCGGCGCCGTACTCATCGGCCGCGTTGCGCATCATGGCGTCGATGCCGGCCTTGGCCACCGGGTAGGCGCCGAACACCGGGTGGGTGGCGGTGGCGGCGATCGACGACATGCCGACGAAGCTGCCACCACCGGCCTTCACCATGTGCGGCACTGCGTGCTTGATCGACAGCATGGTGCCGACCACGTTCAGGTCGAGCACCCGGCGGTACTCGGCGACGTCCTGCAGGTGGTACGGGGCGAGCATGCCACCGCCACCGGCGTTGGCCACGACGCCGCGGATGTTGCCGGCGAATGTGATGGTGGCCCGGACCGCCTTGTCGACATCGTCCTCGTTGGTGACGTCGGCCACCACCAGGTCGACGGCCAGACCCTCGCCGGCGATGCTGACCGCCACCTCCTCCAGCTTCGACTGGGTGCGCCCGCAGATGATGACCTTGGCGCCCTGGCGGGCGGCCTCGGCGGCACACGCCTTGCCGATGCCGGTCCCCCCGCCGGTCACCAGGATGCCGTGACCGGCCAGCGGTCCACTTGATTGCAAGGTTGCCCTCCCCTATCCGAGAACTAGTGTCGGCCACGAGTATCACACGGGGGAGTAACACCACACATGGCCGTCCGCCAACAGCTCGACCTGCTCGATCCCAACCTCTACGCCGACGATCCGTGGACGGTCTACAAGGAGTTGCGGGACAACCATCCGGTGTACCGCGACAGCAACGGCATCTGGTGCGTCTCCCGCTACCGCGACGTGCTCGAGGTGGAGAAGGATACGGCCACCTACAGCTCGGCCCACGGGTCGCGACCGCTACTCGAGTTCCCGGTCAGCATCATCAACAAGGACGATCCGCTCCATACCCAACAGCGCAAGCTGGTGTCCGGCCGGTTCACCCCCGGGCACCTACGCCGCCACGAGGACCTGGTGCGGGCGGCCGTCACCGGGCTGATCGACGGCATCGCCGCCCAGGGCCACGCCGAGGTCGTCGAAGATCTGGCGGCACCGCTGCCGGCGATGATCATCTGCGACCTGATCGGCTACGACCACGAGTTGTGGCCCAACGTGAAGTGGTGGTCGGAGACGACGATGGGCAACGCCGGCTACAAGGAGGACGATCCCCGCCGGCCCTACGATGCCGAGACGAGCATGGCCGACTTCGCCGAGCAGTCGTTCAAGCTGTACCAGGCCCGCCAGGCCGAGCCGCGCGACGACCTGATGTCGATCTGGGCCCACGCCACCCTCGACGATCAACCCATGTCGGTCGAGGAGGTGCTCAACGACACCATCCTGCTGGTCGATGGCGGGGCCGAGACGACCCGCTCCACCATCGGCCAGACGGTGCTGGCCCTGAGCGACCACCCCGACCAGAAGGCCGCGCTGCAGGCCCACCCCGAGCTCATGCGCACCGCCGTGGAGGAGTTCATCCGGTGGTCGTCACCGATCCTCAACATGCGCCGCACCGTCACGACCGAGCACGAACGACACGGCCAGATCCTGGCGGAGGGCGATCAGGTTCTGCTCATGTACCCGTCGGCCAACCGCGACGAGCGGGTGTTCGAGAACCCGGACACCTTCGACGTCGGCCGCAAGCACAACCACCACGTCGCGTTCGGCTTCGGCACCCACTTCTGCCTGGGCGCCAACCTGGCCCGGCTGGAGATCCGGGTGCTGTTCGAGGAGCTCCTGCGCCGGCTGCCCGACTTCCGGGTGGCGCCCGGCTACGAGCCCCAGTACGCGCCCGGATTCTTCACCCGGACCCTGAAGGAGCTCCCGATCGAGTTCACTCCGGCCGGCTGAGACGCCTGTCTCAGCGGATCACGAACTCGGCCAGGTCGGGCGTCTTGGTCCAGGTCCAGTAGTCGACCAGCCGCCACGGGCTCAGGGTGTGTATCTCCCCCAGCGCATTCTTGAAGTGGGAGTGTCTGATCGACGGCTGGGCCCAGACGAACTGGCTGATCTCGGCGACCGTGCGGCGGTGCCAGTCCTCGTACACCTCGGGCTTCGGTTCCATATCCCGGTGGCCCCCGGCGATGAGCGCCTCCAGGCAACCGGAGATGTACCGCATCTGACACTCCGAATGAAATATCAGGCTGCCGCCGTGCACCAGGTTGGTCCCCGGTCCGTACATCATGAACAGGTTCGGGAAGCCGGGCACGGTGATACCGAGATGGGCGGCCGGCCGCTCCCCCCACATCTCCCGCAGGTCGGTCCCGTCCCGCCCGGTGATGGTCATCGGGTAGAGGTACCGGTTCGAGAAGAAGCCGGTGGCGTACACGATGACGTCGACCGGGTGGCGGGTTCCGTCGGTGGTCACGACCGCGTCCGGCTCGATCCGGTCGATGGACGTACGGACCAGCTCGACGTTGTCCCGCCGGAGCGTCTGCAGCCAACTGCCGTTGTCCTGCAGGGTGCGCTTACCGGTGGCCGGATAATCGGGCAGCACCTTGGCCAGTAGCTCCTCATCGTCGCCGACCTGGCTGACGATCCAGTCGGTGAAGTGCTGGCGGGTGAAGTCGTTCAGCTCACTGACCGCCCGCTGCTGGTCCGGATAGTCGGGATCGACGCGCGACGCAGTGAGGCCATGGTCGCACGCCGGCCAGAAGATGAGGAACCGGTACCACCGCCCGTAGAACGGCAGGTGGCGTAGTGCCCAGCGCACACCCGGCCCGACGGTGGCGTGGTAGTTCGGGTTCGGGAACATCCACTGGGCGGTGCGCTGGAACACCGTCAGGTGTTCGACCTGGCCGGCGATGGACGGGGCGATCTGGAAGCCGCTGGCACCGGCGCCGATGAGGCCCACCCGCTTGCCGGTGAGGTCGATCGAGTGGTCCCACCGGGCGGAATGGAACCACGGTCCGGCGAACGAGTCACGGCCCGGCAGGTCGGGCAGGTGGGGTCGCGACAGGTGGCCGACGGCCGAGATGACGGCCCGCGCCTCGATGGTGGACTCGGTCCCGTCCTCGGCCCGCAGACCGAGTCGCCAGATCCCGGCCCCGTCGTCCCAGGCCAAAGCAATGACCTCGGTCTCCCAGCGCACGTGGGCGTCGACGCCGTGCTTGGTCATGACCGACTGGAAATAGGCCTGCAGCTCGGGCTGGCGGGCGAAGTACTCGGTCCACATGTCGCTCGGCTCGAAGCTGTAGCAGTAGAAGTGGTTGCCGACATCGACCCGGGCCCCCGGGTAGGAGTTCTCGTACCACGTGCCGCCCGGTCCGGCGTTCTTCTCGATGATGGTAAAAGGAATGCCCGCTTCCTTCAGTCGCACACCGGCCAGCAGACCCGACTCGCCACAGCCGATGACCACCACCGGGAAGTCGGACCGGCCGTCGGCGACCGCCTCACCCGTGCGCCGGGCATCGGCGCCGTCCAGCTCCATCTCCTCCATGAGCATCGGGACGTATTCGAGGGGCACTTCCTCGCACGCGATCCAGCTCATCATCTCCTGCAGCAGCTGACCACTGATCGGCTCCGGCTCCGGGCACCCACGGTCCCGGTAGTCGGCGATGATGGGCAGGGCCAGGGCCCGGGCCTCTGCCTTGTCCTCCTCGGACATGAACCCCTGCACCTCGTTGAGGAACAGGCCGGCCGGCTTCAGCCGGCCCCGGATCAGTTCCGGATCGCCCGACATGTGGACGAGGGACAGCATGAGGGTGGGGATGCTCACGTCGAGGAGGGCCTCGGCGATCTCTTCGTCGGACGAGTCGAATGGCTCGCCCGCGTGCGGGTTGCGCATGGGGCCGGTCAGTCGACGAGGACCGGCGGCCGGCCCAAGCCCTGCTCCTCGCACAGCTGCAGGTAGAACGCCAGGGTGCCGACGCCGTCACTGACCGATTCGATGCTGCCGTCGGCGTCCAGGTTGAGGTTGACGCCGTACATGTGGAACCAGACCCGGGTGTCGTCCTCCACGCACTGCAGGGTGTGGACCGAGTTGGCCGGCTCGTAGAGGAACGAGTCGGCCCGGTTGACGTACTCGTACTCCTTGTACTTCCACCCGCCCGACTTGGTGTAGCCCCACACCGGCCCGGTGTGGCGGTGGGTGGCCACCTCGAAGCCGGCCTGGAAGATGTTCTCGATGATCCAGAGGCTCTCCTTCTCCCGCACCTGGAGTACCCGGATCATGTTGCCGCCGCCCATGTCGGCGAAGGGGATCTGCTCGTCGCCGATGTGGACGGCGGTCGGCTGGTGCTGTTCGGTGGCGGTCATCGTGCTCCTCTGAGAAGTGCGCCGGGTACGGCGCCGGTGGCCTCGCCGTGGTCGAAGGTCACTTCGCCGTTCTTGATCGTGTACTCGTAGCCCTCCGCCCTCTGGACCAGCCGGCGGGCCCCGCCGGGCAGGTCGTAGACCAGTTCCGGGCGGTGGAGGCCGATGGCGTCGGCGTCGATCACGTTGATGTCACCGCAGAGCCCCGGGACCAGCCGGCCGCGGTCGTTCAGGCCGTAGAGGCCGGCGGTGGTGGACGTGATGGCCTGGACCGCCTCCTCGATCGACAGGCGTCCTTCCTTGCGGTCACGTGCCCAGTAGCTGAGCATGAACGTGGTCGTCGAGGCGTCGCAGGTCTGGCCGGCGTGAGCCCCGCCGTCACCCAGGCCGAAGACGGTGTTCGGGTGCACGAGCATGGCCCGGGTGGCGGCCAGATCGCCGTTGGCATAGTTGAGCACCGGGGTGTTGAGCAGCTCCCTGCCGCCGTCCTGCATCAGCAGGTCGAGGAATGTCTCCCACTCATCGACACCGCGGCCGGCGGCGATACCGGCGACGCTCTGATCGGGACCGGGCTCGTAGTTCGGCGGGTTACCGAGCACGAACGCCCGGCTGGGCGACATGAACCGCTGCATCATGGTGTCCTGGCCGTTGGTGCGGGCCTGATCGATCAGGCGGGCCCGCAGGTCGGCATCGCCCTGGATACGGGCCACCTGCTCGGGCCAGGGCAGGAGGCCGAGCATGGCCTCGGTCCACACCGAGGTGAAAGAGAACGGGTGGAAGGTCTGGAAGCCGAGCAGGATGGACACCGTGCGGGCGGTGACCTGAGGGCGGAGCGGCGAACCGGCGGCATTGGCGTCGGCCACCAGGTCGAGCAGCTTGCGCCACAGATCCGGGTCGGTGTGGTACTGGTTGAGCACGAAGCTGACCGGCCGGTGGATCTCGCCGGCCAGGCGGGTCATCCAGGAGATCTCCCGCTCCGGGGCAGCCAGGTCCTCGCCCAGCGCACCGGCGGCGGCCAGCTCGAAGACACCGGTGCCCAGCTCGCCGAGCGCCCGGCCGATACCGAACAGCTCGTCCTCGGCGGCGAAGGTGCCCGGAACCGGCTCACCGTCGATGGCCCGATGAGCAATGGTCCGGCTGGTGGAGAACCCGAGGGCGCCGGCCTGGATGCCCTGCTTCACCAGAGCGGCCATGGCCGCGATGTCCTCGGGGGTGGCGGCTTCGTTGCGGGCCCCCCGCTCTCCCATCACGTAGGCGCGCACCGCGCCGTGGGGAACATGGGTGCCGACGTCCAGCGCCTTGGGCACCTTCTCGACTGCGTCGAGGTACTCGGGGAAGCTCTCCCACGACCATTGGATGCCGGCCGACAGGGCCGAGCCGGGGATGTCCTCGACGCCCTCCATCAGGCCGATCAGCCATTCCCGCTTGGCCGGCTCACACGGGGCGAATCCGACGCCGCAGTTGCCCATGACAACCGTGGTGACACCATGCCACCCGGTCGGGGTGAGCGACGGGTCCCATGTCACCTGCCCGTCGAAGTGGGTGTGGATGTCGACGAAGCCGGGCGTGACCAGGGCACCGTCGGCCTCGATGGTCCGGCGGGCCGAGCCGTCCACCTTCCCCACCTCGGTGATCACACCATCGGTCACGGCGATGTCGGCGGTCCGGCTGGGCGCACCCGTGCCGTCCACCAGCGTGCCACCGCGGATAATCAGGTCGTGCATGAGACTCCCCCCTTTTTCCCGAATCTTATTCGCTTCCGGAGCGGGTGACGGTCAGGAGTCGGCGGTCCGGCCCCGCCGCCCGGTCGGAACCGCCGCGGCGGCGCCGGCGATGGCCCCGGCCGCATCCCCGACGGCGAGGAACATGGCGGTGACGTCATCGATCAGTTCCAGCTTGGAGACCTTGATGTGCCCGGCCGTCCACTCGGCCAGGAGGTGGGACACACCGCCCACGAGGAAGGCCGCCCCGACCCGGCCGACGGCGATATCGGTGGCCGGTACCGGGCGCTGCGAGGCGGCGTACTGCTCCACGAACCCGACCACCGCCCGGCCCGCCTCCACCCGACGGCGGCGAACTGCTTCCAACCCGGGCGCCTCGGCGTACAGGATCCGCCCGCGCCGGCGGTCGGCGTCGATGAACTCGACGATCACCTGCACGCCGGCCCGCACCACCTCGGTCTCATCGCGCCCCGGGGTCGAAAGTTGGGCCAGGACCTGGGCGCCCAGCTCCTCCACGATCCGGTCGTAGACGGCGACGGCCAGCTGCTCGATGTCGGCGAAACTCTCGTAGAAGTAGCGCGGGTTCAGCTGGGCCCGCTCGATGATCCGGCGCACCGTCAGCGCCGCCCACCCGTCCCCGCCGATCAGGTCGATCCCGGTCTCGATGAGCAGCCGGCGCCGCTCGGCCTGCCGGTCCTCGGCGGACAACGCCGACCACCGCCGCTTTCGATGTCCCAGCTCGTCCAAGCCCGGCGAGCATAGCGATCGAGGCCCAAGCGCCGGCCGGCGGCGGCTGCGGTGTCGACGCCGCCTGGACCCCCACGCCGCCCGACCACCCGGCGCGTCGGAACGGGCCAGCGTTGTCACGCCCCGCACCAGATGGACCGCAGGAACGCGCAATTCGACCATCTGGCGGGCCATCCGGGCCGGGCGCCGAATTACCTGGACCGTCAGAACGCGTAAAAGGACGCGTTCCCGGGCCACTCAGCACCGAGCCCCGCAACTGTGGCCCGTCTCATCGCGCCCGGAGGCGCACCGGTGCGGCTGGACGAGGCCCACGTGCGACAGGCCCGGCCAGGCAGATCAGCCGCCCGCCGGCTGATTTCCCCCATCCCGGGGCGGGCCGGCCGACGTGTGCCGGGTGCCGGGCGGGTCGACGGCCCAGTCCGGAGCGTCGCCCCACCCGTCGGCGTAGACCAGTTCGGACAAAGGGCGGCGCCGTACCGGGCCGTGACTGCCGGCCGGTCGCCCGATGGTGATGGTGGCGGCCATGAAGACATCGTCGGGGACGCCGAGCAGCTCCTTCAGCTCGGCCTCGGCGCCGTAGTGCCAACCGGTCAGCACCCCGCCGTAGCCCAGGGCCCGGGCGGCCAGGAGGAGGTTCTGGCAGGCCGGGAACAGGGACGACCCGTCGAACAGGTGGGGCGGCCGGCGGTAACGGGCGTAGCACGGGAGGATGACGACCGGGATGGACTCGAACCGTTCGACGTATTCGTCCATGGACCGGGCCATGCGGGCCTTCGGCGACGACGCTTCGCTACCGGAACCCTGCTCGTAGCCGTCCTTCTCCCGCTTCCCGGCCCACGCCCGCCGGGCCGACTCGCCGATCAACCGCTTGGCCTCGACCGCCTTCGGGCCGTCGGTCAGCACGATGAACCGGAACGGCTGCCGGTTGGACCCGCTAGGAGCACGCGACGCGGCGAAGAGCATGGCCCGCAGCGCCTCCGGGGGCACCGGTTCGTCGGTGTACCGGCGGATCGCCCTGGTCGTCGCCAGACCTTCGAGCAGGCCGACCGTATCGGGCGGGAGCGGATCGTCGGGGAACGCCACAGCCGCATACTCTTGCAGTTCGCCGCCCAGGGGGGACGCTCATGACTTCAGCCGTTTGGGACCCAGATGACGTCACACCGGCCTGGTTGCAGGCCGTCCTCGAGGAGTCGGGCGCCCTCCGGAAGGGAACCATCGCGGCGGTCGACGCCCAACCGATCGGGACCGGGCAGGTGGGTAGCAACGTCCGCTACCGCCTGACCTACTCCGGGGAGACGGACGGGCCGGCGTCGGTGGTCGGCAAGTTCGCATCCCGGTCGGAGGACAGCCGGGCGGCCGGCGTCCAGACCCTCACCTACGAGACCGAGGTGGCCTTCTACCGCGACCTGGCCGACTCGGTCCAGGTCTCGCGACCGCACTGCTACTTCGCCGACATCGAGCCGGGCACGGCCAACGTCGTGCTCCTGCTCGAGGACATCAGCGACGGCGTCGCCGGCGACCAGATCGCCGGGTGCTCCGACGACGAGGCGATGATGGTCGTCCTCGAGGCGGCCAAGCTGCACGGGCCGCGGTGGGGTGATCCGACTCTCACCAAGGTGCCCTGGCTGGCGGCCAAGATCGAGAACGCGTTCGCGCCGGGGCCGGCGGTCGGGATGATGTGGCCGCTCTTTCTCGACCGCTACCAGGACCGCCTGAGCGAGCAGTCCCTCGAGGTGGGAGCCAAGCTGGCGGCGGCCGAGACGTGGCTGGCGCCCGACCCGGCGGCGATGACGATCTGCCACTGTGACTACCGGCTCGACAACATGCTCTTCAGTGACTCGGCCGGCTCCCGACCGTTGACCATCGTCGACTGGCAGACGGTGCAGCTCGGCACCGGTGTCGCCGACGTGTCCTACTTCATCAGCGCGGCCATGCCCGCCGACCGGCGGCGAGCCACCGAGCGCGACCTGGTGGCCGGTTACCACTCCAGGCTGGTCGATCTAGGTGTCGCCGAGTACGAATTCGACCAGTGCTGGGACGACTACCGGCGCCACAGCTTCAGCGGGTTCTTCATGGCCGTGTTCGCGTCGATGGTCGTGGGTCGCACCGATCGGGGCGACACGATGTTCATGACCATGGCCAACGGGGCCTCGGCCCAGGTGATGGATCTGGGCGCGCTCGAGTTCCTGGCCTGACGGCCGGTCTGACTACGGTGGCGGCGTGATCGCCGACGAGGTGGCCGCCTGGCTCTCTGAGCACTGGGAACCGGGGCGACCGAAGCAGGAATGGCTGGAGATGGTGGTCGACGCCGGCTGGGCGGTGCCGTCGTGGCCCCGCGAATGGTTCGGCCGCGGAGTCACCCCCGACGACGGCAAAGTGGTCGCCCAGGAGTTCCGCAAGGTCGGGGCCCCCGGCAGCGGCCAGGATGCCCACAATCTCTGGGCCAACACGCTCCTGGCCTACGGCGCCGAGGCCCTGAAGCAGAAGCTGATCCGCCGCCTCCTGCTCGACCAGGTCTCCATGTGCCTGCTCTACTCCGAGCCGGGTGCCGGTTCCGATCTGGCCGCAGTGGCGACCCGGGCCGACCGGGACGGCGACGAATACATCGTGACCGGCCAGAAGGTGTGGACCTCGGGGGCGGCCAAGGCCGAGTACGGCATGCTTATCGCCCGCACCGACTGGGACGTGCCGAAGCACAAGGGCCTGTCGTTCTTCTTCTTCCCGATGCGCCAGGACGGCGTGGAGGTCCGGCCGATCCGTCAGATCACCGACGAGGCGCACTTCAACGAGGTGTTCATCGACGCCGCCCGGGTGCCGGCGGAGAACCTGCTCGGCGATCTCAACTCCGGGTGGCGGGTGCTGCAGACGGCCCTCGCCTACGAGCGGTCGGTCATGGGCGACGTCGCCCGGGGACCCCGCAATCCGGCCGCCAAGCCGGGTAGCGGCGGCCCGATGGGCGATGGTGGGGTCGGTGGCGCCGAGGTCGATCTCGTCGGCCTGGCCCGGGCCACCGGTCGCTGGTCCGATCCAGTGGTCCGCCAGATGGTGATGCAGGTCCACATCCTGCGCCAGGTCAACCGCTGGAACGGGGTGCGGGCCAAGGCCCAACTGCAACAGGGCACCGCCTCACCCGTGCTCTCACTGGGCAAGCTGGCCATGTCCCGGATCCTCCACGAGGGCGCCCACGTCCAGTGCCTCATCCTGGGGGCGGAGGCCATGCTCCAGGGCGCCGGTCACGTGC
The DNA here is from genome assembly GCA_035551615.1 of Acidimicrobiales bacterium. Classification (GTDB taxonomy): domain Bacteria; phylum Actinomycetota; class Acidimicrobiia; order Acidimicrobiales; family Palsa-688; genus JAKCDU01. The sequence goes on from DASZNC010000107.1 coordinate 39,546, forward strand.
GTGGTGACGCGGCCAACTTCTTGTCGTTGAACGCCTACTTCACGTCGATCGGCGGCGGCACCGACCAGATCCAGCGCAACATCATCGGCGAGCGGGTGCTCGGACTGCCCAAGGAACCCGAAGTCGATCGCGACATCCCGTTCCGCGACGTCCGGCGGGCGACCGCCTGACGCCGACCGGCCGGCGCGCTCACGCCGACCGGGCGGCGCAGCGACGACGTTCGGCCGGTCAGCCCGGCTTCGGGCGGTCAGCCCGGCTTCGGGCGGTCAGCCCAGCTTCGACCAGTCCGGCGGCCGCTTCTCCACGAAGGAGTTCATGCCCTCGGTCATCTCGGCCGGGTCCACCTGCGAGAACACCGACGGGTCAGCGATGGGCAGTCGGCGGGTGATCTCCCGCTTCATGATGGCCCGGGCCGAGGGACCGGTGCGGCTGATCTGGTCCAGGGCCCAGTCGACCCGTTCGTCCAACCGGTCGTGCTCGACCACTTCGCCGACCAGGCCCATGGCGCCGGCGGCGGCGGCATCGATCTCGCCCGCGGTGAAGATCATCCAGCGGGCCCGGGCCAACCCGATCGTGTCGACCAACCGGGACCAGATGTACGGATCGGGCAGGCCCCGCAACAGTTCTGGGACGCGGAAGCGGGCCCGATCCGAGGCCAGTGTGACATCGCAGTGCAGCGCCAGGTCGAGCCCGCCGGCATGGCAGACGCCGTTGATCCGGGCCACCCAGATCTTCCGGCACCGCTCGATGTGGCGGAACGGGTGGTGGTCGGTGCCGTCCCATTCGCTGTCCAGGTCGGCCACGTCCTGGAAGCGGCTCAGGTCACCACCCGATCCGAACCAATCCCCGGTGCCGGTCAGGCATACGGCGTCGATGCCACTCTGGCGGTCGGCCCAGATGGCCGCCCGCTTGATGGCCCGGTAGGCGTCCTGGGTGAAGGCGTTGCGCTTCTCCGGCCGGTTGACCGTGACCATGAGGGCCCGGCCCCGGACCACTCCGGTGACGAAGGCGCTGCCCAGATCGGGGGCCTCGGTCACAGGCTGTACAGAGCGGCCGCGTTGCCGTGCAGCACCTTGGCGACCAGCTCGTCGGGCAGACCACCGAGGACCTCTTCGGCGTAGTCGCGTGGGCGCTGCCCCGGTGACCGGGGTCCCGGGTGCTGGCAGGTGGGATGCGGGTAGTCGCTCTCGAACAGGATGTTGTCCGGGTAGGTGCGGATGGCGTCGACCGCCGTCTGGCGCTCGAACCAGAAGCAGCCGTACACCTGCCGGCGGAAGTACTCGCTCGGCAGCAGGTCGTACTCCGGGTGCTCGTCGGCGATGCCGCCGCCCCGCCACTGCCAGTCGAAGGTCTCGAGGGCAGCCGGGATCCAGCCCACCCCGGATTCGACCGACACGAAGCGCAGGTCGGGGAAGCGGTGGCAGACACCCCCGAAGATCAGGTCGGCCAGGCACCTCATGTTGTCCATGAATATGAGCGACGACACCCGGGCGAAGTTGGTCATCCACCCGAGGCCGGCGGTGTCCTCGAACTGGGTGCCCATGGAGCCGCCGCCCACGTGGAAACTGACCGGGACGCCGGCCTCCTGGACGGTGGCCCAGATCGGATCCCAGTGGCGGTCGGCCAGCGCCGGCTGCCCGTAGTCCTGAGGTTGGTTGCAGAAGTTGACGGCCCGGTGACCGTTGCTGAGGCACCGGCGCAACTCGGCCACGGCCAGGTCCAGATCCCAGAAGGGGAGGGCGGTGACCGCCAACAGCCGGTCGGGAGCCAGGCTGGTCCAGTCGGTGAGGAAGTCGTTGTAGGCCCGCACGCAGTCGGCGACCAACTGGCGGTCGCCCATCCGCAGGAAGTAGCCGTTACCGAAGCCGCCCACGTTCGGGTACAGGACCTGGGCGTCGATGCCCTCCTGGTCGAGAAAGCGGAGGCGGGCGGCCGGGTCGTACATGGCCGGGTCGATGTCATCGAAGGTGTCGGGAATCGACGCCGGCATCACACCGTCCCAACCGGCCATCGAATAGAAGCCGGGCGCGCCCAGGCGCTCCCCGCCGGCCATCCAGGTGTCGCGACCGTCGATGCGTTCGATGTGCGGGACCCGGTCGTGCAGGTGGGCCGGCATGCGGGCCGTCCAGGCATCGGGTGGCTCGGTCAGATGGGTGTCGACGTCGATGACGACATGGCGGTCGAACAGGTCGGTCACTGTGCTCCTACTCGCATGATGGTGCGGTCACAGACCGCGGGGACGGGTTCCGATGACGCCGGTGTCGGCCAGCCGGCCGAGGTCGTCGGCGTCGAGGCCGAGAAGGCCGAGCACCTCGGCGTTGTGCTGGCCGAGAGTCGGAGCCGGGCGGGCCGTCCAGCGATCTATGCCGCTGAGGCGCATCGGCAGCGTCGGTACGGCCACCACCCCGGCGACCGGGTGGTCGACCTTCTCGTAGTAGCCCCGCGCCGCGAACTGCGGGTGCTCGGACGCCCGCCTCGGGTTCCACGCCGGTGCCGCCGGTACGCCGGCCGCTCGCAGAGCGGCGACGGCCTCGTCGCGGTCGACCCCTGCGGCCCACTCGGCCAAACCGGCTTCCAGACGCTCCTCGTCGGCCCGGCGACCGGCCAGTGTGGCCAGGGACGGATTCTTGGCCCAGACCGGCTCATCCAGCGCGGCGACCAGGGCCGCCCACACGTCGTCGTCGGTCACGGACAGAGCCAGCCAGTTCTCGTAGCCGGCGCAGGCGAAGACACCCTGCGGGCAGGCCTGCGGGCTGCGGTTGCCGATCCGACCGAGCCGGTGCCCGTAGGCCGTCCATTCGAGCACCGGTTCGGCGGCGATGGCCAGGGCCGCCTCGACCATGGGTACCTCCACGAAGGAGCCGATCCCGGTTCGGTCCCGCTGCCGCAGCGCGACCAGCGTGGCCAGTGCCGCGTGCATCCCGGCGTTCGGGTCGCACGGACCGCGCTGGATGCGGGGCTGGTCGTCTATGTGGCCGGTCAGCCAGGCCAGTCCGGTCACCTGTTCCATCGTCTGGGCGAAGCCGGGCCGGTTGCGCCACGGGCCGTCCAGACCGAACGCCGGCATCCGCACCATCACCGCGCCCGGGTTGGCTTCGTGGATGACGTCCCAGCCCAGGTCGAACCGTTCGAGCACCCGGGGGGTGAAGTTCTCCATGACCACGTCCGCCTTCTCGACCAGCCGCAGCAGGAGGTCGCGACCCTCCGCCTGGCCCAAGTCCAGGGTGACGCCCCGCTTGTTGGTGTTGATCGACAGGAAGAAAGAGCTCAGCTCCCACCAGTTCTCCCGGTCGGCGAACATCCCGCCGATCATGCGCATGCCATCGACGTGGTTGGCCGACTCGACGTGGATGACATCGGCCCCGATGGCACCCAGCAGATTGCTGGCCGCCGCTCCGGCCCACCACGTGGTGACGTCGACGACGGTGATGCCGGCACCCGGCATCGGGGCCGGGCCGGCCCCATGGTGGTCGACGGCCGGGGAATCGTCATTCCTCGAGGAGCCGCCGGCCGAATCGCCGGCCGACTGGTCCGGCACCGCCCGCCCAGGTGCGACGCCGGGCGCCGGTATGTCCTCACCGTCGAAGCGCCACGGCCGGCGGGGGAAGCGCATCCGCCCGGACGGCTCGTCAACGAACACACCCCGTTCGACGAAGTGATCGAGGCCGAGCACCGCCTCGGCGTCGGTCACCGGGGCGGCCGGGATGCGCAGCAGGGCGGCGGCATCGACGATCTCGGCGGTGGTGTGCCGGGTCGTCCAGTCGTGCACGATGCCGTTCCACTCGTCCCACCGCTGGAGTCGGCCGCCGATCTGGACGAGGGACGGATCGGTCGCCATCAGGTCGGCCCGCTCGATCAGGACCAGGAAGTCGGAGAACATCTGGGCCGTGTTGGTGTTGAACCCGACGTAACCATCGAGGGTCGGTTCGATCGACGGTGTCTCCAGGGAGCGGGCCGGCCGCGACGACAGATCGGGTCGCCCGGCGAGGGCGTCGGCGACATCGGCGAACAGGGTGCACGACAGGCTGGCGACCTCGGCCCACGACACATCCACCAGACCACCGGGACCACCCAGGTCGCGGCGGCGGATCAGGGCGACGGCCCCGGCCGCCGCGTAGCTGCCGCTCAGCCACTCGGTCGACCGGCCACCGGCCTGGACGGGCGGCCGGGAGGGATGGCCGCGGATGGCCAGCGCGCCGCTGTCGGCCTGGACGGTGAGCTCCGAGCCGGGCAGATGGGCGTACGGGCCGGTCAGGCCGTACGGGCTGATGCTGACGACGACGAGCGTCGGGTGGGCGGCGACCAGGTCCCGGGCGTCCGGCCGCCCGGCGGCATCATCGAGGATGACGACGTCGGCCTCGGCGATCAACTGGTCCAGCCGGTCCGACGGCGCGATCAGCTCGGCCCGGTGACCGGCGTGCAGGTAGGCGAACAGGGGCCCGTCGTCGACGGAGCCGGGGCCCGCCCACGACCAGCTCCGAAGGGGATGGCCGCCGTCCGCCTCGCCGACAACCACACGGGCACCGGCGAGGGAGAGGAGACGGGCGCAGTAACCGCCTCCGATCGACTCGGACAGGTCCAGCACCCGGACGTCGTCCAACTCACCCTCCCCTGAGCCGGCCGTGGATCCTCGGTGGGCCGGACCTGCGAACCCTATCGGACGGCGGGGTCGAGGAGCCCGGTGAGACCGGTTGGTTGGTGCTCCCCGATGAACAACTGCTCCAGCACCCCGATGCCGACCTCGTCCCCCATCGTCGCCCGGACGACGGACTGGATGTGGATCGAGCTGAAGTCGAGGGGGTCGATGCGATCGACGTCGAGTGACTCACCGCCGACCTCGAGCTGGCCGTGGAGGGAACCGTGACCCCATTCGGGGTGGGTGTAACCGATGCCCCGCATGCGGAAGGTCAGCAGGGGCTCGAGCTCGATGGCCTGCGGCCCGTTGCGGCGGGAGTCGAGGCTGAGGCGGGCGCCGGCCGCCTGGCGGGTGCCCGCCATCCAGGAGATGTCGTAGCCGACGTGATTCAGGTAGTCGATGTCGGCGTCGCCGCCCCAGGTGGGTGCGCCCGGCTCGAGGACGGGGACGATGAGGCCCTGTTCGAGCCAGCGGCGACCATCGGCGTACTCGAAGAGGGCCAGGTGGGTGCAGAACGAGGCGAAGTTGAGCGGGGCCCACAGCCAGAACAACTGCGGTACCTGCAGCTCGAAGTTGGTCGGCAGTTGGACCCCCACGCCGCGCTGCCCCCATGACCTGTCCCGAACGCCGTACACGGGTCCGTCCAACCGGACCGGCTGCCCGTCGAGGCGCAGGTCGCCCGACCACGAGCCCCACTGGGTGAGCCGGGTGGAGTCCATCCACTTGCGGGTGCCGGCCGTGACCGTATTGCGCGGCTCCTCGATGACGGCGCTGCGGGCCTCGAAGGTGAGCGACGCCTCGATGCCGAAGTCGTTGGGGCCGACGGCGACCCGCAGGCGGCGCATCGGCTCGAGCACATCGACGGAAATCGGGCCCACGGCCGTGCTCCGGTCGAGGGGCATCCGCCCGGAGGCGAACACCGATCGCTGGACACCGTCGCCGACCACGCTGAACGCGGCGTCGATGATGCCCCGATTCGGGTAGTGGCCCATGGCGGCGGCGAAGAACGTCGAGCCGTCGGCGGTGTACCCGTTGAAGAAGTAGCGGTCGTACTGGTTGGGGTCCCCGCTCACCGGGTGGGCGACCGGCTCCGAGGTCTGGTGGATCGGGAAGTCGTCGTACGGCGTGATCACGGACCCGAGTAAACCAGAGTGTGTCGGATCAGATCGGCGGCGTCGCCGCGTCCGGGCCGGTCCCGTCCGCCTCTGAATCGTCGCGGCCGGCCGTCCCGTTGAGAGCCGAGGCCACTATCTCGGCGGCCACCTCCCGGAGCTTCCGGTTGGTGCGCTGAGAGGCGCGACGGAGGATGTCGAAGGCTTCCTCCGGCCTGATGTTCTGGCGGGCGATGAGCACCCCCTGGGCCTGACCGATGACGGTGCGCGTCTCGAGCGCCTTGGTCAGGGTGACGTTGGCCAACTCGGCGCGAGCCAGGGCGGTGGCGTTGGCCAGCAGTGTGCCGGCCCGATCGGCCAGCAACCGGACCACCGGTGCCGACTCGCTGGTCCACACCGGAGCGCCGATGCTGTAGAGGTTCAACGCGCCGCTGATCTGGCCCCGCACCTCGAGGGGGAGCGCCCAGACCGATCGCAGGCCGAGGCCGATGGCCGCCTCGGAGAAGTCGGGCCACCGCCCGTCGGGCAGCTCGCTGCGGAGTTCCAGGCCGGACCCGATGGCTTCGACCGATGGGCCGATCCCCGACCGGTACTGCCGCTGGTCCAGTTCGATCGCCGGCGAGCTGGCCGTGGCCGTGTCCAGCCGGCCGCGGGATCCGGCCGGGATGGACACGCTGGCCTCCGCCACTTCGGAAACGGCGGCGACGGCCACCGCCACGATCGTCTCCATCAGATCGGCGACCCCGTGCTCCTCGAGGAGGAGGTTGCCCAGATCGACGAACGCCTGCAGCTCCGCCGGGGTACCGGATTCCTCTTCCGCCCCCTCGCTCACGACAAGCGGAACCCTTGGGACGGAACGAACATTGCGTCCGACGCGCCGGCGGACAGACACACAGTCCCGGGAAAGGACATGACTTCAACCTCTTGGTAATGCACCCTTTTGCACCCGTTGACACGGACGCGGACAGCTGGTGTCACAACCGTCAGGCGGCAATATAGCGGCGGTCCCGAATCCGCGTGATGATCCGCCGTCGGTTACTTCAAGAGGCGGTCAAAGGACTCAGTCCAACCGCCGCAAAGAGGTCCTGTAACGGCCCGCATTGTGGACATACAGCTCGGCCATGGCGGCGATGAGGTCGGGATCGGAGCGGTCCGCCTTGATGGTGGCCGGGACACCGACAGCGAGAGCCCGGGCCGGCACGACCATCCCGTTCGTCACCACGGCGCCTGCGCCCACGGTGGCGCCGGCCGACACGACGGCCCGGTGGAGAACGGCCGACCCGACTCCGATCAGGGCCCGGTCCTCGATGGTGCAGCCCTCCAGGTGGGCCAGGTGGCCGATGACCACCTGGGCCCCGACGACGGTGTGGAGATCGGAGGTGGCGTGCAGGACGGCACCGTCCTGGACGTTGCTGTCGGCACCGACGGTCACCGTCCCGTAGTCACCACGGATCACCGCCTGCGGCCACACACTCGAATTCGGACCAAGTACGACATGTCCGATAACGGTGGCGTCGGGGTGTACGAACGCGCTTTCGTCTATTTCCGGAACTCGGTCCCCGATCGCGTAGATGCCCATTTGTGCACGCTAACCGCAGGGTCTGCGGGCGGCGACCGCATGTACGCTGGCGGGCCTTAGGCGCAATCAATGACTGAAGAAGACCACCACCGGCAGAGGCCGGCTTGGGAGTCCTGGCCGACGGCGCCTGGAGCCATGCTGGCCGTCCTGCGCACGGCCCGCGGCTTCGCCACCGCGACCGACGAGCAGGACGTGCTGCGCCTGGCCGCCGACGCGGCGCGCGGGGTGCTCGGCTACAAGGCGTGTGCCATCGCCCGGCGGGCCCCGGACGGGTCGTTCTGTTACCAGTACATCGCCGGGCTGGCCGCCGACGAGAGCCGGCGGCTGCGGGAACTGACCCTCACCGCCGACGCGTTCGACGCGCTCATGGCCGCGGCCACGACCATCCAGGGCGTCAGGTGGGTGCCGCCGGGACACCCGGTCCGGGAGCGGGCCGACGTGATCGCCGGGACCGTCCCCACCGATGTGTCGGTCGAGGGCGAAACCTGGGAACGCGGGTCGTTGCTGTTCGTGCCGATGGCCGACGCCAGCGACCGGATCGTCGGCTTCATCAACCCCGACGATCCGCTCAGCGGGAACCTGCCCGACCTGTCGGAGGCTCTGCTTCTCGAGAGCCTGGCCGAGATGACCCAGGTCGGCCTGGAGGCGGCTCAGGCCCGCAGCGATGCCCAACGGGCCCTGGCCGTGGCCGAAGCCCAGCGCGGCCAATTGGAAGCCCTGCTCACCGCCAGCGTGGAGGTCCGCGACCGGGCCGCCCTCGACGAGGTCCTCGGTGGCATCGCGGTGGCGATGACGACCGCCGCCGGGTTCCGGCGGGCCGTCATCTACCTGCTGGAACCGTCCTCCCAGATGCTCTACGTGCGGGCCGATGTCGGCCTGCCGGAGGCCGACCGGAAGCGGATGCGGGAGACGCCGGTGACGCGATCGGAGTTCGCCGAGATGATGCGGCCGGAGATGCAGATGAGCCGGTCCTTCCTCCTCGATCACCGCTACTTCGAGGTGCCCGCCCAACTGGACGAGAAGCTCAGCATCCCGGCGCCCGATCCCAACTGGGTCGACGGCATGTGGCACGCCGAGGACAGCCTCACCGTCCCGCTGGAGGACGGCGACGGCAGCCTGCTCGGGATCATCTCCGTCGACGAGCCGGTGTCGGGCCGGCTGCCGGCGTTGACCGACATCCACGCGCTGGAACTGTTCGCCGACCAGTGCTCCCTCGCCGTGGCCCAGGCCAAACGCTACGAGCAGGCGGTCGCCGACGCCGGCACCGACCCTCTGACCGGTCTGCCCAACCGGCGGGCCCTCGACGCCCGGGCCGGCCAGTTGGTCGCCAACGCGGCCCGCGCCGGGCGGCCGTGTGCGCTGGTGTTCATGGACCTCGATCACTTCAAGCAGGTCAACGACGAGTTCGGCCACCTGACCGGCGACGTGGTGATCGCCGCCGTTTCCCGGACACTGGTCGAGCGGCTGCGCGCCGGCGATCTGGTGGCCCGCTACGGCGGCGAGGAGTTCGTGGCCGTGCTCCCGGGGGCCGACCTGGACGGGGCCGTCCACGTCATCGAGGGGGTGCGGTCGGCCGTCGCCGCCCTCGAGGTCGAAGGGGTGGGAACCACCCCCCTGCGGATTTCGGCCGGCGTCACCCTGGTGCGCCCCGACGAGCCGCTCGACCGGGCCTTCGCCCGCGCCGACCGGGCCCTGTACCAGGCCAAGCGGGGCGGGCGGGACCGCATAGAAGTCTCGGCATAGGCGCCCCGGCAAACCTACGCTCGCGGCAGCCGAAGATCGGAGGCCGTCCATGTCCGCCACCGCCCACGATGTGCTCCAGGAGCGCCGCCTGGTCACGACCCTGCCCGGGCCCCGTTCCCAGGAGCTGGCCACCCGACGGGCGGCGGCGGTGGCCCCCGGAGTCTCATCGACACTGCCGCTGTACATAGACCGGGCCGACGGCGCCGTGCTGGTCGACGTGGACGGCAACCAGCTGATCGACCTGGGCTCCGGTATCGCCGTCACGAGCATCGGCCATGCCGTACCCGAGGTGGTCGACGCCATCCGGGAGCAGGCCGGACGGTTCACCCACACCTGTTTCATGGTCGGTCCCTACGAGGGCTACGTCGAGGTGTGCGAAGAGCTCAACCGGCGGACCCCGGGGCACCACGACAAGCTGTCCGCGCTGTTCAATTCCGGCGCCGAGGCGGTGGAGAACGCCGTGAAGATCGCCCGGCACGCGACCGGCCGCCAGGCCGTGATCGTCTTCGACCACGCCTACCACGGGCGCACCAACCTGACGATGGCGCTCACCGCCAAGGCCAATCCGTACAAGCAGGGCTTCGGCCCGTTCGCACCGGAGGTCTACCGGGTCCCGATGTCGTACCCCCTGCGCGATCCCGACGGCATGACCGGCGAGGAGGCGGCGGCCCGGGCCATCGGCCTGGCCGAGAAGCAGGTCGGGGCGGCCACGATCGCCGCCGTGCTCATCGAGCCGATCCAGGGCGAGGGCGGCTTCGTGGTCCCCGCCGACGGGTTCCTCGGGGCCATCTCCGGCTGGTGCCGTGACACCGGCGCCGTGTTCATCGCCGACGAGGTCCAGAGCGGTTTCTGCCGGACCGGGGACTGGTTCGCCTGCGACCATGAGGGTGTCGTCCCCGACCTGGTCACCACCGCCAAGGGCATCGCCGGGGGGATGCCTCTGGCCGGGGTCACCGGGCGGGCCGACATCATGGCCCACGTCCACAGTGGCGGCCTCGGTGGGACCTACGGCGGCAACCCGGTGGCGTGTGCCGCGGCGCTGGCGGCGGTGCGCACCATGGACGCCATGGACCTGGCCGGGTCGGCCCGGCGCATCGGCCGGCAGGTCACCGCTCATCTCGACCGGTCGGCCGAGCGGCACGCCGGCGTCGCCGAGCGACGGGGTCGGGGGGCCATGCAGGCCATCGAGCTGGTCCGGCCCGGCACCCTCGAGCCGGACCCGGTGGCCGCCGCCGCCATCGCCGCCGGCTGCCACGCCGAGGGGGTGGTGGTGCTGACCTGCGGCACGTGGGGCAACGTGATCCGCCTGCTCCCGCCACTGGTCATCAGCGAGTCACTTCTGGCCGAGGGCCTCGACGTGCTGGCCGCGGTGACCGACCGGGTCCTCGGCTGACCGGCGGCTCTAAGGTCGGTCCCATGGGCACACCTGAGGAGAGCAACTTCGCAGACGAGGACGGCGTCGAGATCTTCTACCGGCACTGGCCGGCCGACGACCCGAAGGGCGCCGTCATCATCGCCCACGGGGCGTCGGAGCACAGTGGGCGCTACGACCGCTTCGCCCGGGCCCTGACCGCGGCCGGCTGGTCGGCGTTCGCCCCCGATCACCGCGGCCATGGTCGTACGGGTGCCTCCAGCGGGGTGGGCCGCATTGGACCCGGCGGCGGTGACCGCCTGGTGGACGATCTGCGCCAGCTGGTCGGGATGGCGGCGGGAACGGTTCCGGGCCGGCCGGTCGTGCTGTTCGGTCACTCGATGGGATCGATGATCACCCAGGCGTACGCCACCCGGGGGGCGACCGGTCTGGCCGGGTACGCGCTGTCGGGACCGTTGGGTGTGGTCGAAGGGGCCGACGAAATGGTCACCGGCATGCGGGCCGCCGTCGACGCCGGCATGGGCGACGAGACCATCGACATGCTGGGCGCGTACAACGCCGCGTTCGAGCCGTCGAGGACCTCCTTTGACTGGCTGAGCCGCGATGACGCCGAGGTCGATGCCTACATCGCCGACCCACTGTCGGGGGACGGCAATCCGCTCACCTACGGGTTCGTCGCCGATCTGATCGGGCTGGCCGCGCCGGCCGTCGAAGCCGATGCCATCGCCACCATCCCCGCCATCCCAGTGCTGATCGTCGCCGGCACGATGGACCCGGCCGGCGACAACACGAAGAACGTCAGGGTGCTGGAGGATCGGCTGAGGGACGCCGGGCTGCAGGTGACCGCCCACTACTACGAGGGGGCGCGCCACGAGGTGCTCAACGAGACCAACCGCGACGAGGTGACCGCCGACATCGTGGCCTGGCTGACCTCGGCCATCGGCTGAGCAGTGACCGATCCCTACTCCGCCTACCCGGGACTGACCTTCGACCGGCCGGAGCCGGGCGTGCTCAGGATCACCATGGACGCTCCCGGGCTGAACGCCGTCAGCCCGGACGTGCACCGCCAACTGGCGGATGTGTGGCTCTCGGTCGATCGTGATCCGCAGACGCGAGTGGCCCTTTTGCGGGGGGCGGGCAAGGCGTTCTCGGCGGGTGGGTCGTTCGAGCTGCTCGGTCAGATGATCGACAGTTATGACACCCGCACCCGCATCCTGCGCGAGGCGCGTGACCTGGTGACCAACGTGATCAACTGCTCCAAGCCGATCGTGTCGGCCATCCACGGGCCGGCGGTGGGGGCCGGGCTGTGCGCCGGGATACTGGCCGACGTCTCGGTCGTCGGCCGTTCGGCCCGCATCATCGACGGCCACACCCGGCTGGGAGTGGCGGCCGGCGATCACGCGGCGATCTGTTGGCCGTTGCTGTGCGGCATGGCCAAAGCCAAGTACTACCTGCTCACGTGCGAAACCCTCAGCGGCGAGGAGGCCGAACGCATCGGCCTGGTTTCACTCTGCGTGGACGACGATCAGGTCCAGGACCGGGCGCTGGATGTCTGCCGCCAACTGGCCGGGGGCGCCCAGTCGGCCATCCGCTGGACCAAGCACACCCTCAACCACTGGTACCGCGCCCAGTTGCCCATCCTCGACTCCAGCCTGGCCTACGAGTTCTACGGATTCGGGGGTCCGGATGCGGCCGAGGGGCTGGCCAGCCACAAGGAGAAGCGGGCCCCGAACTTCACAGGACCGACAAGCGAATGAGCGCACCCCGAATCGCCCTTGATGACCCGGCCTCGTTCGCCGCCGGGCATCCGCACGACCAGTACCGCTACCTCCGGGAGAACCACCCCGTCTACTGGCACCCCGAGACCGACGGCTCCGGCTTCTGGGCGGTGACGTCGTACCCGCTCGTCGTCCAGGTCAGCCGGAACACGGCCACCTACTCGTCGTGGCTGGGGGGCGTGATGCTGCCCGACTCCGACCCGGCCCTGCTCGAGGGGTCGCGTCTGATGATGCTCTTCCAGGATCCGCCCGGCCACACCCGGTACCGGCGGCTGGTCAGCCGGGCGTTCACACCGCGGGCGGCGGCGGACTGGAAGGAGCGCATCGACCGGCTGGCGGTCCGCATCGTCGATGCCGTCGCCGACCGGGACGAATGCGATTTCGTCGCCGACGTGGCCGGCGAGATGCCGTCACTGGTCATCGCCGATCTCATGGGGATCCCGTCCGACGACGGCCGCCGCCTCTACCACCTGACCGAGATCATGCACTCCTCCGACCCCGATCTGACCGAGGCGGACGGGGTGGCCGCCATCATGGAGATGCACGCGTACGCCTCCGAGACGGCGGCCCGCAAGCGGCGCGAGCCGGCCGACGATCTGGCCACCGCGCTGGTGACGGCCCGAGTGGACGGTGAGAGCCTCAGCGACGAGGAGTTCAACTGGTTCTTCCTGCTCCTGGTCAACGCCGGCGGGGACACGACCCGGAACCTGGTCGCCGGTGGCATCGAGGCCCTCCTGGACGCGCCCGACCAGATGGCCGCCATCCGGCAGGATCCGGGCTCCACCATGGCCACGACGGTCGAGGAGATGCTGCGCTACGTGAGCCCCGTGGTGCACATGCGCCGGACGGCGACCGTGGACACCGAGCTGGGCGGGCAGCGGATCGCCGCCGGCGACAAGGTCGTGGTGTTCTACGCGGCCGCCAACCGGGACCCGTCGATCTTCGCCGACGGGGAGTCACTCGACGTACGCCGCCGGACCAACCATCACCTGGCCTTCGGTGGCGGTGGCGCGCACATGTGCCTGGGCGCCCACTTCGCCCGGCTGGAGACGGCGGCGCTCATGGAGCAGGTCGTCACCCGCATGGACGACCTTCGGATGAGCGGGCCGGTCGAGCGCCTTCACTCCACGTTCATCGCCGGGCCGAAACACCTGCCGGTCAGCTACCAGGCGTCCTGAGTCAGCCGGTCAGTTGTTCTTGGCCAGCTGACCGCCGTCGACCCGGATGATAGATCCGTTGACGAACGTGGCCGCCGGATCGGTCAGGGCCACGATCATGTAGGCGATCTCCTCCGGGCGGGCGTACCGGCCGACCGGAACATGGCGGCGGGCGAACGCGTCCCGGTCGGCCTCGGGGATGCCCTCGGTCAGGCCGGTCAGCGTGGCGCCCGGGCACACGCAGTTGGCGGTGACCCCCCGCCGGCCCAGATCGACGGCCAGCGACTTGGTGAAGCCGACGACGCCGTGCTTGGACACCGAGTAGGGACCCATCCACCGGGCCGCGCCCAGGCCCTCGGTGGACGCCAGGTTGACGATCCGTCCCTGTCCACAAGCCAGCAGATCGGGCAGACAGGCCCGCACCATGTGCATCGTGCCGGTCAGATTGACGGCCAGCGCCCGATGCCATTCGTCCACGTAACTGTCGTTTTCCAGCTGGCCGGCACTACTGATCCCGGCTGCGTTGACGAGGATCTCGATCGGCCCGAGCTGCGCTCGGACCCGATCGACGGCGGAGGCCACGGCGGCCGGGTCCGAGACGTCGACCGGGTCGTCGCCGGACCGGTCGAACACGGCGACGGTCACCCCCTTCTCCGTCAGCAGGTCGACCGTAGCCCGGCCGATTCCGCTGGCCCCTCCGGTGACGATGGCCACCCGGCTCATCGCCGGCCGACCCATAGCCGACTACACCGATCGGCGGGCCGGGCTCCGGCCGCGCCCGGACAGCAAACGAACACTGATATAAGAGGCGTCATCCGCCGATAACCATAGCGATGGGATGCGTGGCCGTCCCCGCTGGGGCCCAGACATGACCGAGAGCAGGGAAACCGCTGGCCTGACCATGCGTCTGCTCATCGACTTCGTTCGCCGCGAGTACGGGGAGGTCGCCGTCGCCCGAACGCTGGAGATGGCCGGCGAGACCCGCCCTCTGACCGTCCTGGAGGACGAAAAGGTCTGGTCGACGTACAACCAGAAAATCGCGCTGTTCGAGGCCGCGGAAAAGGTCACCGGGCGGCCCGACATCGGCCCGGCGGTAGGGCGGACCGTGCTGCAGTCGTCAGTGGGCAACTCCCTGAAGATCGCACTCGGCCTGCTCGGCTCCCCGGCCACCCTCCTCAAGGGCATCGCCCGGGCCAACGGCAAATTCTCGACGGCCGGCGACATGACCGCCCTGGAGGTCAAGTCCGGTTCCGCCGTGCTGCGCTACAAGGTGCGTGACGGTTACCGACCTCACCGACTGGACTGCGGCTACACGATCGGCCTGCTCACCCAGGTCACCGCCCTGTTCGACCTGCCTCCGGCACGCGTCGATCACCCGCACTGCCAGGTCCTGGGCGACGAGGCCTGCATCTACCAGCTGAGCTGGCAGCGCCGGGCCCGCCTGCCCTGGTCGCGCCGGCGCCGCTCGGTGGCGGCCGATGCCCTGCTCGTCCGGCTCCGTGAGCTGCAGGCCACCCTGTCCGACCTGGTCGCCACGACCGACGTCGACGAGGTGCTCGACGCCATCGCCGCCCGGGCCGGCTCGGCAATCAACGCCGAGCGATTCGTGCTGGCGGTCCGGCTGTCAGATGACGACGACGTCCGGGTCCGCCAGGACGGGTTCGAGCCGGACGAGGCCGACCGGGTCGCAGCCGACCTGTTGCGGGGGCGGCGCGTCGATCTGGACGGTCACGGCCGGCTCATCGCCGAGGTGCGGACCTCGACCCGGTCCTACGGGAAGCTGGCCGCTTTCTCCCGTGACCCCTTCCTCGAGCATGAGGCCGATCTCCTGGACGCCTACGTCGGGCTGGCCGCCACCGCGCTCGAAGCGGTCACCTCGGTGGCCGAAGCCGAGGAGGGCCGGCAGACGGCCGAGGGACTGCTCGCCCTGGCCGGCGAGCTGCACCGGGCCGAATCCCGAGAAGCGGTGGCCGACGCCATCGCCACCGCCGTGCGGGCCGTGGTCGGAGCCGACTTCACCTCCGTCCTCCTGTTCGCGCCCGACGGGAGCGGGTTACGGGTCGCCGGTCAATCCGGCATCTCCGATGACATTCAGGCCCTCCTCCGCCACGTGCTCGTCCGACCGGCCGACACCCCTCAGCTGGCCCGGCTGCTGGACGGCTCGGCGGCGACCTGTTCGTTCGACCGGGACGGCGAGGACAGATACGTGGGCCGGCTGCTCCAGGCCTTCCGGGCGTCGACCGCCGGTGCCGTGGCCATCCAGGGCAACGACGGGCCGCACGGGGTCCTGATCGCCGGCTGGACCGGAGGCGCCCACCATCCCCACCCGAACGACGATGATTTCGCCAAGCTCCAGGCGCTGGCCGACCAGGGGACCAATGCGCTGGACAAGACCGCCCTGCTGGAGCAGGTCCGCCACCAGGCGGCGAGCGACGCCCTGACCGGCATCGCCAACCGGCGGGTCCTCGGCGAGCGACTCGAAGACATCCTGACGGGGGCCCCGCCGGACCCCGATGCCCCGCCCGCCCTCCTGTTCCTCGATCTCGACGGCTTCAAGCGGGTCAACGACACGTTGGGGCACGCAGCCGGCGACGAGCTCCTCCGCACCGTCGCGTCCCGGCTCCGCCAGAACGTGTGGAGCGGCGACACCGTCGCCCGCCTGGGCGGCGACGAGTTCACGGTGCTGCTGTCGTCGACCCATGGAGCAGAAGCGGCAGTGGGTGTAGCCGAACGTCTGCTCGCCGGCCTGAGCGGCTTGGTGACCATCGAGGGAAGCGCGGTGGAGATCAGGGCCAGTGTCGGGGTGGTCGTGTTGAAGCCGGGTCAGCAGACGGCCAGCGACGTCCTCCGAGCGGCCGATGCGGCCATGTACGCGGCCAAGAAGCTGGGGGGCAACCGCTGCTTCATCTTCCCGACCGACCCGGGGCTCGACCCGATCGAGGAAAGCGGGACCATCCACAACTAGGTTGGGCGGATCATGTCCGACATGGCACTGACGGCCGAACTGGGCCGACTGCAGTCCGAGCTGGTCGTGCTCCAGGAATGGGTCCGGGCCGAGTCGCAACGGTTGGTGATCGTCTTCGAAGGTCGCGACGCAGCGGGCAAAGGAGGCGTCATCAAGCGGATCACCGAACCGCTGAATCCCCGCTGGTGCCGGGTCACCGCGCTCCCGTCGCCCTCGGACAGGGAGCGCACGGAATGGTACTTCCAGCGCTACGTCGAGCATCTGCCGGCCGGCGGGGAAATCGTGGTGTTCGACCGCAGTTGGTACAACCGGGCCGGCGTCGAGCGGGTCATGGGCTTCTGCACCGACGAGGAACTGCAGCGGTTCTTCCGCCAGGCCCCGGCCTTCGAACGGATGCTGATCGACGACGGCATCATCCTGGTGAAGTACTGGTTCTCGGTCAGCCAGGCCGAGCAGGAGCAGAGGTTTCAGAACCGGGCCAACGACCCGATGAAGCGGTGGAAGCTCAGTCCCATCGACATCGAGGGGCGGGCCCGGTGGGATGACTACTCACGGGCGCGCGATGACATGTTCGCCCACTGCGACATCCCGGACTCGCCGTGGTGGGTCGTCGAGGATGACGACAAGATGCGGGGCCGGGTCAACTGCATATCCCACCTGCTGAGCGTCGTCCCGTACCGGCCGTCGAAGTCCAAGAAGATCCGGTTGAAGGCCCTGCCGAAAGCGGATCACCAGTACGAGCGGCCGCCGCGCAGTACGTACCGGTACGTCCCCGATCGGGCCGCCGAGGTGTCCGGGTAGGCGAACCCGGCCGGACCGGTTGTTGGATTGTTGATCCAATCCCCGAGCCAACTCCCACCAGCCGTTGGGAAAGCCGAGTGTACGGTGCCGGGTCAGCGCTTCGTATCCGGAACGAGGCCGGAGATTCGGTACATCTGGGGACTGGTCGGGGCTGAATGGTGCGAATCAAGACGCGCAACTTTCCGTGGAAAGCCAGCGCCCGCCCGGAGTTGCCAATCGATCAGCTCTACCTGGATCGACGTCTCAGAGAGACGTTCGAGCGGGCGCCCATCGGTGAAGCCGTGGTCGGGATCGGCGGGTACTTTCTCGAGGTCAACCCGGCGTTCTGCCGAATGCTCGGATACTCCGGCGCCGAGCTGTACACCCTCCGGTTCGCGGAGATGCTCGGCACCGACGACGCCGATGGCCACCTATGCCTGCAGGAAGCTCTCGCCGGAAAGGCGACCGATGATCCGATCGAGTTGCGGTGTTATCGCAAGAATGGAACGCATATCGATGCCGAGTGCTTCGTTTCACCGATATCCGATGGCGACGGCGGCCATCCGGCCTACGTGATCGTCCAGATGCAAGACGTCTCCCAGAATCGAGATCGCGACCGCCTGTCGGCCGTGGTGGACAACAGCCCGGACGTGCTGTCGGTGGTCGCCCCCGACGGAACGCTCCTGTACGCCAGCCGGGCCTACCGGTCCATGTTCGGTGTCGACCCGTCCTCCGCCATCGGCCACCCGGTCGGTGGACGCACCCACCCCGACGATGTCGACCGCGTGCGGTCGACCCTCGAGGGAGTCGCCGGCCGGCCGGACGGCATCAGCACCTTTTCCTTCCGAGTGGCCGGCGCCGACGGGGAGTGGCGCCATATCGAGGTGACGGCCGCCAACTGGACCTCCGACCCGGCGATCGGCGGGATCGTCTGCAACGGCCGCGATGTCACCACCAGATCGGCTCGAGCGGCGGGCGCAGACGGAGCCGACACCCACGACCCGCTGACCGGGTTGCCGGGCCGGCGGATGGTCACCGAACGGTCGGAAAAGGCGGTCGGCGCGGCCAAGCGGAATGGCCCCGCCTGCGCATTCCTGCTCGTCGACATCGACCACTTCTCCGTGATCAACGAGCGCTACGGCCGCGACGTCGGCGACCTGGTGCTCACCACGCTCTCCCGCCGCCTACCGACGTGGCTGCGTCCGGACGACATGTTGGCCCGGTACGGCGCGGATGTGTTCGCCGTCGTCGCCGAGGGCCTGCCCTCGAACGAGGTCGGGACCGAGCTCATGCGGCGGATGCTGCAGGCCACGTCGTCGCCGGTGTCCACCCCGGCCGGTCTGCTGCCGGTGAGAACCTCGATCGGAGGTGCCGTCTGGGACGGCGAAGACTCCGCCTCGTTGATCGCCAACGCCGGCGTCGCCCTCACCGAAGCCAAGCGGGGCGGTCGCAACCGCGGCATCATGTGGACCCCGCCGATCTGACCCTTTCTCGGACTACGCCTCCAGCAGGAGGTTGTCGATGTCCTTTTCGGCCATGGGCCGGGCCAGCAGGTAGCCCTGGCCGCTGTCGCAGCCGAGATCGACCAGCAGCTGACGCTGTTCTTCGTGCTCGATGCCTTCGGCGACCGTCCGCAGGCCGAGTACGCCGGCGAAGCCGAGGATGGTCTGCATGAGTGCCGGCCCTTCCTGACCGGGTTCGCGCAAAGCGTCCACGAAGGACTTGTCGATCTTCAGCACGTCCAGCGGCAGGCGCCGGAGGTAGGCCAGGGAGGCATACCCGGTCCCGAAGTCGTCGAGGGCCAGCCCGACGCCGATCCGTTTGAGCCGGTTGAGGATGGCCGTGGTCTCCTCGGAATCGGCGATCAGGCTCGTTTCGGTCACCTCCAGAACCAGCTGGCCCGGGCGCAGTCCGCTGAGGGCCAGAGCGGTGGCCACGTCGTCACCCAATTGGCCGCCCTGCAGCTGCCGGCCCGAGATGTTGACCGACATGGTCATGGTGCTCGAATCGGTGAACCAGACGGCCGCCTGGGCGCAGGCCTCCTCGAGCACCCAGCGGCCCAGCTCGATGATGAACCCGGTGCTCTCGGCCAACTCGATGAAACGACCGGGGCCGAGGTCGCCCCGGGTCGGATGATGCCAGCGCACCAGCGCCTCGAAGCCCTCCAACCGCCCGTCGGTCAGAGAGAACTGAGGCTGGTACTCGAGGAAGAACTCGGCCCGTTCGAGCGAACCCCGGAAACCGTTCGTGACTTCGAGACGTTCAAGTGCCTCCGACTGCATGGCTCCTTCGAACAGCTCCCACCGGCTCTTGCCGTGCCGCTTGGCCTCGTACATGGCCGTGTCCGCTTCTTGGAGCAACCGCTCGGCCGACGACCCCCGCCCGCCGAAGGCCATCCCGACGCTGACCGACACCCCGACCTGCCGGCCGACCAGCTCGACCGGCTCGCGGAGGGCGGCCACGATCCGATCAGTGATCTGAGGGGCCGCCTCCTTCACCCCCGGACCGGTCAGGAGGACGGCGAACTCGTCACCTCCCAGGCGGGCGACCGTATCGGCGACCCGCACCACCTGAAGCAGGCGTTCGGCCACCACCCTGAGCAGGAGGTCCCCGTTCTGGTGGCCGAGCATGTCGTTGACCGCCTTGAACCCGTCGAGGTCGCACAGGCAGAGGGCGAACGACTGGTTGGCCCGGGTGCACGAAGCGATGGTCCGGGCCAGTTCCTCGTGGAGCATGGCCCGGTTCGGGAGTTCGGTCAGTGAGTCATGGAACGCCTGGTGGCGCAGGTCGTACTCGAGCGCATCCCGGCGGCTGAGCGCCTCCTCCAGCGCAGCTGCGTCCGATCGAGCCTTGGCCGTCTGCGCCCGGATGCGGTCGAACAGCCAGGACATCCGGAGGGTGATCAGGCAGAAGACGACGATGGACGTGCTGGCGATCACCGCCACATCGACGCTGACGCCGACGAGGGTGCCGATCAGGAGGATGCCGGGCGCCACCGCGCCGGCCAGGGCCAGCGCCGGTATCCGCCGGCGGGCGTCGGGAGCCTGATCCGACTCGGGAACGGGGCCGGTGACGGTCGGGTGGAGGGCGGCCACCCCCATGAGCAGGTAGTTCAACAGCCAGCCGGCGTCGATCACGTTCCCGACCTGGTAGCTCCCGTACAGCACCATGACGTCGTAGATCGAGTCGGCCACGAACGACATCAGTAGGGCCACGGTGAGTATGCGGTGGAACGGCAGCCGTCCGCTGCCGAAGACGAGGGAGCGCACCACGATGAAGAGGACACCGAGGTCGGCCGTCGGGTACGCCAGCGTGACGATCTTCCCAAACACGGCAATGGACCCATCGTGGAAATACGACCCCATCAGGAAATGCCAGGAGAGGGCCAGAGCGGCGATGGCGACGATGGCCGCGTCGGCGTAGTTCTCCCGGGAACCGGGTTCGTCGGGCCGGTGGCACAGCCGGATCACGCCGAAGTAGAGGAAGGGATAGGCGGACAGGTACACGGCGTCGGCGATCGACGGCAGCGGCACCGGCTGGTGGAGGATCAGGCCATACCCGATGTTCTCCATGCCGTCGGCGGCACTCGAAAGAACGCAATAGATCATGAGGAGCACCCACGGGAGCCGGGATGTCGGTCGATGCAGTCGCAGGCCGCCGGCGATGAAGGCCGGCCCGACCAGGCCGATGGCGACGTAGAGGATGTACTTGGACGTCAGCCCGGGCAGCGCGAAATAGGCCGCGACGAGCAGCGAGCTGAGCACCAACCCGATTTTCCAAGCCCACTGTCGGACCGCCAAAGGAAACCTCCGTTCCCTCGCTCTATCGGTCCCTCCACAACCACCTTGAACACCGGCCCTAGAACACCGGCCCGGTGGGGGGCGTACTGTCTTTGCTCGTGGCGGTGCTGCGTACGCCTGACGGCCGGTTCGACGGTCTGCCCGGATATCCATGGGATCCGAGGTACGTCGAGGTCGGCTGGGGTGACGGTGCACCCGTGCGGATGCACTACGTGGACACCGGTCCGGTCGGGGCACCGGTGGTGTTGCTGCTCCATGGCCAGCCGACCTGGTCGTACCTGTACCGGGACACTCTGTCCACTCTGGCCGGGCGCGGCCTGCGGGCCATCGCCCCCGATCACATCGGTTACGGGCGTTCGGACAAACCGGACGAGCCGTCGGAGTACACGTTCGATCGTCACATCGACGCGCTGGCCGATCTGGTGACCGCCCTCGACCTGCAGGAAGTCACGCTGGTGGCCCAGGACTGGGGGGGTCCGATCGGGTTGGCCGTACTGGCCCGGCACCCGGACCGCTTCGCCCGCGTCGTGGCCACCAACACCGTGCTGCACACGAGCGATGCGGATCTGGATGGTCGCCTGGCCTGGGCCAACCACCGCGGCAGCGACGGGCGGGTGGTCCTGCAGGAGGCGCTGGTCGACTACGTCCGGTTCTGCCAGCGGGCGCCGGAACTGCAGGCCAGTTCGTTCGTCGAGGCCGTCGCCGGCCCCCTGACCGCCGATGTGCGGGCCGCGTACGACGCTCCGTACCCCGATCGCCGTTTCCAGGCCGGGCTCAAGCAGATGACATCGCTCATTCCGCTGACCGGCAACGATCCCGGCGCCGCCATCAACCGGCACACGATGGCCGTTCTGGCCACGTGGACGCGACCATTCCTCACCGCCTATTCCGACGGGGACCCGGCCACCGGAGGTTGGGACTCGGTGTTCCGGGACGGCGTGCCGGGAGCAGTGGGGCAGCCCCACGTCACGATCGCCGGCGCCGGTCACTTCGTCCCCGAGCAACGGGGTGCCGAGCTGGGCCGGCTGATCGCCGACTTCGTGGCGTCGACCTGAGCGGCCCCTCCGGTACGGCACGGCTACTAATGGGTATGTTCCGTCGGCGGACATGAGCTCATCCAGCGGCGCGCCATCTGACCCTCAATGAGCGACCGGATCGAAACTCACTATCCGAATGAGATCAAGTCGGTCTCTGCTGCCCGCCATGCCGTCCTCGACTGGCTGTCGGCGGCCGATCTCGACGAGCTGGCTGTGGCAGCCGCTCTGGTCGTGACCGAACTGGCCTCGAACGCCGTTCTCCACACAGGCGGTCCGGTCACGGTGGCCGTCGACCGGTCGGCCAGTGGGGCGCGCGTCACCGTTTCCGACACCAGCCCGCTCATGCCGGTGGTACCGGCCGCCTCCCTCGCGTCGATGACCGGACGGGGCCTGCTGCTGGTCAGGAACCTGGCCGATGACTTCGGATTCACCCGCACCCCCTCCGGAAAGGACGTGTGGGCGGAGTTCCGATCGGCGCCGGGCGCGACCGGGACCCACGACGTCGTCCTGCAGCCGTGGTCGGATGATCTGGATGCGGACCGGGCGGACGGCATCCCGAGGCACCGGATCGAGCTGGGCGACGTTCCCACCGATCTGCTGCTCGAGGCCAAGGCCCACGTGGACAATCTGGTCCGCGAGTTCGTCCTGGCCGCATCGGGCGCCGAGGCGGGCACGACCGGCGCCGTCCCCCCGCACCTGGCTCAGTTGATCGAAGCGGTCGTCCATCGATTCGCGGAAGCCCGTACCTCGATCAAACGCCAGGCGCTGGAGGCCGCTCGCCTCGGCCTGGATCACACCCGGCTCCGGCTCGACCTGCCGGCCGACGCCGCCCAGGCCGGCCTGGAATACCTGCACGCGCTCGACGAGATCGACTCCTACTGCCGGGCCGCCCGCTTGCTGACGTTGGAGACGCCCCCCAAGCACCGGGTGTTTCGCCGCTGGTACATCGGGGAGCTGGTCGACCAACTGCTCCGGGCCCAGTCCGGCCAACCACCCCAGGCCGGGCAGTCCTTCGAGAACCGCCTGCTCGAGGAGATCGATGCGGTGGCCACCGCCGAGGCCACCGCCGGACGGGCGGCCCGCCTGTACAGCGCCGTCGCCGCCCTGTCCGGGGCGCTCTCACCGGAGTCGGTGGCCGAGGCCGTCCTGAACGAGGGGGCCGCCGCCCTCGGCGCCACCGGCGGCGGCCTGGTGCTCTCGACCGGAGGCGACCAGCTGGCAGTTCCGGGCACCGTCGGCTACGACCAGCGGGTCGTAGACATACTCCGCGCCGAATCGCCGGAGGCCAACCTGCCGGCCGCCGTGGCTCTGCGCACCGGTGAGGCGGTGTGGTTGGAGTCGCGCGAGGAACGCGACACCCGGTTCCCCGAGTTGGCCGGCATGGAGCGGGCGACGGTCTCGATGTGTGCCGTGCCTCTGCAGATCGGGACCCGCCGCTTGGGCGCCCTGCGGTTCAGCTTCTCGAAGCCCCGCCTGTTCGGCGAGGGCGAGCGGCGGTTCGTCATGGCGCTGGCCGCGCAGACAGCCCAGGCGCTGGACCGGGCCAAGCTCTACCGGGACCGTGTCGATCTGGCCCGACGCCTGCAACTGGGCCTACTGCCGCCGGAGCTGCCCGAAATCCGCCACGTCGACCTGGCCGCCGTCTACCACCCCTTCGGCGACGGACTCGATGTGGGAGGAGACTTCTACGACGTCTGGCGGTGGCACGACGACCACTGGTTCTTCGCCATCGGCGACGTATGCGGGACGGGCCCGGAGGCCGCCGGCATGACCGCCGTCGTGCGTGACTCACTACGGGCCCTCACCCGCCTGGAGCCTGACCTCACCGAGGCCATGCTCCACCTGAACGAGATACTCGTGTCCGACGCGATCCGCCACAGTGAGCGCTTCTGCACCGTGATCCTGGGCTCCATCGAGGCGTCCCCGGCTGGCATCCGGGTCGATATGGCCACTGGTGGGCACCCAGGGCCGGCCCTGCGCAAGGCGGACGGGAGCCGTTCGGTGATCCCGACCAACGGCAGCCTCCTCGGAGTGTTGCCCTCGATCCACGTCGTCACCAACGAGGTCCGCCTCAATCATGGCGACTCCCTGGTCCTCTATACCGACGGGGTGACCGAGGCCCGCGACGGCGCCGGCCTGTTCGAGATCGACGGCCTGCTCGGCAGCCTGGGCCGGGCCCCGGCCGGCGCTGCCGCGATCGCCACGGCCATCGAGCGCGACGTTCTGTCCTTCAGCGGCGGCACGGTCCACGACGACATGGCCGTCGTGGTGATCCAACCCCGGTAACCCTCCTCCGCAGTCCTGCGGGCACCGCAGTTATCGTGAGATCCCGTGTCCAAGGTTCTCAGTTCTCTGCCCATCGGCGAGCGGGTCGGCATCGCCTTCTCGGGCGGTCTCGACACCTCGGTGGCCGTCGCCTGGATGCGCCACAACGGCGCCATCCCGTTCACCTACACGGCCAACCTGGGTCAGTACGACGAGCCCGACATCGATTCGATACCGGGGCGGGCCCGCGAGTACGGCGCCGAGGAATCGCGCCTGATCGACTGCCGGCCACAGATGGTCCGAGAGGGGCTCAAGGCCATCGCCTGCGGGGCGTTCCACATCCGCTCCGCGGGGCGGACCTACTTCAACACCACCCCCCTCGGGCGGGCTGTCGCCGGCACCATGCTGGTCCGGGCCATGCAGGAGGACTCGGTCTCCATCTGGGGTGACGGGTCGACCTACAAGGGCAACGACATCGAGCGGTTCTACCGCTACGGGCTGCTCGTCAACCCGGCGCTGCGGATCTACAAGCCGTGGCTGGACGACGCCTTCGTCGCCGAGTTGGGCGGCCGCACGGAAATGTCCGAATGGCTCCGGGCCCGGGGGCTGCCCTATCGGGACAGCGCGGAGAAGGCCTACTCCACCGACGCCAACATCCTGGGGGCCACGCATGAGGCCAAGCAGCTGGAGCAGCTCGACGCGTCGATCGAGATCGTGGAACCGATCATGGGCGCGGCCTACTGGGATCCGGAGGTGACGATCCGGCATGAGGACGTCACCATCGCCTTCGAACGGGGCCTGCCCGTTTCCATCGACGGACGTTCGTTCGACGACCCGGTGGCACTGTTCATGGAAGCCAACGTGGTCGGCGGCCGCCACGGTCTGGGTATGTCCGACCAGATCGAGAACCGGATCATCGAGGCCAAATCGAGAGGCATCTACGAGGCCCCCGGGATGGCCCTGCTGCACATCGTCTACGAGCGCCTGGTGAACGCCATCCACAACGAGGACTCGCTCGCCATCTACTACGGGGAAGGCCGGCGCCTCGGCCGGTTCCTGTACGAGGGACGCTGGTTCGACCCGCAGGCCCGGATGCTGCGGGAGCCGCTGCTCCGCTACCTGGCGCCCGCCGTCACCGGTTCGGTCACCCTGCGTCTGCGCCGGGGTGACGACTACTCGATACTC
>DASZNC010000108.1:0-2761 GCA_035551615.1 Acidimicrobiales bacterium
GCCTCGTCCGCTGACGCCACGCCGAAGTAGACGAGCCAGTGCGAGTCCCCCTCGGCGCCCATCATCGCGCCCATGCCGCCGAGCGGTGCCTCATCACCGCGATGGTGGAAGGTCCGGTAGTCGGGGCCGGCCATCTCGAGGGGACGGGTTTCGTGGCCGAACACCGCTTCGTAGAACGCCCATGCGGCGGCGGGCTCCGCGGAGCGGAGGTCCTCCCAGACGATGCCGCCCGGCTCGTTGGTGAGCCCTGCGCCGATGTGGGTGCCCGCCTGCCACACCCCGAAAACCGCGCCCGAGGGGTCGGCGGCCATCGCCATCCGTCCTAGGTCGTCGACGTCCCCCGGAGGAACTATGACGGTGCCGCCGTTGGCAGCGACGAGCCGCGCCGTCGTGTCGGCGTCGTCGGTCGCCAGGTACAGGGCCCACGCCACCGGTCCGGCTTGGTGGAGGGGGCCGATGCCAGCAACCGCCGACGATCCCATCAGGGCGCTGACGTACCCTCCGAACTCATTCCCTGCGTCGGTGTAGCTCCACCCGAGAACGGAGGTGTAGAAAGCCTTGGCCGCGTCGGGCTCCGGGACGCTGATGTCCGCCCAGGACGGTGTGCCGGCGGGCCACGGAGATGTGCGGATGGTCATGGCGCAATCTACCGCCTGTCCGGTAGCCGGATCGCTGACCTGACGCCAGAGCCGCCTCGGTCTGTCATGCTCTGCTCATGGATCAGCGGATCAGCGGATCAGCGGATCAGCGGATCATTCTGGTCACGCCCGGTGTCACTGACCTGGCCCGTGCCCGTTCGTTCTACGAATCTCTCGGCTGGAGCGGGGCCAAACAGCCAGATGACGAGGTCTGCTTCTTTCAGGCGGGCGGCATGGTCTTCGGTCTTTGGACCGTTTTCGGCGGCCACGGTGCGCCAGGCATCGAACTGGCTCACAATGTCGGGTCACCCGAAGAGGTCGCCGCCACGTTGGACGAGGCGGAGCAGGCGGGGGGCGCCGTCGTGCGTCCTGCGGCAGGGGCGGAGTGGGGCGGTACATCGGGAGCGTTCGCCGATCCCGACGGCTACGTGTGGGAGGTAGCCCACAACCCTGGGTGGACCCTCCGCGACGACGGCACGGTCACGATCTAGCCGCCGGTCAGTAGGCTGACCTACGGCATCTCGGTTACGGATCGTCAAGCGGGCGGTTGGTCTGGACCTGTTGGCAGGAGATAATCGAGTAGCGAACCAGCATCCTCCGGCACGACGACGTGCAGGGTCAGCGCGTCGGCATCGATGCGTACCGTGAGATCGAAGAAGGGGCAGCACCTCTTCTCTCGCTGGGCAAGGGCAAGGACGCCGCTCACCATCTCGGGGTCATCGGGCAGGGTCATCGTCAGCTCCCTCGCCGAGACCCGGCTGACCGTGGCCGAGGTTCTCCTCACCAGGATGTGCCACTCGTTGAGCTGCAGGTGGGCGATCTCGGCGTCAAGGCTGCATGCGATGGGGACTCGCACGCCGCTCACGCAGACTCTTGGAGGCGCACACCCTCGGGGGTGATGGCAAGACTGAAGTCCACCCCCAGCGCTGCTGAGAGTCGGGCCAGGGTGGACACCGACGGCTCGTGGTCTCCGGATTCCAGCCGGGCCACGTGAGGTTGGCGCATCCCGACCAGACGCCCGAAGGCGGTCTGGGTTAGCCCCTGCTCGGCCCGGTAGCGGATCACCCGGATGGCGACCTGGTTGGCGAAACGGGTCCGCTCGTATTCCGTGCGGTATCCCGGGTCGGCTAGGTCCCGCTCATGAAGCTCGGTGGCGCTGGTCAGCTCCGAGAGTCGTGCCATGGTTGTTTACTCCTTCAGTTCGCTGAGACGCGTCTCGGCGGCAGCGCAGGCCCGTCGGAAGCCTGGTGGGTCCTGTTGGGCCTCCGGTGCGACGGCAGCCACCACGAACCGGTCGCCGACCTGGCGGTACAGCGCTCGCCACGGGGTGCGCCCCGCTCGTGGGCGTAGCTCCCGTAAGCCCACTGCCCTGGACCCCACTGGTGTGGGGATGACCCAGGGTCGGTCCGATGGCCTCCAACTTGGCCACGGCGTTGTACAAGGCGTTGCGCTCGGCAGCCGGCAGCCTCTCGCGCTCCTCCAATGCTTCGGGGAGGTAGACCACCGACCACACATGGGCAAACTATACCATGGTTGGTATCTCTCGTCGTGCCCGCAGGCCGATCCGGCTAAGGGACAGGCGGTAGGCTGCGCCATGACCATCCGCACATCTCCGTGGCCCGCCGGCACACCTTCCTGGGCGGACATCAGCGTCCCGGAGCCCGACGTGGCCAAGGCCTTCTACACCTCCGTCCTCGGGTGGAGCTACACCGACGCAGGAGATGAGTTCGGAGGGTACGTCAGCGCCCTGATGGGATCGTCGGCGGTGGCTGGCATCGGCCCCCTCCAGCAAGCCGGCCCGGTGGCGTGGACCCTGTACCTGGCGACCGACGACGCCGACACGACTGCGCGGCTCGTCGCTGCAAACGGGGGCACCGTCATAGTTCCTCCGGGGGACGTCGGGGACCTGGGACGGATGGCGATGGCCGCCGACCCCTCGGGCGCTATCTTCGGGGTGTGGCAGGCGGGTACGCACATCGGCGCAGGGCTCACCAACGAGCCAGGCGGCATCGTCTGGGAGGACCTCCGCTCCGCGGAGCCCGCCGCCGCATGGGCGTTCTACGAAGCGGTGTTCGGCCACGAAACCCGTCCCCTCGAGATGGCCGGCCCCGACTACCGGACCT
>DASZNC010000109.1:0-58823 GCA_035551615.1 Acidimicrobiales bacterium
GTGAAGGCGAAGCCGCGCACATCGCCGATGGTCAGCAGGTACAGGATGAGGGCGGCCATGAACGAGACCAGGTCGGCGGTGAGCACGGTGCGGAACGCCCGGCTGAAGCTGCGTTCAACCGATTGGCGGACCGATCGGCCGGCTCTCACCTCGTCCTTCAATCGTTCGAAGTACACGACGTAGGAGTCGACGGTGATACCGATCGACACGATGATGCCGGTGATCCCGGCCAGGGTCAGCGTGTACGGATGGGTGCCCTGCCCGAGTTGGGCGATGATCGAGTACAGGATGGCGGCGCCCACGCACAGACCGACGAGCACGACCAGGCCCAGGGCCCGGTAGTACAGGATCATGTAGAGCATCACGATGATGATGCCGCCGAGACCGGCCAGGATGCCGGCCCGCAGGGAGTCCTTGCCGATGGTCGCGGACACCGTCTCGGTGGACTGGGGCACGAACTTGACCGGCAGCGAGCCGTACTTCAACTGGTTGGCCAGATTGCTGGCCTGGCCGCTCGTGAACGAACCGGTGATCGACACCTGCCCGTTGAACGTGGAGGTCTGGAACGTCGGAGCCGACTCGACCAGCCCGTCCAGTTCGAACGCCTCCAGCGAGCAGAAGGGCGGGTTGGTCGTGTCCTCCTTGTAGCACGTGTACCGGGAGCTGGCGATGTTGTCGAATGACGTCGCCCCCTTAGAGGTCAGGCTGAGCGACACCGAGTACTGGCCGGTCGTCGTATCGATCTGGGCGGACGCGTCGGAGACGATCGACCCGGTCATGTCGGCCGGACCGAGCACGTAGCGCAGCGAGGAGGTGCCGAACGCCTTGACATCGACCGGCAGGATGACCGAGTTGCCCTGAACATCCTGGCTGGACGGTGTCGAGGGCAGCTGGGCGGCGTTGGACGCACTGCACGTCGCCTGCGACACGGTGGATGGCGGCACGGTCGTGGTCGTCGACCCGGTGGCCGCCGCCGTCGTCGGCGGGGTCGCCGTGGTGGTCGGCGGCGTCGTCGTGGTGGCCGACCCGGCAGCGGTCAGGTCGACCGAAGCGAGTCGGGCATCCGGCTGACCGCCGGCTGCCTTCGGCGTCGTCGCCGGCACCGTGGTGCTGCCGGTCGAGGCCCTGGGGGTCAGCGTGGTCGTGGATTTGGGGGTGGTGGTCGTCGTCGAGGAAGTGGGGGCGACGTAGGCGGGGATGGTGCAGTACACCGGCCGGAAGAACAGCTGGGCGGTGGAGCCGAGCTCGTTCAGGGCGGCCTGGGGGTCCTTGATGTTGGGCAGGCTGATGACCACGGTGTGGCCCTGCACCTCGACCTGGGCGTTGCTCACACCGAGGCCGTTGACCCGTCGCTCGATGATCGACACGGCGGTATTCAGGACCTGGCTGTTGGCCGTGCCCTGCGGCTGCAGCACGACCGACAGGCCGCCGCTCAGATCCAGGCCCTTCAGCGGCTTGTGGCCGGCCAGGATGGTGCCGGCCAGAGAGCCGACGGCGACGATGATCATGAAAAGTAGGGATACGACCAGACCGCGCCGCATGCTCAGACTCCCGACGGTGGCGGGGGCCCGCCGGACCCTTCCCCGCCCGGCCCCCCCTCCGGTTCGCTACCGGGGCGGCCGAAGGCGGGCGGGTCGGCATGATCGCCGGGACCATCGGGATCCGTCTCCCAGGGCTCGTCCACCGGTTCCGGGGCGGACGCCCCCCGGCCGGTGGCACCGCCGGGCGCCTGGCGGGCACTGACAGCGCGCCGGAGGAAGGTCAGCACCACACCGGGAGCGACCTCGACCTCGACCTCGTTGCTGTCGATGGCGACCACCCGGCCGTAGATACCTCCAGCCGACATGACCTCGTCGCCCACGCCCAACTCCCGGGCCGCCGACTGCTGCTGGCGCATCCGTTGCTGGCGGGGGCGGAGGAAGAGGAAGTAGACGAGGGCGAATATGACGACCAGGAAGATCAGCGGCACATATGAGCTGCTGGACTTCTTGCCACTCCCTGGCTTCGTCGTGGTGGTGACCTGTCCGAGCAGGTGCGTGATGAGCAGGTGAAAGTGCATGAAAGTATAAGGGTCCATCCGACGGGCGGACCGGGAGACCTTAGCGCAGCGGTCGCGCCGTCCAGGTTTCAGCCACCTCGGATCGCAGATCGGCCAGCCGGCCGGCCCGGATGGCTTCTTTCATCCGCTCCACCAAGGCCAGGATCCAGGTCAGGTTGTGCAGCGTGAGCAGGCGCCCACCGGAGGGTTCGCCGACGACCAGCAGGTGGCGCAGGTATCCGGCGCTGTAGCGCCGGCAGACCGGACATCCGCAGTCCGGGTCGAGGGCATCGTCGACGGTGGCGAACCGGCGCCCCTTCACCTGGACCCGACCGGCCGAGGTCAGGGCGGTGCCGTGCCGGGCCAGCCGGGTGGGCAGGACGCAGTCGAACATGTCCACCCCGAGGGCCACCGCCTCCACCATCGACACCGGGTCGCCGACCCCCATCAGGTAGCGGGGCCGGTCGGCCGGCAGGTGTTCGAGGGCGGCGGCCATGGCCGGCAGCGACTGCTCGAGCGGCTCGCCCACCGACAGGCCACCGATGGCGTAGCCGTCGAAGCCGATGTCCACGATCCGCCGGGCGCAGTCGGCCCGCAACGACGGGGTGACGCCGCCCTGGACGATGCCGAACAGGCTCTGGTCCTCCCGACGGTGCGTGGCCCGGGCCACCGCCGCCCAGGCGACCGTCCGCGCCATGGCCAGCTTCACCTCGGAGTCCGGCGCCGGCAGCCCGCAGCAGACGTCGAGCGCCATCTGGATGTCGGCGCCGAGGGCTTCCTGGTCACGCACCGCGGTCTCCGGTGTGAACCGCTGCCGGGCCCCGTCGTAGGTCGACTGGAAGGTGACCCCGTCGTCGTCCACCTTGGGGCCGAGCGAGAACACCTGGAAGCCGCCCGAATCGGTGAGCATGTGCCCCGACCACCCGGTGAAACGGTGCAGCCCGCCGAGCGCCTGCACCGTTTCCGTGCCCGGCCGCATGGCCAGGTGGTAGGTGTTGGCCAGCACCACCTGCGGGCCGAGGGCGTCCAGGTCGGCCGCGTCCAGCAACTTGACCGCGCCCCGGGTCCCCACCGGCATGAAGCACGGGGTGGTGAAACGGCCCCGGGCCGTCTCCACTGTTCCCACCCGGGCGGCGCCGTCGGTGGCCTGGCTGCGGAAGCGGGCCGCCCTCACCGCCGACCGACGATCATGGCGTCGCCAAAGGAGAGGAACCGGTAGCCGTCGGCCAACGCCACCCGGTACAGGTCCCGCCATCGGGGACCGGCGAAGGCCTCGAGCAGCAGCAGGAGGGTCGACCGGGGCATGTGGAAATTGGTCAGCAGGACATCGACGATGGCAAAGGAGAAGCCCGGTCGTATGAACAGATCGCTCGCACCCTCCCGCCGGCCGGTGCGCGCCGCCGATTCCAGCGCCCGCACCGTTGTCGTGCCTATGGCGATCACCCGGTCGGCGGCAGCACAGGCAGCCCACGTCTCCTCGGACACCGAGTAGCTCTCGGTGTGCATCTGGTGGTCCTCGGCCCGCTGCGCCGTCACCGGGCGGAATGTTGCCATCCCCACTGCCAGATCAACCCGGTGGATGGCGGCGCCCGTCGCCGAGATGCGGGTCATCAGTTCGTCGGTGAAATGCAACCCGGCCGTCGGGGCGGCCACCGAGCCGGGCCGGTTGGCGTACACCGTCTGGTAACGCCCCGGCTCGGACAGCGGTTCGTGGATGTACGGCGGCAGCGCCATCTGGCCGGCCCGGGCCAGCACCTCGTCGGCTTCGGCCAGCAGGCGCACCTCGCGGCGCCCGTCGTCGCCGACCCGCTCCCCCACCTCGACCAACGGTTCCTCACCGGCCCCGGCGGCCAGCAGGGTGCCGGGCGGCAGACGGCGGCCGGGCCGGACCAGAGCGTTCCAGGTCCGGCCGTGGCGCGGTTCCAGGAGGAGGACTTCGGCGCTACCGCCGGTTGCTTTGACCAGATGCAACCGGGCCGGCAGCACCCGGGAATCGTTGACCACGACGACATCGCCGGGGCCGAGCAGTAAGGGCAGGTCGGCGACCGTACGGTGCACCGGCGGCCGGGCCGCGTCGATGGCGTCGAGCAACCGGGCCGCATCGCGCCGGGCCGCCGGGGTCTGGGCTATCGCGTCCGGCGGCAGCTCGTAATCGGGTACCTCCATACCTAGAACAGGCTGGGGTCATCCGCCTTCGGCACCGGAGGCGGGGTCAGCCCCAGGTGCTGCCAGGCCTGGGGGGTGGCCACCCGGCCCCGGGGAGTGCGCATCAGCAGGCCCAGCTGCAACAGGAAAGGCTCGTACACGTCTTCGACGGTATCGGTCTCCTCCCCCACACTCACAGCCAGGGTGGACAGGCCGACCGGCCCGCCCCCGAACCGGTTGCACACCGCGTCGAGGATGGCCCGGTCCACCTTGTCCAGCCCCAGGTCGTCGACGCCGAAGAGAGACAGCCCCTGGCGGGCCACGTCCAGGTCGACCCGCCCGTCACCGCGCACCTCGGCGAAGTCCCGCACCCGTTTGAGCAGCCGGTTGGCGATGCGGGGAGTACCGCGGGAACGGCGGGCGATCTCCCCGGCGCCGGGGGTATCCATCTCCAGCTCGAGGATGCGGGCCGACCGGACGATGATGTCCTCCAGGTCGGCCGGGGCGTAGTAGTCGAGCCGGGCCACGAAGCCGAACCGGTCCCGCAGCGGCCCGGTCATGAGGCCCGTGCGGGTGGTCGCTCCGACCAGGGTGAAGCGGGGCAGGTCCAGCCGGATGGTGCGGGCGCTCGGGCCCTTGCCCAGCACGATGTCCAGCTGGAAGTCCTCCATCGCCGGGTACAGGATCTCCTCCACCGCCCGGCCCAGCCGGTGGATCTCGTCGACGAACAGCACGTCGCCCTCGACGATGTTGGTCAGGATGGCGGCCAGGTCGCCGGCTCGCACCAGCGCCGGCCCGGAGGTGACCCGCAGGCCGGCGCCCACCTCGTTGGCCACGATGCCGGCCAGGCTGGTCTTGCCCAGCCCGGGGGGCCCGGCGAACAGCAGGTGGTCGACCGGCTGCTCCCGGCGGCGGGCCGCCTCCAGCATGATCTGCAGGTGCTCCTTGAGCTGGGCCTGGCCGACGAACTCGTCCAGCCGGCGGGGCCGGAGGCTGATCTCCTCGGCCGACTCGATCGGATCGGCGACCGGATCCACCGGCCGGGCCATCCCCTCTTCGCGCATCAGCGGGCCGTCGCCAGATCACGCAGGGCCAGGCGCAGATGGTCCTCGACGGTGCCGTCGGCCGGCAGTCCGACGAGTGCCTGGCGGATCTCGTCGGCTCCGTACCCGAGGGCGGCCAGTGCGTTGCGCACATCGGCGCGCACCGCGGCGGCCGGATCGGGCGGCCCGTGGCCGTTCCCGTTGAGGGTCACCACCTCCAGCCCGGTGCCATCGAGGTCGGCCTCCAGCTTGGACTTGAGCTCGACGATCAGACGGGCGGCCGTCTTGCGGCCGATGCCCGGGACCAGGGTGAGAGCGTCGATGTCGTCCGACATGACCGCCCTCTGCAGTGCGGCCGGACTGTGCACCGACAGCAGGGCCAACGCCACGGCCGGCCCGACCCCGTGGGCGCCGATGAGCGCCTCGAAGCAGACCCGCTCCTCACGGGTCGGGAACCCGAACAGGACGATGGCGTCCTCCCGGACGTGGGTGTGGATGTGCAGGAACACGGTGGACCCGACGGCGCCCAGACCGGCGGCCGGGCCGACCGGCACGACCGCCCGGTAGCCAACGCCGCCTGTCTCCACCAGCACCTCTATCCCCCCCGCCGGGCGGGCCCGCCGGTCGAGCAGCGTCCCGCGCAACGATCCGATCACGGCTGGGCTCCGGCGGCGGCCGAGCGCAGCCCGGCGCCCGACAGGTGGGTGATGGCCAGGGCCAGAGCGTCGGCCCGGTCGGCCGGGCGGGGGGCCTCGTCCAGGCCCAGCAGCACCTGCACCATCGACTGCACCTGCTCCTTCCCGGCCGCCCCGTAACCGGTCACGGCCAACTTCACCTCGTTGGGGCTGTACTGCACGACCGGCACCTGCCGGCGGGCGGCGGCGACCAGGGCCAGCCCGCTGGCCTGGCCGACCGACATGGCGGTGCGGGCGTTGACCTGGAACAGCACCCGCTCGACCACGACCACATCCGGCTTCAGGTCGTCGAGCAGTTCCTCGAGGTCGGCCCACAGAGCCGCCAGCCGGTCGGCCAGCGCCTCGTCGACCGGTGTCGTCAGATGGCCGAAGGCCACCGCCTGCAACCGGCCGCCATTCGAGCGGACCGCGCCGTAGCCGCACCGGGAGAGCCCGGGGTCGATACCGAGTGCGAACACTCGTTCGACACTACCAGCGGCCCCGGCCGGCGTGGCGGATCCCGTGGGGCCGGGCGCCGTCGCAGGTGGCGCCCGGCATCGCAGTGGCCCTGTCGGCCGTCCGCTGCGGCGGGTCGGGTCGGCCCTCCCTCATAGGGTGGGCGCCGGTGGTTCGGCCGGCTGCCGCCGCCCGCTCCGCACGGCCGACTGGGGTCGGCCGCTTGGCTTCGAAAAGAGGTCATGCGCCGGTCGGCTGCACCAGACCCGTCGCAGCCGCCGGGTGGGACCTGAATTCTGAATGCGAAATTAGGTATCAGATACCGAAGATCGGACACAGATGGACGTGCCCCCACACAGTTCGTTACCTGGCCCTCGACCAAGAGCTCTTCATCTCGGTCGGGGCCGCCGCTTCACAACCCACCGAGGGGCGGGACGACAGTGTTCAGAGCCGAGTGGCCGGCTCCCCCCGGCCGTGCGGAGCGGGCGCCCGCGGGACGACCGAACCCGAACGGCGATCGGACCTGCCGGCGAGAGGGAGCATCCCCGCTCCGGCCCTGTCATGACTGCGGCGCCACAGAGGACCACTCCGACCGAGATCCGCTTTCTGTGGTCGATTTTCTGGGTTAGACCATGACTATCGACCGCAGGTCGTGATCGCGACCACAGTTGGTGAAAAGACATCACATAGTCTGAACGGGAGGGCCGGGCATGGATATATGGCAAGGGGTCGAGCAGCAACGCCGGGACATAGCCGACCACCTGAGCGGCCTGACCGATGACCAGTGGGACGGGCCCTCGCTCTGCGAGGAATGGCGGATCCGGGACGTGCTCGGGCACATCACCGCTGGTGCGACCGGCGCCTACGGGTTCCGGACCGTGGTCCCCGGCCTGGCCCGCCACGGTTTCAACTTCAGCCGGTGGATGGCCGCCGACGGCAAGCAGCGGGGCCGGCAGGACCCGGCGGTGATCCTGAGCACGTTGCGCGAGAACGCCGGCAGTCACGCCAAGCCGCCCGGCGCCCCACCTATGAGCGTGCTGTGCGACGTGATGATCCACGGCCAGGACATGTGCCGACCCCTCGGGATCACGAGGGAGTTGCCGGAGGAGGAACTGCGGGCGGTCGGCGACTTCGCCCGTACCGCGTTCGTGTTCGACGCCAAGAAGCGGACCGCCGGCCTCTGCCTGAGGGCCACCGACATGGACTGGACGGCGGGGGACGGACCGGAGGTCTCCGGGCCGGGCGAGGCCCTGCTCATGGCCATGGCCGGCCGCCGGGCGGCGTTGGCCGATCTCGGTGGCGAGGGCCAGCCCATTCTGGCCGCCCGCTTCTGAGCGTCGGTACCAGCCCGACGAGCATCCCCGTCGGGCCCCGCTACGCCTCCACGAGCTCCAGGATGGCGTCGGGGATGTCGAAGTTGGCGTACACGTTCTGCACGTCGTCGTGGTCCTCGAGCAGGTCCACCAGGTGCAGCACCTTCTTGGCGGCGGACTCGTTGTCCAAGGCGATGGTGTTCGAGGAGATCAGCGTGACCTCGGCCGACTCGACGGCGATGCCGGCCTCGTCCAGGGCGGCCCGGATGGCCGGCAGGTCGCTCGGCGGGGTGGTCACCTGCCAGCCGTCACCGACATCGGTGATGTCCTCGGCCCCGGCCTCGAGCGCCGTCAACATCAGGTCGTCCTCCCCCACGCTCGCCGGCACCAGGATCACGCCCTTGCGCTCGAACTGCCACGACACCGCCCCAGGTTCGGCCATCGACCCGCCGTTCTTGCTGAAGGTGGACCGGATGTCGGCGCCCGTGCGGTTGCGGTTGTCGGTCAGGCACTCGACGATGACGGCCACGCCGCTCGCCGCATACCCCTCGTAGGAGACCTGCTCGTAGCGGACGCCCTCCAGTTCGCCGGTCCCCCGCTTGATGGCCCGCTCGATGGTGTCCAGCGGCACCGACGCCTCCCGGGCCTTGGAGAACATCGTGCGCAGCGTCGGGTTGGTGTCCGGGTCGCCACCGCCCTCCCGGGCGGCCACCTCCACCTGGCGGATCAGCTTGGCGAACAGCTTGCCCCGGGCCTTGTCCGCGGCACCCTTCTTGTGCTTGATCGTCGCCCATTTGCTGTGGCCGGACATACCCGTCGCCTCCTATGACTCACGTGTGGCGGGCACCCGGAGGGCACCCTCGAGAAACAGCTGGTGGAGCCGGGGATCACCCGACAGCTCCGGATGAAAGGCCGCTACCAGTACCGGTCCCTGCCGGCACAGTACGGGCCGCAACGTACCGTCTGCCGCCGGGACCGAGGCCAGCACCTCGACACCGTCGCCGACCCGCTCGACCGCCGGGGCCCGGATGAACACCCCGTGGAACGGCTGGTCCAACCCGTCCACGTCCAGGTCGGTCTCGAACGACTGGACCTGGCGGCCGAACGCGTTGCGGCGCACGGTGATGTCGATGGCGGCCAACCGGTGCTGATCGGGCCGGCCGTCGAGGATCTGGTCGGCCAGCAGGATCATCCCGGCACAGGTGCCGAAGGCGGGCATGCCGCCGGCCAGCCGGGCCCGCAGCGGTTCGATCAACCCGGCGCTGTCCAGCAGCATCGAGATGGCGGTCGACTCCCCGCCCGGGATGACGAGCATCTCCGCCGATTCGAGATCAGCGGCGGTGCGTACGGCTAGAGGCTCGACCCCGAGCGCGCCGAGGGCTTCCGCGTGCTCACGGACGTCTCCCTGCAAGGCCAGTACTCCGACCCGGTGCACCTGGCGGGACCCTTCCCATCTGTTCGATCCTACCGGGTAATCGGGCTACCAGCCCCGATCGGCCAGCTTGGTCTCGACCGTGCCCGACTCCTGGCCCCGCATGGCGTCACCGAGACCACGGCTCACCTTGGCCACGATGGCCGGATCCTTGTAGTGGGTGGTGGCCTCGACGATGGCCCGGCCGAAGCGGGCCGGATCGGCGCTCTTGAAGATGCCGCTGCCGACGAAGCAGGCCTCGGCCCCGAGCTGCATGACCAGCGCGGCGTCGGCCGGGGTGGCGATGCCGCCGGCGCAGAACAGCGGTACCGGCAGCCGTCCCGTCTCGGCCAGCTCCTGGACCAGGGTGACCGGCGCCTGCAGCTGCTTGGCCCACCCGTAGAGCTCGGCCGAGTCGGCCTTGGTGATCTTGGCGATGTCGCCCCGGATCTGGCGCAGGTGCCGGACCGCTTCTTTGATGTCGCCGGTGCCGGCCTCGCCCTTGGAGCGGATCATGGCCGCCCCCTCGGAGATGCGCCGCAGCGCCTCGCCCAGGTTGGTGGCCCCACACACGAAGGGGACGGTGAAGCCCCACTTGTCGATGTGGTGGAGCTCGTCGGCCGGGGTGAGCACCTCGCTCTCGTCGATGTAGTCGACGGCCAGCGACTCGAGGACCTGGGCCTCGGCGAAGTGGCCGATGCGGGCCTTGGCCATGACCGGGATGGACACGACCGCCTGGATGCCCTCGATCAGGGCCGGGTCGCTCATCCGGGCCACGCCCCCGTCCCGGCGGATGTCGGCCGGCACCCGCTCGAGGGCCATGACGGCCACCGCGCCGGCGTCCTCGGCCACCTTGGCCTGTTCCGGCGTGACCACGTCCATGATCACGCCGCCCTTGAGCATGTCGGCCATACCCCGCTTGACGAGGTCGGTGCCGGTGGTGCGTGTCGGTTCGGGGGAGGACATGGCAACCATTCTACGGGCGCAGCCCGGCGGGCATCCGGGCATTACCGGTCACCCGCCGGACCCCGCTGATCCCGTGCCGCGGCGCCCGGCGAGCCGGACCCGGACGTCGGCTGGCGCAGGGCGGGCCCCCTGCCCGCTAGGGCGTCACCGCCGGCGTGGTGCCGTTGACCGCCAGCTCCACCCAGGTGTTGCCCGGGGCCAGGGAGATGGGGTGGCCGGCCGTGTCCTTGTAGGTGGCCACGCTGGTCAGGCTGGGGCGGCTCCAGTTGCCCTTGACCAGCCGGCCGCCGCTGAAGACCCAGACGCCCCCCGACCCGGTCAGGATGCCCTCGGGGATTTCGGCGTCGGGGACGCCCTCCCCGCTCGCCGTTCCGGAACTGATGTAGTTGCAGAAGTACACGACCACGTTGGTGGCCGTGACCTGGACCCCGTCGGTCAGCATGTCAGGGGTGCCGTTCTGCAGACGGTTCCACCTCTTCGTGGCGGCGTCGTAGTTCCAGGTGGCCGACGCCGCCGGCCACGACATCGACACCGAGGCGGCCGGCGTCATCCCGGCGCCGGCCAGCTGCTGCCCGGCCTTCATGTAGGTGAACAAAGGAGGCGGCGGGTTGTGGGTCGTCGACTTGGACGCCAGTGTGGCCACGCTCGAGAACAGGTTGTGGGGGGCGTTGTTGCCGACCCGGTTGAAGGCCTCCGGGTGGTTGGTCTGCGTGACCAGCGTTACCGGCTGGGCCTGCAGGATCGGGTAGAAGATGGCGTTGGTGCCGGCGAACACCAGCACCGGGTGGGCCAGGTCGTCGGCCACGCCCTCATCGGTCAGCCGCCCGGACCGGACCGGACCGACGTCGCTCGGATAGTTGGACTGGTAGACGGCGGCCAGACGGGTCAGGCCGCCCTCCACCTCGGCCTCGTAGACGACGTCGGCGAACTCGAGGCCGGTCTGCGGGCGGGCCTGGTCCACGTTGTCGATCTTGATGACGACGGCCGGCGAGTTCTTCTGCGCCTTGTTGGTGGCCGCCATCCCGGTCAACGGGTATGTGGGGGGCACCGTGGTCGTGCTTGTGGTCGGCGCTACCGTCGTGGTCGACACCGTGGACGTGGTGGTCGGCGGGGCCGCCTTCTTGTGGCCGCCGGAGCAGGCCACGCTGACCAGGGTCACGGCGGACAAGCCGAGGGCCGCCCGCCGGCGATGGCTGCGGCGGGCGATGTTCGATCGATCTGTATATGTCAAAGCTCTCTCAATGCCTCAATGCGCTCGGGTAACGGAAGTCGCCCCGGGGTGGCCGCCGCCTCCGGCCGTGGATCGACCAGCCAGAGGCCGGCCAGATAGCTGGGCTGACCGGGGACGATCGCGCCTTTCGCGTCGATCTTCTCCAGCGCCGATGCGAGGGCCGGCGGGTAGCGGGTCAGTGAGATAGCACCCTGGTCGGCTTCGGTGTCGGCTCCGGCGGAGGCGGCGAGGGCCCGACCCAGGCCGAAGGTGGCCGCCGCGACGGTGCCCGGCCGGGTGCGCTCGTGGCGGATCTGCCAGATCTCCTCGGCTAGAACCGCCTCCAGCTCCATCCGGTCGAGTTCGACCAGCAGGGCGGAGGTGACGGCCAGCACCGCCTTGGCCGTGGAGGTCCCGGCGGCCAGGGCGTTGAGCCCGGGGCTGTCAATTACGAGCAGGCGGGGTTGGCTCACGCCCGCGGCGGTGCACAGCCCCTCGACCAGATTGATGAGCCGGGCGTCGGAGTGGGCATCCGGGGTGCGCCCGCCCAGGGCGGAGGCCACCACCCGGTCGCCGCCCAGGAGACCCCAGGCGGCCAACCCGGCACCGACGACGACCAGCGCGATGAGGCCGAACACCCAGCCGGCGGTCAGGGCCAGCACGACGGCGATCACCACGGCCGGTGCGGCGGCGATCAGAGCCACCTGGCCGATGACGCGGTTGGCGGGATTCAAAGCTTCCTCTCCCGCAGCATCTCGTCGATGCTAGAGGGCCGGGTCCCTCGATGGGCGACACCAGGCGCGGCGCCGGGCCCGATCCCTTCTTCAGGCATCGACCGCGCGGTAGTACATCGAAACATAGGCGGCCGCCAGGCCGTCCATCGAGAACGTCGCCGCCCGTTCCAGGCCGCGGGCCTGCATGGCGGCCGTGTCCGCCTCCTCGTGCAGGGCGGCGTCGAGGGCCTTGGCCAGGGCGGCCACGTCGCCGGGTGGCACCATCCGGGCTTCCTCACCGGGCCGGGCCACGTTGCGGTAGCCGTCCAGGTCACTGGCCACCACCGCCGTGCCCGCGGCCAGCCCCTCCAGGACCACGACCCCGAAGCTCTCACCGTGGAGGGAGGGGACGCAGAGAACGTCCGCTCCTTTGACCCGGCGGATCTTCTCGTCGTCGCTGATCCGGCCCAGCCACTCGATCCGGCCGTCGTCGGCCGTCTCCCGACGCAGCCGGTCGGTCTCCGGCCCGGTACCGGCCACCTGCAGGCGGATGTCGGGTCCGAGCAGGCCCATCGCCTCGATGAGCACGGCCAGGCCCTTGCGGGGCTCGTGGCGACCGACGAACAGGATGGTCGGGCCGGCGGTCGGCAACGGTCGGGCCGCCTGGTACCGGTCCAGCTCGATCCCGTTCCAGAGCAGCTCGTAGTTGCCGGCGACGGCGTTGGCGGCCGTCAGGCGGGCCTCCTCCGACACGGCCACCCAGATGGCGACGTGGGACAGCACCCACCGTCCGAGCGGCCGGAGCATCTGCACCCAGTTGCTCTGGCCGGAGCGGTGGAAGGTCGCGACCACGGGCGCGTTGGCGATGGCGCAGGCGGTCAGGCTGGGCCCGGGAGCGAACGGCTCGTGCACGTGCAGGACGTCGAACTCCTCGTCGCGCAGCGCCCGCAGGGTGCGCAGCGCGGCCGACGGGTCGGGGGCGATGGCCGCCATCGAACCGTTGTCCCCGGTTGGCAACGAGTTGCCGAGCGGGGTGACCCACGGCTCGGGCGGCGGGCCGTCGCAGGGCCCCAGCACGCGCGCCTCGATCCCACTGTGGCGCAGGGCGCGGGCCAGTCCGAGCACCTGACCCTGGACGCCGCCGGGGACGGTGAGGCTGTAGGGGCAGATCAGTCCGACCCGCACCGGCCAACCGTACTGGAGAGCCGGATGCTCATCGGGGGTCACTCGGCCAGTTGGGTTGCATCAGGTGCCACTGGGTGGGGGCCCGCCGGATGAGGTCCTCGAAGGCTCGGGCCATGTCCTGGGTGACGCGGGCGACATCGGCCCGGAGGCCCCGTCCGCTCCGATCGAGGCCGAGCGGCGGGTGGACGACGCCCAGATGGCCGTCGGTGCGCTTCTGGAAGTAGACGGCGGCCGGCAGGAGGGTCGCCCCGGTCCGCAGGGCGAGGGTCGCCGGCCCGGCCGGCAGCGCCGTGGTCTCGCCGAAGAACTCCACGTCGACGCCGGTGGTGCCGGCGATCAACCGGTCGGACAGGAGGCACAGCAGGTGGTTGGCGCGGAGAGCGGCCACGCAGCGGGCGGTGGCGTCGGGGCCGGCGGCGATGACGTGCATGCCCAGCTTCTCCCGGAAGGCGACGAACCAGGCGAACAGGTCGTCGGGCTCCAAGCGCTCCACCACGACGCTGACCGGGTGGCCCATGGCCGCCAGCTGGGTCCCGGCCCACTCCCATCCGCCCAGGTGGGGCAGGACCAGGATGGTGCCCCGGCCGGCGGCCCGGCCGGCAGCGATGTGGCGGTAGCCGTCGTAGGTGATGCCGGCATCGAGCTCGCGCTTGGACCGGCCCGGGATACGCAGGCTCTCGGCCCAGTACCGGGCGTAGGAGGCGACCGCCTCGTCGACCAGCCGGCCCATGCGCAGGCTCCCGACCGGCGGCCCCGACGGCCCCAGGACCCGGGCCAGGTGGTGGGCGATCATGCGCCGGCGCCGGTACCACTCGGCGGCCCCCGGGCGCCGGGACGAGGTGACGGCCGCGCTCTCCGCCAGCCCCCGTCCGACCGGCGCCGGGACGTGGCCGGCCACGGCCTGGCCCAGCCGGAAGGCGCGCATGGCGCGTGACGGTCGTTGCCGGCCGGCGCCGGTCATCTACCGGATGTGGGCCCGCGGCGGGCTGGGTTCAGGGCCGGCGCGACCCGGAGCGGCGCCGGGTGATGTACTCCCGGTCGCCGGCCAGCCGGGCCCGGCGGGCATCGCGCCGTTCCTGGCGGCGGATGGCGGCCGGTCGGCTGCGGTCCCCGTAACGCTCGGCCCGGGGCACCCAGCCGTTGGCTTCCCGCCACGCCCGCCAGCGGGCCGACATCGGCGCCGCCTCGTAGGCCGCCGGCGCCCGTCGGACGAACATGCGCCGGTCGGCCGGTGGCGGCCGGTGGCCGGCTGCGTTGGCCTGGCGCCACACCATCACGAAGCGCTGCAGGGCGGTGACCGCGGTGAGGACGAGCATGGCCCACAGCAACGGGATCATCAGGAAACTGAACGCCAGCGTGGCGCACAGGACCACGATGCGCTCGGCCCGCTCCATGAGGCCGCCCTTGGCGTTGAAGCCGAGGGACTCGGCCTTGGCCCGCTCGTAGGAGACGAGCAGGGACACCCCCAGTACGGCGACCGGCAG
This sequence comes from Acidimicrobiales bacterium, assembly GCA_035551615.1. Taxonomy (GTDB): domain Bacteria; phylum Actinomycetota; class Acidimicrobiia; order Acidimicrobiales; family Palsa-688; genus JAKCDU01. The sequence goes on from DASZNC010000109.1 coordinate 14,639, forward strand.
CATGAACACATGGCCCCGGTGGGTGTCCTGCAGGTACCAGGCCAGCGCCGACAGGACGAGGGCGTCGGTCACCCGGTCCACGACCGAGTCGAAGAACGCACCGCGCACGCTGGACCGGCCGGAGGCCTTGGCCAGGGCGCCGTCGAGCAGGTCGGGTACGGCTGAGCCGATGAGCAGGCCGAGGCCGAGACCCAGGCGGCCGGTGGCGATGGCCCAGGCCGTGGGCACGGCGAGGATGAGGCCGAGCGCGGTCAGGTGGTCAGGAGCCAGACCAGTCGCTCGAAGCGCCTTGGCGACCGGCCTCGTGACCTTGTCCACGCCGGTCCGGAATCGCCCGTCGAACAAAGATTTGTACTCCTGAGAGAGACGTCGAACGGCCGTTGGCCCTGGCAATGACCCCTGGGGGCCGACACCTGAGCCGTTCGTTGACAGTGGGACTAGGGTACCACCCCAAGCCAAAAAACTGGCGAACGACGGGGGGACCCGGCGTGTCCGGGACCGGGAAGGAGTACCGAATGTCCTGGACGGCCTGCGTTTCCGAGGGGGGAGGTCGGTGAAGCTCTACGCACCGGCGAAAATCAGGAACGTCGCTCTGGTCGGCCACGGGGGGGCCGGCAAGACGACGCTCACCGAGGCACTGCTCCATCGGGCGGGGGTGATCGGCCGGCCCGGCCGGGTCGAGGACGGCTCGACGGTCACCGACTTCGAACCGGAGGAGCAGAAGCGCAACCTGAGCGTGGCCGTCGGCGTGGCCCCGTTCGAGTGGGACGACCACAAGATCAACCTTATGGACTGCCCCGGCTACGCCGACTTCACGCCGGAGGCGCTGGCCGCCCTGCGCGTGGCCGACCTGGCCGTGTTCGTGGTCAGCGCGGTGGAAGGGGTCGAGGTCCAGACCGAGGTGATGTGGCGGGCGGCGGCCGAGATGGGCATCCCCCGTCTCATATTCGTGAACAAGCTGGACCGGGAGCGGGCGTCGTTCGAACGCACCCTGGAACAGCTCCAGGAGATCTTCGGGGCCGGCATCGCCCCGCTCGAACTGCCGATCGGCGAGGAGTCGGCGTTCGTGGGCGTGGCCGACCTCCTGTCGGACACGGCCATCACCTACGACAAGGGGCAGGCCACCACCGGCCCCATCCCCGATGAGATGGCGGTACGCGAACACTCCGTGCACGACTCGCTGGTCGAGGGCATCGTGGTGGCCGACGACGACCTGATGGAGCGCTACCTGGAGGGCCAGATCCCGTCGGTGCCGGAACTGGAGAAGACCCTGGCCCACGGCGTGGCCTCGGCCCAGGTTTTCCCCGTGCTGTGCGGATCGGCCACCAAGGAGGTCGCCATCGACCGGTTGGCCACCTTCATCTGCGAGATCGGCCCCTCGCCGCTCGACCGCCCGGCGGTAACCGTCGAGGCGGGCGACACCCTGACCGAGGTGCCGCCCGACCCGGACGGCCAGACGCTGGCGTGGGTGTGGAAGACGGTGGTCGACCGCCACGTCGGCAAGATCAGCCTGTTCAAGGTGATATCCGGTTCGGTCAAGACCGACCAGGTGCTGGTCAACTCCCGGACCCATACCGACGAGCGCATGCACGGGCTGTTCGCCATCCGGGGTAAGGACCAGATTCCCTGCGACGGCTTCTCCGTCGGCGACATCGGGGCGGTGGCCAAGCTGGCCGACGTCCTCACCGGCGACACGTTGGCGCCGAAGGGGACGCCGGTCGCCCTGCCGGCGGTGGCGGCACCCGAGCCGGCCCTGCAGATCGGCATCCGGCCCCACTCCAAGGGCGACGAGGACAAGCTGATGACCGCCCTGCACCGCCTCCAGGACGAGGATCCGGTGCTGACCGTCCGGCGTGACGACGAGACCCACCAGACCCTGCTGGGGGGCAGCGGCGAGACCCATCTGGCCATCGTCACCGAGCGCCTGGCCCGCAAGTTCGGGGTCGAGGTCGAGACCGAGGCGGTCGTCGTCCCCTACCGCGAGACGGTCACCGGGACGTCCGAGGCGGAGGGCAAGCACAAGAAGCAGAGCGGTGGCCACGGCCAGTTCGGGGTGTGCAACATCCGCATGGCCCCGGTCGAGCGCGGCGGCGGCTTCGAGTTCATCGACCAGATCGTCGGTGGCGCCATCCCCCGCCAGTTCATCCCGGCCGTCCAGAAGGGCATCGAGGAAGCCATGGCCCAGGGCGGGGTCCACGGGTGGCCGGTCGTCGACGTGTCCGTCACCCTGTACGACGGCAAATTCCACAGTGTGGACTCGTCGGAGATGAGCTTCAAGATGGCCGGCTCGCTGGCCTTCCGGGAGGCCATGGAGAAGGCCCAGCCGATCCTGCTGGAGCCGGTCTCGAAGGTCGAGATATTCGTGCCGGCGGCCTACCAGGGCGACGTCATGGGCGACTTGAACTCGAGGCGGGGTCGGGTGCAGGGCACCGAGACCGAGGCCGACGGCGAGTGCGTGATCACCGCGCTGGTCCCGACCGCCGAGATCCTCCGCTACGCCATCGACCTGCGGTCGATGACCGGCGGCCGGGGCCGCTTCACCGCCGCCCACGACCACTACGACACTCTCCCGCAGCACCTCTGGGCGTCGGTCACCAAACCCGACGCGTAGAGCCGGGCCGGGTCCGCCCCTGAAGGGCCGGCCTCTGAAGGGGCCGGTTCCTACCGGGCCGGGCCCGTGACCAGGCGGGCCCTCAATGCGCCGGCCACGCCTCGGTCAGCTTGCGCCACGAGGTGCTCAGCGGCTCGGGCAGCACCCGGGTCTCGGCCACCGAGGTCATGAAGTTGGTGTCACCCGACCAGCGGGGCAGCGCGTGCATATGGAAGTGGTCCGGGATGCCGGCGCCGGCCGCCCGGCCCAGGTTGGCCCCCAAGTTGACCCCGTCGGCCCGGTAGGCGGTGCGGATGGCCCGCACCGCCGCCGTCACCCCCTGCCACACCGCCGCCCCCTCGTCGGGGCCCAGGTCCTCGGGCGAGGCGCAGTGGCGGGCGGGCATGACCATGAGGTGGCCGCTGCCGTAGGGGTAGGCGTTGAGGATGGCGACTGCCGTGCCGGCCGGGTGGCGCCAGAGGATGTAGGTCTCCTGGTCCGGCCCCCCGCTGGCCAGGATGGCGCAGAAGACGCACCCGTCGGGCCGTTCCGACTGGCCGGTCACACCCTCGATGTACTGGCTGCGCCACCCGGCCCACAGCCGGTCCAGTTCGGTCAAAGGTCGACCCTCCGGATCGCAGCCGGCCGCTCCGGCGGGCACGCCGGCCTCACGAGCGGGTCACGGCATGGGAGGCGATCTCGTCGAGGATCGACTCCGTGAAGCGACTCACCGGCACGTCCCGTTCGGGCCCGTTGGACCCCCGCGGGTTGACGCCCACCGTGTGGTTGGCCACGTCGTCGTCGCCCACCACCAGGACGTACGGCACCTTCTCCGTCTTGGCCTTGCGGATGCGGCTGCCCAGGCCTTCGTCGGCGGCGACCATCTCGACCCGGACGCCGGCCGACCGCAGGTCGGACGCCACCTGGGCGGCGTAGCCCTCGTGGTCGCTCCGGACCGGGAGGACGGTGACCTGCACGGGCGACAGCCAGGTCGGAAAGGCCCCCGCATAGTGCTCGATCAGGATCCCGAGGAACCGCTCGACCGAACCGAACAGGGCCCGGTGGATCATGTACGGCCGGTGCCGGACGTTGTCGTTGCCCACGTACTCGATCTCGAAGCGCTGCGGGAGCTGGAAATCGACCTGCAGCGTCGACACCTGCCAGCGCCGGCCGATGGCGTCCTTCACGTGCACGTCGATCTTCGGGGCGTAGAAGGCGCCCTCGCCCTCGGCCACGGTGTAGGGGATGTCGGCTCCCTCGAGGGCGTCGCTCAGGGCGGCGGTGGCCCGGTCCCACTCCTCCGGCTCCCCGACGAACTTCTCGGGCCGGGTGGCCAGTTCCGCCTCGAAGTCCTCGAGGCCGAACGCCCGCAGCAGCTTCAGGACGAAGGCCAGCAGGTCGGCCAGCTCCTGGCCCAGCTGCTCCTGGGTGCAGAAGATGTGCGAGTCGTCCTGGGCGAAGCCGCGCACCCGGAGCAGCCCGTTCAACACCCCTGACCGTTCGAAGCGGTACACGGTGCCGAACTCGAACAGGCGCAACGGCAGCTCGCGGTACGACCGTTGCCGGCTCCGGTAGATGAGCACGTGCATCGGGCAGTTCATCGGCTTCGGGTAGTACGTCGCCCCCTCCATCTCCATGGGGGGGTACATGCCGTCCTTGTACCAGGACAGATGGCCGGAGGTCTCGAACAGCCCGGCCTTGGCCAGGTGGGGGGTGTAGACGAACTCGTAGCCGCCCTTCTCGTGCTCGGCGCGCGAGTAGTCCTCCATGAGCTTGCGGATGAGCCCGCCCTTCGGATGGAACACGGGCAGCCCGCCGCCGATCTCGGGCGGGAAGTGGAACAGGTCCAGTTCGGCCCCGAGGCGGCGGTGGTCGCGCTTCTCCGCCTCCTCCAGACGGTGCAGGTGCTCCTCGAGCGCCGCCTTGGATTCCCATGCGGTGCCGTAGATCCGTTGCAGCTGCGGCCGGCGCTCGTCGCCGCGCCAGTAGGCGGCGGCCACTTTCATCAGCTTGAAATGCCCGAGCCGGCCGGTGGTGGGCACGTGCGGGCCCCGGCACAGGTCGACGAAGCGGTCGTTGTTCCGGTAGGTGCTGACGCCGCCCGACCCGACCCCCTCGGCCTGGTCGTCCTCGGCCGCGTCGACGCCCTCGATGATCTCCTGCTTGTAGGGCTGTCCGGCGAAGAGGGCCAAGCCCTCGCCGATGGTGTGCTCCTCCCGGGTGAACGGCTGGGCCTCGGCCACGATCCGGCCCATCCGCTCCTCGATGCGGTCCAGGTCGGTGTCGGAGAAGTGAGCCCCGTCCGGCAGTTCGAAGTCGTAGTAGAAGCCGTCCTCGATGGGCGGGCCGATGGCGTAACGGGCACCGGGCCACAGGTCGGTCACGGCCTGGGCCAGGACGTGGGCGGTGGAATGGCGCAGGATGTGACGGCCCGCCGGCGACGAGTCGGTGATGACGGCCACTTCGGCCCCGTCGGGCAGGGCGGTCGTGAGATCGGTCTCCCGGCCGTCGACCGTGACGGCCACGGCCGCCTTGGCCAGGCCCCGTCCGATGGACGAGGCGAGGTCGGAACCGGTCGACCCGGCGGGAAGCTCCCGGGCCGAACCGTCGGGCAGGCGGACATTGATCTCATTCGACATGACCCGAAGAGAATACGGGTCCCCGAGTGGGGGCCCGGCTCTATTCGACGACGGGGCCGCTAGAGGACAACGCCGAGCAGGGCGGCGGCCGACGACACGCCCGCGCCGGAGGCGGCGGCACCGTCGATGGCGGCGATGGCGGCCGGCGTGTCGAGGTCGTCGTCCAAGGCGGCGCGGGCGGCGTCCAGTCCCCCGTCGCCGGTGCCGGTGGCCCGCCACGCCGCCAGCCGGTCGCGGGCGTCGGGCATGAGCCGGTCGTGCCAGTCCCAGTCCGTGCGGTAACCGTGGGCCAGGACGGCCAGGCGGATGGCCGCCGCCTCCCAGTCCTTCAACAGGTCGTGCACGAAGACCAGGTTGCCGAGGGACTTCGACATCTTGACCCCGTCCAGGCGGACCATGCCGGCGTGCATCCAGTGCCGGACGAACACCGATCCGGTGGCCGCCTCGGACTGGGCCGCCTCGCACTCGTGGTGCGGGAAGATCAGGTCGGAGCCGCCCCCGTGCAGGTCGATGGTCTCCCCCAGTTCGCGCATGCTGAGCGCCGAGCACTCGATGTGCCAGCCGGGCCGCCCGGGGCCCCACAGCGAGTTCCAGAACGGCTCGTCGGGCGCAGAAGGTTGCCAGAGGATGAAGTCGAGTGGGTCCCGCTTGTTGGGGTCATCGGGATTGCCCCCGCGCTCGGCGGCAAAGGCCAGCATGGTCTCCCGGTCGTAGCCGCTGACCTGTCCGAAGCGGTCAAAGGAGGACACGTCGAAGTACACCGCCCCGCCCGCCCGGTACGCATGGCCCGACTCGAGCACCATGCCGATGAAACCGAGGATGTCAGGGATGGCCGAGGTGGCCCGGGGCTCGGAGAAAGCAGGAAGCAGGCCGAGGGCGGCCATGTCGGCATCGAAGCGGCTGACCTCCTCGGCGGCCAGGTCCAGGTAGTGGACGCCGAGCTCGCGGGCCTTGCGCAGGATGTCGTCGTCCACGTCGGTGACGTTGCGAACGCACTGGGTCTCGTGGCCCAGATCGCGCAGGCGCCGCTGGAGGACGTCGTAGCAGAGATAGGTGGCGGCGTGGCCCAGATGGGCGGAGTCGTACGGCGTGATGCCGCAGGTGTACATCTTCACCACGGGACCCGGTGCGAACGGCACGATCTCCCGGCGGGCCGTGTCGTACAGCCGCATGGCCATCTAGGAGGCCCGGTCGGGCAGGCCGGTCAGGCGGATGGCGGCATGGGTCTTGTAGCGACGGTTGACCTCGAGCAGGGCCGGGGTCAGGGCCTCGACGGCCAGGGCGCTGCCCAGCCCACCGGACTCCACCCCCCGCAGCCCGGGCAGCCGGTCGATGAGCGCCACAACCTCCTGCTGGGCGGCCCGGTCGTCCCCGCAGACCATCACATCGGCGTCCATCGGGTGGGCCAGGTCCCCCCATGGGCCGGCCGGCAGATGATGGAAGGCCCCGACCACGCGGGACCGCGGCAGGGCCCGGGCCACGGCGACGGTCACCGAACCGGTCGGCGGCAACAGGGGGACCATTTCCTTGCCCCACCGGGTCAGGGCGTTGGCCATCGAGATGACGATCTTGCCGGCCAGTGCCTCCTCCAGGGGGGCGATGGTCGCCAGCACGCCGTCCCACGGAGTGGCCACGACGACCAGGTCGGCGGCCGCCGCGGCATCGTTCTCGCCCGGGGTGAGCGGCAGGTTTCGGTCGCCCCATTTCTGCTTCAGTTCGGCGACGATCTCCTCGGCCCGCTCCATGGCGCGCGAGCCCACCACCGCTTCGATCCCGATGCCGGCGAACTGCACGGCAACGGCCTGACCGGCCGGGCCGGTACCTCCGAGTACTCCGATTCTCACGTCGGCAGACTTGCACGTGCCGGGGGGCCGGGTCGACTCTTGGTGGCGACATGGCTCTCATCCGCCGCCGCCGGCCACCCCCGGAGCAACCGCCCGGGCAGCTGATCGGCCAGACGCCCGACGGGTCGCTCCTCACCGTCGAGGTGGCGACCGGCCACCGGGTGCTGTTCTTCCTGACCTCCTCGTGTCAGCCCTGCCAGGCGGTCTGGGCCGCCCTGCCCGGTCCGCCGGGAACGGTCGTCATCACCCCGAGCCCGTCGACCGAGAGCCGGCGGCGGGTGATGGCCCTGGCTCCCGAAGGGACAACCGTGTTGATGTCGAGCGATGCCTGGTTCGCGTTCCCGACCGGCCCGGCGCCCTGGCGGATCGTCCTGGAGGACGGCGAGGTGGTCGACTCCCGATCAGGAAAGACCGGCCCGCACCGCGTCGACGGCGCCGATGATGGCTGAGAACACATCCTCGATCGACTGTTCCCCGTCAATGTCGACCACCAGGCCCCGCTCGGCGTAGAACTCGAGCATCGGCGCCGTCTCGGAGTCGTACACGGCCAACCGGTGCTGGATGACCGTCTCGTTGTCGTCCACCCGGCCGTCCTCCTCGGCCCGGGCCAACAGGCGACGCAGGAGCTCGTCGCGGCGGACCTGAAGATGGACCACCGCCTGCAACTCGACGCCGTCGATGCGGTGGGCCACGTCGTAGGCCTCCTCGGCCTGCGCTCTGGTCCGGGGATAGCCGTCGAGCACATAGCCGCCCCGGGCCGCCGCCTCCAGCACCGGCGGGCCGAGCATGTCGAGGACCAGACGGTCCGGTACCAGGTCGCCGCGGGCCAGGTACGCGGCCGCTTCCCTGCCGATCGGTGTGCCGTCGGCCACCTCCCGGCGGAACAGGTCGCCGCTGGACAGGTGGGCGATCCCGTAGTGGGCCGCCAGTCTGGTGGCTTGGGTCCCCTTCCCGGCGCCCGGCGGGGCGACCATCAACAGGCGCATGCTCAGCGAACCTAGTGAAGGACGGCGCGCCGCACCGCTTCATCCACCGCCGAGACGGTCAACTCCGACAGCGGTACGTGGATGGCGCCCATGGCCTCGGCCAGATCCCGGGCCAGGCCGAGGCGCACGGTGGAGGCATCGCCCTCCACGTCGATGACCATGTTGTCCACGCCCGATCGGCGCACCTGGGCGGCGGCATCGAGGGCGGCGGCCAGCGGCTCGCGCCCATCGGGACCGGCCGTCGCCCGCCCGTCGGTGATGACGACCAGAAACGGTCGGTAGCCCTCCGACCGTCGGGCCGCCCGGCCGGCCACCTCGAGGGCGGTGAGCAGGCCGGCGGCCAACGGCGTGCGGCCCCCGGTCGGCAGCTGGGTGAGCCGGGCCCGGGCCACCTCGACGCTCCCGGTGGGTCGCAGCAGCACCTCGCCGCCCTCTCCCCGGAAGGCGACCAGGGCGACCTGATCGCGACGCTGGTAGGCGTCGCGCAGAAGCGAGAGCACCACCCCCTTGGCCGTCTCCATCCGGGTGGCCGCCCCCATCGAACCGGAGGCGTCCACGGCGATCACGACCAGGTTGGCGCTCCGCTGCTCGCGCACCGCCTGACGCACGTCGGCCATTTCGACCAGGGCGCCCTCGGGGGCGGCCGCCCGCCGGGCGGCCGCCTGACGGACCGTCGCGCCGACCGCCACGGCGGTCACCGGGCCGTCCGGTCGGCGGTCCCCGATCGTGCGGCCCCGGCGGCCCTCGCTCGGCGCGCTGCGCCCGCCGGGCGCCTGACGGCGGGACCGGTCGACCACCGACAGTTGCGGAGCGGCTCCGTACCCCGGGTCCTGGACCCGCTCCTCGGGCCCGTCCCACTCCTCTCCGTCACCCGGGTTCACCCGGCGCTGATCGGCGCCGGCGGACGGGGCGCCACCGGTATGAGGACGCGACGCCGGTTCGCCCCCTTCGGTGCCGGGGTCCGAAGCACCGCCGTCAGGCCGGTCGCCCAGATGATCGTCCAGGGCCTCCTGCAGCCTCTGCTGGTCGTGGCCGGCCGGTTCGAGGGGGTCCCGCCGGGCCCGGTGGGTCAGGGCCATGGCCGCCACCCTGCGCACATCGGCCGCCGCCGTCTCGGTCCGGCCCTCCCAACCGGCCAGAGCGGCCGCCGCCCGGCAGATCGTCAGATCGGCCCGCAGCCCCTCGGCCCCGGCCGCCGCGCAGATGCCGGCCACCGCCTCGAGGATGGCATCCGGCACCGTCGCCGGCCGGGCCGCCGCCAGCCGGGTGGCCAACTCCGATTCCTCGCCGGCCGTCTCGGCCGTCACCTCCGCCGGGTCGGCGTCGAAGCGCAGGCGGCGGCGCAGAGCGGCCACCCGTTCCGCCCCGTCGGCCGGCGTGCGCACATCCACCGCCAGCCCGAACCGGTCCAGCAGTTGGGGACGGAGGTCTCCCTCCTCCGGGTTCATCGATCCGATGAGCACGAACCGGCTCGGATGGCTGTGCGACACCCCTTCCCGCTCGACCCGGTTGACCCCACTAGCGGCCACGTCGAGCAGGACGTCGACCAGGTGGTCGGGCAACAGGTTGATCTCGTCCACGTAGAGGATCCCGCCGTCGACGGCGTGCAGAAGACCCGGATCGAACCGCTTCTCGGCAGCTGTCAACGCCGCTGCCAGATCTATCGAGCCCACGACGCGGTCCTCGGTGGCGCCGAGCGGCAGCTCGACGAAAGGGGCGTCACCCGGGAGCAGGGCGGCCAGACCGCGGGCCAGGGTGGACTTGGCGCTTCCTTTGTCCCCCCTGAGCAACACCCCGCCGATCCGACGATCGAGGGCGGTGAGCACGAGCGCCAACTTGGCCGGTTCCTGGCCGACCACGGCCGAGAACGGCAGGGAGTCGGTCCGGGTCATCGCCCCTCCTCCCACCCTTCCGCCTCCAGTACCGCCGACCGCAACGTGCCCAGGGCCGCGTCGGACGCGTCCCAGAGCCCGCGGGCGTGGGCCTCCAGCAGCTTCTCGGCCATCGTCTGGAGGGCCCACGGGTTCGAGGCCTCGAGGAACTTTCGGACCTCGGGGTCGGCGACGTAGGCCTCGGTCACCTTCTCGTACATCCAGTCCTCGACCACATGGGCGGTGGCGTCGTAGCCGTACAGGTAGTCGACCGTCGCCGACAGCTCGAAGGCCCCCTTGTAACCGTGGCGGGTCATGGCCGAGATCCATTTCGGGTTGAGGACACGGGTCCGCACGACCCGGGCCGCCTCCTCCCGGAGGCTGCGTACCCGGGGCGCCGCCGGGTTGGCGCTGTCGCCGAAGTAGGCCTTCGGGTCATGGCCGGACAGCACCCGGATGGCGGCGATCATGCCCCCGTGGTCCTGCAGGTAGTCGTCCGAGTCGAAGATGTCGTGCTCGCGGTTGTCCTGGTTCTTGACCGCCACCTCGATGGCGGCGAACCGGCGCCTCATGGCGTCGGCGGCTGGCCGGCCCATGCCGGCCCGGCCGTAGCTGTAGCCGCTCCACGCCGTGTACACCTCGGCCAGGTCGGCGTCGTCGCGCCAGTTCCCGGAATCGAGCACCGGCAGGATGCCGGAGCCGTAGGCCCCCGGCTTGGCGCCGAAGATGCGCGGGTCGCCGTCGTCGAAACCGGCCAGCCGGACGGCATCGTCCAGTAAGGCCACCAGATGGGGAAAGGCGTCACGGAAGAAGCCGGAGATGCGCAGAACCACGTCGACCCGGGGCCGGTCCAGCTCGTCGTCGGGAATGCGCTCCACCCCTGTCACCCGGCCCGATTCGGCCGCCCACACCGGCCGGACCCCGAGCAGGGCCAGCGCCTCGGCCACATCGTCACCTCCGGTCCGCATGGCGGCTGTACCCCATACGACCAGGCCCACACTGGTCGGGTACCGGCCCTCCTCTTCCTGGTAGCGGGCCAGGAGGCGATCGGCCAGCTGCCGGCCCACATCCCACGCCAACTGCGACGGCAGGGCCTTGGGGTCGACCGAGTAGAAGTTGCGTCCGGTCGGCAGCACATGGGCCATCCCTCGCGTCGGGGCGCCGCTCGGACCGGGCGCCACCCACCTGCCGTCGAGGGCGGCCAACACGGCGCCGATCTCGTCGACCGTCCGGTCCAGGGCTGGTGACAGGACCCGGTCCACCCATTCGATCACCGCCTGCTCCTCCGGGGATCCGGGCCGTGTCCGGCCCTCCAGCACGGCCCGGCACTCGGCCTCCAGTTGGTCCAGATCGGCCCGGCCCGCCTCCTCTCCGGCCGGCTGCCCCAACCGCTTCGCGACCACGGCCCGCAGCGACGGCACCCCCGCCTGGGGCAGCCGGGTCAGGGCCAGCAACAGATCCAGGCGGTCCTCCCCGGTCGGGACCCGGCCGAGGGTGTGCAGTCCGCCCCTGATCTGGGCGTCCTTCAGCTCACAGAGATAGCCGTCCACGTGGTTGATCAGGTCGTCGAAATCATCGCCCTCCGGGGCGTCGGTCACCCCCATGTCGGTGTGCAGCTGAGCGGTGACGAGAAGGGCCCAGACCTTGGCCCGGATGGCCGGCAACTTCGACGGGTCGAGGGCGGCGACCTGGGCGTACTCGTCGAGCAGCTGCTCGAGGCGGGCCACGTCGTCGTAGGTGTCGGCCCGGGTCATCGGGGGCAGGAGATGGTCGATGATCGTGGCGTGAGCCCGGCGCTTGGCCTGGGTGCCCTCGCCCGGATCGTTGACCACGAACGGGTAGACCAGCGGGACGTCACCGAGGGCCAGGTCGGGCCAGCAGGCACCGGACAGGCCGACGCCCTTCCCCGGCAGCCACTCGAGTGTCCCGTGCTTGCCCACATGGACGATGGCGTCGGCGCCCCAACCGGCATCCAGCCACCGGTAGAACCCGAGGTAGTGGTGGGTGGGCGGCAGGTCGGGCGAGTGGTACACGGCCACCGGGTTGGCGCCGAACCCGCGGGGCGGCTGCACGGTGATGATCACGTTGCCCAGGTCGAGGCCGGAAAAGACCAGGTCACCCTGATCGGGATCCCGGTACACCACGCCGGGCGCCTCCCCCCACGCACCCTCGACCAGCTGCCGGGCCTCCGCCGGTACCGAGCTCCACCACGACCGGTAGTCGTCAGCCGCCCACCGGCCCGGCGCCCGCCGCAGCTGCTCGTCGGTCAACGACGCCTCCTCGTAGGCGAAGGCATCGATCAGCTCGGCCATCAGGTCGTCGCCGTGGCCCGGCACCCGCGCCACCCCGTAGCCGGCGTCGCGCATCTGCTCCAGGAGGGCGACGACCGACGCCGGGGTATCCAGAGCCACCGCATTGCCGATGCGGCTGCGCTTGGTCGGGTAGGCCGACATCACGATGGCGACCCGCCGTTCGGCCACCGGTACCGACCGGAGCCGGGCCAGCCGCACGGCGGTACCGGCGACCCGGGCCAGTCTGTCATCGACCGTCCGGTAGGCGGTCACCGGGCTGCCGATGGTGGCGCCGTCGTCGACCACCTCGTTGAAGGAGAACGGCACCGAAATGATGCGTCCGTCGAACTCGGGAATGGCGACCCGCATGGCCACGTCGACCGGGGCCAACCCGGCCGCCGACGACTCCCACTCGGCCCGCGAAGTGGTGGACGTAACCGCCTGGAGGACCGGGACCCCCAGCGACCCGATGGCGGATGCGTCCCACGCCAGGCCGTCGTCGGCGGCGGAGCCGGACACGAGCACGGTGGTGATCACCGCGTCCGGCTCCATCCCGCTCAGCAGCTCCAGGGCGGCCACCCGGCCGTCGGTATCCGGCCGCAGTGAGTAGGCCCAGAGGGCCGCCGCCCGCGCCCCTCGCTGCTCGATGGCTCGGCACAGGTCCTCTACGAATACCGTGTTCCCGGCGATCAGGTGGGCCCGGTAGAACAGCACCGCGACCGTCGGTCCGTCGGTCCCCGGCGATTCGTAGAAGACTCCGGTGGTCGGCACCGCTTCCGGCGGATCGAAACCGAACCCGGTCATGAGCACGGTGTCGGACACGAACCGCAGCATCTGCTCCAGATTGGTGAGCCCGCCGTGCACCAGGTACTCGAAGGTGGCGGCGACGGTGGCACTGGCCACGCTGGAGGCGGCCGTCATCTCGGCGTCGAGGGCGGCCTCGCCGCCGAAGGCCAGCAGCGGCACGCCCGCCGCCCGGGCCCTCCGGCGGAACGATTCGAACCGGGGCCAGGCGGTGACCCCGCCGAGCAGCCGCACGAGAACGGCGTCGACGCCCGCCAGGTCGGGCACGGCGTCGAGCACCGACGGGTCGGCCGCGCTCACTTCGCCGAAGCCCTCGGGCAGTGCCTCCACCAGGGAACGCAGGGCGAGGATCTCGCTCGGCGCGTTGGTCAGGTACAGGATCATCAGCCGGAGCCTTTCAAGAGAGCGAGAATGGCGGGCACGTCGAGGTGGTCGGCCATGAGGTCGGCCAGGCGGTCGTAACGATCCTCCCGGGCCGACCGGAACGAGAACATCTCTCCGGGCGTCCATGACGATCCGGCCCGGTCGGCGACCTGGCCCAGGTACGCCCGCCTGAACCCGTCGTTCTCGAACAGACCGTGGACGCTGGTGCCGCGTACCCCGCCGTCCATGACCTGGGCCCCCTCGGGGCCATCGGCCAATTCCAGCCAGGGTGCGACCGGCCGGGTGATCCCGTGATGGATCTCGTAGCCGTCGACCTGATGGCCGAGAGATCGGCCGCCGACCCGGCGGACGGTCTTTTCCACCATGAAGGTCGTGTTCGTCGGGAGCAGACCGAGACCGGCCTCGGCCGCCGGGTCGGCCGACTCCACGGCGTCGACGATCCGCCTTCCGAGCATCTGGTACCCGCCGCAGATGCCGAGGATGGGGATCCGCCCGGCGGCCGAGGCGATGGCGTCGGCCAGTCCGGTCCGCCGTAGCCAACGCAGGTCGGCGACGGTCGATTTGGTGCCGGGCAGGATGATCAGATCTGGTCGGCCCAGGTCGCCGGGCCGGCCGACCAGGCGCAGGCACACGCCCGGTTCGAGGGCGAGCGCGTCGAGATCGGTGAAGTTGGAGATGCGCGGGAAGCGAATGGCGGCGATGTCGAGCAGGGTCGCCCGATCCGCGTCGGATGTCCGGCCATATCGCTCGAGGGCCATCGAGTCCTCGGCGTCGAGGCCGGCGTCGTCGAACCAGGGCAGCACCCCGAGGGTGGCGACGCCGGTCCGCTGCTCGAGCTGGGCGAAGCCAGGGGTGAGGAGGGACGGGTCCCCGCGGAACTTGTTGATGACGAACCCCCGGATCAGTGAGCTCAGGTCGGCCGGCAGGAGGGCCACCGTCCCGAAGAGCGCCGCGAACACGCCGCCGCGATCGATGTCGCCGACCAGGATGGCCGGAAACCCGGCTTCTCTGGCCACCCGCAGGTTGGTGATGTCCCGCTCCAGCAGGTTGATCTCGGCCGGGCTCCCGGCCCCCTCACAGATGACCGCATCGAAGCGGGTGCGCAGGTCGCCGAGCGCATTGACCACTACCGGCCACAGGTCGGGCTTGGCGTCCTGGTAGCGGGCGGCGTCGAGCGTGGCCCACGGCCGGCCCATGACGACGACCTGGCTCGAGCGGGGCCCGGTGGGCTTCAGGAGCACCGGGTTCATGGCCACCTCCGGTTCGGCCCGGGCCGCTTCCGCCTGTGCGTACTGGGCCCGCCCGATCTCGTGACCGCCGGCGGTGACGGCCGAGTTGTTGGCCATGTTCTGCGCCTTGAACGGGGCGACCCGCCACCCCTCCCTGGCCAGCAGGCGGCACAGGCCGGTGACCACGGTCGACTTGCCGGAATCGCTGCCGGTACCGCACACCATCAGGCCGCTCATCGGGCCAGCGCCTCCTCGATCCGGCCCAGGCCGTCCGGGCCGGGCACGGCGATGCGGACGGTGCCCGGCCAACCGAAGCTGGCGCAATCGCGGATGCATATGGCGCGAGCGGCCAGGTGGTCCCTCAGGCCGGCCGAGTCGACCAGCACCCAGGGCGCGTCCGCCGAGCGCACCGGGAATCCGGCCCGTTCGAGGATGCCCCGCAAGTCACGCTTCAGGTCCCCGACGGCGGTCGACCACCTGACCAGGTCGACCGGCCTCAACAGGTCGGGCAGGGCGGCCAGTGCCGGACCGTTGACCGACCATTCGGGGCGGCGGAGCCGTAGCCGGGTCGCCTGATCGGCGTCAGCGCATATGACGTAGCCCAAGCGGAGCCCGGGACAGGCCAGCAGCTTGGTCAGGGATCCGATGACGGTGCTGCCCGAGTCGGCGTCGCCGCGGGTCCAGGTACCGGTGGCCAACGGCCAGAACGCCTCGTCCCACACCGCCGCTCGTGCATCGCCGTCAGCCAGTAGCCCGCTCGGATTGTGCGGGTTGGAGCGCCATCTGGGGGCGCCCGGGTCCACCCGGGCCAGATGGCGCCGGTAGAGCGAGAACTCGGGTTCGTCCACCCAGCCGCAGGGCTGATCGGCGGCGACCAGCGCGATGGCCTCCGAGCCGCCGTTGGTGAGCACGACCCGGTCCGGATCGAGCGCCATGGTCCGGGCCAGGTGGGCTTCGGCCGCCTCGGGGGACGGGTAGCGGCGGATGGCGTCCAGGTGGGCGGAGACGATCGGCACCGGATCGGGCGCAACCGGGTTCAGCGTGGCCGACAGGTCGAGCACGGCCTCCGGCGCCACCCCCAGGGCCCGAGCCAACCTCCAACCGTCGCCCCCATGGGCGCCGGCCCCGATCATCGCCGCCGTCCCAGCTGGAGCCCGGCGGCCAGAGCCACGCAGACGTACGAGACCTGGCGGCTGAGCCGGCACGCCTCGGCGATGTGGCACCGCTCCGGCGGGCCCCCGGAGCCCAGGAGGGGGCGCCGCTCCACCCGCCCGGCGTAGTCATTGACGCCGCCCAGCTGCACACCCAGGGCGGCCGCGAAGGCGGCCTCGGCCACACCTGCGTTGGGGGACGGATGGGCCGGTGCCTGCCGGCGGACGGCCTCCACCACCTGTCCTGCCGCGCCGGGCCGGCACAACATCACGACCGCCGCGGTGACCCGGGCCGGTATCCAGTTGGCCACGTCGTCGACCCGGGCCGCCGCCCACCCGAACCTCTCGTATCTCGGGCTGCGATGGCCGACCATGGCGTCGAGGGTGTTGGCCGCCCGGTAGCCGAGCACGCCGGTGGGCCCGGCCCCGAGCGCCCACAGCAACGGGGCGACGACCGCGTCCACCGTGTTCTCGGCCACCGACTCCACGGTGGCCCGGATGATCTCGGTCTCGTCCAGGTCGGCGGTCCGGCGCCCGACCAGGTTCCGGAGCCGGTCCCGGGCTGGTCCCAGGTCGTCGGAGATCAGCGCCTCCTCCACCGCTCGCGCCGCATCTTCGAGCGCCCGGCCGGCGATCGCGACATAGGTCGCCGCGGCCAGCAGCGCGACCTGACCGATGGGCGGCCCCACCGACAACGCCCGCCCGATCAGGACCGCCGAACCGACCCCCACGGCGGCGTAGGCCGCACCCCGGCCGCGACGGTCGGCCCACATCCGGGTTTCCACCCGTTCCATCACCTGACCGAACCGGGCAACCGGGTGGGACCCGGCGGGCGGTTCCCCGAGCGCCCGGTCGGCCACCAGCGCCACGGCCACCGCAATCGCCCGACTCCCCGGCCGGCGATCGCCCCGCAGGCGACCACCACCCGCCATCCGACTGGCCGTCACCCGACCGACCGTCACCATCGGGCCGAGGCCACGACCAGGCCCACCGTCTCGGTGACCATCACCACCGCCCCGAGGACATCGCCCGTGTACCCGCCCAAGCGCCGTTCCGCCAGCGCCACCACGGCCAGGCCACCCAGCGCGCCGGCGGCGACGGCTACGACACCCGGTCCAGGCCGCCAACCGGCGGCCAATCCGATGGCGGCGATCATGCCCGACACCAGGACCGCCGGGTGCACCGGTCCTTCGAAGGCAGCCGGCAGGCCGCCTTCCGGCCGGGCGTAGGGGCGCAGGCGGGCTATACCGGCGATCAATGTGCGCGATGCGCACCAGAGCCCGCCGATCAGGAGAACGCCCGGGCGGATGACGGCGAGCGCGGCCCAGCGCAGCACGAGGACGATGGCGGCCGAACCGACGCCGAAGGCCCCGACCTCGGGCTGGCGCATGACTTCCAATCGGCGCCCTCTCGACAACGGGGCGAGAAGGCCGTCGCCGCTGTCGACCAGGCCGTCCAGGTGGAGAAGCCCGGTCACGCCCAGGTCGGCCGCCAGGACCAGGCCGGCGGCCACCGGCGCGGGCCACGCCCGCCCGACCACCCACCACCAGCCGCCGAGCACCAGACCGAGGGCGGCGCCGACCACCGGGAACCAGTCGAGGGTGCCCGGGTCGGGGTCGCGGGCGCCGCCGACGACGGTCAGGAAGGAGAGAGCCGAGCGCACCTAGATGACCTCGCCGAGGGTCAGCAGGCGCCCGGCCACGACCAGGAACACCCGGTCGGCGACGGCCGACACCGCCTGGTTGGCCTCGCCCAGAGCGTCCCGGAACCGGCCGCCGACGCCCGTGGAGGGGTGCACTCCCAGACCCACCTCGTCCGACACCAGCACGGCCGGACCGCCCCGACGGACCAACGCCTGGCACAGCCCGGCAACATCGACGTGGAAGTCGGTGGCGCCGGCCACCCACGTGCCCAGCGAATCGACGAGCACGGTGCCGGCACCGTCGTCCCGGCTGAGCCACGAGACCAGATCCTGGCCCGGCTCGGCGGTGACCCAATCCACCGGGCGCCGGGCCCGGTGGCGCCGGACCCGCTCGTCGAAGTCGGGATCACCGACCACGGACGCCGTGGCGACATAGGTCACCGGGCCGCCGGACTCGGCGGCCAGTCGTTCGGCGAAACCCGACTTGCCGCTCCGCGCCCCGCCCAGGACCAGAGTGATCATCGGGTTGTCAGTACTGCTGTCACGTCCACGCGTTCCCTTCCGCAGGCAGGTTTCCTGGCTCCCGGATCCACTTCCCCCCGGCCTTCCCGCCCTTCGGGCCGTGGCCATGCGGTGGGAGGTCGCTCCCCGGTGACAGTTGCGGGACAGCCCCGGAATCACACCGGGTTCCCTGCGCTACGACCGCCGATCGTACTCGTTAGTGTCGAAGCGTGACGAGGGCCCAGTCAGTCGTGCTCCTGAACACCGGCGACGGCAAGGGGAAGTCGTCCGCCGCGTTCGGAGTCATGTCGCGGGGGTGGGCGCGTGGTTGGCGCGTCGGCGTCGTTCAGTTCGTCAAGGGCGGGAAATGGAAGACCGGCGAACGGAAGCTGGCCGATCATCTGGGCATCGAATGGCACACGCTCGGGGATGGGTTCACCTGGGAGTCGACCGATCTCGACGAGACCGCCGCAAAGGGCCGGCACGCATGGGATGTGGCTCGTGAGAAGTTGGCGTCCGGTGACTACGACCTGCTCATCCTCGACGAGATCACCTATGCCGTGAAGTACGGCTGGGTGCCGGCGGCGGACGTGGCCGCCGGCATTTCCGGCCGGGCGCCCTCCACGAATGTGGTCATGACCGGCCGGGGGGCGGCGCCGGAGCTGCTCGAAGTGGCCGACACGGCCACCGAGATGGTCAAGATCAAACACGCCTACGACCAGGGCATCAAGGCCAAGAAGGGCATCGAGTACTGACCGCTCAGGTGACCCGCCGCCGGACGGCAGCGTCGGGGAAGCCGTCCTCCATCACCTGGGCCATGGCCTCCACTGCGTCGTAGCAGTCGACGAAGCGGCTGTAGAGCGAGCCGGGGCCGAGCCGGATGACATCGGGGGTCCGGAAGTCGGCGACGACCAGACGCCGGTCGATCAGGGCCCGGCACCAGGGCCACGCCCGCGGATGGGACACCGACACGTGGGCGCCGCGGCGGGTCGGATCTTTCGGGGTGATGATGTCGGCGCCCAGTGGGACCAGCCGTTCCCGGGCGCTCTCGAACAACAACCGGGTCATCCGCTCCGCCTTGGCGTAGAGCCGGATTGGTCCGGCCGACTGCACCAGGGCCACGGCGGCATCCACCGCGGCCAGGCTGAGGATGCCCGGTGTCCCGGCGAGGAACGAACCGATCCCGGGGCGCGGGCGGTAAGCGGTCTCCATCTCGAACTGGTTGTCCTGTCCGAACCAGCCCCAGATCGGCTGGCGCAGGTCGTCCTGGAGCGACCGCCGGACGTACAGGAATCCGGGGGACCCGGGCCCGGCGTTGAGATGTTTGTAGGTGCACCCGACGGCCAGGTCGGCCTCCCACCCATCCAGGTCCACCGGTACACTCCCGGCGCTGTGGGCCAGGTCCCACAGGATGAGCGCCCCCCGATCGTGGGCGGCAGCCGTCAATCGGTCGGCGGCCAGCTTCCGGCCGGTCCGGAAGTGGACGTGGGACAGGCAGACGAGGGCGGTATCGCTGTCCATGGCCTTCTCCAGGGCCCCCTCCGGATCGTCACCTCTGGTCTCCACCAGGCGCAATTGGAGTCCGTGGGTCTCGGCCAGGCCCTGGAGGACGTACCGGTCGGTCGGGAAGTCTCCGGCCTCCGCCACGATCACCCTCCGGCCGGCCTGATGGGCGATGGCCGCCCAGGCCAGCTTGTACAGGTTCACCGTGGTGCTGTCGCAGACCAGCACCTGACCGTCCGCTGCGCCCAGGAGCCGACCGAGGCGGTCGCCGACCGTGCCGGGCCGGTCGATCCAGGTCTCCCAGCCCTCGACCAGGTCGTCCTGCCATTCGCGTGCGGCCCGGGTGAGAGCCGCCGCGACCGCCGATGACGGCGGGCCGAGCGAGTTCCCGTCCATGTAGATGGGCCTCTCGGCCAACTCGAACCGGGCCCGGAACGGGGCCAGGTCGTCCGCTCGGTCCAGGCCCTCGGCGTCTTTGCGATTCACATCCCGATCCTGCCTCAGCCATCAGGTCCGGGCGGTGGTCAGCAGGAGCCCGCCGGTCGCTGCGGCCAAGGCCATCGGCGCCGCGACCAGACCCATACGGACGGTGCCCCGCAGGTCAGGGACGGCCCCGGCCTGCCTGGCGGCCCCGGCCCACAGGACCCAGGCCAGCGAACCGGTGACGAACAGGTTCGGGCCCAGGTCCAGCCCGATCAACAGGGACAACGGGTGCGGCGGCCGATGGGCCGAGAGCAGGGCCGCCGCCGGCAGGTTGTTGACCAGGACCGAAACGACGGCACCGACGGCGGCGGTCGCCCACGGATCGAGGTGGTCGAGCAGTCGGCCGGGACCGTTCCAGGCCCGCCCGAGTGTGCCCAGCGCGACAGCCAGGCCGAACAGTCCGACCAGCACCGGGACGCCCAAGGTCGTCCTCACCTGGCCGACGGTGATCCGCCGGCGGTAGAGGCACCATACGGCCACGGCCACGCCGGCGGCGGCGACCTCGGGCGCCGGGTCGGCCAGCGCCAGCATCAACGCCACCCCTGCCGCCACGCCGACCAGCCCGACGCCGATCTCGAGCACCGGCGCCGCCGCTCTCACATCGACCTCCACCCGGTGCGACAACTCAGTCCGTCCGATGCCGCCGATCACCGCGGTGGTCACGGCGACGGCCAGGAGCCACGGCAATGCCATCCGGGCCAGGAACGTCCAGCCGGCGATCGGGTGGCCCGACTGCACGATCAGGTTGGTCAGGTTGGACCCGGGCAGGAGGAGCGATCCGGCGTTGGCCAGGAGGAGGCATGAGGCGACCAGCACCTGGCCGCGACCGTCCCGCCTGCGGGCGGTGTGGACCATCACCGGCGTGAGGAACGCAACTGCGGTGTCCAGGTTCAGCACCGCACTCACCACGGCGACCAGGGCAGCAGCTCCTGCGAACAGGCCACGACCATCGGGGAGGGACCGGGCCAGGGCGGCCCCGGCCCACTCGAACAATCCGTCCGCCGACGCCACCAGGCCGATCAGCAGGAGCCCGGCCACCAGAACAAAGGCCGGCCAGGTCTGGCCGGCCGCCGGTCCCGCTGCGGACGGATCGGCCAGAGCCGACGCCAGTGCCGCCGCCGCGCCGGCGGCACCGAGCAGGATCGACCAGGGAGGCACCAGGTGACGGTACCCACGACGGTCCGTATTGGCCTCGCCCGACGGCCGGTCGCCGACCACACTGGGCCGATGCTCGAACTGCAAGTGGTGGATGCCTTCGCCGATCGCCCCTTCTCCGGCAACCCGGCCGCGGTGACCGTGCTCGACCGGTTCCCGGCGGACGAATGGATGCAGAAGGTGGCGCGGGAGATGAACCTCTCGGAGACGGCGTTCGTCGTAGCCCGGCCCGACGGCGGGTACGACCTGCGCTGGATGACCCCTTTGGCCGAGGTCGACCTGTGTGGCCACGCCACGCTGGCGACCGCCCATGTGCTCGGCGGCGCGGCCCGCTTCCACACCCGGAGCGGTCAACTGGACTGCGGGCCCGGTCCGGACGGCCTCATCGAGATGAGCTTCCCGGCCGACCCGCCGACCCCGGTCGCGGCTCCGCTCGATCTGCCCGGAACCGTCGCCGCCGCCCGGGGCCGGACCGACTACCTCATCGAGGTCGGCGACGAATCCTGGCTCCGGGAGTGGATTCCTGACATGGGACCCATAGCTGCGCTGGACGCCCGCACTCTGATCGTCACCGCCGCCGGGCACGGGGGCGTGGACTTCGTCAGCCGGGTCTTCGCCCCGGCAGTCGGCATCCCGGAGGATCCGGTCACCGGCTCGGCCCATTGCACCCTGGCCCGGTACTGGTCGGCCAGAACCGGCCGGACCTCGATGACCGGGTACCAGGCCTCGGCCCGCGGCGGCACGGTCCACGTACGGATCGCAGGCGACCGGGTCGTTGTGGGCGGCCGGGCGGTCACGGTGTCGGAGGTCAGGATGCACGTCGAGGTGCCGGACTGACCTTCGGGAGTAGTCTCAGTTGTGGCGCGGGGGTGGTTAGTGGGGCGAACTAGTTGATGAGCGAACCGCCCGCCGCGTGGGCCGACCTGCCCGAAGCCTCATGGGTGTCCTTCTTCCAGATTCTGGACCAGGCCAACTCGATGGTTGTGATGTTCTCCGGGCCGGACCACCGGTTGGTGTTCGAAAGTGAGAACGCCGCCGCCCTGCTGGGCCGCCGGGAGCCGGGACGGCCGGCGGCCGAAATATTTCCTGATCTGCCCGACTATGTGTTCGGGTTGAACCAGGTGTGGGCGACCGGTGAGACCGTCCGTTTCGATCGGGCCCCGGCCCGGGTGACGGCACCCGACGGGATCCGCCACTCGCTGCTCGTCGATGCCGTGTTCGCACCCGTGAAAGATGCCGGCGGCCGGACGTGCGGCGTCTTCTGCCGGGCCGTTGACGTCACCAGCCGCTACGTCCACGACGAACAGCTGCGGGTGGCCAACGCGCTCAACCGGGTGACCGTCGAGCTGACCCGGACCCTCGACGTCGATCAGGTTTCCAAGGCGGTGACCAGGCTGGCCGCCGAGGTGTTCCACGGCTGGGGCCTCCTCGACCTCTGGCAACCGGACAGCACCCTGTCCCGGGTGGCCACCACCCACCACGATCCGGCCATGCAGCCCGTCTTGGATGAGTTGCCCAAGCACCCGCGGATATCGGGCCGACCGGAGGGCCGCGACTCCTACGCCTTCAGCTCGGCCCGCACCGGGCGGGTACACATGGGCGAACTGGACCCCGGTGCCCTTGTCCAGGTGTCCGCCGGTAGCGACCACGCCCGCCTGATCGCCGCCCTGCAGCCCCGGTACTTCATGTCCGTGCCCGTCCAGGTCGGTCCCCGACGTCTCGGATCGCTGTCGGTCGTGCGCTCGACCGGGGACCTTCCCTTCACCCCCGCCGACCGCGCCGTACTCGAGCAGTTCGGTGAGCGGGCCGCCATCGGCCTGGCCCACGCCACCGACTACTCCGAGCAGCGGGAGGCGGCCCTGACCCTGCAACGGAGCCTCCTGCCGCCGACTCCCGGCATCTCGGCCCGGATCGACGTCGCCGTCCGCTACCGGGCCGGCGGCACCGGCGTCGAGGTGGGGGGAGACTGGTACGACCTGATCGAACTGCAGCAGGGCGCCATCGGCCTGGTCGTCGGCGACGTCGAGGGTCACGACCTGGGGGCGGCGGCGCTGATGGGCCAGGTGCGGGCCGTCGTCCGCTCGCACGCCCGGGCCGGGCTGCCGCCGTCGAGCATCGCCCACGAGGCCAACGCGTTCGTCGGCGACTCGGTCGATGATCGCCTGGTCACCTTCGCCTACATCCAGGTGCACGTCGACAATGGACTCGTCATCGGAGTCCGGGCCGGGCACATCCCGGCCGTCGCCGTCAGCCCCGACGGCCGGTCGACGGTTCTCAACGGTCGGGGCGGCCTACCTCTCGGCGTCGATGCCGATGGGTACTGGTTCGAGGAGACCGTCACCTTTCCGCCGGGCACCATCCTGGCGTTGTGCACCGACGGCCTGGTCGAGACGCCCGGACGGAGCGTGGACGAGGGCCTCGAACGCCTGGCGTGGATGCTGCAGGAGGGACTGGGCGATGACATCGACGCCCTGGCCGACCGGATCCTGGCCACCCTCACGAGGGGGGCCCGCGGCGATGATGTCGCGCTGGTGCTGATGCGCCTGCCGCAGCACGCCCAGCCGGCCGACTCGCCCATCCTCCGGTGCCTGCCGTCCTCTCCGTCGTCGGCGCCGGTCGCCCGCCATTTCGCCGCCGACATGCTTCGCTGCTGGGGCATCTCCGATGGTGTGGTCGATGATGCCGCCCTGCTGGTGACCGAACTGGTTTCGAACGCCACCCGCCACTCGGACGAGAACATCGAGCTGCGTATGGCCAGGAACGGCTCCACCCTGCGCTTCGGCGTCTACGACGAGTCCCACCGGATGCCGGTCCCGTCCACGCCCGACCAGAGTGCGAGCTCGGGCCGGGGCCTGAAGCTGGTCAACGCGTTGGCCACCGCGTGGGGAGTGGACATGGAGGACAGGGGCAAGGTCGTATGGTTCGAGCTCGATCTCACCGGGTCCCGATACGAGGGCAAGCAATAGGGACCGTTCTCCGGTGCCCTACTGCTCGAGATGGTGGGCGTGCCGGGCCTCGATCCCGGGACCTCGTCGGTGTGAACGACGCGCTCTACCAGACTGAGCCACACGCCCTGGTCCGGGAGACTCTAGCCGGTGGGCACCCGCCGTATCCGGCGCGGATTCAACTGTGCTGTAACACCGGCCCGGGTGTCGTAATATGTCCGTCGCTACAAGGGCCAGCGTCGTCCCTTCATGCGAGGACCCTCACCGCATCCCCGGAAGGACGCCAGTGGCTTCACCCCTACAGCCCTTTGGGCTCTATCGGCCTGAATTCGAACACGACGCCTGCGGCGTCGCCTTCGTCGTCGACATGCACGGCCGGCGCACCCACGACATGGTCCAGAGAGGGCTGGACTGCCTCTGCAACCTGGAGCATCGGGGCGCGTCGGGTGCCGAGTCCAATACCGGCGACGGCGCCGGCATCCTCATCCAGATCCCCGATGCCTTCTACCGGGATGTGGTCGACTTCGCCCTGCCACCCCCCGGGGCCTATGCCACCGGCGTGGCGTTCGTGCCCCAGGGCAGTGACGGCCGTCAGGTCGCCATCGACCGGTTGGTCGCCGAAGAGGGCCTGACCCTGCTCGGCTGGCGGGAGCTGCCGGTCGACTCGTCCGATCTGGGGAGCATGGCGCTGTCGGCCATGCCCGAGTTCCACCAGATATTCGTGGGCGGGTTCGAGGGTCTCGACCTGGAGCGGCGGGCGTTCATACTGCGCAAGCGAATCGAGCGGGAGGTGGAGGGGACGTACATGGCGTCGCTCTCGTCGCGCACGATCGTCTTCAAGGGCATGCTCACCGCCCCGCAAGTGCGACCGTTCTTCCTCGACCTGGTCGACGACCGGGTCGACACGGCGCTGGCTCTGGTGCACAGCCGGTTCTCGACCAACACGTTCCCCAGCTGGCCCCTCGCCCACCCGTACCGGTACATCGCCCACAACGGTGAGATCAACACCCTCCAGGGCAACCGCAACTGGATGCGGGCCCGGGAAGCGCTGCTCGAGAGCGACCTCCTGCCCGGTCGCATCGAGCGCATCTTCCCGGTGGTCACCCCTGGCGCCAGCGACTCGGCCAGCTTCGACGAGGTGCTCGAGTTGCTGCACCTCGGGGGCCGCAGCCTGCCCCACGCGGTACTGATGATGATCCCGGAAGCCTGGGAGAACCATCGCACGATGGACCCGGGCCGGCGGGCGTTCTACCAGTTCCACGCCGCCGTCATGGAGCCGTGGGACGGGCCGGCTTCGATCGCCTTCACCGATGGGACGGTCATCGGCGCCGTCCTGGACCGCAACGGCCTGCGGCCATCCCGCTACTGGGTGACCGACGACGGCCTGGTGGTCATGGCCTCCGAGGTCGGCGTGCTCGACATACCGGCCGCCAACGTCGTGCAGAGGGGCCGGCTGCAGCCGGGTCGCATGTTCCTCGTCGACACCGCCCAGGGTCGGATCGTCGCCGACGAGGAGATCAAGTCGCAACTGGCCGCCGAGCACCCCTACACCGACTGGCTGGCCGACAACCAGATCCATTTCGACGACCTCGATCCCCGCTTCACGCTCACCCCCCAGCACTCGTCGGTGGTGACCCACCAGCGTCTCTTCGGCTGGACCACCGAGGACATGAAGATCCTGGTCGGCCCCATGGCCGTCAACGGTCTCGAACCTCTCGGCTCGATGGGTACCGACACCCCGATCGCAGTGCTCTCGGACCGGGCCCGGCTCCTCTACGACTATTTCTCGCAGCTCTTCGCCCAGGTCACCAATCCCCCGCTGGACGCCATCCGGGAGGAACTGGTGACGTCCCTCAGCGGCACGATCGGCCCCGAGCGCAACCTGCTGGCGCCCGAACCGGTCAGCTGCAACCAGATCGTCATGCCGCAGCCCATCCTCACCAACGAGGACCTGGCCAAGCTGATGTACATCAACGAGGACGGTTCGCAGCCGGGCTGGCGGGCCTTCACCATCGACGGCCTGTTCCCCGTCGGCACCGGGGACCCCGGCCAGACTTTGGCAGAGACGCTGACAGACATCTGCGGCAAGGTCAGCGCCGCCATCGACGACGGCGCCAAGATCATCATCCTGTCCGACCGCCATGCGTCGGCCGAGTTGGCGCCCATTCCCGCCCTGCTACTCGTCAGCGCCGTCCACCACCACCTGATACAGGAGAAGACCCGGACCCGGGTGGGACTGGTCGTCGAGACCGGCGAAGCCCGGGAGGTGCACCATATGGCCCTCCTCCTCGGGTACGGGGCGGCGGCCATCAATCCGTACCTGGCCTTCGACACCATCGCCGATATGGCCCAGGAGGGCATGCTCGGCACCCTCAATCCGCGCCAGGCGATGCGTAACTACATCAAGGCGTGCGGCAAGGGGATCCTGAAGGTGATGTCCAAGATGGGCATCTCCACAGTTGCCAGCTACACAGGCGCCCAGGTGTTCGAGGCCATCGGCCTTTCCTCCGAGGTCGTCGACAGCTATTTCACCGGCACGGTCAGCCGCATCGAAGGCGTCGGCCTGGACCAGATCGCCCACGAGGTGCTGCTCCGGCACCGCACGGCCTGGCCCGACCGTCCGAGCGAGCTGGCCCACCGCGATGTCGAAGTCGGCGGCGAGTACCAGTGGCGGCGGGAGGGCGAGTACCACCTCTTCAATCCGACCACAGTGCACAAGCTCCAGCACGCCACCCGCACCCAGCGCTACGACATCTTCAAGCAGTACACCCAGGCGGTGGACGGCCAGTCGGCCCGCCTGGCCACTTTGCGGGGCCTGTTCCGGATCCGTGACGCGTCCGAATCCGGGCGCACCCCCATACCCATCGACGAGGTCGAGCCGGTCGAGTCGATCGTCAAGCGGTTCAACACAGGTGCCATGTCCTACGGCTCCATCTCGGCGGAGGCCCACGAGACCCTGGCCATCGCCATGAACCGGCTGGGCGGCCGGTCGAACACCGGCGAAGGCGGTGAGGACCCCGACCGGTTCACGCCTGATCCGAACGGTGACCTGCGCCGCAGTGCCATCAAGCAGGTGGCCTCCGGTCGGTTCGGCGTGACCAGTGAGTACCTCGTCAACGCCGACGACATCCAGATCAAGATGGCGCAGGGGGCGAAGCCGGGCGAGGGCGGCCAGCTGCCCGGCCACAAGGTGTACCCGTGGATCGCCAAGACCCGGTACTCGACGCCGGGCGTCGGCCTCATCTCTCCGCCCCCCCACCACGACATTTATTCCATCGAGGACCTGGCCCAGCTCATCTACGACCTGAAGAACGCCAACGAGTTCGCCCGCATCCACGTGAAGCTGGTGGCCGAGGTGGGGGTCGGCACCGTCGCCGCCGGCGTCTCCAAGGCCCACGCCGACGTGGTGCTCATCTCCGGTCATGACGGCGGTACCGGCGCCTCTCCGCTGACCTCGCTGAAGCATGCCGGCGCACCCTGGGAGCTGGGCCTAGCCGAGACCCAGCAGACCCTGCTGGTCAACCGTCTGCGCGACCGGATCGTGGTACAGGTGGACGGGCAGCTGAAGACCGGCCGCGACGTGATCATCGCCGCCCTGCTCGGCGCCGAGGAATACGGTTTCGCCAGCGCCCCGCTGGTCGTGAGCGGCTGCATCATGATGCGGGTCTGCCACCTCGACACCTGCCCGGTCGGCATTGCCACGCAGAACCCCGAGCTGCGCAAGCGGTTCACCGGTCGCCCCGAGTTCGTGGTGACGTTCTTCGAGTACATCGCCACTGAGATCCGCGAGCTCCTGGCCTTGATGGGCTGCCGCTCGCTGGACGAGATCATCGGCCATCCCGAGCTGATCGACACCGCCGACGCAGTCGATCACTGGAAGGCACGCGGGCTGGATCTGTCACCGATCCTGACGATGCCTGAGATCGAAGAGGATGCGGCCCGGTACTGCGTGGGCGCCCAGGACCACGGCCTGGACCGGGCGCTGGATCGCCGGCTCATTGCCGATGCCGCCGCCGCGCTGGATGATGCCCGCCCGGTGGAACTGGCCTACCCGATCCGCAACGTCAACCGAACGGTCGGCACCCTGCTGGGCGCGGAGATCTCCCGCCGGTACGGAGCGACCGGGCTGGCCGACGGCACTGTCGACCTGACCTTCACCGGCTCAGCCGGCCAGAGCTTCGGGGCGTTCGTACCGAAGGGCGTGACCCTGCGGCTGTTCGGCGATGCCAACGACTACCTGGGCAAGGGCCTGTCCGGCGGACGGCTCATCGTCCGGCCTGACCAGACCGCGCCCGAGGGGTTCATCGCCGAGGAGCACATCATCGCCGGGAACGTGATCCTGTACGGCGCCACCGCCGGGTCCGCCTACATCCGGGGCGTGGTGGGCGAACGTTTCTGTGTCCGCAACTCCGGGGCCACCGCCGTGGTCGAGGGGGTCGGCGACCACGGCTGCGAGTACATGACCGGGGGCCGGGTCGTCGTTCTGGGTCGCACCGGCCGTAACTTCGGTGCCGGAATGTCAGGAGGAATTGCGTACGTGTGGGATCCCCACGGCACCTTCGGGGCCAACCTGAACGGGGAGATGGTCGACCTGGAGGACTGTGAAGACGAGGACACCGCCTTCCTGGCCGCCACCTTGGAGCAGCACGTCGACCACACCGGCTCGCCGGTCGCGGCCCGGTTGCTGGCGTCGTGGCCCCGGCCGGCGGCGTCGTTCGCCAAGGTGATGCCCCGCGACTACAAGCGGGTCCTGGAAGCAGTGAAGGCGGCCGAGCAGTCCGGGCGCCCCGTCGACGAGGCCATCATGGCGGCGTCGCATGGGTAAGCCCACCGGCTTCATGGAGTTCGGGCGGGAGCTGCCGTCCCGGCGACCTGTCCCCGTGCGCCTGCGGGACTGGAAGGAGGTCTACGAACCGTTCCAGGAGGACCGCCTCCGGACACAGGCCAGCCGCTGCATGGACTGCGGCATCCCGTTCTGCAACGACGGTTGCCCGCTCGGAAACCTGATCCCCGACTGGAACGACCTCGTCTACCGCGACCAGTGGCGTACCGCCATCGACCGCCTGCACGCCACCAACAACTTCCCCGAGTTCACCGGGCGGCTGTGTCCGGCCCCTTGTGAATCGGCGTGCGTGCTCGTTATCAACGCCGACCCGGTGACCATCAAGCAGGTCGAGGTCTCCATCATCGACCGGGCCTGGGACGAGGGCTGGGTCGTTCCCGTCCCGCCCGGCACCTCGACCGGAAAACGGGTGGCCATAGTCGGTTCCGGGCCGGCCGGTCTGGCTGCCGCCCAACAGCTCACCCGCGCCGGCCACGCCGTCACCGTGTATGAGCGGGCCGATGCGCCGGGAGGACTCCTGCGTTACGGCATCCCCGAGTTCAAGATGGAGAAGCGGTTCCTCGACCGCCGGCTGGCCCAGATGGAGGCGGAGGGGACGGCCTTCGTGTCGGGGGTCTCGGTCGGGGACTCGCTGCCGGCGTCCGAGGTCATGGAGAACCACGACGCCGTGGTGATCGCAGCCGGATCCACCGTGCCGCGCGAACTGTCCATACCGGGGCGGGAGCTGGCCGGAATCCACCACGCCATGGAGCTCCTCCCCCTGGCCAACAGGGCGTCGTTCACCGACGACCCGATCGGGTCGTGCGCCATCTCCGGCGCCGGTAAGCGGGTCGTGATCATCGGCGGTGGTGACACCGGCGCCGACTGCCTGGGCACCATGCACCGCCACGGGGCCAAGTCGGTCCACCAGTTCGAGATCATGCCCCGGCCCCCGGAGTTGCGCGACCCGTCGACGCCGTGGCCGACCTGGCCTCTCATGTTCAGGACGTCGTCTGCCCACGAGGAAGGCGGCGAGCGGGTGTTCGCGGTCAACACATTGGAGTTCGTCGACGACGGCCAGGGTCACGTGGCCGGGCTCAAGGCCTGTGAGGTGGAGATGAAGCTGGTCGACGGCCGGCCCACCTTCGAACCGGTGGACGGCACTGCGTTCGAACTCCCGTGTGACCTGGTCCTGCTGGCTCTGGGCTTCTCCGGCCCGTCACCGGAGACCGGTTCCTCTTTCGGGCTGGAGATGAGCCCGCGTGGAACGATCGCCCGCGGTCCCGATTACCAGTCCTCCCGCCCGGGCGTCTACGTCTGCGGCGACGCCGGGCGGGGCCAGAGCCTCATCGTCTGGGCCATCGCCGAAGGCCGATCGGCGGCCCTGCACGTCGACCGGTTCCTCACCGGCCGGTCGTTGCTCCCCGCTCCCCTCCCATCCGCGTGAGGGCGGGGTAGCCTGGGCCCGTGGCGAGTGACGAGCACTCCGAACCCGACGTTTCCGGCCCAACCGACGACGAGCCGACCGACGAAGGCGTGCCGTCCTCCGGTCCGAGCGGCGCCGATGTCGATCGCCTGGATCCGGCGGCCGAGGATTTCGATCCCGACGACGGGGCGGCTGAGGCCCATACCGCCCTGCCGCCGCGGGTCGAGGCGTGGCGCAAGCGCAGCGCCGCCGGGGCCATACTGACCGGATTCGCCCTCGGGTTGCAGGAGGCTCTGGAGACCAAGCGGGACGACCCGTCGATCGTCATCCAGACCTCGGGCGACCCGCCCAAGGATCTACCGGTCGACGCCGACTTCGAATACGGCCGACCGAAGCAGAGCGTGGTTCAGATCCGGCCCTGGCTCACCGGCGATGGGCGGACGGCCCCGGCCCGGCCGAAGGCCGACGAAGAACCCGAGGAGTAGGTGGCCCGGTTCCGGCGCGGCGTAGCACCAGCACCGCCCGCCGACGACGACGAGTTGGCGGTCGCGCCTCCGGTCGACCGGACCGAGGTAGCGGGGACCGACAGCCAGCTGCCGCCCTCGCGGATGCGGGGCACCGAGCCCATGTACGGCTACCTCGTCGGCCTGGAGCTGCTCGTTGTGGCCGTCCTCAACCTGGTCGTCACCGGTGGCGCCGGCGCCCCCAGACACCAGCCCGTCCTCCTCGAATACGGCGGCATCGCCGCCACCGCCGTTTATGTCGGTCTCCTCCAGGTCCGCAACCGCACGCTGACCGGATTGGTCGCCCTCCTTGTTGCGTTTGTCGTCGCCGAGCTTCCGAAGGTGCCCAACCGACTCACCGTCACTCACCTGATCGCCATGGTTATCGCTTTCGTGTACGCACTTCTGATCACCCAGCGTCAGCGCAAGGCGGTCGGCCTCACCGCCCGTCGCACCCGTGCGGGTCGGGCGACGGCCGGTACCGACCGGCCGGTGTCGGCCCGGTCCTCCCGCCGGCCATCCGAACCGGCCCGGCCGACCGGCCCTCAGCGCAGCGCCCGCTACACCCCGCCCAAGAGCAAGCGGACCACCGGGGGTCGGCGCACCCGCTGACCGGTTCAGCCCGGGACCAGGGCCGACCTGAGGAAGCCGAGCAGGGCCCGCCGCTGGCGCACCGTCGAGCGGGCGGTGGGCTCGACCCCTAGGGCCCGGAGCACCTCCATCTCGGTGGCCGCCCCGACCACGCTCGAATAGGCCATGAACAGCAGGAGCCGGGCATCCTGCATCCGCAGCTCGCCGCGGGCCATCGCATCCTCGAGGAAGCCGGTCGCCGAATCGATCAACGGCTCCATCCGTAGGGCGAACCGGGTCGCCCCCGGCGGACCGAGCCGGCTGACCTCGCGGAGCAGGCCCAGGATCTCCGGCCGGGCGCCTGACAGCCGGAACACGGCCCGGACGATGGCCTCGACCCGTTCCCACGCCGACACACCGGCACCCGCCAGCGACGAGACCAACTCGTCCGAGACGGTCACTGCGGCCCGGTCCACGGCCGCGCCGAGCAGCGCCTCCTTGGACGGGAAGTAGTAGAGGATCGTCTGTTTACGCACCCCCAGCTCGGCCGCCACCGCATCCAGCGACGTCACGTCGTAGCCCCGACGGCCGAACGCGGCCAGCGCGGCGTTGATCACCCGCTCCCTGGTTCGCGGTCCCGTGGATGAATCAACGACCGGCATCTACCATATGGTAGACAGTCTCGATGCTTCGAGAAGCGCTGGCCGGTAAGCGGGTCGCCGTGACCGGAGGCACCGGCTTCCTCGGGACGGCCATCACCGAACGGCTGCTCCGGTCGGTCCCGGACTGCGAGGTCGCTCTATTGATCCGCCCGGGCCGCCGGGGGCCGGCCGACCGGGTCCGCCGGGAGATCCTGCGCAACAACTGCTTCGACCGTTTGCGCCAAGAGTCCGCCGGCGGGGCCGAGAGCTTCGATGACATGGTCGCCCGCCGCCTCCAGGTGATGGCCGGCGACGTCGGTCACGACGGCCTGGGTCTCGACGACGACGGCCGGCGGTTGCTGGCGTCGTGCGACGTGGTCATCCACTCGGCCGCCACCGTGAGCTTCGATTCGCCGCTCGACGGGGCCGTCGAGATCAACCTGTTGGGCCCGTCGCGAGTGGCCCAGGCCCTTCTCGAGACCGGTCGTCACCCGCACCTGATCGCCGTGTCGACCGCCTACGTGGCCGGTTCCCGGCGGGGCCTGTCCCCCGAGGCCACCCTCCCCGACACGCCCTGGTCGACCGAGATCGACTGGCGGCCCGAGGTGGACGCCGCCCGCCGGGCCCGGGCCGACGCCGATGCCGAGAGCCGGGACCCGAAGATGCTCTCCCGCTTCTACCGGCAGGCCCGAAGGGAGTTGGGGGCCGCTGGGACCCCGCTGCTGTCGGCTCGCGCCGAACGGTTTCGCGAGGAATGGGTCAAGGACCGCATGGTCGACCTGGGCAAGGCCCGGGCCCAGGGCCTGGGCTGGCCCGATGCCTACGCCTACACCAAAGCCCTGGGCGAACGGGCCCTGCTCGAGACCCGCCGGGACCTGCCGCTGACCATCGTCCGGCCGTCCATCATTGAATCGGCCCTGGCCGAACCGGTCCCGGGCTGGATCCGCGGCTTCCGCATGGCCGACCCGGTGATCATCTCTTACGCCAAGGGCCTGCTGAAGGAGTTCCCGGGGGTGCCGGAGGGCGTCATCGACGTCATCCCGGTCGATCTGGTGGTCTCGAGCATCCTGGCCGTGGCTGCCCGGGGCCCGCTCGACCAACCGGACGTGTTCCACTCGGCGTCGGGCGCCCGCAATCCGTTCCGCTACCGGCAGCTGGTCGAACTGGTGCGGGACTGGTTCACCGAGCACCCCCTGGCCGACAGCCAGGACCAGCCCATCACCGTTCCCGACTGGACGTTCCCCGGCCGCCGCCGGGTGCAGAAGCAGCTGGACCGGGCGGCCCGGGCCATCGACGTCGCCGAACGGGGCCTGCAGGCCCTCCCCCTCCGCGGCCGGCAGGCCGACCTGAGTGCCCGCCTGGAGGAGCGCAGGGACGAGGTGGAGCGGGCCCTCTCCTACGTCGAGCTGTACGGGGCCTACACCGAGACCGAAGCCATCTTCTCGGTCGACCGACTTTTGGCCCTGCACGAGAGCATGCCGCCCGAGGATCGGGCCGACTTCGGACTGGACCCGGCCGTGATCGACTGGCCGCACTTCTGCCACAACGTGTACCTGCCATCGGTGGTCGCCCACGCCCGGGTGCGCCTGGCCACGCCCGGTGGCAGCCGGTCCCGGTTGGGCGCCACCGGCCTGACCCGGGAGGAGCGCGGTCGCCGGGCCATTCTGTCACCGGATCGGCACCTGGCCGTGTTCGATCTGGAGAACACCCTGATCGCCTCCAACGTGGTCGATTCCTACTCGTGGCTGGCCACCCGCCGCCTGGACACCGCCGATCGCACCAGGTTCGTCCTCCAGACCTTGAAGGAGGCGCCCCGACTGCTGGCGCTCGACCGGAGCGATCGCAGCGACTTCCTCCGCTACTTCTACCGCCGCTACGAAGGCGCACCCGTCGACCGGTTGGAAACCGATCGTTGGGAGCTGTTCAGCGACCTGGTGCTGACCAAGTCGTTCCCGGCCGGCATCCGGCGGGTCCGAGAGCACCGGGCCCTCGGGCACCGCACCCTGCTGATCACCGGCGCGCTGGACGTGGTGATCGAACCGCTGCGTCCACTCTTCGACGAAGTGGTGTGTGCCCGTTTGGGTCAAAGGAAAGGCCGGTTCACAGGTGAGCTCCTCGAGGCTCCTCCCACCGGCGAGGCCAGGGCTCTGATCATGGCCGAGTACGCCCGGGCCAACGGCCTGGACCTGGAACAGTGCGTCGCCTACGCCGACTCGGCCAGCGACCTGCCCATGCTCGAAGCGGCCGGCCACCCGGTGGCGGTCAACCCGGAGACCAAGCTGGCCGCCATCGCCCGCAAGCGGGGTTGGCACGTCGAGCACTGGCCGAAGACCGAGGGCGGGCCCCGGCCCATGCTGCCGATCGGGCCCCGGGTATGAAGGCGCTCCAGATCGAACGGTCCCTGGCCCGCTTCGCAGCCGCCCGGGTGTCGGCGCACCCGAGCCCGTTGCGACTGTCGGAGATCGATCCTCCTGATCTGCCGGCCGACGGCTGGGAAATAGTCCGACCCCGGCTGTCGGGCATCTGCGGCAGCGACCTGGCCACCGTCACCGGCCGGTCGTCGCGCTGGTTCGAGCCGATCGTCAGCTTCCCGTTCGTACCCGGCCACGAGGTGGTCGCCGACCGGGCCGACGGGTCCCGGGTCGTGGTCGAGCCGGTCCTGCACTGCCGCATCCGGGGCGTGGAGCAGCTCTGCAGGGCATGCACCGCAGGGCGCACCAACCATTGCGAGCGGTTGGTCGCCGGCCACCTGACCCCCGGTCTGCAGACCGGTTACTGCAAGGACACCGGCGGCGGCTGGTCCCTCGCCCTGGCCGCCCACCCCGACCAACTGCACGTGGTACCCGACGGCTGGACCGACGAAGCGGCGGTGATGATCGAGCCGACCGCCTGCGCCGTCCACGCCGCGCTGGCCCCGCCCGTCGGGTCCGATCTGACCGCCGTGGTGATCGGAGCCGGCACCATCGGCCTGGCCACCATCGCCTCGGTGGCCCGGCTGCGGACCGACGTTTCGACGCTCATCGCCGTGGCCAAGCACCCCGACCAACGCCGCCTGGCGCAGAGTTTCGGCGCCCACTTCGTCGTCGAGCCGGGCGAGGTACGCCGGGCCGTCCGCCGGGCCACCGGTTCCTGGGTCCTGGATCAGGGCCAGCTGACCGGCGGAGCCGACATCGTCTGGGACTGTGTCGGGTCCGCCGATTCGATCGCCGAGGCCCTGGCCGTCGTCGCCCCAGGTGGGACCATCATCCTGGCCGGTATGCCGGGTCACGTCGGTATCGATCTGACCGCCCTGTGGCAGCGGGAGATCCGGCTGGTCGGTGCCTATGCCTACGGCCCCGAACCAGCGGGCGGCGGCCGCCACAGCTTCGAGTTGGCCATCGATGTCGTCGGCGCCGCCGACCTGGGCCAACTGGTGACCGCCGCCTATCCGCTGGACCGCTACGCCGATGCCATCGCCCACGCCGCCCACGCCGGCCGACGTGGGGCCACGAAGGTCGTGTTCGACCTGCGCCACGAGAAGAGAAGATAGACACGCATGCCCCGCCCCGGATTCGTACTCGAAGTGGACCGCTCCACCCCGCCGATCCTCACCTGGCACGGCGAGAGCTTCCGCCTGGAACGCCTGCCGGCCGAGCGGTCGCGGGTCATCTATGCCCCCGAGCCGATGGAGGCGTTGGAGGATCCCGACGAGGCCGTCCGCCAGGCCCTCCTGAACCCGCTGGGCGATGCCAAACCGCTGCCCGACCTGTTGTTCCCGGGCATGCGCCTGACCATCGCCTTCGACGACATCTCGCTGCCGCTGCCCCCGATGCGCCGCCCGGACAACCGCCAGCGGGTGATGGAGGCGGTGCTGGACATGGCGGCCACTGCCGGCGTCGACGACGTGGTCCTGATCTGTGCCCTGGCCCTGCACCGACGGATGACAGAAGCCGAGCTGCGCCACGCCATCGGCGACCGGGTGTACGACGCCTTCGCCCCGTCAGGCCGGCTCCTGCAGCACGACGCCGAGGATCCGGACGGCCTGGTCCACCTGGGCACCACCGACCAGGGCGAGGACGTGGAGATCAACCGGCGGGCGGCCGAATCGGACCTGCTGGTCTACGTGAACATCAACCTGGTGGCTATGGACGGCGGCCACAAGAGCGTGGCCACCGGGCTGGCCAGCTACCGCAGCTTGCGTCACCACCACAACGTGCGCACCATGCGCCACAGCCGGTCGTTCATGGACCAGGACCACTCCGAGCTGCACTCGTCGAACTGGCGGATGGGTCGGCTCATCGCTGCTTCGGGCGTGAAGGTCTTCCAGATCGAGACCACCCTCAACAACGACGCCTTCCCCGAACAGATGGCCTTCCTCCAGAAGCGGGAGTGGGAGTGGTCGGCGCGCGACCGGGCCGGCTACCTGGCTACCGCCAAGAGTCTGTCGGTCACCCCGCCGCGTCTGGCCCGGTCCATCTTCCAGTCGATCAAGGCCCCCCACCGGATGACGTCGGTCCATGCCGGCGAGGTCGAGGCCGTGCACAAGGTGACGACCGAGATGGTGTACCGCCAGCAACTGGTGCCGGTGGAGGGCCAGACCGACATCGCCGTGTTCGGCCTGCCCCACCTCTGCCCGTACAACGTCAACTCGATCATGAACCCGATCCTGGTCATGTGCATGGGCCTCGGGTACCTGTTCAACCTGTACCGCGGTAAGCCGGTGGTCCGCCAAGGGGGCGTGGCCATCCTCTCCCACCCGACCCCGTGGGCGTTCCACCCGGTGCACCACCCGTCCTACATCGACTTCTTCGAGGAGGTGCTGGCCGACACCATCGACCCGATCGAGATCGAGAAGACCTACGAGGCGCGCTTCGCCAACGACGAGTGGTACCGCCACCTGTACCGGACCAGCCACGCCTACCACGGTGTCCACCCGTTCTACATGTGGTACTGGGGTGCCCACGCCCTCGAGCACCTGGGCCGGGTCATCATCGTCGGCGGCGAACCGAAAGCGGTACGGCGCCTGGGCTTCTCCCCCGCCACGACCCTGACCGACGCCCTCGAGATGGCCTCCGATGTGGTCGGCCGCGACGCCACCATCACCCACCTGCACTGCCCGCCGATCATGATCGCCGACGTGTCTTGAGCGGTACCGACTTCCCCGGGTCGCACGAACCGAAGCGCCGGTTACCAGTCACGCCCGATTCGGCGCGCGACCTGGCCGCCTCCGCCCGGGCCCGCCTCCGGCCCCCTTCGAGCTTCCCTCTCGCCCCGCCGACGTGGCCGGGAACCATCCCCCGCCCGCCGGTCGAGCGGACGCTGGGGGTGGACTACGACAGTGATTGGGCCCGATCCCCTGCGGCCCGCGTCGGGCGGGCCGTGGTGCAGGACGTCATCGCCGCCCCGGTCGTACGGGTGCTGGCCTCGCCGACGGTGCGCGGGTTGGACCGCATCGCCCACCTGAACGAACCGGTGATCTTCGCGGCCAACCATTTCAGCCATCTGGACGCCCCGTTGCTGGTCTCCGTCATCCCCGAACGGTGGCGGCGGGAGCTGTTCGTGGCCGGCGCCGCCGACTACTTCTTCGACACCCGGATCAAGGCCGCCACTTTCGCCTTCCTGCTCAACGCCATCCCCATCGAGCGCCAGCGGGTGTCGATCCAATCCGCCCGCCGGGTGTCGGAGATGCTCGAGGACGGTTGGAGCATGCTGATCTTCCCCGAAGGGGGACGCAGCCCCGACGGGTGGGGTCAACCGCACCGGGCCGGGGCCGCCTGGATGGCCATGCGCACCGAGCGCCCCATCATCCCGGTCCACGTCGAGGGCACCCGTCGCATCCTGGCCAAAGGTTCGTCGAAGTTCCGGCCCGGCCGCACCCAGGTCACCTTCGGCCGACCGCTGAAGCCGGCGGCTGACTCCGATCCGCGGCAGATGGCCGTCGAGTTGGAGGCGGCCATCGCCGCCTTGGCCGACGAGATCGAGAACGACTGGTACACCGCCCGCCGGCGGGCGGCCGCCGGCACCACGCCGTCCCTGTCGGGCCCCGACGGTCCGGGTTGGCGGCGAACATGGGCCCTCGGCGATCCCGACGCCGAGGCCCGGCGCCGGCGCCGCCACGAGAAGTGGCCCTGGAGGAGCTGACCCCGGTCGCCGACGCCGGCCACTAGCCGCCCGACCCACACGCCCCCGTCCATCCGGCCAGGCGCCAAAGCCGGCGATCGCCGGGCCCGGCCCGCTCCTTTGACCAGGTGTGTACAAAATTGCTGACTATATCAGCGACTTTGCACATACTTGGTAGGTTTCGGGAGTTATGGGGCCTTGTGCCCTGGAGGCATCGTCGCCGCCAGTTCCTCCGGCGTCGGATCGTGGCGGTCGCGGGCCTGCGCCGGCAACAACTTCACGATGGCGGCCATGATCTTCTCCGTGTCGGCGGCGAAGTCGGTCCCCGACAACCCCCGCACCGGCGGTCCCACCCGGAGCCGGACCTCGGGACGGCGCACGAAGTTCACCGGCGGGGGCAGACGGGCCGAGCGGGGCCACACCTTCTCCGATCCCCATATGCCCATCGGGATGATCGGTGCACCGGTCGCCGCCGCCAGCCGGGCCGCCCCGGTCTTGCCCTTGAGCTCAGGGTCGAAGAACGCCATCCCCCGCGGGATGGTCGCCTCCGGCGCAATTAGGACCACTTCCCCACCCCGCAGAGCTTCCTCGGCCCCCACGTAGGCGGCGTTGCCGCCGCCATCGCGGTCCACCCGGATGGTACCGGCCATCTTGGCCAGGTCTCCGATCACCGGGGCGTCGAGCACCTCCTTCTTGCCCAGGCTCCTCGGGTTGCGGCCGGCTTCGAAGGCGGTCATGACCCAGACCAGCGGATCAAAGTAACTCCGGTGGTTGCTGACCAGAATCGCCGGTCCATGCCTAGGTATGTGCTCCGTGCCCTGGATGTCCAGGCGGGCCAGAGGCATGGCCGTCTGCTGCAGCGTCAGCCGGGCCAGGTCGAGGGGCTCGACGCCGAGCAGGCGGGGCACGCCGGGCGGGGCGTCGAGGTGCAGCACCCGCCACCGCCGTAGGGTGGCGACGGCCTGCAGTCGCAGATCCGGGTTGACCGCGGTCGGGTGGCCGACGGCGCCGAGGAGCGGAAGGTCGTAGAAGCTGTCGGAGAAGGCGGCACTCCGCTTGAGATCGACATTGTTGGCCGCCGCCCACCGGCGGACCGCCTGCAGTTTCCCCCGCGCCCACACGAACCCGCCGGCGAGCTGGCCGCTGTAACGCTCCACCCCGCCGGTGTCGACCCGGGTGGCGTACTCGGTGGCGATGACCTCGTCGAAGCCGAGCCGCTCGGCGAGCGGGCCGATCAGATGCTTCGGTGTGGTGGTTGCCAGCACCAGGAGGTGCCCGTATTCACGCTGCTTCTCGATCAACGCTCGGGCGTGCGGCTGGAGTTGCTCCTCCAGACGGGCGCCGGCCTTCTCCGCCGCCTCGGCCACCTGAGCCACCGGCCACCCGCGCGCCGCCCGGGCGGCGGCCCGGGCCAGGGCCATCGATGGGATGGTCTCACCGAATACGTCGTAGAAGCCCATCACGACCGATTGTCCCGGTATCGAAGCCCGGCCAACCAGTCCGGCGGCGTGCAACTCGTGGTTGAGGGCCGGCGTACTCGAGGTCCGCAGCAGCGTTCTGTCCAGATCGAAGACGGCGGCGGTAGCCATGGCCGCAGACGCTACTGCTCGCGGCGATATGTCCGTAGACGCGTCGAAGGGCCCAGCCCAGGGGGGAGGGGCGGGCCCTTCGGAAGTCCAGCCGCTAAGGGGGGATAGGCATGCCGGACTTGTGACAGTATCTTCGTCAGGCGGCTGGGATCGCTTTAGAAGTTTCTGCACAGAGAATCCATCTATCGCTTCGATTGGAGCCCCCCGCCTGTGGAGCTGCGCCAACTGCAAGCCCTCATCGCGATTGCCGATCACGGAAGTTTCTCGGCCGCCGCCTCGGCTCTACACACGGTGCAGTCCAACGTGTCCAGCCATATCGCCCGGCTCGAGCGGGAGATCGGCGCCCAACTGGTGGACCGCCAGAGCGGGCGGCTGACCGAGGAGGGAGCGGCCGTTCTGGAGCGGGCCCGCCGAGTCTCGGCCGAGATCGAAGCTGCGGTCGCCGACGTCGCCGCACTGCGCGACGAGATCGCCGGCACCGCCCGTATCGGCATGATCGGAACGACGGCCCGATGGCTCGCCCCACTCCTGCTGGATCGTATGGCGCTGGCCCATCC
The DNA here is from genome assembly GCA_035551615.1 of Acidimicrobiales bacterium. Classification (GTDB taxonomy): domain Bacteria; phylum Actinomycetota; class Acidimicrobiia; order Acidimicrobiales; family Palsa-688; genus JAKCDU01. The sequence continues at coordinate 54,864 of DASZNC010000109.1, forward strand.
GAAGGTGCAACTGGTCATCGGCGACGGCACGTCGGCTACCCTGGAGCCTCTGCTGGCGGCCGGTAGCCTCGACGCAGCCGTGGTCAACCTGCCGCAGAGCAGCCCTGACCTGGTGGAGCGCCCGTTGTTCGCCGAGGACCTGGTCCTGGTCGTTCCGCCCGACCACGCCCTGGCCGGAAAGGAGAGGGTGACGATGCACGAGCTGGACGGGCTCGGCCTACTGCTACCCGCGCCCGGCACCAACTTCCGCAAGGAGATCGAAGGGGCCAGCTCGGCGGCCGGCGTCACCTTGAAGCCACTTGCCGAGCTCGACGGTGTTCGCCTGATCGCCTCCCTGTCCCTGCGAGGCTACGGACCGGCCATCCTGCCGGCGACCGGTGCGACCGAGGGGCGAGAGTTCCACCGAATCAGTGTCACCGGGTTGCCCCGCCGGACCGTCGGACTGGTCCTCAGGCGCCGAGGCCGCCCCAGCGCACCGGCCCGGGCCATGCTCGAGGTGCTGGAGGATGTCGTGTCGACCAACCTGGAGCCGGTCCGAGGTCTCCACCCACCCAACGAATGAGCCACGGGATTCAGGGCGGCGCACGACGGTCCGATAAACCGAATATGCCGCACGCCCGTCGCATCGCCCGTATCACGGGCGGGCTCAGCATGATCCTGCCGGCGGCCGTGCTTGCCGCCGGCACCGCTTCACCACCAGCGGCGGCCGCCGCCCCGACCGACCCGACGGCCATCGTCGGCGTCGCCGGCGATCCGGGCACGCTCGGCTACTGGACCACCGCCGCCAACGGCGGGGTGTTCAGCTATAACGGCGCCCATTTCTACGGCAGCACCGGCGGTATCCACCTGGCTCAGCCCATCGTCGGCATGGCCGCCACCCCCTCCGGCAAGGGCTACTGGCTGGTCGCCTCCGACGGCGGCGTGTTCAGCTACGGCGATGCCCGGTTCCACGGCTCCACCGGCGGTATCCACCTGGCCCAGCCCATCGTCGGCATGGCCTCGACGCCCACCGGCAACGGCTACTGGCTGGTGGCCTCCGACGGCGGCATCTTCTCCTTCGGCGACGCCCGGTTCCACGGCTCCACCGGCTGCGTCCACCTGGCTCAGCCCATCGTCGGCATGGCCGCCACCCCCACCGGCAACGGCTACTGGCTGGTCGCCTCCGACGGCGGCATCTTCAGCTTCGGCGACGCCCACTTCCTCGGCAGCACGGCCGGATACGGGGACCGCATCGTCGGTATGGCCCGGGTCCCGGCCGGCTATGTCCTGGGCGATGCGTACGGCGCTGGAATCTCGTTCCCGCTACCTCCGGGATCGGCGCACTCCTCCGGCCTGGGGGGCGCCACGTTCTACACGGAACCGGGCACCGGCGCCCAGGTCGCCCTCACGACAGATCACTCACCGTCCGACGACGCCGCTCTCGAGAAGATCGCCTCGCAGCCCACCGCCATTTGGCTGGGTCCGCAGTACAGCAACAATCAGGCCGTAGTGAACCAGTATGAATCAGCGGCCACCGCGCAGGGGCGGGTCCCGATATTCGTTCTCTACGCCATTCCGGATCGGGACTGCGGGAGCTACTCGTCGGGCGGGTACTCGAGCGATGCCGCCTACGAGCAGTTCGTCGATCAGGTTGCGGCCGGTATCGCCGGCCGGCGAGCAGCCGTCATCGTCGAGCCCGACTCCTTGACCGTCACCAGTTGCCTGAGCTCGGCGCAGTTCGCCGACCGTACCGCGCTACTTCACTACGCCTCCCAGCACCTCTCCGTTGCGGGCACCTCGGTATACCTGGATGCTGGGAACTGGGTCGCCCCGGCGACCATCGCCAGCCGCCTGGCTCAATCCGGGGTGGCGCTGGACGCCGGGTTCGCGGTCAACGTGGCCGGCGCCCAACCAACCGATGCCATGGAGACCTACGGCGCGTCCATCGTCAGCGCTCTGGGCGCCGACGGGGCCGGCGGCCGGCACTTCGTCATTGATACCGCGATCAATGGCAACGGGATGGCCGGAAACCCCAGCAGCTACTGGTGCAACCTCTCCGGCCTCGGTCTCGGACACGTCCCGACGACATCGACCGGAGACCCGCTCGTCGACGCGTTCATGTGGATCGTCTACCCGGGGAATTCCGACGGGCAGTGCCGCGGCCCGGGCACCTACGACGCATCGGCCCCTCCGGCTGGCACCTTCTGGATCTCATATGCCGTGGCTCTGGCCGACGGCCACTCCTGACCTGCTCGCGAGCGGTCAGCGGGTCCCGGGATGGTGACGCTCAGCGGTGCCAGCGCATGGCCCGGTGGGCGGCGATCGCGTCAGACCAGTCGATGACACTCTCGTTCAGGTCGTAATCACCGCGCTGACCGTCCGGTACCGATCCGCTCTCCACCATCTCCAGCAGGTCGGGCAGCATCGAGTAGAAGCGATCCGACCGGTAGGGCGGATGCAATGACCAGAGGCCGGGCGACTGGCCGAGAAAGTCAAGGCGACGGCAACCCGAACGTCGCATCGCCGAACCTACGGCGTCCTCGGCCGGTCCGACCATCGGGCGACGGAAGATGGCTGCTCGAGGAACGTCCCGCCAGCGCTGGGGCAGCGTGACTCGGGGTGGAGTCTTGTCACGGAAGTTGCGCCGGTCCACGAAGTAGACCCGTGAGCTGAAGGTGTCGAAGTGGTACGAGTCAGGCTGGCCGGGAACCGGTTGGCCGACCTGGGTGGTCAGGCGGAAGTCGGCACGCGGGGGCCCCGGGAAGGGGCTACAGGTGAAGATTTCGCGACGTTCGGTCAGGACGGCGATCGCCTCGTCGAACCAAGTTGAGCTGCCGCCGCCGAGCATCATGTCGGAATCCAGATGCAGCACATAGTCGTTGGCGGCCGAGTACAGACCGTAGAAATAGGCGTAGAACGGTCGGCCTCGAAAGTCGGTCTGCGGAACCCGGCGGCCACCGAACAACTGGACGGCCATGTCCGCCGCCACCTTGTCCGAGAGATCCACAGGCTCGTACCGCACATTCGGGTAGCGGGCCGAGTAGGTCTGGACGACGTGCATGAGATCGTCGGCGCCCTTGTCCCAGACGTCACGCAACTCGAGGCTGCGCCCGGGCAGACGGAGGTCCAGGGTCAGCAGCACCTCGTCGGCGAAGCGGCCGCATTGACGCATCTGGTGTTCCAGGAGCAACGGGGCGAAGCGAGCATCCAGCGGAGCGAGGTTGATCTGGAGAGTTACCTTGGCCACTTCCGCCTCTTCATTCGGCTGGGAAGGCGACCCTCCAGCTGGAATCCGACAATCGCCCGCAGATAGTACCTTCCTGGCCTCGGTTGTTCGGCTCCGTCCCGGGCTCCACATAGCGAAATCTACGTCCCTCCACGAACCGTGACGGACTTGAGGGGGCACCCCGATCGCAGTCCGGAAGATCCGATCCGTGCCCATTTCACGGTGAACCCCAGATCCCCGAGCGGCGGGGTATTGGTCCGATTTCGGCCTCTCGGGCCTTTTTCCGCACTTGCTGGTTTTTTGGAAACTTGAGTACATCGGCACCGGGTCCGAAGCAGTCCCCATGGCTCGCCGAAGCGACACCCAGAAGACGACCGGCGCCCATGGCCGCCAGTGGTGGAAGTCCGGCTCCCGCCCCGTCGCCAGGGCTCTCCCCGTTCTGATGGTCTCGATGTCCATCGGCTCGATGGTGGCCATGGGCCCCGCCGATGCGCAGGCCGTCCACGCCGCCACCGTGGCGGCCGGGGTGTCCAGCACGGCCGGCCATGCGGTCGGTACGGCCGCAGCCCGGACGGGCGGCGGATGGGAGGCCTACTCCTCAGGCCAAGTGGTGCCCTTCGGAGGAGCCGTCTCCCACGGCTCGCTGGCCGGTATCCACCTTTCGCAGCCGATCGTCGGCATCGCGGCCACGCCCTCCGGCAACGGCTACTGGCTGGTCGCCTCCGACGGCGGCATCTTCTCCTTCGGCGACGCCC
>DASZNC010000110.1:0-28989 GCA_035551615.1 Acidimicrobiales bacterium
GGTCTTCGAGGCGGCCGCTGATGTAGGGGGCACCTGGTACTGGAACCGTTACCCCGGCGCCCGCTGCGACATCCCCACCACGGACTACACCTACAGCTTCGACCCGGAGCTCGAGGCCGAGTGGACGTGGTCGGAGAAGTACGCCACGCAGCCCGAGATCCTGGCCTACCTGAACCACGTCACCGACAAGTACGACCTGCGCAGGGACATCCGGTTCTCGACCCGGATCGCAACCGCCACCTGGGACGGGAGCCGCAACCGCTGGGACCTGACGACCGCCGACGGTGATCAGGTCACGTGCCGTTACTACGTCATGGCGACCGGCTGCCTCTCGTTGCCGAAGGACCCCGACATCGAAGGCGCCGGTAACTTCGCCGGCGAGGTCTACTTCACCAGCCGCTGGCCCCACGAGGGCGTCGACTTCACCGGCAAGCGGGTCGGGGTGATCGGCACCGGATCGTCTGGCATCCAGTCCATCCCGCTCATCGCCGCAGAGGCCGAGCAGCTGACCGTCTTCCAGCGCACCCCGAACTACTCGATCCCGGCTCACAACGGCCCGGCGTCGGCCGATCGGTTGGCCGCCATCGCCAGCAACCGGGACCAGTACCGGGCCGACGGCCGCTTGTCGCGCGGGGGTGTCCCGGCCTACGACCTGACCGAGGTGATGGGGACCACCGCCACCGACGAGGTGGCCCGCGAGCGCTTCGAATGGGCTTGGCAGACCGGTGAGCTGTTCAGCATCCTCGGCGTGTTCGCCGACCAGGCGATCAGCCTGCCCTCCAACATGCGGGTGGCCGAGATGTTCCGCCAACGGGTCCACGACCTGGTCGACGACCCCGAGCTGGCCGAGGTACTCAGCCCGAAGGACTACCCGATCGGCACCAAGCGCCCGTGCCTGGACACCGGCTACTTCCAGACGTTCAACCGGGACAACGTCCGGCTGGTCGATCTGCGCCAGCACCCGATCAGGACCATCACCGGCTCCGGTGTCGATCTGGTCGACGAATCGCTCGAGTTCGACGCCCTCGTCTTCGCCACCGGCTTCGATGCCATGACCGGCGCCCTGTTCGCCGTCGACATCGCCGGCGAGGACGGCTTGAAGCTGAAGGACAAGTGGGCCGACGGACCGACCACCTATCTGGGGTTGATGACCACCGGCTTCCCGAACCTGTTCACCATCACCGGACCGGGTAGCCCGTCGGTGCTGTCCAACATGGCGGTGTCGATCGAACAGCACGTCGACTGGGTCAGCGAATGCATCGCCGACCTCGACGACCGGGGTTTCGAATCGATCGAGCCCACCCCGATGGCCGAGGCCGGCTGGACCCAGCACGTGGCCGACTGCGCCGACATCACACTGATGACGAAGGTCAACTCCTGGTACATGGGCGCCAACGTGCCCGGCAAACCCCGCGTGTTCTATCCCTACGTCGGTGGCGTCGACGCCTACCGGATCGCCTGCGACGAGATCGTGGCCAGGGATTACCTGGGCTTCCGCCTGGAGGGACCCGCCGGCGCCATCTGCAATGACGGGGTGATCCGCCAACTGCAACCGGACGTGGCCATGGTGCTCGACATGATGGCCCAGATGGGGTTGCCCGCACTCGAGTCGATGTCGGCCGCCGACGCTCGCGCCTTCATGACCGCGTCCGGAGCGGTCCGTCCCCCCGGACCCGACGTGGCCGAGGTGACCGACGGGGTGCTCCCGGGCATCGACGGTGAACTCCCCTACCGGCTCTACCGCCCCGAAGGCACCGGGCCGCATCCGGTCATCGCCTACTTCCACGGTGGCGGCTGGGTTCTGGGCGACCTCGATTCCGACGACCCGGTATGCCGCGACCTGTGCTCCCGGACCGGTGCCGTAGTCGTCTCGGTCAACTACCGGCACGCCCCCGAGCACCGGTTCCCGGCCGCCGCCGACGACGCCTTCGCCGCACTGCAGTGGATCGGTGCCAACGCCGTCGAGCTCGGTGGCATCCCCGGCCAGTTGATCGTCGCCGGCTGGAGTGCAGGTGGCAACCTGGCCGCCGTCGCCGCCCAGCGGGCCCGCGACGAGGGCGGCCCGGACCTCCTCGGCCAGGTCCTGCTCACGCCTGTCACCGACAGTGACATGTCCCGGGCCTCCTATCAGGAGAACGGCGACGGGTACGTGCTCACCCAACCGCTCATGGAGTGGTTCTGGGACCACTACGCGGACGCCGAGGACCGCACGGACGTACGAGTGGCGCCGCTGCGCGGAGACCTGGCCGGGCTGCCCCCGGCCGTGGTCATGACCGCCCAGTTCGACCCGCTGCGCGACGAAGGCGACGCCTACGCCGAGTCGCTGGAGAAGGCCGGCATACCGGTCCGCCACATCCGGGCCCGGGGTCACACCCACACGTCCTGGACGATGGTCGATGTCGTCATCTCTGGCGGCCCGGTGCGGGCCGAGGTGGCGGACGCCATCAGAGGCCTGCTGCCTGACTAGACAGACGCCGCCGCCGCCGCCAGGTTCTCGTCCGAGCGCCGGGCGGCGATGGTCTCGCGCAGGTAGGCCGACCTGGAGAGCCACAGCGCGGTCGCGCCGATGAGCATGGGCAGCGTCAGCAGGGTGAAAGCCATCTCCAGTCCGTGCGCCGATGACGCCGACATCGAGGCGTCCGTGGTGTTGATGCCGGTCGACAGGCCGGCTCCGCCTCCGCCGAAGGACGCCGACACCAGGCCGAAGAGAAGCGGGGAGAATCCCTGCAACGTCTGGCGCAGAGCAGTGCGGACGGACTCGGCCCGGCCCCACAATCGGGACGGGACGATGTCGAGCCGGGCCGCGTCGACCGGCGGGTTGGCCGCTCCCACGCAGAAGGCGGCGACGAAGAAGATGGGCATCGACAGCGGCAGCACGTGGCTGAGGGCGCCGGGGATGAAGGTCACGACCGTCCCCAGGTAGGCGAACGTCCCGATGATCATGCGGGCCCGGATCCGCCCCTTCCTGATCAGGCTGTCGGTGAGCCGGCCGCTGACCAGAACCCCGGCGATGGCCCCGACGGCCACGATCAGGAACAGGAAGGTGGCCAGCGACTGGCCGGCCCCGTAGCGCTCGCGGAAGTACAGCTCAGCGAACGTCTCCAGCCCGGCCAGGAAGAAATAGCCCAGCCCCGAGGCCAGGATCAGGGCCACGTTGGACCGGATGCGCAGGACGTACCGGGTGGCGTCCCACAGCGACATCTCCGACGTGGCCGAGATGACCAGTGACCGTTCGGGTTTCACGCCGGCCGCCTCGGCCGCCTGCTCCACCAGTGACGGATCCCCCAGCTCCTCCTGGTCGTCGTCGCCATCGGTGCCGGTCGCCGATGAGCCGTCCGCCTCCTCCTCGGTGACGATGTGCTCGTCGCCCACCTCGAGGTAGGCCTGCCCGCCGCGGGCCGGCTCGGGCAGCCAGCGGCGGATGGCGAAGGGCAGGGCGACGGCGGGGAGCGCCAGGACGGCCATGGCCACCCGCCAGCCGAACAGCCCGGACAGGCCCCCGGCCACCAGGATCCCGACGCCGGCCCCGATCAGTTCCCCGGTCAGGACGAACGACCACAGCCGGCTGCGTTCGTCGCCGGGTACCAGGTCGCCGAACAGCGACGCCAGGGCCGGCCCGGCGGCGGCGATTACCCCGCCCAGGGCCAGGCGGGTCATGAGGAGCATGGAGAACGACACCGACAACGAGCTGACGACCGTGGCCACCGCCCACAGGCCGATCACCACCTGCAGGAGTCGGGTCCGGCTGTAGCGATCGGAGATGGTCCCGAAGGGGAGCGTGGCCACACACCCGACCAGCGTGGTGACGGTCACCAGAAGGCCGATGTCGGTGTCGCCGATGTGGAATGCCTGCTCGAGCGGGGCGGCCAACGCGCCGACGGCGCCGGTGTCGGCGGCCTGGAGGCCGAGTATGGACCCGAGGAGGAGGATGACGCGCCGGCGCGCCGGACCACCCACCGCCTCGTCCAAGGCGTGGGCGACGTGCGCCGTCACTGCACCACCTTCACTCACTTCGCTCTTCATACCCGAGCCGACGCCTCGGAGGACGAGGTGCGCTAGTAATCGCCGTAACGGTGCTCGGGCCGCTCCATCCGCGGACCGCGGCGGGCCGGCCAGGCCGAAGGGGTCAGCTCGATGAGACGCATGGCCCGGTACCGGTGGGGCCGCCACCGCTCGTAGAACGGCTCCACCTCGTCCTCGGCCAGCTCCCGCCCGGCCAGGGCGTGACTGGTGAGCGCAACCAGGTGGTAGTCGCCCACCGACAGGGCGTCGGCGTCGCCGAGAGCCCGGTGCCCGACCTCGGCCGCCGTCCAGCGACCGATCCCGCGTAGCGAGGTCATGGCCCGGTAGGCCCGAGCGAGGTCGCCTCCGGTTTCCCGCTCCAAGGACCTGGCTCGGGACGCGACCAGCCGGATGGTGTCCACCGCAGACGGTTCGACGCCGACCCGGCGCCAGTCCCACGGCCGTACGTCGAGCCAGGACTGCGGGGTCGGGGGCACCCGCAGGTCCGGCCGGGGCCCGGGGGCGGGCGCACCGAACCGGCGGACCAACCGCTGCCACGACTGCACCGCGTCGCGGCCGCTGATCTTCTGGTGGAGCACGGCACCGATCAGCGCTTCGACGACCAGCCCGGTTCGCGGCACCCGCAACCCCACCAACCGCTTCTCGGCCGCCTCCAGCACCGGGTGATCGGCGACGAAGGTCTCCGGGTCGTCGCCGGCGCCGAGCAGGTCAGGGACCCCGTCCAGCAACTCCGCCGTCCCGTCCCCCCAGGCGTCGACGGTCAGGTTGCGCAGATCGCGCTGGCGGATGCGATAGGTCACCGGCCCCGACCGCATCCCTGCGACCCGCCAGATCGAGCCGTCGGGATCGACCTGATGGCACGGGTCGCGGGCGCCCATGCGCAGGGCGCCGAGGGTCAACCGGGCGCTGACCGGGAAGTCGGGGCTCCACTCACGCCGGCCATCGGCGGTCACGGCCTCTCGACCCAGGGACAGTGCCGGCAACCCGACTGACAACAGGATCCCTTGTCCCACAAGGTCCGGGCGGTAAGCGCGAACAGCCCGGTGGCCGGGTCGACATATCCAGCGTCGCCGGCCAACAGGGCCCGGTGATGGGCCTCCATGACGGCGACGTAGTCGGGCCGGCCAGGTGGGAGCCGCTCCGGATGGGGTACCAACCGGGCCGGCGGGAGCGGGCCGGGCCGGTCCGGACGGTCGAGCGCCACCAGCACCAGCCACCACGAGGCCAGCCCGTGCCGGCACGGCTCGGGCGGCCGCACCTCGCACTCGTCGGGGCACCGGCACACCCCGTCGGCCAGCCACTCGGCGATCGTGCCTTCATCCGGCGGTGCCCATCCGCTGTTGCGGTCGAACCACTCGTGGGTGTTCTCGACCGCTGCGCTCCCCGACTCAGTTGTCAAAGGACACACCTCGGTCCAAGTGGCCACACAGCGCATCCACGAACGCGGAGGCGGCCGGGGAGAAAGGCCGGTCCCTTCGGGAGGCCAGCCCGATGGTCCGCTCGAGCGCGCCGCCGCGGAAGCGGATGGCGCGCAGCCGGCCCGAGCCGGCGACCACAGAGGCGGGGACGACGGCCGCCGCCACACCGGCCGCAGCCAGGGCCAGAGCGCCGTCCATCTCGAGGCCCTGCATCGCCATGATCGGGGTGAAACCGGCCTGGCGGCAGGCCAGTAAGGTCGCTTCGCGCAGGTCGTAGCCGTCCTTGAACATGACGAGCGGCACCTGTTCCAGCTCGGCCACCCGGATGGATCTGCGGGCGGCCAGCCGGTGGGCCCGGTCGACGGCGAGCACCAGCTCCTCGGTCATGAGGGGGCGGGCCTCGACCCACGGCCGGTCCACCGGGAGGATGACGACGGCCAGGTCCATCTCTCCCTTGCCCAGCCGGTCGACCAGCTCCTGCGATCCGGCCTCGTGCACGGTCAGCTCCACGCCCGCGTGGTCGGTGTGGAAGCGGGCCAGGACGGGAGGCAGCAGGTTGGTCGTCAGGCTGGGGGTGGCCCCGATCACCAGGCGGCCCCGCCGCAGGCCGAGCAGGTCGCGCACCGCTTCGGCGCCGGCGTCGCAGTCGGCGAGCACCTGGCGGGCCCAGGGCAGGAACACCTCGCCGGCGCCGGTGAGCGTCACCTCGGCCCGCTCGCGGTGGAACAGGGGGGCACCCAGCTCCTGCTCCAGAGCGGCCACTGCGCTCGATATGGAAGGCTGGGCCACGTGCAGCCGGGCGGCCGCCCTGGTGAACCTGCGTTCCTCGGCCACGCACACCACGTACCGGAGTTGGTGGAGCTGCATGTCCATAGCCTATGACTATGGCTGTGAAAGGAAATCGATTCTTTACCTTTAGGAATCGCAGACCTAGCGTGAATTCGCCCCACAGGGAGCAGGGCACGCCCTACCACCCTGAAAATCATCATAAGGAGCCATATGGCCGCACCCGTGGCGTCAGCCCCGTCCCCGACACCCGAGATCAGACCCGGGCCCCGGGCCGCCATCGCCGCCCGCACCCTGCGACAGGACCGGTGGTGGGTAGCGCCGCTGATCTCGTTCGGCGTGCTCTCGTCGTTCGTGATCTACGCCACCTGGGCGGCCTTCTTCAACGGCAACTACTACGCCAAGCCGTACCTGTCACCGTTCTACTCGCCGTGCGTGGCCACCGTCTGCCACACCGGCAACCACCACAACATCGGGACCGCCCCGAGCGTCGGCATCTTCGGTCCGTGGTGGGCCATCTCGCCGGCCATCATCATCCTGATCTTCCCGCTCGGCTTCCGGATGACCTGCTACTACTACCGGCGGGCGTACTACCGGGCGTTCTGGTTGTCGCCGCCGGCCTGCGCAGTGAGCGAGCCGCACAAGAAATACTCCGGTGAGACCCGCTTTCCCCTGATCATCCAGAACATCCACCGCTACTTCTTCTACGCCGGCCTGGTGTTCAACGTCATCCTCACCTACGACGCCGTTCTCGCCTTCGTGGAGCGGCGCGACGCCGCCCTCGGCGGCGGTTATGTCGGGCTGGGCAGCTTCGTGATGCTCGTCAACGCCTGCTTCCTGTGGGCCTACTCGCTCTCGTGCCACTCCTGCCGCCACATCGTCGGCGGCCGGCTCAAGCACTTCTCCAAGCACCCCATCCGGTTCAAGTTCTGGGGCTTCGTGACCAAGCTCAACAGCAAGCACATGCAGCTGGCCTGGGCCAGTCTGATCTGGGTGGCCCTCACCGACGTGTATGTCCGGCTGGCGGCCAGCGGCACCCTCGGCCACGGAAGGTGGATCTGATGGCCGATACCGAACGCCACTCATACGACGTGGTCGTTGTCGGCGCCGGGGGCTCCGGCCTCCGGGCGGCCATCGCCGCCCACGAGGCCGGCGCCAGGACGGCCGTCATCTGCAAGAGCCTGCTCGGCAAGGCCCACACGGTTATGGCCGAGGGCGGCATCGCTGCAGCCATGGGCAACCTGTGGCCGGAGGACAACTGGCAGATCCACTTCCGCGACACCATGCGGGGCGGCAAGTTGCTGAACCACTGGCGGATGGCCGAGCTCCATGCCAAAGAAGCGCCGGAACGGGTGTGGGAGTTGGAGCAGTGGGGCGCCCTCTTTGACCGCCTACCCAACGGCCTCATCAGCCAGCGTGACTTCGGCGGCCACCGCTACGCCCGCCTGGCCCATGTCGGCGACCGCACCGGCCTGGAGATGATCCGCACCCTGCAGCAGCGGACCGTCCAGCTCGGCATCGACGTCTTCATGGAGTGCACCGTCACCCACCTGATGAAGGACGGCGAGCGCATGTCGGGCGTCTTCGGCTACTGGCGGGAGACCGGCCGCTTCGTGACCTGGGACGCCCCCGCCGTGATCCTGGCCACCGGCGGCATCGGCAAGTCCTGGAAGGTCACCTCGAACTCCTGGGAGTACACCGGCGACGGCCACGCCCTCGCTCTGAGGGCGGGCGCCAGCCTCATCAACATGGAGTTCATCCAGTTCCACCCGACCGGGATGGTCTGGCCTCCGTCGGTCCGGGGCATCCTGGTCACCGAGTCGGTGCGCGGCGAGCGCGGCATCCTGAAGAACTCGGACGGCGAACGGTTCATGTTCAACTACATCCCGGAGTTCTTCAAGGCCGACACCGCCGACACCGTCGAGGAGGCCGACCGCTGGTACGACGACAAGATCAACAACCGGCGCCCGCCTGAGCTCCTGCCTCGCGACGAGGTGGCCCGGGCCATCAACTCGGAGATCAAAGCCGGGCGCGGCTCGCCGCACGGCGGGGTGTTCCTGGACATCGCCAGCCGGCGCACCCCGGAGGACATCCAGCGCCGCCTCCCCTCGATGTACCACCAGTTCAAGGAGCTGGCGCAGGTCGACATCACCAAGGAGCCCATGGAGATCGGCCCGACCTGCCACTACGTGATGGGCGGCGTCGAGGTCGATCCGGACAGCGCCCAGTCGAGGGTGACCGGCCTCTACGCGGCCGGCGAGGTGGCCGGCGGCATGCACGGGGCCAACCGCCTCGGTGGCAACTCCCTGGGCGACCTGCTCGTGTTCGGCAAGCGGGCCGGCGAATATGCCGCTGACTACGCCAAGGGACTCGGAGCCGGACGCCCGACCGTGTCCGACACCGACATCGACGCGGCGGCCGCCGAGGACCTCCTGCCGTTCGAGATCGAGGGTGGGGAGAACCCCTATACCGTCCACCAGGAACTGCAGAACGTGATGCAGGACCTGGTCGGCCTGATCCGCACCGAGTCCGAGCTGGTCGACGCCATGGAGAAGATCGAGGCGTTCAAGGAGCGCATCTCCCGCGTGACTGTCGAAGGCCACCGCCAGTACAACCCGGGCTGGAACCTGGCCATGGACCTGCGCAACATGCTCCTCGTCTCCGAGGCCGCCGCCAGGGCGGCCAACGAGCGCAAGGAGAGCCGGGGCGGCCACACCCGCGACGACTTCCCGATGACCGACTACGACTACTGGGGCCACCAGAACCTGATCGTTGAGCTGGCCGATGACGGCCAGCACGTGACGATCCGCCACCAGCCCCTGCCCGAGCCCCCGCCCGAGCTGGCGGCCCTTTTGGAGGAGCAGCACTGATGACCCGTGACCTGAACATGAGGATCTGGAGGGGCGACGCCGACGGCGGCCAGCTCCAGGACTACTCGGTACCCGTCGATGACGGCGAGGTGGTCCTCGACGCCGTCCATCACGTCCAGGCCCTGCGCTCCGGCGATCTGGCCTGCCGGTGGAACTGCAAGGCCGGCAAGTGCGGCTCGTGCTCGGCCGAGATCAACGGCAAGCCCCGGCTCATGTGCATGACCCGGCTGTCGGATTTCGCCCCGGAAGAAACGATCACGATCACCCCGATGCGGGCGTTCCCCGTGATCAAGGACCTGGTCACCGACGTCAGCTTCAACTACGTGAAGGCGGCCGAGGTGCCCGCCTTCACGCCAACCGCCGAGCAGCCGCAGGCCCCGTTCAAGATGGCCCAGGTCGACGTCGAGCGGTCGCAGGAGTTCCGCAAGTGCATCGAATGCTTCCTCTGCCAGAACACCTGCCATGTGGTGCGTGACCACGAAGAGAACAAGCAGGCTTTCTCCGGCCCCCGCTTCTTCATCCGCTACGCCGAGTTGGACATGCACCCCAACGACGCTCTGGACCGCAAGAAGCTGGTCCAGGAGGAGCGCGGCCTCGGCATGTGCAACATCACGAAGTGCTGCACCGAGGTGTGCCCCGAGCACATCAAGATCACCGACAACGGGATCATCCCGATGAAAGAGCGGGTCGTCGACGTCAAGTACGACCCCATCCGCTTCTTCCGGCGCAAGCCCAAGCCGGTCTCGTAGCGGCTAGTCTGTCGGTTCGCCTTCCTGGCGGTCGTTCTGCGGCCGCCGGGGCAAGGTCCTGTGGTGCAGTTTGGAGTGCACGCCGGCCTGTCAAGCCGGAGGCCGCGGGTTCAAATCCCGTCAGGACCGCGGTCGGATAGCTCAGTTGGTAGAGCGCGCGCCTGAAAAGCGCGAGGTCACCGGATCGACACCGGTTCCGACCACTCGGAAAATTGCCTCTGACCAGGGATTATGTCTCCGGTCTGAGGATAACGGAGAAGCTCGCAGGAGCGGCGCGACGCGAAAAAGACGCGAAAACGCGCGCTGCGGTCCGGCGAGTGGTCCCACACTGGCCAACATGTGACGAGTCGTTTCGATCGTTGGTATTGGCCCCGTCGGGCCCAGTGCACCCATTCCCGAGGGGCGTCGGTGACGCCGCGGCAGAAAGAGACCGAGGCGATGGCTGAGCCGAAGCGGCTCCCGAACGGTCGATGGCAGGTCCGCTACCGCGACCCCGACGGGCGACCCCGCAGCAAGGTGTGCGACACCAAGGCCCAGGCCCGGGCATGGGTGCAAGACACCGGCCACGCCGGCCGGGCGCGGAAGTGGGTGGCGCCCGAACTGGGCCGGATCACCCTGTCGGACTGGGCCGGCAAGTACATGTCCACCGTTGTACACCTGAGACCGACGACGGTCTGGCTGTACCAGCGGGAGTTGGCCCACATCCTGAAGGCCCTGGGCGACTGCCAGCTCGGGCGGCTCGAGCCGTTACGCATTCAGGCCTGGCTGGCCGACCTGCTGGCCGATGGGATGGCGCCATCGTCAGTGCACCGGAAGTACCGGCTGCTGCGGCGGCTCCTGCAGGTGGCCGTGGACAAGGGCGTGCTCGTCCGCAATCCGTGCGCCGGCGTCGAGCCACCCCGGGTCGAACTCAACGAGATGAGGTTCCTCACCCCCGGTGAGGTGGCCGCCCTGGCCGAAGCCATCGACGCCTGGTTCCGGCCATTGGTGTACACCGCGGCCGAGACCGGGATGCGCTGGAGTGAGTTGATCGGGCTACGCCGCTCAGGCATCGACCTCCTCCGTCGGTCGATCTCGGTGACCGAACAGCTCGTGTACATCGGCGGCTCGACCGCCGACGGTCGAGCCGGAGGGTGGGTGCGTCAGACACCGAAAACCCGAGCGGGCACACGATCTATAAGCGTCTCGCCTTTCCTCGCTGAACAGTTGAACGAGCAGCTCGTGTCGCGGTCGCAACCGGGCCGGGACGGGCTGGTGTTCGTCAACATGCGCAGCGGCCCGATCGGCGGGTCGATCTTCAACAAGCGGCACTGGCAACCGGCGCGGAACTCGGTCGGCTTGGACGACCTACGCTTCCATGACCTCCGCCACACCGCAGTCGCCCTGGCAGTCGCCCAGGGCGCCCATCCCAAAGCCATCCAGCGCCGCCTGGGCCACTCCACGATCAACATGACCCTCGACCGCTACGGGCACCTCTTCCCGGAGTTCGACCAGCAGGTGGCTCACGACGTCGGTGCCGCCCTCGGCGATGCCGTCGCTGGCAGGTCGCTCGCCACGGTCAGTCGTACAGCTGCGCATAGTCTCACGGTCCTCTAGAGACGAAGACTGCGAGACAGACAAATACTCATACGCCGACAACAGCGGTTCTGATTGAGACGCTAAGTGCATTTAGCACTCGGACCGTGAACGCAGCGAGAGAACCGCCAAGGAAACAGATCACCTGTGCAGCTGGGATCACCGATTCTCTCTAGACGTCGACTCAACCTCCGGCCTGATTTCCCCCTGAGGAGTATCTCGAGCGGTCACACCCGTCAGTCATCGGTGGACCTCGTACGTGGCCCGTCAGCAGGGCGCCAGCTGACGGGTCCCGCTCAGATGAGCACGCTTGGAGGCGCTCAGTGCGTTCGCCCTCGGGCTGATCAAACCGCCAGGCACACCGTCGGCGAGACAGTCCCCGGCGGAGGAGAGAGCTCGACCGTGCCCAGACTGATCATCCGCTCGTGAGAGTGGTTCCGAATATATGGAGGTTGGGGGCACACAGAAAGGCTTGATCAATGACTAGATATACGAAGGCTTTTGGCGGCATGGTGCTGGCCGGGGCGGTTGGGTTGTCGGTGGCGGCGTGTGGTTCGAGTTCGTCGAAGCCGGCGGCGGCGACCGCCAGCTCAGGGACGTCGGCCGACACGGTCACCGCTATTCCGGCTCTAACCGGTTCGGGAACGACAGTGAGCTTGGACGCCTCTACGTTGGCTGCGCTGACGTCACTCGGAGTGAAGCCGACACCATACGGAACAGCCGTCTTGAACGGAGCGAATATCACCTTTCCGATTACGAGCGGATATGCCGAGATACACAGCAACAAGTCATTCAAACCGGGGTACGTCATCGGCTCCATTGAGCATGACGGGTCGGGCCTGACGCTGACCAAGGGTTCGACCTCGGTCACGCTCGCGAACTTCGTAGTCGATCCGGGTAACTCGATGCTCTACGGGACCGTCGGTGGCAAGCCGGGCATACCGTTGGCCTTCCTGGACGGAAGTGACCTGCAGATCAGCATGTCGGGCGGGGCCGTCCATCTCGATGGCACGAAGGTCGAGCTGACTCAGACGGCGGCCAGTGCTTTGGACCAGGCGTTCGGCACCACGGCCGTGAAGGCCGGCTTGGAGTTGGGGGTGGCCCACATCGCAGCTACCGGTTCGGCCAATTCCTACACCGGCCAGGCCACCGAGGTATCACGTCTGACCGGTGCCCAGACATCGGTCGACTTGAACAGCGGCACCCTCGCCGCCCTCACCTCTCTCGGGGTGAAGCCGGGGCCTGTGGGTGGCGCGTCGTTGAACGGGTCCACCATCAGCTTCCCGATCACTGGTGGGGCGGCAGTGATCCACTCGGACCACAGCTACCAGCCCGGCTACATCGACGGCGTGGTCCTGCACCAAGGCAGCGGTCTCAGCCTGACCAAGGGGTCGACCACGGTGACGGCGACCGACTTCGTCGTCAACCCGGGCAACTCGATGTTGTACGCGACCGTCGGCAAGGACTACAACCTCCCGCTGTTCTTCCTGGATGGCAGCGGCCTCCAGGTCTCCCAATCGGGTGGTGACGTGCATTTGGACGGCACCAAGGTGGAGCTGACACCGCAGGCGTCGGCGGCTCTCGATCAGGCGTTCGGTACGACCGCACTGAAGCCGTACACTCTGATTGGGATCGCCCACATCGTCGCTGCTTAACCGTGGAGTACCACAAGGAGGCACCTGCGCCGATGAGGCGATCAGCCGGGACCGGGCGGCATCTGTTGGTCATGGCCAAGGCACCGGTGGCCGGGCGGGTCAAGACCCGCCTGTGCCCACCGTTGTCGGCTAGCGAGGCGGCCGGTGTCGCCGAGGCGGCCTTGGCCCAGACCCTCGAGGCGGTGGCCGCCTCGTCCGCTGACCGCAAACTGTTGGCGTTGTCCGGCCAGCCGGGAGGGTGGATCCCTCCCGGTTTCACCGTCTTCGCCCAGCGGGGCGGGAGTTTCAACGAACGTTTGGCCAACGCCTGGTTCGACGCCGGCGGTCCCGGACTCCAGATCGGGATGGACACGCCGCAGGTGACCGCTGCCCTGCTGAACGACTGTCTGGCTGAGATGGATCGACCCGACCACTCGGCCGTGCTGGGGCCGGCGGAGGACGGCGGCTGGTGGGCCCTCGGCTTGAACTGGGGCTGGGAAGTCGATGTGTTCCGGGGGGTGGCCATGAGCACGGTCACCACCGGGCGCGATCAAAGGGACCGTTTGGAAGCGGTCGGCCACCGGGTTGCCCCGCTGCCCACCCTGCGCGACGTCGACACCTTCGATGACGCCGTTGCCGTGGCCGCATGCTGCCCGGGCAGCCGGCTGGACCGGGTCCTGACAACGATGCTGTCGACAATGGTGCGGCCGTGACCGCCGCTTGGGCGTGGCCGGACATCGTGTTCGAGTCGTCGTCCGGAATCGACGTCCACCTGCTGTCCACCTCCGGTACGACCGTGTTGCTTGACCCATCGCGCTGGCACGCCGAGCCCAGCCACGCCGACTTGGCGGTGCTGGATCGGGCCGAGGATCCCATCCTCGACATTGGTTGCGGGCCGGGCCGCCATGCCGCCGAGTTGACCGGCGCCGGGCGTGACGCCCTCGGGATCGACTCGTCGGGGGCGGCGGTACGCGTTGCTCGCAGGCGGGGAGCCGACGCGATACAGACGTGTGTGTTCGACGCGGTGCCCCGAACCGGCGAGTGGGCCACCATCCTGCTCCTGGACGGGAACATCGGCATCGGCGGAGCGCCCGGCGACCTCCTACGCCGCTGCGCCGAGCTGCTCCGCCCGGGAGGTCGGGTGTTGGCCGAGATCCTGGCCCCCGACTCGACCGGGCGGGGTGAACGGGTGAAGGTTGTCGTGCGGGCGGCCGGCGGCACTGCTAGCGGTGTGGCCGGTGAGCACTTGGCTACGCCTTGGTTCGAATGGGCCACGGTCTCGGCCAGCCACATCGGCGAGCTGGCCCGTCGGGTAGGTTTCTCAGTGGCCGACGTGTGGTGCCGGGAGGGCCGGTGGTTCGCCGAGCTCCGGCTCGAGGACTACTCCGATCCGCCGGCCCCGCCGGCAGTGAACGCCGAAAGTTAGGAGTCGCTCGTGCGTCTCGCCGCCGTCCGGCGGGCCCAGAAGGTTCGGCCGGCGTCGTGGTGGCGCAGTCCGATACGAGGGCCGTGGCTCACATCGGTGTTCGGCGCCGTCCTGCTGGTCGGAATCCCAGTCGAGTTCATCACCGGCCTTATCTCCTACGCCGCCTACAACCCGCGTCTGGCCGGCAACAACCCCAACACCCACACCGGAATCCTGCACTTCTACCTGTTCACGTGGGTGGGCGGCCCGAGCTGGCTCTACCGTCTGACCCAGGGCATCCACATCACACTAGGCCTGGTCCTGGTCCCCGTCGTACTGGCCAAGCTGTGGTCGGTCATCCCGAAGCTGTTCGTGATCCCCCCGTTCCGCACCATCGCCCAGCTGCTCGAGCGGGCCAGTCTGATCCTCCTGGTCGGCGGGATCGTGTTCGAACTGGTCACCGGGATCATGAACATCGACTACGACTACTCCTTCAAGTTCTCCTTCTACGACGGCCATTTCCTGGGCGCCTGGCTATTCATCGCCGGCTTCATCACCCATGTGACACTTAAGCTGCCAAAAATGGTCAGGGCGCTGCGCAGCCGCCGCCTACGCACCGAGCTGGCCACCCCCCTCGGCGAAACCGAACCGGAGACCTATGACGGTCCCGACGGGCTGGTCGCGGAGTCACCCAAAGCACCGTCCATTTCCCGCCGCGGGGTGCTGGCCCTGGTCGGCGGCGGGTCGGCGGCAGTATTCGTGATGACGGCCGGACAGGCCATCGGCGGAGTGACCCGGCAGGCCGCTCTGCTGGCGCCTCGCGGCCGTTCCTACGGGTCGGGACCTACCGACTTCCAGGTCAACCGGACGGCGGCGGCAGCTCGGATCACCGCGGCCGAGACCGGCTCGGACTGGCGGCTCACCGTGGTCGGGGCCCGGACCATGACGCTGACGCGAGACCAACTCCTGGCCATGCCTCTAGCCACCCACAGCCTGCCCATCGCCTGCGTGGAGGGATGGTCGACCGTACAGGACTGGACTGGCGTACGTCTCGGTGCGCTGGCTTCGATGGTCGGCATCGACCGGGCCGGCACGACGCTGATCGAGTCGCTCGAACGCCACGGCGCCTACGGTCGGGTCGAGCTCGCCGGCGGTCAGGTGCGGGCCCCGCAGGCCCTCCTCGCCCTCCGGGTCAACGGGGTCGACCTGTCTCCCGACCACGGTTATCCGGCCCGGATCATCATCCCGGGCGCTCCCGGCGTCCACAACACCAAGTGGGTGCGCCAGATCACCTTCTCCGAGGCCGGCTGATGACGGTCACCGGCCCCGGCAACCAGCGGGCGGCTAAGGGGAGAGCGGACCCCAGCCGTGGCCCACGGTACGCCACAGATGTGGACGGCGTTCGATCATGGTTCGCTCGGCATTACGGGGCCAGCCCGGGCCATCTGGTTCTGTTGCTCCTGTGCTTCGCCCTGGCCGGCTATGTGGCCAGCCTGGTCGCCCAGGTGCCGCAGGGTCTGCGCATCGCCGTCTGGTTCGTCGGGGCGGCCATCGTCCACGACATGATCCTGTGGCCGCTGTACACGCTGGCCGACCGGGTGGCCGTGCGCCTGCACCCTGCGGTCAAGGACCGGCGGGCGCCGCTCGTGCCCTGGGTCAACCATGTACGGGTTCCGGTGGTGCTGTCCGGAATCCTCCTGGCCATCTCCTTTCCCCTGGTACTGGGCTGGTCGAACCCGGCCTACCGGACGGCGTCCGGGCTCAGCCCGTCTCCATACACCGACCGATGGTTGGTGATCACCGCCGTACTGGCCGCCCTGTCTCTCCTGGTCTACCTGGGCCGGCTGGCGTGGGCGTGGTTCGGGGGGGCGCGCCGGTGAGCCCGCTTCAGCGCAGGACGCTCCGCATGTCCCTGATGGTGCGGACGGTGCCGCGCACCGTTCCGGTCACCTTGGAGCGGCCGGCCCGGCGGGCATATCCCACCGGTACCTCGTCGACCCGCCAACCACGAGCGGCTCCTTTGACCACCATCTCCAACGGCCAGCCGAAGCGCCGGTCCTCCATGCCGAGAGACAACAATGCCTCCCGGCCGACGGCCCGCATCGGGCCCAGGTCACGGACGTCCACTTGGCAGCGGCGCCGGACCTGGCTGGCCAGCACCCGGTTGGCGACACGTGCGTGCAGAGGCCAGGCGCCGGCCACCGGCACCCGACGGCCCATGACCAGCTCGGCTGTCCCCGCCTCGACGGGGCCGGTGACGAGGGGCAACTCGGCGCCGTCCAGGCTGCCGTCGCAGTCCATGAAGCAGACGATTTCGCTGGTGGCGGCCTGGAGGCCGGCCCAGCAGGCCGCGCCGAACCCGCGCTGGGGCTCCGACACGACCAGGGCGCCGAGAGAGGCGGCCAGTTGGCCGGAACCGTCGGTCGAACCGTTGTCTACGACGATGGCCCGGTACCCCGGCGGAAGCGACGCCAGCACCGAGGGAAGGGCCTCCCGCTCGTCGAGCGTGGGCAGGATGACGTCGTACGGTGCGGGCATGAACAGTGAGCGGGTCGCCCGGGCAGCCGACGGCGACGTGCCGTGAGGATACTGCTGACCGGCGGTGGCGGCTTCATCGGTTCCCACCTGGCCGAGCTACTGATGGCCCGGGGCGACGAGGTGGTGGTCATCGACCGCGACCCGGCGCACCCGGTAGCCGGCGCCCGCCTCCTCCGGGCCGACCTGAACACACCCGGCGCGGCCGCGGCGGCGGTGGAAGGAGTCGACGCCGTCTGCCATCTGGCGGCACGCGTCGGGCTGGGCTTGGACTTCGGCGACGCGCCCGCCTACACCACCGACAACGATCTGGCCACCGCCGCCCTGCTCGCCGCCCTGGCCGCATCCGGCTTCACCGGCCGGCTGGTGCTGTCCAGCTCGATGGTCGTCTACGGCGAAGGGTCGTACCGCTGCACCGAGCACGGCACCGTGCGGCCCGGGCCCCGCTCGGTCGCCCAGATGGAGGCCGGCCAGTTCGAGCCGCCTTGCCCCCGGTGCGAACGCGCCCTCCAGTGGGCCACCGTCGACGAGACCGCCCCGCTCGACCCCCGCTCGGTCTACGCGGCGACCAAGGTCAGCCAGGAGCACCTGGCTTCGGCGTGGGCCCGCGAGACGGGCGCCAGTGTGGTCGCTCTCCGGTACCACAACGTCTACGGCCGCCGCCTTCCACTCGGCACCCCTTACGCCGGGGTGGCCGCCCTGTTCCGAGACCGGCTGCGATCCGGGCGGGCGCCGCTCGTGTTCGAAGACGGCGGCCAGATGCGCGACTTCGTGCACGTCTCCGACGTCGCCGCCGCCAACGCCGCCAGCCTGGACTACGCCATGTCCCGGTCCGGATACGAGGCGTTCAACGTGGCGTCGGGAACGCCCGTCAGCATCCTCGACGTGGCCGGGGCGCTGTGCCAGGCGTTCGGATCGGCCGCCTCCCCAGCCCAGGTCACCGGCCGCTTCCGGGCAGGCGACGTGCGCCATGTGGTCGCCTCCCCGGCGCGAGCCGCCCGACGGCTCGGCTTCCAGGCCCGGGTGGCCCTGGCCGACGGCATGGCCGACCTGGCCGGCGAGCCACTTCCCAGCGCAGGGTGAGCGGCCCCAGCGACCAGGCGGCGCAGTCGCAGTCCGGGACCTACGGCCCCGCCATCGACCCGCTCCAGGCCGCGGAATCTGCCGCCGGACGCCGGTGGGGAGCCGTCGGAGCGGTCATCGCCACCGGGGTAGGTGCGACCGCCCTGTCATGGTTCATCGCCCAACACTCCCTGCTGGGGGCCCGCTGGCACCTGATCGTCCTGGTGGCCACGGTATGGCTGCCCCTGTGGGCCATCGGGGCGTGGGCGGCCACCCGGATCGAGCCCCGCCGGCTGGCACTCGGGCTCGTGTTGCTGTTCGCTCTTACGACCCGGCTGGCGGCGGCCACCGGCACGACCCCGTCGATATCCAATGACCTCTACCGTTACGGGTGGGACGCCCACGTCCAACTGGCCGGCATAGATCCGTACCGTTACCCGCCGGCCGCCGCCCAGCTGCGGGACCTGCGCACGGCCACCCAGTTCCCCAACCCGGCCGGCTGCGCCCATATCGGGGACCGACCCGGCTGCACCACCATGAACCGGGCTGACGTGCGGACCATCTACCCGCCGGTGGCCGAGGTCTGGTTCGATCTGGTGGCCCTTCTGGCGCCCGGCAATGACGCCCGCCAGTGGCAGATCGCCGGCGGCCTGGTCGACATGGCGACCATCGGCTTGCTCATGGTCGGGCTGTCACGTAGTGGGCGCGATCTCCGCTCGGCCGCCTGGTACGCGTTGTCGCCGGTCGCGGTGATCGAGTTCGCCGGCAACGGCCACGTCGACGGCCTCGGCCTGCTGCTGCTCGTCGCCGCCCTGCTGGCCCTGCAGCGGGGCCGGCGGACGCTGGCCGGTTTCCTCATCGGCCTGGCCGCCATGGTCAAGCTGTACCCGGGGATCGCCGTGGTCGCCGCCTGGCGCCGCGGCGGGTGGCGGATGCTGGTGGCGGCCGCCGCTACGGCCGTCGTGTCCTACGCCCCCCACGTGCTGGCGGTCGGCACCCGCGTCGTCGGATACCTGCCCGGCTATCTGACCGAGGAGCACTATGGGAGTGGCGGACGGTTCCTTCTGGTCGGAATCCTTCCTCTGCCCAGCCACGTTACGACCGTCCTGGCCGTCCTCATTGTCCTCGGCGTGTGCGGGTGGGTGCTCAGCCACGATCTGGAGCCGGCCGCCGGGCTCGCCCTCCTGATCGGCGCGGCATTGCTCGTCGCCACCCCGGTGCAACCGTGGTACGCGGCGGCGGCCGGGGGCATCGGCGTCCTGGCCGCGGCGCCCTGGTGGTTCCTGCCGGCCATGGCCGGCGAGGTCTACTACGCAGCGATCATCCTCGACGCCCGCCACCAGGTCGGGATCGGGCGGCTCGGCTACGGGGCGGCGCTGCTCCTCATCGCCGGTTGCGAAGTGATCCGGCGCCGCCGGCGGCTGGCACCGGGGCACGGCCCCCTGATCAACCCAACGGGATGAACTCGATCTGGTCGGCGCCGGTGGCGGTCACCACCAGCAGTGACCGGTGCTCATCGACAGCCACCGAGTTGGGCTGACGGCCGGTCGGCCACACCATGCGCTGATCAACCCGGGCACCGTCGAGCCGCAGCCCGACCACCTGGTTGGACCCGGTCAGGGTGACATACACCCATCCGGCATTCAGGTCGGCGGCCAGCCCGTAGGGATGTGAACCGACCGCGATACTCCCGACCTGGTCGAGGTGGTCACCGCGCAGCCGGAAGACCAGCAACGCGCCGCCGTCGGTGTCGGCCACGTAGAAGTAGCCGTCAGCGCCGGCTACGACATGGGTCGGGCCGGTCCCGCAATCGGCCTGGGCGACCAGGACGCCGGCCGCCGTGTAGGCGGCGATAACCCGCGCCCGGACCCCGACCACGACGAAGCCGTCGGCGTCGGCGGCCACCCCGCCCGGCTGCAGCGGAGCGGCTACCACTTTGGGTGCAAACCCGGGCCGGATCAGATCGACCGAGTTGCCGAACTCGTTGCCAACGGCGATCCCGTCGCCGACTGCGGCCGCGTCGTGGGGCTGGTGGCCGACTGCGACCGTCCTCTCGACGCGAGCGCCAGGAACGGACACCTCGACCAGCTGGTCGGTGGATTCTTCCGGCACCAGGATGGGGCCGTCCGGGCCATCGAGGGCCAGGTGGCGGGCGTCGCCGGCCAAGGCGACGAAGCGGACCTGGCGCGGGTCGGTGTCGGCCAGCAGGACCAACCCTGGGTGGGCACCCCGGACGGCTACAGCGATCTGGCCGTCAGCCGTGACCACCACGCCCTCCGGGCCAGGACCGACTGAGTACATGTGACCGGCGGGGCGGCGCTGACCATGGGGGACACGGCCGGCTCGGGGGCGGCCGTTAGCGGGTGGGGAGCCCGAAAGCCGCCTGGCGACGAGCACGAGCCGCCGACGATGCCCAGGATCAGGGCGCTCCCGAGAAGCGCCGACCGCAGGGCCTGACGAGTGATCAGCGGGCCAGCACGCGGGCGACGTCGAGCACGCGGTTGTAATAGACGTGGCCGGGGTGCCAGGGAGAGGGCATGGCCACGAGTGCGGTGAAGGCCACCCACAGGCGGCCCTGCAGATCGGAGAACGTATCGAGGCCGCCGGGCGAGACCATGGACTCGGTGGTGGCGAGGTAGGGGTGGTCGGTGGTGACAGCGCACGGACCGGTGATGGCCCGGCAGTAGGCCAACCCGGTGGCGTACTGGTTGGAGCTCCAGTTGCCTCCGGAGAAGAACAGCCAGTAGCCGCCGCTCGGGGCGGCCAACATGGCCGGCGCCTCGACGATGCCCTTCTCCCACGGCTCGGTAACGCCCAGCATCTGGTGGTCTGAGCCGACCAGCCCGAGCCCGTCACTGCGCAGCTGCTGGGTCCAGATGGTGTCGGGTCGGTGGTCCGAGTTGCCGTCGTTCTTCCAGACCAGGTAGCGGGAGGTCCCGGAGGTGACCACGCTCGGGTCGATCGACCCGCCCTGGGCAGGCTGGCACTCGAGGGGTAAGGTCGAAGCATCCCGGTAGGGACCGGCAGGCGACGTGGAGGTGGCTCGCCCGATGCACTCGGTGCCGAGGGCGGCGTCCTCGGTGCTGTAGTACATGATCCAGTTGGAGCCCAGGTGCTGGGCAGCGGGCGCCCAAGTCATGCTGTAGTTGGGCGTGGCCCAGGCCGGCAGGTCTGGCAGCGAGTCGGGAGCCTCCGTCCAGTGGACCAGGTCCGTGGAGATCGCAGTAGGCACATTGGACTGCCAGTCGGGGGTGCCGAACAGGACGTACCAGCCGTGTTTCTCGGCCTGGCTCACCTGGGCCGGTCCCCAGGGAGCCGACACATAGGCGTCAGGGCCGCGCACCTGGAACGGCACGTCGGTCGGCGGAGCCAGGCCCGGCGGGACGGCGATGATGAACGGATCGCCGACGTCGTTCGGATCCACGTCCTGGGCCGGCCCCAGCTGGGGGGCCGCCGGCCGGCTGATCGACCCGTCGCTCCCCGACGCTCCGGCGCGCAACGGACCGACGGTCAACAGAGCGATGGCGCTAACCGCCAACGTCGCTGTCACAGCCGTAGTGCGCAGCGGGAGCCCCATCCCGCCCATCTTGACCGTCTGGGAGGGCCTAACGGGCGCGGTCCGTCCGCCCCGCCGATCCAACGCGACCATCCGATGACCGGCTCGGTTCCGAAAGGACAGAAAGAAGCGAAGCCGCACCCGATCCCCTGCGGCGGCACCTTCGATTACCGCGCGGGCCACCACGTGTCCACCACGGTCGTCCACGCGAGAGAGGAGTGAACCCCAGATGCTGCGCACGGACGAACCCGAAAAGGTGCCGATGGGTATGACACGAATCCGAGTCGGTCTCGGATTGGCATCGATCGCTCTGGTTGGCGCCGCTTGCAGCGGCGGCGGCCACGCAGCCGGCAGCGCTTCGACCGTGGTCCCCAACTCCGGCACGCTGCCGCACGGAACCGTTGCCGTGCCCCCCACCAGCGTCGCGTCGCCTACCAGGTCGGACACGACTCCAACCAGTCCCGCGACCTCCGATACCGGCAGCGGTCCGTCTCCCTCCACTGTCGTGGATGTCGCCGGTACAGGTAGCTACGTCCTCGCTCTACATCGAATAGCCGGTTCCGGCCCGTGCGGCGCCCCCGGCGTCGGCGGCTCCTACTTCGGTTTCTCGGTGTCGGTCACCAACCCCGGCTCGGCATCGGAGCAGCTCGCCCGGGTGGCCGTTGAGGTGAACGATTCCGGCGCGACGTCGTCGGCCAATCGGGAGGTTGCCGCCATCCGCTACTCCGGGCTGTGCCTCGATTTCACCGAGCCGGGGGGCCGCTTGGCCGCCGGGCAGACCATCACCTACACGGGAACGGCCAGCGGAGTGATGCCGGCCAGCGTACTGACCGCCAAGGTCATATCCACGCCCGACAACGACACGCTCGGATCGATCAGCTTGACGGTCGGTAGTTAACCCCCGTCCGCCGGCGACGGCCGCCGACATAACGACGGCTGGCGGGGGCATGACGCCAAACGGTTGCGCCCGCGTACCACGTTGAGGGGCGACGGATGGTCAGCTCCTGCCATGGATAGGGGCGCCGCCTGGGAGATGCGCCTACTGGGACGACGGTACGGTGCCGGTGGCGACGGCCGGCATCGTCGGCTGGCCCGGGTGCGAAGTGTGCTCGACGGTCACGACGTAGCTTGTGACCCCGCCCGGCGCAGTAAATACGGCAATGTCTGGATTTCGTCCCAGCGAGACGCGGGCCGTCAGAGAGCCGTGGTCGACGCTCCAGAGCTCATAGGTACGGTCGCCGTCGAGGGTCGGGAGACTGCTGTCGATGGCGTAGCCGGTCCCCCCGCTGACCCGGCTCAGGATTGTCAGTACCGACGCAGCGCTCGGGGTGCGCAGCTCGGTGGATGTGGCCCCAGGACCGGCCGTGGCCAGCACGGCACCACCGACCAGATCGGAGCGCTTTGTCGCTGCGTCTATACGGTCGAAGCGAACCTGTGCCTCAAGGAACACCCCGGTCAACATGACGACCACTATGGCCAGCGCCAGAGCAGGCAACCAACGCAAGGACGTGGCGACCGGGGGCGCCGGAGGTCCGGTTGCCCGATGGATGCCATCGGCTTCGAAACTGGCCAGGGGCGAGACTCGGACGGCGTTGCGGCGCAGGTTGTCGGCGAGGCGGCGATGATCGTCCATTTCCGCCTGGCACGATCGGCACGTCTCGAGGTGGACTTCTACGCCAGCCCGCTCCCGGTCGTCGACAGCGTTTAGGGCGTAGGCGCCGAGAAGCTCCTTGATCTCCCTGTGGTTCAGGCCAGGATCACTCATACCCCTCAACACCTATTCCCTGAAGCAACGCTTCAAGGTGCCGGAGACCAGCGCGAATCCGACTCTTGGTCGTGCCCTGCGGGTCGCCCAGCTTGGCCGCCACCTCGCGGTAGCTGTCACCTCCGAAAAACGCCAGTTCGATAGCTACCCGCTCGGTCATGGGCAACAGCTGTAGCGCCGCTTTCAGCTGCGCAACCGACGCCGCCGCCAGCACCTGCACCTCGACGTCTTCGGAGTGACGCGGTAGCGTGCGATTGTCGCGTTCTTGACTGCTTCTGTGGGAGCGAAGAGCATCGATGGTCTTGCTCCGGGTCACCATGACCAGGTACGAGGCCAGGCTCCCACGACCTGGCAGATATCGCTCGGGCGCCTGCCATAAGGCCAAAAAAACGGTCTGGACCATGTCGTCCACCCAGTAGGCGCTGGCGCTACGTCTTACCGTATGGGCCACCAAGGTGGCGTGTCTCCGGAAGACTTCCTCCAACGCCTCGACATCACGACGGCACAGCGCCGCAGCCAACTCAGCGTCGGACGCCTCGACGAGGTATCTGTCCGGCGGACAGGCCGAGGCTGCGGCTTCGATTCGATCGTGGGCGCTGTCACCCACCAGCACATGGAAGATGAACTCACCCAAGTGAACGCCCTACTCGTGAACGCATCCGCGCATGCGCTGCCGAGGGCGTGGGCGAAACTTCCGGTGGAGGGCACCGGCGGGTATCTACCACCAGATTTGGGTCTATTGAAGAATCAGCCGGCCAGGTCGCCGACGTCGAATTCGGCCACCCTTCCGCCGACTACTTCGACATCACCGAGGGGTGCGTCAGTGCCCCAGACCGTGTAGCGGCCCTGGGTCAGTTCCGGGTACACGCCGGCGAAGACATCGCGAGTGGCCAGACGGCGCCGGCGGATCATGGTGTGGACGTGATGGCTGCGATCGGCGCCGACCGGGGTCAGGTCGACCTCCCGGCCGGCGCACTCCGCCGAGGCGTACAGGATGAGGGCGCCGACGTCACCGCCGATGTCCAACACCACGGTGTCGGGTGGCCCGCAACGGGGTCCCGGATCGATGTATGGCGCCTCGATCGTCATCTAGGAGGTCGGGGTGTAGTTGATCGAGGTGTTGTCGTTGCTGGACGGGGTACCGGTCGGGTTGGAGAAACCAGGGTGCGGGTCGGCCAGGTAGGGGAAGCTCGCCTGGTGGGCCAGGGGGTTGGCGGTCACTCCCTGGGTGACGGCGGCTACGGCGGCGTCGACGGTGTAGCTCTTGTCCACGAGCGGGATGGTGGCGCCGCCCACCGCCTTCAGTTCGATGTTGACCACATCGTCAGTGAGCCGGCGACCGTTGGGGAATCCGGCCAGATCGCCGCCGAGCAGACCCAGGTTGCTGGTACCGGCGCCGTTGGTGCCCGTCGGGGCGATGGCCATGTTCAGCCGGAGCATCTCGGCGATCACCTTGCCGCCTTGGTAGGTGCCGTAGCCGAAGGCGCTGCCGATCAGGCTGCCCGGGATGCCGGTGGCGAAGATGGCGACCAGGTCGGCGCGAGCCTTGGTGTAGGCCGCCAGATGAGGGAACTCGTTCGGGTACAGGTAGGGCAGTAGTCCCTGCATCTCTGGCTTCTCGACAGCAGCGGCGAACTGGCTGTCGTTGACCGGCTGCTGGCTGTTGAAGAAGTCCTTGAGGGCCATGGGCACGACTACCTCATTGACCAGCGGGCTGCCCAGGCGCGACACCTGCTGGTAGGGGCCGGACGTGGTCTGGGTGCCGTTCGAGTTGTACATCTTCATCGTCTGGCGACTCGCTGTTGTCCACACCCCGATCACCGCATGAGGATCGTCGGGACCGGTCGGGGGCGTCAGGGTCGAGGTGAGCGAGCTGATCGGCACCTGGATGGCGATGCTGTGGACGTTCTTGTCGGCCAGCGCGTTTATGCCGAGTGAGGCGGTTCCTTTGAGCAACTGCAACCCGGACAGTGGACGCAGGTCACCGAGGTCGAAGATGGAACCTAGATCGACGAAGAACGCTTCTGCTCGCTGGCCGGCGAACACCTTCTCGCCTGTGGCCAACGTGTAGACGGCATAGCCTGAGAGGTTGGAGTAGTTGGGCGTCGAGCGGGGTCCGATGTTGCATGGCGGGCAGTAGAGCGTGTCGGTGCCGACCGGGGCGAGCGGGGTAGAGACACCATCGACGATCTTCTCGATGGTGTAGGTCTGGGGCCGGTTCCAGTTGTTGTAGTTGGCGCCTGCCCTAGACGGCGTAGTGATGGGCCCGGTCGCGTACAGGAAGGTCGAGTCGTCGATGATTTCGACGTTGAACAGGAACCGGTAGGTGATGTTCGGCTTACCCCCGCCGGTGTTGTCAATGTTGATGTCATATTGGACCGGGCCGCTGCCACCCGCTCCCGAACTGCCCGAGGTGGCGCCGAACTCGACGAAATTTGGCCCGCTGGCCGGATCCTGCAGCGGCACGTAGTTGGCAATGATGGTGACCGTTTCCGGGTCATCGGGACTGACGAATGCGTAGACGTCGGTGCTGTCACACACCGGATCCTTGGAGATCAGCGGTGCTTCTTTGTGTGATGACATGGCTCAGCCCACCTCGTGGTCAGTTAGGGACAAAGGACGTGCCGGTCGGGTCACCGCGCCACCCGCGCCAGGGCCTGGGCGAGAGCACGATCGACTACTACATAGGCCTCGGTCCCGTGAAACACGGTCACCTGTCCGGTGGCGGCGTCGGAGACGTGGGCGAAGACATCGGTGGCGGTTGACGCCGGCACCTCACCGGTGACTGGCGTGGCCGCCGGCAACGGGCTGGCCCCGGCGGTGGCGTTGAACAGGGCGGTGCCGGATACAGCGACCACCCCCGTGGCCGCTGCCCCAATGGAGGCGTGGCGGAGAAAGGCTCGGCGGGATACGTCAGTCACAGGTTCGCTCCTTGGTTCTGTGGACCGGCTGAGGATGTTCATGAGTAGAAGGCGATCTGGACGATGGGCTTGACGAGGGACTCGCCGCCTAGGGAGCCGCAGAAGGTGGAATCGCCGAAGCTGAACACTCCACCATCGGATGCCCCGAGGAGGTAGCCGTTCCCGGCGAAGGTCCCCGTCACGGCGACCACTGGTTTGGTCAGGTGGGTGCCGCCCTCGGATCCGTAGAAGTAGGAGGCGCCGAAGGCGAATACGCCGCCGTCGGAGCCGGTCAGGTAGTAGCCGTTGCCGTTCCGGGCCGGGCTCATGGACACGATCGGCTTGTTCAGGTGGAGGTCGCCGAGCGAACCGTAGAAGTGGGCGTCGCCGAAGGCGAACACGCCCCCGTCCGAGCCGATCAGCCAGTAGCCCCGGCCGTCGGCGGTACGGGCCATGCTGACTATCGGCGAATCCAAGTGGATGCCGCCGAGCGAGCCGTAGTAGCTGGCGTCGCCGAAGGCGAACACGCCGCCGTCAGAGGCAACCATCCAGTAGCCCCCGCCGTCTGGGGTGGAGACCACGTCGACGATCGGTTCGGTCAGATGAACACCGCCGAGGGACCCGTGGAAGTGGGCGTCACCGAACGCGAAGACCCCGCCGTCCGACGCCGCGAGTACGTAGCCCCGCCCGTCGAAGCTGGGGGCCATGGCGACGATCGGCTGATTCAGTGCGATACCGCCGGTCGAACCCAAGAAGCGGGCCGTCCCGAAAGCGAACACGCCGCCGTCGGACGCCACCGCCCAGTAGCCGGCGCCATCGGGACCGGCGCAGCCGACCACCGGGCCGATGCCATCGACCAGCGCCGAGCGGGTTGGGGCGGGGACGGCGGCGTTAGTCGGTCCAACCCCAACCAATGCGGTGCCACTCAGGACCAACCCGGATAAAAGGGATGCCGACGCAACTCGACGGCGCCGGAAGGGTCTCTTGCTCCACCTGGACAGCGCTGTCATCGGCGTTCCCTTCCCCTAGTCGTGCGATGGACTTACGGAGCCACGAGGTGACCGGATGACGAAGATTGAAAAGAATCTCCAGAAATGCCGTGACCTGGTCCGCCGAGGAAACACCGATGTGCTGGGGGTAATCCCTGGGAACCGACGCGTAGCCATGGTGTCTGCGCCGACCCGGCGGCGCTGGCACATGAGCTCGGTGGAGTCTCACGAGTCAGTGCGCAACGGGCCCTGGGCGGTTGAGTGCGATCGAAGAGAGAGCTGTCGTTGCCGTGCACGACGCACTTCATCTGTTTCCCAGTGATCACGGGCTGCTTCCCGCTCCGGTCGCGCCCCGCCGCCTGCGTCGGTCGTCCGGCGGCGGCTCAGGTGGCCGCTTTGGTCCAGTGGGCTCCACCGTCTCGGGTGAGGTATAGGACGCCCGCGTCTGATTGGGACTGGGCGACGCCACTGATGGCCACAC
Source organism: Acidimicrobiales bacterium (assembly GCA_035551615.1). Classification (GTDB taxonomy): domain Bacteria; phylum Actinomycetota; class Acidimicrobiia; order Acidimicrobiales; family Palsa-688; genus JAKCDU01. Next base: position 27,749 of record DASZNC010000110.1, read on the forward strand.
CGTCTTGGTCGTTGGTGAAGCCGATGTATTGGATGGGCACCGACCCAATCGCGCTGTGCGAGATCGTGTTCGTCAGAGGTACCGCTTGGACGCCGCCGTTGCGGCAGGCGACGAACGCGGTGGAGTCGGTGACGGCCAGGGACACCGCCGCACAGGTGTGGACCACGGTCACGCCGGTCCATCTTCGCCCGTCGGTATCGCTGCGATATAGGGAGCTGGTGGACGTGGTCGATGTCGTGTCCCCACCGCACACTGCGTACAAGACCCCGTACGTGATCGCCGGGGCCAAGCCCACGAAGTCCCCACACCATGACCTCCGCCGGAAGGACCCGCCTGATCCGCCCCGATCCCGCCGCAGGGACTTTGTCGGTCGGCGACACCGGCGGTGGTGGCGACCTCCAGGTTCGGCGGTACCGGTCCGGCTCCTTCGAATCCGACGACATAGGCCTCGCTGTCGTGGACCTCGACGAACGCTCCCCTGTTGCCGGCCCGGCCGACCCGGCTGAAGGCTGTGCTGCCGACTGTTGCGGTGTAAATCGACGGGCACGGAGCCGCCGCGTTCAACAGCCACACCCGCCGCCGGCCGCCTCGACATCGGCCGCCCCCGTGCCATCGGAGACCCCGTCCTCGTCGGCTACAGCGACCTGCTGCCAGCTCTCACCACCATCGCTGGTCACGTCCAGCGAGTCGCGTCCGAAGACGTATCCGTGGATGAGATCACCGAAACGGATACCCGTCGGCGCGCCCGACGACCAGGACCGAACGGGGGGCTGGCCGCCAGCGGCGTCCAGCGACTACCGCCATCGGTCGTCCTCTCCACCCGGACGCGACCATTGACCTGGCCCAGCACCCAGCCGTCATCAGCGGACACGAACGTGACGCTGGACACCTTCATCCCCAGACCAGTCGACGCCGGCGACGCCGTCGTCACAGAGGTTTCCACCGAACTCGAAACCGTCGGGCCCGGAACCGTCGCGACCGTCGCGCCTGAAACCGTCGAGCTCGTCGGGACAAGCCTAGGTGACGGCTTCGGATGGCTTGACCCGCCGCACGCCACCAGACCAGCCGCAGCCGCAGCCGCCGTCGCCAGCCGCACCGCACCACTGAATCGCCCTGGATCCGGTGGAGGCTGTTGTTAGGCCACCTGCCCGTCTGGGAAGGCGGTCTTCACACGGTATAGGGCTTCGTGCTCGAGGGGTGGCAGGTAGTTGATCGAGCTGTGAAGGCGGGCCGTGTTGTAC
>DASZNC010000111.1:0-37292 GCA_035551615.1 Acidimicrobiales bacterium
GTGTCCGGCATTCGTCGTAGCTTCTTGATCGCTCCACTCGCCGGGCAGAGCAAGAGAGTCGGCGTGGTAGACGTGAGCGGACCCGTCCCCGTGCATGACGAGGTTCATCTGGCAGGTCTGAACGAGGAACGGGTTGATATCCAGTCCAAAGACATTCCGCATCGCCAACTCGCGAAGGGCATCGTGCACTCGTCCTTCGATCGCATCCTCGGACCCACCCTTAGCCTTCTCTCGCTCGGTCAAGAATGCTCGTAGGTGGTTGATAGCTGATACTAGGAATCCCCCGGTCCCGCAGCAGGTGTCAAGGATGCGAATGCTGGTGATCTTCCGGGGAGGGTATAGGGACATCACCATACGGATCGTCATATCACAGACATTGCGAGGGGTGAAATATTCGCCTCGGTCGCCTCGGAGATTGGCTCCAACCAACTCCTCATAGGCGGCTCCCTTCACGTCGGTCTGCGTTCTCAAGAGCGAGTACCGTTGGAGTTCGGCCACTATGTAGGCAAGTACCTTGCCATTGAGCGCCAGTTTGTCGCCCGCAGGAAAGATGTACGGGTAACGCTCCTTCACCGCATCGTAGAGAGGTCCGACCCGTTCATCGAGGAGACGTCGTTGTCCCGCAACTGACCGGCGTTCCTCGCTCTGGATGTAGAACCGGAGCGGCCCGGAACTCTCTGTCTCGTCATAGACCTTGGCGAAGATCAACTTGACGAGTTCGTGAAAGGCTTCAGCCTTCTGCAAACCTTGGTTGGCGTAGATGTAGTTATGGCATCGGTGAAGGGTGGCCTTCAGGTCTAAAGCTGGGACCAGATCATTGAACTGGGGTATCAGCGGCTTGTCGTCACCGAACCGGGGTATGTCGATGTCCTCATCGATCGTTCCGTCTTCGGCCCGGTGATAAGCCAGTTTCTCGGACGCCACCCACACGCCGTGTCGGCACCGCGAGCACGCCGACATGTAGCTCTTGAGTTGCCCGACGCCGTCGTCCTTGTCGGTCGGCTTGGTTTCGGCCCGCTTCGTTTCGACGGCGATGTAGACGTTTTCTTGCTTGTGCGGAACGCCGGGAGGGAACACGGCCAGGTCGATGCCCGCCCGACGACTACCGATCTTGATTCGGAACTCAACCTCGATGTCGGCCGGGTCGTAGCCGTATTCCTCGACCAAGCTGCGCGCCCACCGTTGCCGGACGTGCTCCTCTGGTTTGTCCGGCCGGAACTTCCCGGTGATGAAGCAGCGGACCTTGCCAGCAGGAACAAGTTGGACGATGTTCGATGGCTCGGCATCGGACATGCCTGGCGATCCCCTCTTTCTGGTCGCTTGGCGCCGAGTGTAATCGGTGGGCGCCTCGGGACCGTGAACCTCACCCGCCCCGCTCACAGGAACTCTAGGGCGTCGAAGGACGGCTGCCAGATGGCGGGACGGCCGTAGGTCTTGGTGTCAGCGGTCAGAGCGGCCCAGGTGAGGCGACGGCCGCTCACGCCCGTCATGGCGGCTGTCATCCGGCCTAGGTCGCTGGCGGACCGTTCGTTGTAGGCGAAGGTGCGCTCGTTCACGTACCGCTGGAGGTGGGCACCGTGAACGTGGATCTGGGTGCCCTTGATCGACCGCTTGAGCAGTGACCAGAAGTTCTCGATCCCGTTGGTGTGGACATCGCCACACACGTACTCGCCAGCGGAGTGGTTGACCTGCTTGAGGGCGTAGCCCCTGGACTCGATGCCGTTGTAGGACTTGTGCGTGTCGGTGTAGAGCGTGGAACCGTCCTCCAGCCACCGGCAGATGTTCCGTTGGATGACCCGAGCGGATTCGGTGGGGATGACCTCGGCCACGACCGTGCCGCTGTCCCGGTTCCGGGCACCCTGCACGACCAGCTTGTCCATACCGCCCGTTCCGTGGATCCGTTCCTTGCGGACCTTGTGGTGCATGTTCTTGGCCAGACCGCCGATGAACGTGTCGTCAACTTCGGTCGTGCCGGTCATCTTTTGGAACGACCCGGCCTTCATGGCTTCACGGATGCGGTGCAGCATGAACCACGCCGACTTCTGGGTGACGCCCAGCGAGCGGGCCATCTCATGCGACGAGACACTGTTTTTGGAGTTGGCGATAAGCCAGATGGCGGGGAGCCACTTGTCCCAGCCCAACGGGCTGTCCTCGAAGATCGTCCCGACCTTGAGCGAGAACTGCTTCTTGCACCCACCGCACCGCCAGATCCGGCGACTGGCGATGAACGAAGTCTGATCGTGATCGCAGCGGGGGCAGATGACCGGACCGTCCGCCCAGCGCATCCGAACCACGTAGGCGAACGCCCGGTCCGGGTCCGAGAAATAGCAGATCGCCTCTACCAAGTTCCGGGGGAGCCGATCCGCTTTCATGCCCCCATTTTCGCAGGGGGGTGTGACGATTAAACCGCTGGTCAGAGTGCATTTCCGTCATCTGACCGCTCAGCGGCTAAGAGCTATCATCCACCTTGTTGATCGGCGTCTGGCGGGCTCCGTATACATGGGCGTGCTCGGCTTCATCGCAGGTACAAGGACATACCGCCACGATCTGCAAGCTCGGGATGCCGGGATAAGCGTCGGTGGAAATGAAGCGCATTTGGTCACCGCGGTCCGGATACACCTCGTCGAGGAGTTCCGCCCCCGCACAGGCAAGCACCTGCTCTACGCCCAGCCAGACCTCATCAAACCGCGGTGTATCCAGCTTGAGTGCCGCGAGCGTGGCATCGAATGATGCCTCAAACTTGATGCCCCTAACGGGCTCCCAGCGGTCCACCGGCAGAGACGACCTCCCGCATCCACTCTAGATCCTCCACCGTCGGAGATGAGGATGAAAGGAATGCGGTCTCATACGGGATCTCTTGCTTGTCGCGACTCAGCCGCCATCCAACCTCACGATGAGAGAGTTCGCTGACTTGTGCCGCGCTGCGTCCCCAAAAGGCCTTGATGACCCGATCCACCAACGCAATCTCTGGCCCGGAGAATGCCTCGATCTTCGCAGGACGTAGAGCGATAAGTCGCTGCTGTGAGTACCCGCCCCGATCCCTGGTGACAACTACTCCGTAGCCATCAAGCTTGATGTCTTCCAAGACCGGCAGAAGTTGTTGCGGCGCGGGACCGTTCCTGAGGCGTTGGTACTCGGCCCCCGTGATGGACAGCCCCGCGGTCGCGTAAGACAAAAAATCGGCGTAGAAGAGAACCTTGTTCAGCTTCGTTGAGCCGAAAGAGGCATCTTCCTCACTTTGCTCAGCGATATACAGCATCAACTCGCGGAGCTTGTCGGAGTCGTAGTCTCGCCCTCCCGCCACTTTGTCTCACCTACCTTTCTGATCGAGGGTAATAACGGAATATCCAAGAACGCGACTTAGGAAGCCGTCTTCTGCGACGACCTCCGTTGCGCGTACTTCAGTGAGGTAGCGGTGCCTTCCAGACACACCAGGCTAGCGCATTACCACACTTGCGTGTCGGATTTCCACCCTTTCTCCACAGACGCGTCCACAGCATTGTCCACAGTCTAGACCAACAATCGAACACGCGTTCGCATGATTCGCATAGTCCTTGGTGTGCCCCCGAACTCACCCGACGTGTGCATCAAGTAAGTCAGTGCCCAAAGTTGCGGACTATATCAGCAACTTTGCACACACTTGATAGCTTTTGAGACCGACCCCCACGACTGGTGGCGGTGTGGCCGCTCAGGGTGTCAGGGCTCGGGCTCGTCCTGGTCCGAACCGCCCGAGCCGGTGGTCGGCTCGCCGGGTGCGGGCGACGAGTCGGGCCCGACGCCGGCGGTTTCGGGACCCTGCGGGGCCGATGCCTCCTCGGGCTCCTTGGCCGGGCCGGCCTTCTCGGTGTCCGCTGACGAGGCGGCGCTCTCTGCGGGGGCCGCCGGGGCGGCCTCACCGGGGGCGTCGGCGACCGGCGCCGGGCCGGCGTTCTCGGGCCGGTCCTCCGTGCCGCCCTTGATCTCCGCTGCGTCCGGGCCGGTCGCCGCCGCCGGCGCCGCGGCCTCGCCGGCGGCGGAGCCAGCCGGTGCGACCGGCGCGGCCGCCTCGCCCCCGCCCTCGCCCGCCTTTGCCGGTGCTTCTACCGCGGCCGTTTCCGTATCCGCCGCCGGTGCCTCCGCCGGCGCTTCCGCCTTGGCGTCCTCCGCCCCGGCATCGCCCGCACCAGCCGCATCCGCCCCCGCACCAGCCGCATCCGCCTCCGCCCCGGCCGCACCCGCATTCGCACCCGCACCACTGCGGCCGGCCGCAACCGCAACGAGCGACTGCTCGAGCACCTGGGCCACATCGAGCACCCGGATGTCCTCGGACACGGCGCCCTCGGCCTGGCGGGCCTTGGTGGCGTCGTCGAGCATGATCAGGCAGTAGGGGCAGGCGGTGGAGATGACGTCGGCGCCGGTGCCCAGGGCCTCGTCGGTGCGGTTGACGTTGATGCGGCTGCCGATGTTCTCCTCGAGCCACATGCGCGAGCCGCCGGCGCCACAGCAGAACCCCTTGTTGCGGCAGCGGTGCATCTCCTCGACCTGCACGCCGGGGACCCGTCCGAGCACGTCACGGGGCTCGTCGTAGACCTCGTTGTGGCGGCCCAGGTAGCAGGGGTCGTGGTAGGTGATCTTCTTGTCGATGGTGTTGACCGGCTTCAACGATCCCGACGCCAGCAGCGAGGCCAGCAACTGGGTGTGGTGGAACACCTCGAAGTTGCCGCCGAGGGCCGGGTACTCCCGGGCGATGGAGTTGAAGCAGTGCGGGCAGGAGGCGACGATCTTCTTGACGTTGGCCGACTGCAGCGTCTCGATGTTCATCTGCGCCTGGGTCTGGAACAGGTACTCGTTGCCCAGCCGGCGGGCCGGGTCACCGGTGCAGGACTCCTTCGGCCCGAGGACGGCGAAGGTGACGCCGGCCTGGTGGAGCAGCCGGGCGATGGCCTGCGTGGTGCGGCGGGCCCGCTCGTCCAGGGCGCCGGCGCAGCCGACCCAGAAGAGGTACTCGACGTCTTCGGGGATGGTGTCGCCGACGACCGAGACCTCGAAGTCGAGGCCGTCCAGCCAGGTGGTGCGCTGCGAGCTGCCCAGGCCCCAGGGGTCGCCCCGGTTCTCGACGTTGCGCAGCATCAGGTTGGCCTCGGTCGGGAACTGGGCCTCGATCAGCACCTGGTAGCGGCGCATGTCGACGATGGTGTCGACGTGCTCGATGTCGACCGGGCACTGCTCGACGCAGGCGCCGCACGTGGTGCAGGACCAGAGGACATCCTCGGCGATCACGTTGGGGACCAGTGTCTTGGTGGCGACTGAGCCTTCCGCGCCCTCGTAGGACACCGGCACGGCCACGTTCGGCTTGGGCAGCAGCGGCTGGCCGGCCAGCAGCTCCGACGACGCCGCGAACATCTGCTCGCGCAGATCCATGATCACGAGCTTGGGGGAGAGGGGCTTGTCGGTGGCCCAGGCCGGGCACTGGTCCTGGCAGCGGCCGCACTCGGTGCAGCTGATCAGGTCGAGGCGCTGCTTCCAGGTCAGGTGGCCGATCAGGCCGGTGCCGAAGACGGAGTCCTCGGTCATCTTCTCGGGGTCGAGGTCCGGGGTGGTGCCGAGCGGGCCGAGCGCCTTCGGCCGCCGGGAGAACAGGACGTTGGGTTCCGACACGAAGATGTGCAGGTGCTTGGAGTTCAGCACGAAGACGAAGAAGCCCCACAGCACCAGGATCTGGCCCAGGATGAACACGGTCTCCACGTTGGTGGCGGCCGAGTGGGACAGGCCGCTGAAGGCGGCGCCCAGCGCCCGGGACGCGAACGGCCACCAGCTGCGGTGGGCGTAGGGGAAGTGGCCGGAGACCTCCTGGGCGCCCCGGTAGAGGAACAGCGTGGCGATGACCATGAAGATCATGAACAGCGTGAACCAGGCCGCCCCGGTGTGCGATCCGTAGAAGCGGGACTTGCGGTCGCGACGGGCCGGATTGTTGACCACCCGGATCAGGGTGAAGCTGACAATGGCCAGGAAGACGGCCACGCCGAAGAAGTCCTCGATGAAGCCCAGGCCGGACCACGACGAGATGCCGAAGTTGACATCGAACAGGTCGCCGTAGGCCTCGATGATGGTGAGGATCAGGACGATGAAGCCCCAGAAGGTGAAGAAGTGGGCCAGGCCCGGCCCCGGTCGCTTCAGCAGCTTGCGCTGGCCGAACACGTCCATGATCTCGGCCTTCAGCTGGGCGCCGATATCGGTGAAGCGCCCTTCCGCCGGTTGACCGGTCACCACCAGCCGGAAGAGGAACAGTGCCCGCCGGGCGACCAGGCCGAGCCCGATCACCGAAATCAGTAGGCCGACAAGTATCCGAACGTCGACGGTCGTCAAGGTGGAATCCTCCAGGAGACTCCCGGCAAGGGGCGGCCGAGGAGCGCTGAAACCCTACTTCGCGGTAACGAAAACTCGCCTCTTAGTGCGAGACAGCCTTGCTGTCAGCCTCTCTGAGGCGGGTCGCCATGGCGACCAGGAGCTTGTGGGCGACGGGCGGAACCTGGTCGAGGAGGGCCATGAACTGGCGCTGGCCGAGCACGATCAACTGGCTGTCCTGGTCGGCGGTCACCGTCGCCGTGCGCGGCCCGCGGTCGAGTAGCGCCATCTCCCCGAAGTAGCCGCCCGGGCCGAGGGTGGCGACCTTGCGTCCCTTGCGCTTGACCACGGCCGAGCCGGAGGAGATCAGGTAGAACTCGTGGCCGATCTCCCCTTCGGTGACGATATTGGTACCGGCGGCCACGGTCACGACGTCCGATGCCTTGGCGACCAGCCCCAGCTCCTTCTTGTTGAGCGCCGCGAACATCTTCACCTTGCTCAGGTGATCGAGCTTCTTGTCAGCCATGGTGCGGAACTGTACCGACTCGCTCCGACCCGCGACGATTTGTCCGGTTCCCCCATCCGACGGCGCCAGTTAACAAGCGGGCAACACAACGGTCAACAACGGGAAACAAGGCTTTCTTACCCTCACCAGGTCCCAGCCGGACTCGCGCCTACTGCGCCCGACCATCACACCTCAGGAGGGGTCCTTTGTCCTTATTGATGACCATGACGCATGCGGTCAGCATGGCTACGGCCAGCACCGGCGACTGCGTCAAGAACGCGGTCTACAACCAGGGCGTGGCGACTCCGGTTGCCCAGACCTGCTCGGACGCCAACTACATAGACACCGGCGACACCGCCTGGCAGCTGACCGCGGCCACGTTCGTCGGCCTGATGAGCCTGCCCGGCCTGGCCGTGCTGTACGCCGGCCTGGTGCCCAAGCGGTGGGCGGTGAACACCATGTTCATGGCCTTCACCGGCTTCTCCACGGTGCTCGTCGTATGGGTTATGTGGGGCTACAAGATGGGCTTCGGTACGCCGATCGGCTCCGGTGGCGCCCACACCTGGACCAACACCTACGCCGGCAACGGCGGCGGATTCGTTGGGTTCATCAAGGACTTCTTCGAGAACTTCGTCGGCCACCCGCAGTCGATCAACGCCGGCCACGCCCAGATGGGTCAGGCCACGCTCTACGCCAACGGTGGGGCGTTCGTGCCACTGCAGATGCCGTCCAGCGCGCTGGCCTACTTCCAGTTCGTGTTCGCCGGCATCACCCCGCTGCTGTTCCTCGGCAGCGTGCTCGGCCGGATCAAGCCGCTGGCCTGGATCATCTTCGTCCCCGCCTGGTGCACCTTCGTGTACACGGTGAACGCCATGCTCGTGTGGGGTGGCGGCTACTGGGCCCATGAGGGTGTCCTCGACTACTCCGGTGGCTACGTCATCCACCTGGCCGCCGGCGTGTCCGGGTTCGTCGCCGCCTGGGTCATCGGCCCCCGCCTGGCGCGTGACCGGGCCAAGTGGGTGCCCCACAGCCTGACCATGGTCTCGGTCGGCGCCGGCATCGTCTGGCTCGGTTGGAACGGCTTCAACGGAGGCGACCCCTACTTCGCCAGTTCCGATGCGGCCGCCGCCATCATCAACACCAACGCCGCCGCGGCCGCCGCCCTGCTCACCTGGGTGGTCCTGGACATGGTGCTGTCCAGGCAGAAGAAGCCGACCTTCCTGGGCGGCATCAACGGCATGATCTGCGGCCTGGTCGGCATCACCCCCTGCGCCGGCTACGTCAGCGGGTCCTCGGCCCTGTGGATCGGGATCATCGACTGCACGGTGGTGTGGTTCGCCTGGTCGTACCTGATGCCGATCACCATGAAGTACGTGGACGATGCGTCGGGCGTGGCCTACACCCACGGCCTGGCCGGCCTGACCGGCGGCCTGCTCGTCGGTGTCTTCGTGGACCCGAGCATGGTGATCTACCACAGCGTCGGGGGATCGCCGATCACATTCAAGGGCGTGCTCTACGGGCACAATGCCAAGCAGCTGCTGATCCAGTTCCTCGCCGCCCTGACCATCATCATCTACGACGCCATCGGGACCTTTATCATCCTGAAGATCGTGGGCCTCATAACCGGTGGGCTGCGACTACCCGACGAGGTGCTCGAGTTGGGCGACATCGGGATCCACGACGAGGAGGCCTACCCGGCCGACGAGGGGTTCACGCGGGTCGACTCCATGGGCGCCTTCGCCCAGGCCGGCCTGACCGGCGCCGGGGCCGGCACCACGACTGCCACGATCTCCTCGACCTCCCCAACCTCCACGACCGAAACCGCAGGTGATCTCCGATGATGCTCGTGACCGCAGTCATCAAGCCGTTCAAGCTGGATGCTGTCAAGGAGGCCCTCGAGGCGGCCGGGGCCAAGGGCCTCACCGTCACCGAGGCGCAGGGCTTCGGCCGTCAGAAGGGGCACACCGAGGTGTACCGGGGCGCCGAGTACCAGGTCGCCTTCACGCCCAAGATCAAGGTCGAGGTGCTGGTCGACGAGGCCGCCGTATCCGGGGTGCTCGACGCCATCAGCAAGGCGGCCCGGACCGAGAAGATCGGCGACGGCAAGATCTGGGTCACCCCGGTGGACACCGTCGTGCGGATTCGCACGGGGGAGACCGGTCCTGATGCAATCTAGGACCATGGCCAAGAAGCCCACCGGACGGGTCACCCCACCGAAGCGGGCCGTCGCTCAGGCGGCGCCGCCGGCCCGGCCCGAGAAGTGGGAGATCGACCAGTCCCGCATCGTGAAGTCCCCGTGGGGCTGGCGGGCCGTGTTCATCATGGCCCTGCTCGAGATCGGCGTGGCCCTCATCATGAGCGGTAACCACCACGCCACGCTGGCCGTCTTCTGGCTGGTGATCTCGGCCGGGTGGGTGGCCGGGTCCATCGGCCTCTGGCGCAAGCACCGGAAGTACATGGACAGCTGAGCTCAGAGCGAAGCGAGCACCGCTTCCTCGATCTGTCGAAGGTGGGCCGGGTCCTCGACCCGGCCTCCTTCGCGCCCGTGCACGTAGAACACGTCGATGGCTTCCGCCCCGAGGGTGCTGACCAGGGCGCAGGTGATGGTGGTGCCGCACGCGGTGAGGGCCCTGGTCACGTGGTAGAGGACGGGCCCGCGGTCGGGGGCGCGCACCTCCACGATGGTCGACGTGGTCGACGATTCGAGGTCAAAGAGCACGCGCGCATCGGGCACGCGCGCCTGCGTACTCGGCGCGAACCGGCTGTAGCGGGCTTCCCGCTCCTCGAGCAGGTGCTCGATGTCCATCCGGCCCTCGATGGCGGCCGACAGGTCGGCCCGCACGCGGTCGGCGTCGGGCAGTTCGTCGAACGCCGGTGTGACCTCGAAACGGAACAGGGCCATGGCCGTGGACTCGTCCGACATGGTGGTGGCCGACCGCACGTTGGCACCGGCCAGGGTCAGCACTCCGGCGACGACGGCGAGCAGCCCGGCCTGGTCGGGGGCGGCCACCTTCAAAATCCCGCCCTCGTAGATCGCCGACAGTTGATGGCCGGCCAGCACCTGGCGTTCGGCGGCCGACAGGTCGGCCCGGCCGGTATCGGGCGGCGGTCGTCCTTCGAGGGTGGCCGCCACCTGAGTGACCAGCCGGTCGACCAGGCCCGCTTTCCACCCGCCCCACGCCGCCGGCCCGGTGGCCAGGCTGTCGGCCTGGGTCAGGGCGGCCAGCAGTTCGAGGGTGTCCTGGTCACCCACCGCCGCCGCCACCGTGGCGGCCGTCTCCGGATCGTCCAGATCGCGCCGGGTGGCGGCGTCGGGCAGCAGCAGGTGGAGCCGGACCAGGTTCTGGAGCATGGCCACGTCGTGGTCGTCCAGGCCCATGCGGGGGCCCAGCTTCCCGACGATCTCTATCCCGATCTCGGTGTGGTCGCCGCCCTGACCCTTGCCTATGTCGTGGAGGAGGGCGCCGAGCAGGAGCAGGTCGGGGCGGTGCACTGCGCTCTGTAGCAAGGACGCGTTGCCGACCGCCTCCAGCAGGTGCCGGTCGACGGTGAACCGGTGGTAGGCGTTGCGCTGCGGCCGGTTGCGCACCGGCGACCACTCCGGTAGGTAACGCATCCACACCCCGTGCTGATCGAGGGCCTCGACGGCAGCGATGGCCGGTCGGCCGGCGCCGAGCAGGCGCAGCAGGGCGTTCAGCACCGGGGCCGGCCACACCCCGTCGGGGGCCAGCGTCCGTCGGCCCAGTCGCTCCAGGGTGGCCCGGGCGATCGGTACGTCCCGCTCGGCCGAGGCGGCGGCGATGCGGAGGGCGAGGGACGGGTCGGCCGCCGGGTCGGCACCGGCGGACAGGGACACCTCACCGTCGCGCAGGACGACCCCCGGCTCCAGGACGAGATAACCCGCCCCGCCCCGCCCCGTGGGTCCGGCCAGCCACGAGGCCAGCCGCCTCCACCCGTCGTCGGACGCCCAAGCCACGGCCCGGGCGGCATCGGCCACGGCCACCATGAACACATCCGCGTCGTCCATCCCGACGGCTTCCGCCACCCGGTCCTGCTCCTGGAGCAGGAGGACGTTGGTCGCCGACCCGTTGGGCCGCTGCAACTCGACCCGGGCCGAGGTGAGGATGCGCTCGGCCCAGACCAGGGTCCGGTCTTCCAGAATTCCTGACAGGATGGGTGCCACTTTGCAGATGCTGCGGAGGAGCTGGATGTCCCGCAGGCCGCCCCGGGCCTCCTTCAAATCGGGCTCGAGCAGGAAGGCCAGGTCGCCGAAGCGGTCGTGGCGGGACCGGACCGCTTCTTGCAGGTCGGGCAGCCACCGCGGCGTGCGCGTCCGCCACATGTCGAGCGCCCGCTCGACGGCCGACCCGGCCAGGGCGGCATCGCCGGCGATGAGGCGGGCGTCCAGCAGGCCCAGCGCCACCTTGATGTCACTGTCCATGACAGAACGCAGCTCCTTCAGGGTGCGCACGCTGTGGTCCAGTGGCTGGCCGGTGTCCCAAATCGGGTACCAGATGGCGTCGGCCACCTCCTTGATCCGCTTCTGCTTGCCGTCGTGGAGCAGCAGCAGATCGAGGTCGCTGCCCGGCGCCAGCGCGCCCCGGCCGTATCCGCCGACGGCCATGAGGGCCACGCCCTTGCCGCCGTCGGGAGCGGCACCGTCGAACAGGTCGGCCAACCAGGTGTCGGCCGAGGCCGCCCATTCCCGGCACCAGTCCGGCCCGGTCAGATCGGTCCGGGCCAGCAGGCCGGCCCGCAGGTCCCTGAGCGCCGCCACCGGGGCCACGTCGGAGCTAGGCGCCGGTCAGCTCGCGCCGGGCGCCGACCGGCTGGGCGTGGGCGTCCATCTGGTAGACGAGCGGCACACCGGTGGGGATCTCCAGTTCGGTGATGTCGGCGTCGCCGATGCCTTCGAGGTGCTTGATGAGGGCCCGCAGGCAGTTGCCGTGGGCGGCCACCAGCACGGTGCGACCGGCCATCACCTCCGGGGCGATGGCGTCGTACCAGTAGGGGATCATGCGGACGACCACGTCGGCCAGGCACTCGGCGGCCGGCACGACCTCGGGCGGCAGGCCGGCGTAGCGGTCGTCGGCCCGCACGTCGTACTCGCTGCCCGGGGCCATCTCCGGGGGCGGCACGTCGTAGCTGCGCCGCCACAGGTGCACCTGCTCGGCGCCGTACTTTTCCGCTGTCTCGGCCTTGTTGAGGCCGGTGAGCCCGCCGTAGTGCCGCTCGTTGAGCCGCCAGTGGCGGGTGACCGGCACCCACAGCCGGCCCATCTCCTCGAGGGCCAGGTGCAAGGTGGTGATGGCCCGGGTCTGCACCGACGTGAACGCCCGGTCGACCATCACCCCGGTGGCGGTCAGATGGGTGCCGGCCGAGCGGGCCTCCTCCCGGCCCTGCTCGGAGAGCGGGACGTCCCACCAGCCGGTGAACCGGTTCTCCAGGTTCCACGCACTCTGACCATGGCGCAGCAAAACGAGCGTCCCCACGCTCGCCAGACTAGTACATGACCCCTTCAACAGATTTCTTTAGTCAAAGGGACTCAACTTTGCTACACTGACCGTCACACGTTCTCTCTCATTTGGAGGCTCTAGATATGCCCAAGGCCGTCGGTATCGACCTCGGCACCACCAACTCGGTCGTCAGCGTGCTGGAGGCCGGCGAACCCATCGTTATCCCCAACGCGGAAGGCGCCCGCACGTCCCCCTCGGTCGTCGGCTTCTCCAAGTCCGACGAGGTGCTCGTCGGCGAGGTGGCCAAGCGTCAGGCCATCACCAACCCGGACCGGACCATCCGCTCGGTCAAGCGCCACATGGGCGACAACTCCTGGAACATCGACATCGATGGCAAGAAGTACAACCCGCAGGAGATCTCCGCCCGCATCCTGCAGAAGCTGAAGCGCGACGCCGAGAGCTACCTGGGCGACACCGTCACCCAGGCGGTGATCACCGTGCCCGCTTACTTCGACGACGCCCAGCGCACGGCGACCAAGGAAGCCGGTCAGATCGCCGGCCTCGAGGTCCTGCGGATCATCAATGAGCCGACCGCCGCCGCCCTGGCCTACGGCCTGGACAAGGAGGAGGAGCAGACCGTCCTGGTGTTCGACCTCGGCGGGGGCACCTTCGACGTGTCGGTCCTCGAGATCTCCGAGGGCATCTTCCAGGTCAAGTCGACCTCCGGCAACACCCACCTGGGCGGCGACGACTGGGACCAGCGGGTCATCGACTGGCTGGTCAAGACGTTCAAGGACACAGAGGGCGTCGACCTGGCCAACGACAAGATGGCCCTGCAGCGGCTGAAGGAAGCGGCCGAGAAGGCCAAGATCGAGCTGTCGTCGGTCCAGGAGACCACGATCAACCTGCCGTTCATCACGGCGACCGACTCGGGGCCCAAGCACCTCGACCTCAAGCTGTCACGCTCGAAGTTCCAGGAGATGACCTCCGACCTGGTCGAGGCCTGCCGCGGCCCGTTCGAGCAGGCCATCACCGACGCCGGGCTGAGCAAGTCCGACATCCAGCACGTGGTCATGGTCGGCGGTTCCACCCGTATGCCGGCCATCCAGGAGCTGGTCCAGAACATGACCGGCAGCGAGCCGCACAAGGGCGTCAATCCCGACGAGGTCGTCGCCGTCGGCGCCGCCATCCAGGCCGGCGTGCTGAAGGGCGAGGTCAAGGACGTCCTCCTGCTCGACGTCACCCCGCTGTCGCTCGGGATCGAGACCAAGGGCGGGGTCATGACCAAGCTGATCGAGCGCAACACCACCATCCCGACCAAGCGGTCCGAGGTGTTCACCACTGCCGAAGACGGGCAGCCGTCGGTGGAGATCCACGTGCTGCAGGGGGAGCGGGAGATGGCCCTCTACAACAAGACCCTGGGCAAGTTCCAGCTGGTCGACCTGCCGCCGGCCCCGCGCGGCGTGCCGCAGATCGAGGTCACCTTCGACATCGACGCCAACGGCATCGTGCACGTCTCGGCCAAGGACCGGGCGACCGGCAAGGAGCAGTCGATGACCGTCACCGGTCAGTCCTCGCTCAACAAGGACGACATCGACCGCATGGTCAAAGACGCCGGGTCCCACGCCGAGGACGACCGGCGCCGCCGCGAGGAGGCCGAGGTCCGCAACAACGCCGACTCGCTCGTCTACCAGACCGAGAAGATGCTCAAGGACCAGGCCGCCTCGTTCTCCGGCGACCAGAAGGCCACCGTCGAAGCCGACCTGGCCGCCCTCAAGGAGACCCTCGCCGGCACCGACCTGGAGCCCATCAAGTCGGCCACCGAGAAGCTGGCCGTCGGTGTCCAGGAGCTGGGCAAGCAGCTGTACGAGCAGGCGGCCAGCACCGCCTCGGCGTCGTCGGACACCGGCGGTGCCGGCGGGTCAGCCGGCTCCGGTGGTTCCTCGGCGGCGGCCGATGACGAGGTCGTCGATGCCGAGATCGTCGATGAGGACGGTCAGTGAGTGGGGAGAACCCCGGGTCCGAATCGGAAACCGGGACCGCCGAAGGCGGTCAACCGGATCCCGATCCGGCTCCCGGCGTCCCTTCTGAGCTGAGCCCGGAGGAGGCGGTCGCCGCTGAGGCGATCGCCGAAGAGGGGGGCGCTCCGGTGCTCGATCCGGTGGTGTTGGAGCGCAACGAGTACCGGGAGTCCCTGCAGCGGCTGCAGGCCGACTTCGAGAACTACCGCAAGCGGGTGACCAAGCAGACGGAGGAGATCCGGGAACGGGCCGCCGAGTCGCTGGTCGAGAAGCTCCTGCCCGTCCTCGACACATGCGAGCTGGCCCTGTCCCACGGGGCCGGAGAGGACGTCAAGCAGTTGTCCGCCTCGCTCTTCGCCGTCCTGGAGAAGGAAGGGCTCGAGAAGATCGACAACGTGGGTGAGCCGTTCGACCCGAACTGCCACGACGCGGTGGCCCACGAACCGGGCGACGGCGGCGGCCAGGAGGTGGCCGAGGTCATGCGGGCCGGTTACCGGTGGCGTGGTCGGGTCATCCGCCCGGCCATGGTGAAAGTGAGGGGGTGACGGCCAGTGGCTCCCCAGCGTGAGTGGTTCGAGAAGGACTACTACAAGGTGTTGGGGGTCGCCGAGAACGCCGACCACAAGGAGATCGGCAAGGCCTACCGCAAGCTGGCCAAGCAGTATCACCCCGACGCCAACCCCGGTTCCGAGGATCGGTTCAAGGAGATCTCGGCCGCCTACGAAGTCCTGGGCGACGAGGCCAAGCGCAAGGAGTACGACGAGGTCCGTCGCATGGGCGCGGCCGGCAACCCGTTCGCCGGTATGGCCGGCGGGGCCGGCCGGGGCGGGGGCGGCTTCGGTGGCAACTTCCGGGTCGACGACCTGGGCGATCTGCTGGGCAACATCTTCGGCCGCAGCGGCCGGGCCGGGCGCACCGCCGGTGGCGGCGCCCCCGGTGGGCGATCGGGCCTGGCCGCCACCGCCGGCGCCGACCTCGAGACCAGCCTCCACCTGTCGTTCCTCGATGCCGTCCAGGGTCTGACGACGACGGTCAACGTGACGTCCGAGGTCGCCTGCCACACCTGTCACGGCAACGGCGCGGCGCCCGGTTCGGCGCCTACCGTCTGCCCGGTCTGCGGCGGGCGGGGCGTGACCTCGGACAACCAGGGCATGTTCTCGTTCTCGCAGCCGTGCCAGAACTGTTCCGGCACCGGCTTCAAGATCGACAACCCGTGCCCCACCTGCCTGGGCAGTGGCGTGGAGTACGCAGCCCGCCAGGTGAAGGTCCGGATACCGGCCGGTGTGCAGGACGGCCAGCGCATCCGGGTCAAGGGACGGGGCGGCGCCGGTCGCAACGGCGGCCCGGCCGGCAACCTGTTCGTCGTCGTCCATGTGGACGCCCACCCGGTGTTCGGCCGCAAGGGCAGGGACCTGACCCTCACGGTCCCGGTCACCTTCCCCGAGGCCGCCCTGGGCACGACCATCACCGTGCCCACCCTGGACAAGCCGGTCAGCCTCAAGGTGCCGGCCGGCACCCGGTCGGGGCGCACGTTCCGGGTGCGCGGCCGCGGCGTCCAGACCGCCAAGGTGGCCGGCGACCTGCTGGTCACCGTCGACATCGCCGTGCCCACCACGCTCAGCGACGAGGTCCGCCAGGCGGTCACCGACCTGTCCGCCCACCTGGATGGCGAGTCGATGCGCCACGCCGTGTTCGGCGGCGGGGTCTCGTGATGGACCGGGACCGCACCCAGCGGGCCGTATATGTGATCTCGGTCGCCGCCGAACTGGCCGGGATGCACCCGCAGACGCTGCGCATATACGAGCGCAAGGGTCTGCTCGACCCGGCCCGGACCGACGGCGGCAGTCGCCGTTACAGCGAGCACGACATCGCCCACCTGCGGCGCATCCAGGAGCTCACCGCCGGTGGCGTCAACCTCGAAGGGGTCCGCCGCATCCTCGCCCTCGAGGCCCAGTTGCTCCAGCTGGAGGCGGAGATCGCCCGGCTGCAGGGTGACATCGTCGCCGCCCGCCGCCAGACCGCCGAGGAAGTGGAGCGCACCCACCGCCAGTACCGCCGGGACCTGGTCCCGGTCCGCAACCTGCCAGACATATACCGGAGCACGAGAAACCATGGCGCTTGATCCGAACCGTTGGACCCAGAAGACCCAAGAGGTGTTGAGGGCGGCCGCCGAGCTGGCCGCCGCCCGCAACAACCCGGAGGTCACGCCCGAGCACCTGCTGGCCGCCATGCTGAGCCAGGAGGGCACCATCACCCTGCCCATCCTCGAGCGGGTGGGCGTCAGCCCGACCAGCCTGCGTAACCGCAACGACGAACTCATCGCCAAGCTGCCCCGCTCCTACAGCGGCGGGGGCGGCCAGGATCCGGGCCTCGGGCGCACGGCCAACGCCATCTTCCAGAAGGCCGACGACGAGCGGCGCCGCCTGGGCGACGAGTACCTGTCCGTCGAGCACGCCCTCCTGGCCCTCTCCGACCTGGTCGGTGTCACCCACGACCGCCTGCTGGAGGCCATGCAGGAGGTCCGGGGCGCCCACAAGGTGACCAGCCAGAACCCGGAGGACCAGTACCAGGCCCTCGAGAAGTTCGGGCGCGACGTCACCGCCGACGCCCGGGACGGAAAGCTGGACCCGGTCATCGGCCGGGACGAGGAGATCCGCCGGGTCATCCAGGTGCTCTCCCGCCGGACCAAGAACAACCCGGTCCTGATCGGCGAACCGGGCGTGGGCAAGACGGCCATCGTCGAGGGCCTGGCCAACCGCATCGTCGCCAACGACGTACCCGAGAGCCTGAAGGGCAAGAAGTTGGTCGCCCTGGACCTGAGCTCGATGGTGGCCGGGTCGAAGTACCGGGGCGAGTTCGAGGAGCGGCTGAAGGCGGTGTTGAAGGAGATCGCCGATTCGGACGGCGAGATCATCACCTTCGTCGACGAGTTGCACACCATCGTCGGCGCCGGCGCGGCCGAGGGGGCCATGGACGCCGGCAACATGATCAAGCCGATGCTGGCCCGGGGCGAGCTGCGCCTGATCGGGGCCACCACCCTCGACGAGTACCGCAAGCACGTGGAGAAGGACCCGGCCCTGGAGCGCCGATTCCAGCCGGTACTGGTCGGCGAGCCCTCCGTCGAGGACACCATCGCCATCCTGCGGGGACTGAAGGAGCGCTACCAGAAGCACCACAACGTGACCATCCAGGACTCCGCCCTGGTGGCCGCCGCGGTGCTGTCCAACCGGTACATCACCTCCCGCTTCCTACCCGACAAGGCCATCGACCTGGTCGACGAGGCGGCCAGCCGACTGCGCATCGAGATGGAGTCGAAGCCGACCGAGATCGACGTGGTCGACCGGCGCATCGCCCAACTCGAGATGGAGCGCCTGGCCCTGGCCAAGGAGACCGACGACCCGTCCCAGGAACGGCGCACCCGCCTGGACGAAGAGCTGGCCAACCTGCGCGAACAGTCCGACGCCCTCAACGCCCAGTGGCAGCTGGAGAAGGACTCGGCCGATGTCGGGGCCTCGCTACGGGACCAGCTGCTCGAGGCCCGGGAGGAGGCCGAGCGGCTGGTGCGCGACGGCGACCTGGCCCGGGCGTCGGAGATCCAGTACGGGCGCATCCCCGATCTGGAACGCCGCTACGAGGAGGCCCAGGCCCGCCAGAACGACGGCGGAGGGGCGCCCAAGATGCTGAAGCAGGAGGTCGACGAGGAGGACATCGCCGACGTCGTCTCCAAGTGGACCGGCGTGCCGGTGAGCCGCATGCTCGAGGGCGAGGTCTCCAAGCTGGTCCGGATGGAGGACGTCCTGCACCAGCGGGTCGTCGGCCAGGAGGAGGCGGTCACCGCCGTATCCAACGCCATCCGCCGGTCGCGCAGCGGGTTGTCCGATCCGCACCGGCCCATCGGCAGCTTCCTGTTCCTCGGTCCCACCGGTGTGGGCAAGACCGAGCTGGCCCGGACACTGGCCGAGTTCGTTTTCGACGACGAGCGGGCCATGGTCCGCATCGACATGTCCGAGTACATGGAGAAGCACTCCGTCTCCCGGCTGGTCGGCGCACCGCCCGGCTACGTCGGCTACGACGAGGGCGGCCAGTTGACCGAGGCCGTCCGCCGCCGGCCCTACAGCGTCCTCCTGCTCGACGAGATCGAGAAGGCCCACCCGGACGTGTTCAACATCCTGCTCCAGGTCCTCGACGACGGCCGCCTGACCGACGGTCAGGGCCGCACGGTCGACTTCACCAACGCCGTAGTGATCATGACCTCCAACCACCAGGGTGACCTGCGCTCGGCGTTCAAACCGGAGTTCATCAACCGGATCGACGAGATCGTCTACTTCCGGTCACTCACCGAGGCCGACCTGGAGAAGGTGGTCGACATCCAGATCCGGGGCCTGGCCAAGCGTCTGGCCGACCGCCGGCTCGAGCTCGTCGTCACCGAGGAGGCGGAGTCCTGGTTGGCCCGCAAGGGCTACGACCCGGCGTTCGGCGCCCGGCCGTTGAAGCGGTTGATCCAGCGGGAGATCAGCGACCAACTGGCGCTGGCCCTGCTCGAGGGTCGCTACAGCGACGGCGACGTGGTCACCGTCGACGCCCCCATGGGTGGCGGACCAGTCATCACCACGACCGGCACCGACGAGACCGATGCCGATCAGGACGCCGACGCCCTGGTGCTGAGGTAGGCCCCCCTCCCAGATGCTTGACTAAATCAAGTATCTGGGGTTACGGTCGGTTCCCGTGACCGTTCTCCACGACCGGCGGGCGGTGATCACGGGGGCCAGCCGGGGTATCGGGGCCGGCATCGCCGAGCGGTTTGCCGCCGAAGGCGCGGCCGTGGCCCTGGTCGCCCGCACCCTCGACGCCCATGATCATCTGCCCGGCAGCCTGCGGGCCACTGCCGAACGGTGCGCCGGGTACGGCGGGGCCGTCGAGCTGATCGTCGCCGACCTGGCCGACGGCGATGACCGGGCCACCATCATCGACCGGGCGGCCACGGCCCTCGGCGGCCCGGTCGACGTCCTGGTCAACAACGCCGCCGCCGCCATCTACCAGCCGGTCGCCTCCTACCCGTTGAAGCGTCGCCGGCTGACGTTCGAGGTCAACGTCCACGCCCCGTTCGACCTGCTCCAGGCCGCCCTGCCGGCCATGACGGAGATGGGGGCGGCCTGGGTGGTCAACATCTCCAGCGCCACCGCCGTCTACGACCCGGCATCCCTCGGCCGCCCCGCTCCGGCCGGTCGCCAGAACTCGACGATGGGCGTGTACGGCGCGTCGAAAGCGGCGCTCGACCGGCTGACCTTCGCGTTCGCCGACGAGCTGGCCGGGACCGGCATCCGCATCAACACCGTCGCCCCCAAGAGTGCGGTGCTCACCGAGGGCGCCGCCGCGCTCATGGGTGACCGGTTGGACCCGGCCCTCATCGAGCCGCTGGAGTCGATGGTCGAGGCCGTCCTGTTCCTGGCCACCGGTCCGGCCGACCTCACCGGTGGCACCTACCGCAGCCTGGATCTCCTGGCCGACCACCGGGTGGACGTCCGAGGACTGGACGGGAGGCCGCTCCCGTGAACCGGCGGGTGTACTACGCGGCCAGCGTCCATGACGAGCGGGAGATCGAGGCGGTGGTCGAGGTGCTCCGCGACGAGCGCGGCCTGTGGGTGGGCAAGCGGGTCAACCAGATGGAGCGGCGGGTCAGCGCCCTGTTCGGCAAGGCCGGCGGGGTGATGGTCAACTCCGGCTCGTCGGCGCTCTACCTGGCGGTGGAACTGCTCGGCCTGGAGCCGGGCGACGAGGTGATCATCCCGGCCGTCACCTTCTCCACCGACATCGCGCCGGTGGTGCGGGCCGGCCTGGTGCCGTCGTTCATCGACGTCGAGGCCGACACCTACAACATCGACGTATCCCGCATCGCCGAGGCAGTGACGTCGCGGACCAGAGCCATCCTGGCCGCCAACCTGATCGGCAACGTCCCCGACTGGGACGCAGTGCGGGCGCTGGCCGTCCGGCACGACCTCCGGGTGATCGAGGACTCATGCGACGCTCTGGGCCCGACGCTCCGCGGGCGGCCGACCGGGTTGCGGGCCGACCTCACGGTGACCAGCTTCGCCTCGTCGCACATCATCACCTGCGCCGGATCGGGCGGGATGGTGATGCTCGACGATCAGGAGCTCAGGGACCGGGCCGTGCTGCTCCGCCGCTGGGGTCGTCGTTCGGAGCTGCACTTCTTCGGGTCGAAGCGCCACGACCACACCTACTGGGAGGATCTGGACGGCATCCACTATGACAACCAGTTCATCTTCGACGAACTGGCGTGGAACTTCGAACCGTCGGAGCTCGGCGCCGCCTTCGGCCTGGTGCAGCTGGACAAGCTGGACGACAACCGGGCCCGCCGGCAGCGCAATTTCGAGCTGTACAGCGGGTTCGTCGAGCGCCACGCCGACCGTCTCGTGCCGCCCCGCCAGCTACCCGAGGTGGATACCGCGTGGCTCTGCTACCCGATCACCATCCGGCCCGGGGCCGGTTTCGAGCGGGCCGATCTCCAGGGCTTCCTCGACGACAGGGGGATCGACACCCGCACCGTCTGGACCGGCAATGCCACCCGCCAACCGATGTTGCGGGGTGTCACCTTCCAGACCCCGGCCGACGGCCTGCCCCGGGCCGACGAGATCATGCGGGCCGGCTTCGTACTGCCGTGCAACCACGGCATGGACGATGACCACGTCGGCTACGTGATCGACTGCCTGAACGAGTTCCTCCGCGGCCACTGAGGAAGCTGGATCGCAACAGACTGACGACGCTGTCCGACATTGACCTGATCGGGCATTCACGGCCTGTGGTGGCAGCCGGCAGCCGACTCGTCGGGCCGGATGGGCGGCTCCAGTTCGCCGAGATGCAGGTGATCCTGGACTTCACCGATTCGCAGACCTTCAACGAAGTCGAGCGACTGGGCTACTAGGTCCGAGCGGCATCTGGAGCGAGCGGGCCAAGCGTTGCTGTATGTCGGCCCATGCGTTGGGTACCGGCAAGTCCACGCCGATGGCCTCGAGGACACCCAGTCCGAGTTCGGCCGCCCAGGTGTAGAACAGCGCGGCGTAGATGTCGACCGACGCGTCGATGCCCATCCGATCGCGGTTTTCTTCATATTGGGTCAGCCAGCGTTCGAGGTAGGACATCTGCTCCTCGGCCAACTGCACCCTCGTCTCCTCGTCGGTGCGAGCGGCCGCCGCCCCTTCGACGATCAGCGCTCGAAGCCGATCTCGATCAGGGTAGAGCTCAGCCAGATTGGTGAGGACTTCGATGTAATCGGCCTCGTTCGGTTGGACGCCGATGTGACTTTCGAGTTCTCGCGCTATACAGGCGCTGATGGCCGCCGCCAAAAGGTCGGCCTTGCTTCGGAAGTGGCCGTAGATTGCTCCGCTGGTGACCTCGCCGGCTCGGCCTATGTCGCGGATGGAGGTTGGCGCGTAGCCCACTTCGGAGAAGAGCTCGGTCGCCAGCTCGATGAGCGCGTCCCGAGTCGCTCGGGACTTCTGCTGTTGGCGGCTGGGTCCCAACCCGGCCTTCTCGTCCGACCGTCGGGGACCGAGCCCGATCGCCTCCCGCTGGGCCGCATGCATGGCGTCGATCCGGCGGCTGGCCTCCTCGGCCGACATCGGGCTCGCCGGGCCCGAGTCATTCGGGCTCTGGTCATCCGGGCTCTGGTCATCCGGGCTCCGGTTCACGTCCTCAGGCACGCGATCAGTGTAACAACAACGTTATATTATGTCGGGATACGGAATGGAACGAAGGTCATCCACTAGTCGCCCCATCAGGAGGGCCAGACTCTCGACATCCTCGGGCGGCCAATCGTCGAGGGCCAGTTGCATATGGCGGTTCAGCACCTTGCCCATGCGGGTCACCGTCCGGCGACCGTCTGGCGTGGCCGAAAGGCTGCTCAGGCGACCGTCGGCACCGTCCCGCTGACGCTCGATCAGGCCGTCACCCTCGAGCAGCCGGCTCTGGCGGGTGACCACGGCCGGGTCCATGTCGGAGCGCCGGGCCAGCTGGGTGGGCGTGATCGGGCCGGACTCGACGATCAATCTGAGCAGCCGGAAGCCCTGTTGCGACACGGCGGCCCCGGCCGCCGCCGCCTGGCGGGAGTGCAGCCGGCGGCTGGCCGAGAGTCGGACGAGAGAGTCCAGCGCCCGGCCCAGTCGTTCTGCGGCGGTGGCCGCCGGCGTCACCGCCATTCCGTTGCCTCCTAGATCGGGTACGGAGCGTACGGCCGGTCGTTGACCTGGTCAATGAGGCGGCGTCGTCAGGTCCGGTCCGGCGGGTCCTTCTCGGCCCAGAGCGGATCGTTGGCGAAACGGTCGGCGATGTCGTGGGCGTCGAGGCGGCGCAGGAAGGGGATGAACGGCAGTTCCAGCGTGATCAATATGCCGGCCGCAGTGATGGCGCCCAACGCCAGGTGACCGAAGCCCACGACGATCCCGACCGCGGCGGTGGCGAATATGGTCGCCGCCGTGGTCACACCGGTGACCGGTCCGCCGTCGCGATGGAAGACCACGCCGGCACCGATGAAGCCGATACCGGTGATCACTCCGGCGATGGTCTGCGGCGACTTGTCGACCGACACAGCGGTGATGGCGGCGGCCGCCGCTCCTATGAGCGCGAACGTGCGGTTGCCGGCCGGCGATCCGCGCAGTTGGCGTTCATAACCGAGCAGGTAGGCCAAGGCGAAGCCGACCGCGACCCGGGCCAGCAGGGCCAGGTCCGGGCTCGACACGCCCTGAACGGTAGCGGTGTCATTGGGCCGAGAGGCGGACCGCCAATTAGGATGGTCAGGTGAGCGCCACAGTCGTAGTTGGCACCCAATGGGGCGACGAAGGTAAAGGCAAGTTGACCGATCTCCTGGCCAAGGAGATGGATGTCGTCGTCCGCTACCAGGGCGGCCACAACGCCGGTCACACGATCGTCGTCGACGGCCAGCGCTTCGCCCTCCAGTTGCTGCCCTCGGGAATCCTCTACAGCCATGTGGTCCCGGTCATCGGGAATGGCGTGGTGGTCGACCCGGGTGTCCTTTTATCGGAAATGGACACCCTGGCGGAATCGGGGGTGGACTGCTCGCGACTGATCGTGTCGGGCAATGCCCACCTGATCATGCCCTACCACCAGGAACTCGACGCGCTGACCGAGCGGTTCCTCGGTCGTAACAAGCTGGGCACGACGAAGCGGGGGATCGGCCCGACCTACGCCGACAAGGCGGCCCGGGTCGGGCTCCGGGTCCAGGACCTGCTCGACGCCAAGATCTTCAAGGAGAAGCTCGAGGTCGTCCTCAAGGAGAAGAACCTCATCCTGGCCAAGGTGTACAACCGCCTGCCGCTCGCCGCCGACGAGATCGTGGCCCGCTACCTCGATGAGTACGCCCCCCGGCTGGCCCCCCTCATCGGCGATTCCGTGGGCGAGGTGCACAGCGCCCTCGACCGGGGGGCCAACGTCCTGCTCGAGGGGGCTCAGGCCACCTTCCTCGACCTGGACCACGGGACCTATCCGTTCGTGACGTCGTCCAACCCGGTGGCCGGTGGCGCCTGCGTCGGCGCCGGTATCGGGCCCCGTGACATCACTTCTGTCATTGGCATTGCCAAGGCGTACGTGACCCGGGTCGGGTCGGGCCCCTTCCCGACCGAGCTCACCGACGAGATCGGCGACCTGCTGGTCGACCGCGGTGGCGAGTTCGGCACCAACACCGGCCGCCGCCGGCGGACCGGCTGGTTCGATGCGGTGATGTTGCGCCAGGCGGCCCGTCTCAATTCGCTCACCGAGATCGCCCTCACCAAGCTGGACGTGCTCGACACGATGCCCGTGCTCAAGGTGTGCGTCGCCTACCGGGTGAACGGCAAGGAGTACCGGCACATGCCGTACCACCAGACGGATCTGCACAAGGCGGAGCCGGTCTACGAGGAGCTGCCCGGCTGGCAGGAGGACACGTCGTCGGCCACCGAACTGCACCACCTGCCGGCGGCGGCGAAGGACTACGTCCAGTTCCTCTCCGACCAGACGGGCGTCCGCATCACCCGCGTCGGCGTCGGACCCGGACGGGACCAGTTCGTGGTCTTCGGGTCCGCCCAATAGGTAAGTCGTTGCGGGTCTGCCTTGTAGGTACCGGAGGGCGCGAGCACGCGCTGGCAGTCGCACTGTCACGAACCGCGTCGGTCGTGGTGTGCCCGGGCAACCCCGGAATGGAGGTCCTCGGGATCTCGTGCGTGCCCGGCCCCCCGGCGGCCGTCGATGCCGACCTGTACGTGATCGGACCGGAGGCGCCGCTCGTCGACGGCCTGGCCGATCGGTTGCGGGCCGAGGGCCGGCTGGTGTTCGGCCCCGGCGCCGATGGTGCCCGCCTGGAAGGGTCCAAGGCGTGGATGAAGGAGATCCTCTCGGTGGCCGGGGTCCCGACCGCCCGGTTCGGGTCCTTCACCGAGGAGGGACAGGCCCTCGAGTTCCTGCGTTCCCTGTCCGGGCCCTGGGTCGTCAAGACCGACGGGCTGGCCGCCGGCAAGGGCGTGTTGGTCACCGAGGACCGGGCCGCGGCCGAGGCCGATGTGCGGGACAAGCTCACCGGCTCGTCCTTCGGTGACGCCGGCCGCACTGTCGTCATCGAGGAGTTCCTCGACGGCACCGAACTCTCCCTGATGGCGATCTGCGACGGGCGCGTGGCCTGGCCGCTGGCCGCGGCCCAGGATTTCAAGCGGGTGGCCGATGGTGATCAGGGCCCCAACACCGGGGGCATGGGTGCCTTCTCCCCGGTGCCGGTCGATCCGGCCCTGCTGGCCTCGGTCATGGCCACCGCCGTCCAACCGACCCTCAACGCCCTGGCCTCCCAGGGCATCGACTACCGGGGCGTCCTGTACGCCGGCCTGATGCTCACCGCCGAGGGCCCGAAGGTGCTCGAGTTCAACGTCCGCTTCGGCGATCCCGAAACCCAGGTGGTGATGCCCCGGTGGGAGGGTGACGTAGCTGCCGTCCTGGCCGCTGCGGCCGCCGGCCACCTGGAGGATGTGGCCCCGCCGACGTTCAGTGCCGACGCCGCCGTCTGCGTGGTGCTGGCCGCCCCCGGTTACCCGGCCGCCCCCCAACTGGGGGCGCCGATCACCGGCATCGACCAGGTGGCCGGTGTGCAGATCTACTGCGCCGGAGTTGCCGCCCGGGACGGCGAACTGGTCACCGCCGGGGGCCGGGTGCTGGCCGTCACCGCCCTCGGCCCCGATGTCGAAGCGGCCCGGCACCGGGCCTACGCGGCGGTGCCGGCGATCGACTGGCCCGGCCGGCACTACCGGACCGACATCGCTCGTTCTCTCACCCCAGGAAAGGTGGACATATGAAAAAGGTGGCAGTCCTCATGGGCTCGGCCAATGATCAGGCGAAGATGGCCCCCGCCGTCGACACGCTGCAGCAGTTCGGGGTGGAGGTGACCGAGCACGTCATGTCGGCCCACCGGACGCCGGCGGTGGTACAGGCCTTCGCTTCGACCGCTCGGGAGAACGGCTACGGCGCCATCATCTGCGGCGCCGGCATGGCCGCCCATCTGGCCGGTGCCGTCTCGGCCCAGACCACGCTGCCGGTCATCGGCGTGCCCCTGTCGGGTGGTGCCATCGGTGGCATCGACGCCCTCTACGCCACGGTGCAGATGCCCCGCGGCATCCCGGTGGCGACGGTGGCCGTGGACGGATCGCTGAACGCCGCCCTGCTCGCCATCGAGATCTTCGCCGTCACCGACGACGGCCTGGCCCAGCAACTGGCCGACTACCGGGGGGAGTGGGCCAAGTGAGCCTGAACCACGTTGCCTCCGGCAAGGTCCGGGACATCTACGAGATCGATGAGCAGCATCTGCTGTTCGTCACGTCGGACCGCATGTCCGCGTTCGACGTGATCATGGCCGAGCCCATTCCGGACAAGGGGCGGGTCCTCACCGCCGTCACCGCCTTCTGGCTGGAGAATTTGAAGTCGGTCGCACCCAACCACCTGGTCGGCTACGACGTCCCGGCTGGGGCCGAATCCATCTCGACCGACCTCGAGGGTCGGGTGATGGTGGTGCGCCGAGCGCAGATGTTGCCCATCGAATGCATCGTGCGGGGCTACCTGTCCGGGTCGGCGTGGGCCGAGTACAAAAAGTCGCAGTCGATGCACGGCACCGCCCTGCCGGCCGGTCTGCGCCAGTCGGAGAAGCTGCCCGAGCCGGTGTTCACCCCTTCCACCAAGGCGGAGTCCGGCCACGACGAGAACATCTCCTTCGAGGCGGCGTGTGATCTGGCCGGCCGGGAACTGGCCGAAGAGGCCCGTCGCATCAGCCTGGACGCCTACCAGAAGGCCGCCGACCTGGCTGCTGAGCGGGGCATCATCATCGCCGACACGAAATTCGAGCTGGGGCTGATCGACGGCGAATTGTGCATTTGCGATGAAGTGTTGACCCCTGATTCCAGCCGCTTCTGGCCGGCCGACGCGTGGGAACCGGGTTCCACCCCGCCATCGTTCGACAAGCAACCATTGCGGGATTGGCTGGAAGAAACCGGCTGGGATAAAACGCCGCCGCCGCCGGCCCTACCGGGTGAAATCGTCACTGCAACTCGCGATCGCTATGTAGCCGCCTACGAGGGTCTCACCGGCCGGTCCTTCGCCGAATGGCCGGGCGTCAGCCGCTAGTTCCAAATGGCAATGTGAGCGGTCCGGCAGGGCCAGCACGTCGGACCGCTCAACGGTGGTGGCGCCGGTCGTCCGGGCGTCGCCCGCCCGGCGCCTACCATGGCCGTCGTGCCCAACTACGACGCCCTGGTCGAGGTCCAACTCCGCCCCGGTATCGCCGACCCCCAAGGCGCGACCATCGAAAAGGCCCTGCCTGTGCTCGGATTCGAGGGACTTTCCGGTGTCCGGACGGGCAAGGCGTTCCGGTTGTCGGTCGCCGCCGCCGACGAGAGCGCGGCCCGGGCCAAGGTCGAGGACCTGTGCCGGCGGTTCCTCACCAACCCGGTCATCGAGGATTCGGTCGTGACCCTGCAGGCGGCCGCCGCGATATGAGCGCCCGCATCGGCGTCGTTGTCTTCCCCGGCTCCAACTGCGAATACGACGCGGTCGAGGCGGTGACCACGCTCGGGGCGGAGGCCGACCTGATATGGCACGGCGACCGGTCCGTCGACCGGTTCGACGCCGTGATCCTGCCGGGCGGGTTCGCCCATGGGGATTACCTGCGGCCGGGTGCCATCGCCCGGTTCTCGCCGGTGATGGAGGCGGTCGAGGAGTTCGCCCGGGCCGGGGGCGCGGTGGTGGGCATATGCAACGGCTTCCAGGTGCTGACCGAGGCCCACCTTCTGCCCGGCGCGCTCCAGAAGAACCGGGGCCTGACATTCCTCTGCCAGACGGTCGAACTCGAGGTGGCCAACTCCGACAGTATCTTGACGCGAGGGGTCGAGATCGGCACCCGATTGCGGGTGCCGATCAACCATTTCGAGGGCAACTACACCTGCGATCCGGCCACGCTCGAGGAGCTCGAGGGCAATGGTCGGATCGTGGTGCGCTATGTCGACAATCCGAACGGCTCGGTCGGGGACATCGCCGGAATCAGCAACGAGGCCGGCAACGTGGTCGGACTGATGCCGCATCCGGAGCGGGCCGTCGATCCCCTGTCGGGGTCCACCGACGGCGCCGTGCTGCTGCGGGCGCTCGTGGAGAGCGCCCGGCGCGTCACGTCCCGGAACTAGCTGCGGGTACGGGGGATACCGGCCTTACGCAGGACATTGGCATCGACCCCGGCGGCCCGCCAAGCCGCGTAGGTGATCCCCTTGCGTTCCCCGTAGCCCTTGGCCGAGCCGACGAAGTCCTTCTCCAGCGCGTCCAGGTCGACGGCTTCCTCTTTGTTGGCCAGCTCATTCTGCAGGTTGATCCGCTCCTGGACGAGGTGCACCCTCGTCAAAGGATCCGCGCTCGGCAACCTGTCCTCGATCTGGTCGAGGCGGGCCTCTATTCCCTCCGAGGTGCGCCGGCGGCCGCGCTTGGGTTTGTGGGCCTCAATGGCTTCCAAATAGCGGCGTACGGCGCGACTCTCCTCGCGCCCAACGGCAAGAGCCTGCTTGTGCTCAACGGACATGGCGGACTTGGTGGACTTCGCAGCCTTTGCGGCGGTTTTTCCAGGCATGTATTCGAGTATTTCACATCTTCAGGTGGAATTGCAGGTTGGGTCATATGACCCCATAGGAGCGAGGTAGGGTCGTCCACATGGCTGGCGACATTCATCGGGCACTCGGACTGACAGATGATGAAGCAGAATCCATAGAGTCGCTACTTGGTCGCCAGCCGAATCATCTCGAGTTGGCCATGTACGCGGTCATGTGGAGCGAACACTGCTCCTACAAATCGAGTCGGGCCCATCTCCGCCGACTGCCCACCGAAGGCGAGCGGGTGCTGGTCGGTCCGGGCGAGAACGCCGGGGTGATCGATGCCGGTGGCGGCGTCGCCGTCGCATTGCGGATCGAGAGTCATAATCATCCGTCGGCCATCGAGCCGTATCAGGGCGCGGCGACCGGCGTCGGCGGCATTCTCCGCGACATCTTCACCATGGGCGCCCGCCCTATCGCGCTGATGGATCCGCTGCGGTTCGGGCCGCCCAGCGAGCCCCGATCCCGGTGGATCGCAACCGGGGTGATATCCGGTATTTCCGGCTACGGGAATTCGGTCGGAGTGCCGACCGTAGGCGGCGAGATCGTCTTCGATGAGTGCTACGCGGACAACCCGCTGGTCAACGTCCTGTGCTGCGGCGTCCTGCCGGTGGATCGCCTCGTCCTGGGGCGGGCATCGGGCGTCGGCAATCTGGCCGTTCTGTTGGGCAGCAGCACCGGGCGGGACGGGATCGGCGGGGTGAGTGTGCTGGCGTCGGCCGGGTTCACCGACGACGAGGAGGCCGAGGCGGCCAAGCGTCCCAACGTCCAGGTCGGCGACCCGTACGAGGAGAAGCGGCTGATCGAGGCCTGTCTGCAGCTCCTCGATGAGTCGCTGGTGGTGGGCATCCAGGACCTGGGCGGGGCCGGCCTGACCTGCGCCACCAGTGAGACGGCGTCGCGCGGCGGGGTGGGCATGGACGTCGATGTCACCGCCGTGCCCCGTCGCGAACCGGGCATGGAGGCGTGGGAGGTGATGACGAGCGAGAGCCAGGAACGCATGCTGGCCATCGTCACCCCCGAGGACCTGCCCCGGGTCGAGAAGGTCTGCGAACGCTGGGAGGTGCGCGCCGCCGTGGTCGGCCGGGTCACCGACTCCGGCCGGTTGCGCATCCTCGAGGGGTGGGACGGTGACGTCCTGGCCGACGTCCCGGCGGCCACGCTGCACGAGGACGCCCCGCTGTACCACCGCCCGATGCAGGCGCCGGCCCCTCGCCCGGCCGCCACTGCGACCGGGCCCGCCGAGCCGGCCACCGAAGCCGAGCTGCTGGAGCTGCTGAGCGACTACTCCTGGGTGTTCCGCCAGTACGACCATCAGCTGTTCCTCAACACGGTGCTGGGCCCGGGTGCGGCCGACGCCTCCCTCCTCCGCCTGGCCGGACCCGGGGTCCGGGCCGACGACGACCGGGTCCGGGCCATCGCCCTGTCGACCGACGGGAACGCCCGGTGGTGTGCCATCGATCCCCGACGGGGCACCGCCCTGGTCGTGGCCGAGTCGGCCCTCAACGTGGCGTGCGTGGGGGCCACCCCCGTCGCTCTGGTCAACTGCCTCAACTTCGGCAACCCCGAGCACCCGGAGGTGATGTGGCAGCTGTCGGAGGCGATCGACGGCATGGCCGAAGCGTGCCGGGCCCTGGGCATACCGGTGATCGGCGGCAACGTCAGCCTCTACAACGAGTCGCGCGGTCGTGACATCGATCCCACCCCGGTGGTCGGCACCCTCGGTCTGGTCGACCACCTGGACCGCCGGCCGCCCGCCATCACGCTTGGCGATGGCGACGACATCGTCCTGGTCGAGGCCCCCACCTCGGTGCCGTCGCTGGCCGGTTCGAAATGGGAGCTCGGCCACGGACCGGCCGGAGGCGATCTGCCGGTCCTCGACTACGCCGCCCATCAGGAACTCCTCAGGTTGGTCGCCGACTGGGTCCACCGGGGGCGCATACACGGGGTGCACGACGTGTCCGAGGGCGGGTTGGCCGTTGCCGTCGCCGAGATGGCGGTGGTCGACGGGATCGGCGCCCGGGTCCGGGTCGACGCCGATGCGGCCGCCCTGTTCGGGGAGGCGCCGTCCCGGGTGATCCTCAGTGCGCCGGCCGACGAGGCGGCGGCCATCCGGGCCGAGGCGGACAGGGCCGGGCTGCGGGCCACGATCATCGGGACGGCCGGCGGCGACCGCCTGGTCTTCGGCGACACCCTCGATATCGGCGTAAACGAGGCAAAGGCCGCCTGGCGACGGGCCATCCCCGAGGTTTTGTCCATGACCGCCACCCACTAGTCGACGGTTGGGTGCCGCCACGTGCGACAATGAAGCACGTGCGTGACGACTGGACCCCCCGACCAGAGGACGCCGAAGACGGCTCGCCCAAAGAGGCGTGCGGCGTGTTCGGGGTGGTGCTGACCGCTCCTGGCAGTGGATCGGTCGCCCACATGACCTACGACGGTCTCTACGCCCTCCAACACCGCGGTCAGGAGTCGGCCGGCATGGCCACCAGTGACGGCACCGGTGTGATGGTGGTCAAGGACATGGGCCTGGTCACCAACGTCTTCAACGAGTACAAGCTGGCCGGGCTACAAGGTCATCTGGCCATCGGCCACACCCGCTACTCCACGACCGGCACGTCGACCTGGCACAACGCCCAGCCGGTGTACCGGGTCACCAGCCGGAACCCGGCCCGGGCCCACTCGCTCGAGTTCGCCCTCGGCCACAACGGCAACCTGACCAACACGGCGCTCCTGGCCGCCGACGCGGGCATGCTCCCCGGCACCGTGTCCAGCGACAGCGACGTCATCGGCGAGCTGCTCGTCCGCGATCTGGACAGCCACCCCGAGCACGACCTGGAGGCCGCCCTCCAGCAGGTGCTGCCGTCTCTGGCCGGCGCCTTCTCCCTGGTGCTGATGGACCAGGAGCGGCTCATCGCCGTGCGCGACCCGCACGGCTACCGGCCCCTCTGCCTGGGCAAGCTCGATCAGGGTTGGGTGGTGGCCTCCGAAACGCCGGCCCTCGACATCGTCGGCGCCCACTTCGTACGCGAGGTCGACCCGGGCGAAATGCTCGTCATCGACAAGGAAGGCACCCGCAGCCTCTACCCCTGGCCGGCCGAGGTCATCGACCCGAAGCTGTGCCTGTTCGAGTTCGTCTATCTGGCCCGGCCGGACAGCCGCCTGTACGGGCAGGAGTTGCACAGCGCTCGTATCCGGATGGGCGAGCTGCTGGCCGAGCAGGCCCCGGTGGAGGCCGACATGGTCATGGGCGTGCCCGACTCCGGTATGCCGGCGGCCGAGGGGTTCGCCCGGCGCAGCGGCATCCGCTACGGCCACGGGCTGGTCAAGAACCGCTACATCGGCCGCACCTTCATCGTGCCCGAT
Source organism: Acidimicrobiales bacterium (assembly GCA_035551615.1). Classification (GTDB taxonomy): domain Bacteria; phylum Actinomycetota; class Acidimicrobiia; order Acidimicrobiales; family Palsa-688; genus JAKCDU01. The sequence goes on from DASZNC010000111.1 coordinate 31,841, forward strand.
CAGGCCCAGCGGGCCCAGGGCGTGCGCCGGAAGCTGAACCCGCTCAAGGGCGCCATCGCCGGCCAGCGGCTGGTCGTCGTCGACGACTCCATCGTGCGGGGCACCACGACCCGGGCCATGGTCAAGATGCTCCGGGAGGCGGGGGCCGCCGAGGTGCACCTGCGCATCTCGTCGCCGCCCTACCGCTGGCCCTGCTACTACGGGCTCGACACCGGGACCAAGGCCGAGTTGATCGCCGCCAACCTGACCGTCCCCGAGATCGAGGAGTACCTGGGCGCCGACAGCCTGGCCTACCTCTACCTGGATGCGTTGAAGAAGGCGACCGGTGCGGTCGGCGCCGGCTTCTGTGACGCGTGCCTGACCGGCGAGTACTCGACCCCGCCCATACCCGCCTCGGTCGCCGTCGAGCTCGGGCGTAAGGCGCCGGTCAGCACGCCCCTTGTCTGACGTGGACGGGGAGCCCGACGTGGACGGGGAGCCCGACCTGGGCGAACGACCTGCCTCGGACGAACCGCCGGCCCCGGCACCGGGCCCGGCACCGGGCCCGGCGACCGCATCCCTGACCTACTCGGCGGCCGGAGTGGACATCGACGCGGCCGACGCCGCCGTCGACGCCATGCGCGACCTGGTGGCATCCACCGCCGACCGGCCCGGCGTGATCGGCAGCATCGGCGGTTTCGGCGGCATGTTCGAGGTGCCGGCCGGCTACCGGCGACCGGTCCTCGTGTCGAGCACCGACGGGGTGGGCACCAAGATGGCCGTGGCCATGGCCACCGGGCGGTTCGACACGGTCGGCATCGACCTGGTGGCCATGTGCGTCGACGACCTGGTCTGCTGCGGCGCCCGGCCCCTCTTCTTCCTCGACTACCAGTTGCTCGGGCAGGTGGATCCGAAGCAGGTGACGGCCCTCATGACCGGCATCGCCGACGGCTGCCGGCAGGCCGGTGCCGCCATCGTGGGCGGCGAGCTGGCCGAACACCCCGGGCTCCTCGCCCCTGGGGAAGTCGATGTCGCCGGCTTCGCCGTGGGCATCGTCGAGCACGACCGGATCATCGACGGTCCGGCCCGGACCGCCCCGGGGGACATACTCATCGGCCTGCCGTCGCCCGGCTTGAGGTCCAATGGTTATTCGCTGGCCCGGCGCGCTCTCCTCGACCACGACCGGCGCCCCCTCGACGGCCCGGCCTGGGCCGGCGCCGGGGACTGGACCCTGGCCGACGAGCTGCTGCGCCCTTCGGTCATCTACACACCCTCCGTGCTCGCCCTGATCGACGCCGGCATCGAGGTGCATGCCGTCGCCCACATCACCGGTGGCGGCCTCCCGGGCAATGTGCCCAGGGTGCTCGGAGATGGGGTGGATGCCCTTTTCGACCGGGCATCGTGGCCGGTGCCCCGGATTTTCGAGGAGATCCGCCAGGCCGGCAACGTGGCCGACGAGGAGATGCTGCGGGTGTTCAACCTGGGGCTGGGCATGGTCATCGCCGTACCACTGTCCGTGGTCGACCAGGCCCTGGCCTGCCTGGCCGCCACCGGTCCGTCTCCCCTGGTCGTGGGCACCCTCGTGGACGGTCGCCGAGGCGTCCGGTTCGTCAGTGAGGGGTAACTAGTCCGTTTTGCTCCCTGAAATGGCCCGGTGTGACCATGTACGAAAAGCGGTTCACCTCGTACGGTTATGTCCTAAATCGGACATCACACACAAGGAACCACAACCATGGCAGAAGAGACCAGCCCAGACGCCCTGCTGACCCCAGCTGAGGTCGCCGCCCTTTTCCGGGTCAACCCGAAGACCGTGACCCGCTGGGCCCGCGCCGGCAAGATCACCGCCATCCGCACGCTCGGTGGCCACCGCCGCTTCCGTGCCTCTGAGATCCGCCGCTGCCTCGAGCAGATGGAGAGCGAGACCCTCGCCTGATTCAGGTTTCGATCGGGGGCACCGGGGGTCGGTCTGAGATGATCTCCCGGTGCCTTCCCGCGCCGTACCGTTCCCGCAAGGGTTCGTAGCCCACACTTCCGCTCTCGGCCTGCGAGACGAAGGCGACGACTTCGCCGTGATCGTCTCGACCGGGCCCTGTGTGAGCGCCGGAGTGTTCACCCAGAGCCTGTTTGCCGGCCCGAGCGTGCTGATCAGCCGCCCCCGGGCGGCGAGTGGCCGGGCCCGGGCCGTCACCGTCGTGGCCAAAAATGCCAATGTGGCCAACGGGCCGCAGGGCCGCGAGGACGCCGACGAGCTGTGCCGCCTGGTAGCAGCTGGCACCACTTACGACCTCAGCGTGGAGGACGTGGTGGTGGCCAGCACCGGCGTGATCGGCCGGCCCTACCCGATGGACCGCATCCGGTCCGCCCTCGGATCGCTGTCCGGGGCCGCCTTCGAGGCCGACGCCCGGCAGGTGGCGGCGGCCATGATGACCACCGACACGGTCGCCAAGACCGCCGTCCAGACCGCCGGCCCGGCCCGGGTGGTCGGCGTGGCCAAAGGCGTCGGCATGATCGAGCCGAACATGGCCACCATGCTGGCTTTCGTGTTCACCGACGCCGCCGTCACCGCCGAGGCCCTCGACCGGATGTGGCGCCGGGCGGTCGACGAGACGTTCAACTGTCTGAGCGTGGACAGCGACACCAGCACCTCCGACACCGCCGTCGTGTTGGCGTCGGGCGCCGCCGGCCCGGTGCCCGACGGGCAGCTGAGCGCCGCCCTGCGCCAGGTCTGCCTGGATCTCACTCTGCAATTGGCCCGCGACGGCGAGGGCGCGACCAAGCTGATCACCGTCACCGTGCGCTCCGCCCTGGACGGCGGCCAGGCCCGCCGGGTGGCCAAGGCCATCGTCAACTCGCCCCTCGTGAAGACCGCCGTCCACGGTGCCGACCCCAACTGGGGCCGGGTGGCCATGGCCATCGGCAAGTGCCACGACGAGCCGGGCATCGATCCCGATCGGGTGGTCATCCGCTTCGGCGACCTGGAGGCCTACCCGGCCCGGCCCGGCGACGACGGCCTGGCTGCCCTCGCCGCGGTCATGCGGGAGGACCACGTCGAGATCGAGGTCGAGCTGAACGCGGGCTCGGCCGAGGCCACCGTCTACGGGTGCGACCTGACCGCCGAGTACGTCCACATCAACGCCGACTACACGACGTGAGCCGCCAACAACCGGTCCGCCTACCGGCTGGGCTCGGATGGTTTTAGCGCGTCTGGTGTTATCCCATCCGATGAACTCTGTTACATTCCGCCAACTTTGTGGCAAACCGACGCTTTCGGGCCCGTACATCTACAAAGTTGCATTTTCGTAACAAAGTTCCCCAACGGCCCGGAGCCGTCAACCGGCGCCGCCGGACAGCCGGCTGCCGGAGCCGCGTCGATCGGACCTACAGCCCGCCGGAGCTGAGCAGGCTCGGGAGCTTGGAGGTGTCGATCGGCGTAGCGCCGGACGGGGCCGACGGGGCCCCCGGCGACGACAGGCTGATGCGCAACGGGATGGCGAAGCTCTGCTTGTGGTCGAACTGGTTCAGGTCGATGTCGATCTCGCTGAGCGATCCGTTCGAGATGTAGACGTCGGCGGTGGCCGTCTGGCCGGGCGGGAGCTGGGACTCGGCCTGCTGCAGGCTCTTCTGGATCTGCTGACCTTCCTTGGGGATGGTCGAGAAGGTGCTCTCGATCTGCGGCCCGACCGCCTTGAGGAAGTTGGCCACCTGCACGGTCACGCTGTAGCCCTGACGCCCGTTGCTGGAGCCCAGGCTGGTGATCGTGGAGTTGGACTTGAGGGCGCCCAGCACCTGTGACTCCAGCTGCAGTTCTTGCTGGAGCGACGGCGTGCCCGGCACGGAGGAACTGCTGGAGCTACCGCTGGAACCACCGAACTGGTTCTCGAGGTTCTTCAGCGGTGCCTCGAGGGCCTGCAGGCTGCTGTGGCTGATCTCCACCCAGTTGCCCTGGATGAGCGCGGACAGGCCGGGCACGTAGGTGTCCAGCTGGCCGGCCTCGGACGTGAACGAGCTGGCCTTGGAGGGGTCCTGGCCGGCGTCGCTCAGCAACTTGCTGATCTGGACGTGCAGGTAGATGTTCTGGCCCACATAGCGGACCTCGAACGGCGTGTCGCCGGAGGTGGTCACGCCCACGTCCAAGGAGTTGTTGGGGTCGGTCTTGGCCGAGCTGAGGCTCTTGCCGTTGCCTGACCCGACGATCACGAAGAACGAACCGCTGGTGATGGCCTGCGCTTCCTGCGTGGTGAGCTTGCTGGACGGGTCGGTGTCCGACAACTTCTGCAGGTCGCTGGGCGATATCGGCAGGGAGAGGGCCATCTCGATGCTGCTGGCCGAACCCAGCTTGCTGATGGCCGAATCGACCTGGGCCGAGGGCGACCCGCCGGAGGTCTGGACCTGACCCCCGCTGCTGCCCTTGTTGCTCGACTTGCTTCCGCCTCCGCCGCAGGCCGTGAGCGTCATCGTCGCACCAACCGCGCCCGCCATGGCGACCGAGGCCAGACGCGTGCTCCGCCGCCGCGCCGTAATTCCAGTCATCGTCGTTATCTCCCGTGGTCTTGCTGAAAACTCGCTAGAGGCCTGACGGTAGCACCGAGGGTGGCGAAGCCCCCCCTTTTGTTGGCCATTCGGCCGATTCCGCGGGTCCCAGTAGAATCCGGGAATGGCCGACGAGCGACCCCCCCGCCGCCGCGCCCTGCTTCTGGAGAACATTCACCCCGGTGCCGCCGAGCTTCTGTCCGAAGCCGGCTTCGAGGTGGAGACGGAGAAGGGTGCCCTTGACGAGAACGCTCTCGTCGAGCGTCTCGACGATATCGACGTGCTCGGCATCCGCTCGCGTACCCAGTTGACCGAAGCCGTCCTCGAGAAGGCCCAGGGACTGGTCGCCGTCGGTGCCTTCTGCATCGGCACCAACCAGATCGACCTGGCCGCCGCCACCCGCAAGGGGGTGACCGCGTTCAACGCCCCGTTCTCCAACACCCGCTCGGTCGTGGAACTGGTCATCGCCGAGATCATCGCCCTCACCCGCCGGCTGACCGACAAGAGCGCCCAGATGCACGCCGGGATCTGGTCGAAGTCGGCGACCGGCGCCCACGAGGTGAGGGGTCGCCGGCTCGGGATCATCGGCTACGGCAACATCGGGTCGCAGCTGTCGGTTCTGGGCGAGAACCTGGGTATGACCGTCGGCTTCTACGACACCGCCGACCGGCTGGCGCTCGGCAACGCGCGCCCCCTCCGTTCGCTCGAGGAACTGCTCGGGTGGGCCGACGTGGTCACCCTGCACGTGGACGGCCGTCCCGACAACCGGGGCCTGTTCGGCGAGACCGAGTTCGCAGCCATGCGCCAGGGATCGCTGTTCCTGAACCTGAGCCGGGGCTTCGTCGTCGATCACGGTGCGCTGCGCCGCCACATCGAGTCCGGGCACATCGCCGGGGCCGCCGTGGACGTGTTCTACGAGGAGCCGGCCGGCGACGACCGGTCG
>DASZNC010000112.1:0-19728 GCA_035551615.1 Acidimicrobiales bacterium
CACCGAGTGACGACTCGACCACCCGACGGCCGCGTCGAGATGGCACTTGCGCCCCAAGTCGGTGGTGGCTGGATCGGGCCGGCGGCGGCGTTCTGCCGGCTCTCCGCTCGGCCGTCGGCGCCGGCGATAGCTGTCACACCCACGGCGTAGGTTCGGCCACGCACCAACCGGGTTGCTTCGTCGGTTCGCCACCGGCCTGGAGACAGATGCGATCTGAGAGGTGTTCGATGACGAACGTTGTGGTGATCCAGGGCGTACTGGCCCGACCGGCACAGGACGTGCTCCTGCCATCCGGCGACCGGCTGGTGTCGTTGGAGGTCACGGTGCGCCGGCCGGACGGCCCGGCGGAGCCGGTACCGGTGCAGTGGTCGGCGGCCCCCGGGTGGGTGTCGGAACTGGATGCCGGCGCCGAGGTGTGGGTGCTGGGCCGGGTGCGCCGTCGGTTCTTCCGGGCCGGGGGAGTGACGCAGTCGCGCACGGAAGTAGTGGCGTCGCGCGTGGTGCGGGCGTCGGCCAGGGCCAAGGTGCGGACCCTCGTCACCGAGGCGGCCGCCCTCTTGGCAGAGACCGACGTCTAGCCGCGCCGGGTACCGACCGGCCGGTTGGCGCCGACACACCGGCGAAGCAGCCGCCGCCGGCGTGCCCGGTGTCCGGCTCCGCCCGGTGTCCGGCTCCGCCGGCGTGCCCGGTGTCCGGCTCCGCCCGGCGGTCCGCCGCCGGCGTGCCAGGGCGTCGGCTCCGGTATCCGGCCAGGCACCCATTAGGCTCTGAGGAGGCAAAACGCCGGCCGGCCGGTCGGCCCTTACTTCCTAGGAGTCCTTTAGGCGATGGACCTGCACAAGCTGCTCGGCGACGACGCCGACGAGTTGCTCTCCTTCCAGTGCAAGGGGATCCCTCGAGAGGACCTGCACCTGCCCAGCGGCGACGTCATCGATCAGGTGATGAGCTGGTCGGACCGCCCCATCCAGGTGCTGCGCAACCTGGAGAACATGTACCGCCACGGCCGGCTGTCCGGCACCGGGTTCCTGTCGATCCTCCCGGTGGACCAGGGCATCGAGCATTCGGCGGCGGCCAGCTTTTCCCGCAACCCGGCCTACTTCGACCCGAAGAACATTGTGGAGTTGGCCATTGAGGGGGGCTGCAACGCGGTGGCCACGACCTTCGGTGTCCTCGGCATGGTGGGCCGCCGCTACGCCCACAAGATCCCGTTCATCGTCAAGCTCAACCACAACGAGCTGCTGACCTATCCCAGCCAGTACGACCAGATCATGTTCGGGTCCCCCCGGGAGGCCTACGACCTGGGCGCCGCCGGCGTGGGGGCCACGATCTACTTCGGCTCGGAGCACGCCACCCGCCAGATCCAGGAGGTGTCGGAGGCGTTCCAGGAGGCCCACGAGCTCGGGATGTTCACCGTCTTGTGGTGCTACCTGCGCAACAACGACTTCAAGAAGGACGGGGTCGACTACTCCCTCGCCGCCGACCTCACCGGTCAGGCCAACCATCTGGGCGTCACCATCGAGGCCGACATCATCAAGCAGAAGCAGGCCGAGAACAACGGCGGCTACAACGCCGTCGGGTTCGGCCGGACCGATCCGCTGGTGTACGACCAGTTGACCACCGACCACCCCATCGACCTGACCCGTTGGCAACTGGTGAACTGCTACATGGGCCGCATCCCGCTGATCAACAGCGGGGGTGAGTCCAAGGGCGATTCCGACCTGGCCCAGGCCGTCCGCACCGCCGTCATCAACAAGCGGGCCGGGGGCGCCGGGCTCATCTCCGGCCGCAAGGCCTTCCAGCGGCCGACGGCCGACGGCGTCGCCCTGCTCCAGACCATCCAGGACGTCTACCTGGACCAGTCCATCACCGTCGCCTAGCTCCGACCCGACCCGGACGCTACTGAGCGGTAACGGAAACCCTACTGATCGGTAACCGGGAGCCGGCCCAGACCGGCTCGGGACCGGCCCGTCGGGCCCGCCCGATGAACATGTGAGTCAAGGGGTCGCCCCCGTAGACTCATGACCATGTCCGACACGAAGGCCCCCGAAGGCGTGGGCCCAGCACGACCGGTAGTCGACCTGGATCGAGCGGTCATCCGCTTCGCCGGCGACTCCGGCGATGGTATGCAGCTGACCGGGGACCGGTTCACGACGTCGTCGGCGCTGTTCGGCAACGACCTGTCCACGCTGCCCGACTTCCCGGCCGAGATTCGGGCCCCGGCCGGCACCCTGGCCGGCGTGTCGGCGTTCCAGGTCCACATCTCCGACCACGACATCCTGACCCCGGGCGACCACCCGAATGTGCTGGTGGCCATGAACCCGGCCGCCCTCAAGGCCAACCTGAGCGACGTGACTCCGAACGGGACGATCATCGTGAACAGCGATTCCTTTGACGAAAGGTCGCTGCACAAGGCCGGATACGGCGCCAATCCGCTCGACGACGAGTCCCTCGGGGAGTACACCGTCTACCAGGTGCCGATGACGTCGTTGACCCTGGAGGCGGTCAAGCCGTCGGGTACCAAGCCGCGCGACGCCGAGCGGTCCAAGAACTTCTTCGCGTTGGGCCTGATCAGCTGGCTGTACGGCCGCCCGGAGGAGCCGACGGTCAAATGGATCGAGCAGCGGTTCGCCAAGACGCCGATGGTCGCAGAAGCGAACATGCTGGCGTTCAAGGCCGGGTTCAACTTCGGCGAGACGGCCGAGCTGTTCCCCTCCACCTACGAGGTGAAGCCGGCTGCGCTCGAGCCGGGCGTCTACACCAACATCTCCGGCAACACCGCTCTGGCGTGGGGGCTGATCGCGGCGGGCCAGCTGGCCAAGTTGCCGCTGTTCCTCGGCAGCTACCCGATCACCCCGGCGTCGGACATCCTCCACGAGCTGTCCAAGCACAAGAACTTCGGTGTCCGCACGGTGCAGGCCGAGGACGAGATCGCCGGCATCGGCGCGGCCATCGGTGCCGCCTACGCCGGCTCGCTCGGCATCACCACCACGAGCGGCCCCGGGATCGACCTGAAGACCGAGTCGATCGGCTTGGCCGTCAACCTCGAGCTGCCGCTGCTGATCATCGACATCCAGCGGGGCGGCCCGTCGACCGGCCTGCCGACCAAGACCGAGCAGGCCGACCTGCTGCAAGCCATGTTCGGCCGCCACGGAGAGGCGCCGGTACCGATCGTCGCGCCCAGCACTCCCGGCGACTGCTTCTTCGCCGCCATCGAAGCGGCCCGCATCGCGCTCAAGTACCGGACCCCGGTGTTCATCCTGTCCGACGGCTACCTGGCCAACGGGGCCGAGCCGTGGCCCATCCCCGACGTCGACGCCCTGCCCGACATAAGCGTCGACTTCGCCACCGGCCCCAACCACACGGATGCGGACGGCAACGAGGTCTTCTGGCCCTACCTGCGCGATACCGAGACGCTGGCCCGGCCGTGGGCCGTGCCCGGCACGCCCGGACTGACCCATCGCATCGGCGGTCTGGAGAAGGCGGACGGCTCCGGCGAGGTTTCCTACGACGCCGGCAACCACGACCTGATGAGCCGCCTGCGGGTGGCCAAGGTGGCCGGCATCGCCACCGACATCCCGCCGGTGGAGGTCGACGACCCGACCGGCGACGGTGACCTCCTGGTCCTGGGCTGGGGTTCCACCTACGGCGCCATCGCCGCCGGCATCCGGCGGATCCGGGCCAACGGCGGCAAGGTGGCCCAGGCCCACCTGCGCCACCTCAACCCGTTCCCGCCCAATCTGGGCGAGGTTCTGCGGTCCTACCCGCGCATACTCGTGCCCGAGATGAACCTGGGCCAACTGGTCCGGCTGGTCCGGGCCGACTTCCTGGTCGATGCCCGGGCCCTGTCCAAGATGCGGGGCAAGCCGTTCCAGGCCGAAGAGATCGAAGCCGCCATCCTCGAAATGCTGGCCGGCGTGCCGAGCAACAACTGAAAGCGAGCACGAACAGATGACAGACGTAGCCGTCCCGGTCACGACCAAGAAGGACTGGACGAGCGACCAGGAGATCCGCTGGTGCCCGGGATGTGGTGACTACTCGATCCTCACCGCCGTGCAGATGCTCATGCCTGAGCTCGGAGCCAAGCGTGAGGACACCGTGTTCATCTCCGGGATCGGGTGCAGCTCCCGCTTTCCGTACTACATGAACACCTACGGCATGCACTCGATCCACGGCCGGGCACCGGCCATCGCCACCGGCGTAGCCGTCTCGCGGCCCGACCTGCATGTATGGGTCATCACCGGTGACGGCGATGCCCTCTCCATCGGTGGCAACCACCTGCTGCACGCCCTGCGCCGGAATGTCAACCTGACCATCATCCTGTTCAACAACCAGATCTACGGTCTGACCAAGGGTCAGTACTCGCCCACATCGGAAACGGGGAAGGTCACCAAGTCGACGCCGTTCGGCTCGCTCGACCAGCCCTACAACCCCATCTCCCTGGCCCTGGGGGCCGAGGCCAGCTTCGTCGCCCGGACCCATGACATGGACCGCAAGCACATGATGGAGACGTTCCGAGCCGCTTACCAGCACAAAGGCGCGGCCTTGGTGGAGGTGTACCAGAACTGCAACGTCTTCAACGACGGGGCGTTCGAACAGATTTTGACCAAGGACGCCCGGCCCCGGATGCTCATCGACCTGAAGCACGGCCAACCGGTCCGGTTCGGACCGGAGGGCGAGCACGGAGTGGTGATGTCGGGCGGCTCGGCCCAGATCGTCGAAGTGGCCGACGTCGGTGAAGACGCCCTGCTCGTGCACGACGCCCACAACCCGGACCCGTCGGTCGCGTTCGCCCTGTCCCGCCTGGCCTCCGGCCCAACGACGCCCACCCCTGTCGGGGTGTTCCGCCAGATAGAGCGGGCCGACTACGGCTCCCTGGTCAACGGCCAGCTGATGGCCGCCGCCGAAGCCAAGGGCCCGGGTGACCTCAAGGCCCTGCTCACTTCGGGTTCGACCTGGACGGTCGGCTGAGTCACCCGAGCGGCAGGAAATCGAGAAGAAGGGCCGCCCCTTGCAGCGAGGGGCGGCCCTGACAGGTCGGGGAGCAGAGGAGGCGCCACCCGACCCGCACACCATTCTCCGGCCTGGAACCGTGAATCGGCTGAGCGAAACCTGAGAAACGGGTCAGAATTCGTGCCAGCTGAGCGATGCTGCCTCTTCGCCGAAACCGCGGCGTCGGCCCGGGGCGCCTCGTCTCGCTAGCCGAGCAGTTCCCGGATCACCATCCCGGTGCGGGGCTTGGGCCAGAAGAAGGTGGTCTTCGGCGGCATGCGCACGCCGCCCCGGCTGATGTCGGCGATCTGGCCGACCGTCGCCGGCCGCAGCAGGACGGCGGCCGACGCCGACCCGGCGGCCACCGCCGCCGCGCAGTGGTCCCAGCCGTGCTGGTAGACGAGGTGATGACGGGGTAGTCCGGCCAGGGCCACGTCCAGGCGGCTGCTGTCGAGATCGTGGGTGGCAGCGTCGATGACACTGGACCGGGGCCGGGCCAGATAGGCCTGCTCGGCGGTCAGGATGGCGACCGCCCCGGCCTCCTGCATCCGGGACAGGATGGTCCGGTCGACCGGCTCGGCCGGCGTCACGTCGAACCACTCGTCGAGCGCGCCGGCCAGATCGAAGCCGTCCGGCAGGCCCAGGATCAGGCGGTGGATCGCCTGGACGGTCAGCTGGTCGTCCGACAGTTCGACGACCAGGGTCATGACCGCATCGTCGTCGGCCGATGCCGCACCGGCCTCAGCCCGCTCGGCCCGGTAGTTGAGCGCCGTCTCGAAGCGGTGGTGCCCGTCGGCGATCAGCACCGGCGCCGAGGCGACGGCGGCCGAGATGGCGGCCACCTGGGCCGGGTCGGAGATGGGCCACATCTCGTGCACGATGCCGTCGTCGTCGAGGGCCCGCTCGAGCGGATGGTCAGGGGGGGCCAGGTGGTCGGACAGCCCGGTGCCGGGCGACAGGCCCCAGATCGGTGACAGGTTGCTGCGGGTGGCCCGCAACAACTCGAGGCGGTCGGTCTTGGCCTTCGGCGTGGTCTCCTCGTGGGGCAGGATGCCGTCGCCCGGCTTCTCCAGGGTCAGCGCCCCGATCACACCCAGGGTCTGGGCCGGCGCCCCCGACGGGTCCGTGAACGACATCCGGTAGCCGTAGAAGCAGGGCTCGGCGTCGCGATGCAGCACCCCGCCGTCGCGCCACGAGTCCAGCAACTGGCGGGCCCGCTCGTAGCGATCGCCGCCCGACTCGTCGTGGGGGACTTCCAACCGGACCACGTTGGAGGGGCTGCGGGCCTCGAGGGCCACCCGCTCGGGGTCGGCGATCACGTCGTAGGGCGGGCAGACGACGTCGTCCAGCGAGGTCACGTGGGACTTGGAGTAGCGCAGTCCGGGGAACGGTTCGAAGCGGGGCACGGCCAACTGCGTAGCAGATCGCACGACCGACCCTCGGGGCCCATCTATCGTCGACTCATGCTCTGGGTGTTCGACCTCGACGGTGTGGTGTGGTTGGCCGGCCACGCCATCCCCGGTGCGCCCGAAGCAGTCACCAACCTGCGCCGGGCCGGCCACCGGGTCGCCTTCGTCACCAACAACTCCACACCGACGGTTTCGGAGTACGTCGAACGCCTGGGCCGGGCCGGCGTCCAGGTCGAGCCCGACGAACTGGCCACGTCGTCGCAGGCCGCCGCCACCCTGCTGCAGCCGGGCGACCGGGTAGCCATGGTCGGTGGGGAGGGTGTGCGCGAGGCCCTGGTCGAAAGGGGCGTCGAGTTGGTCGGTGCCGGGGACCGCCCCTCGGCCGTCGTGGTCGGGCGCAGTCTGCGCCTGGACTTCACCGAACTGGCCGATGCGGCGACGGCTATTCGGAACGGGGCCCGCTTCATCGCCACCAACACCGACGCCACGTTTCCGACCGGTCACGGTCCGGAACCGGGTGCCGGTGCTCTCATCGCCTACCTGCAGGTCGGGTCCGGGCGATCGGCGGAAGTGGCCGGCAAGCCGGAGGCGGCCATGGCCGAGATGGTTCGCCGCCGGTTCGGCCCACCCGACGTCGTGGTCGGCGACCGGGCCGAGACCGACGGGGATTTCGCTGGCCGGGTGGGCGCTCCCTTCGTCCTGGTCCTGACCGGAGTGACCAAACGGGAGGATCTCCCGATCACGCCGGCACCCGCCCTGGTGGCCGAAGATTTGGCATCTGCGGTGCCCGCCTTCCTGGCCGAATCGGAGCAGTAGCTCTGTCTAGTTATGATGGAGCATGGCACGCGATGACAGGTTGAAGAAGGCTCAGGCCGCCGGAGCCGACTTCCTCGATGGCGCACGGGCGAAGGCCGAGGATTTCCTCAAGGAGCTGGCGAAGGCCGGAGGAGATACCCAGGGTCGGGCACAAGGTGCGATCGACGACCTGGTCGTCGGAGGACGCAAGGGTACCGAGCAGTTCATAGCGGCGATCCGCAAGGAGATCGAGACCCAGCTGGGTTCGCTCGGCCTGGCCACCAAGACTGATCTGCAAGCGCTCGAGAGGCGCCTGGCCGGCCGGCCGGCGGCGACCACCCAGGCCGCCGCCACCAAGGCCACCGCCAAGAAGGCCCCGGCGGCCAAGGCCCCGGCCAAGTCGGCCCCGGCCAAGTCGGCCGCCACCAAGGCGACCGCCACCAAGGCGACCGCCACCAGGGCGACGGCCAAGAAGGCGCCGGCCAAGGCCACCGCCACCAGGGCCACGGCGGCCAAGAAGACGACCAAGAAGGCCGCGGGCTGACATCTGGCCGCCCGGCGCCGCCTCGACGCCGAGCTGGTTCGGCGCGGCCTGGCCGAAAGCCGGACCCAGGCCGGCCGACTCATAGCCGACAGGCGGGTGCTGGTCGGCGGCGCGCCTGCCGATAAGCCGGCCCGGCTCGTGGATCCGGCCGAAGCGCTGACCGTCATCGGCGATCCACCCCGCTTCGTCGGCCGCGGCGGCGAGAAACTGCAGGCGGCCCTCGACCGGTTCGATCTGCGCGTCGACGGCCGGCCCGCCCTCGATGCCGGTGCCTCCACCGGCGGGTTCACCGACTGCCTCCTGCAGGCCGGCGCCACCAGGGTGGTGTCGGTCGACGTCGGTCGTGGTCAACTGCACGAGCGGCTACGCGCCGATGACCGCGTCGAGGTCCGGGAGCGAACCGACATCCGCTCGCTCCCGGAACGGGGCGAGCGGTACCCCGTGGTCGTGGCCGACCTGTCTTTCATATCGGTGCGCGCCGTTGCCGACGCCCTCGTCGCCGTCACCGAACCGGGAGGCGATCTGGTCGTGCTGGTGAAGCCGCAGTTCGAGGCCGGCCGGGTGGAGGTCTCACGGGGGGCCGGCGTGATCCGGGACGGCGACGTGTGGTCGCGCACGCTGACTGCCGCCATTCACGCCATTCAGAGCGCGGGAGCGGCCAATATGGGGGTCATGGTCTCGCCGCTGCGTGGTGCCGACGGCAACGTCGAGTTCCTGACCTGGTTCCGGTCCGGGGGTGTCCCGACCGGCACCGAGGAGATCGCCGGGCGGGTCGCCGCGGCATTGCCGGCCGGCGACGGCGGAGCACGCTGATGGCCGTCATCGGCATGGTCGTCCACGGCCACAAAGAAGCCGGTGTGCTCCTCGCCAAGGAGACGGCCGAGTGGCTGAACGAGCACGGCCATCACGCCGAGGTCCACCGGACGGGACCCCAGCCCGAGGATCTGCCGGCTCCGACCGGGTGGGACCTGGCCGTCAGCCTGGGCGGGGACGGGACCATGCTGCGGACCGTCGATCTGGTCTGCGCCGATGCGGTACCGGTCCTGGGCGTCAATCTGGGGCGGCTCGGCTACCTGACCGCGGTCGAGCCGGCCGGTCTCCGCCCGGCGCTGGAGCGGTTCCTGGCCGGCGACTACCAGGTCGAGCCGCGCATGACCCTCGACATCTCGTTCGCTGCGATGGGTGGCGAGCCGGCGCCGGCCCGTCCCCGGAGCGCCCTCAACGACGTGGTTCTCCAGCGCACCCAGGTCGGCCACACCATGCACACCGAGGTGGCGGTGGGGGGCGTGCCGTTCCTGGCGTTCGCGTCGGACTCGCTCATCCTGGCCACCCCTACCGGCTCGACCGCCTACAACCTGTCGGCGCGCGGGCCGATCGTCTCGCCCCGGGCGCGCGTCCAGGTGCTCACACCGGTGGCCCCCCACATGCTGTTCGACCGGTCTCTGGTGCTCGACGCCGACGAGCAGGTCTCGATCACCGTGACCGGCGGGCAGCCCGTCGACGTCGTCGTCGACGGCTGGCACTGGGCCACCCTCGCTCCGGGCCAGTCGGTGCACGGCAGCCGGGGGGCCAACGACGCCCTGCTCGTGACCTTCGGGGACCGTGATTTCCATCAGATCCTGAAGAGCAAGTTCGACTTGAAGGACCGCTAACCGATGCTGGCCGAGCTGAGGGTCTGCCACCTCGGGGTCATCGACGACCAGACGATCGTCCTCGGTGACGGTCTCACCGCTCTGACCGGTGAGACCGGAGCGGGCAAGACCCTGTTGGTCGATGCCATCACGCTCCTGACCGGCGGTTCCGCCGACCCGGGTCTGGTGAGCCCAGGTGCTGACGAGGCCCGGGTGGAGGCCCGATTCGTGACCGGCGCCGACGAAGCCGATGAGACCGTGCTCAGCCGGGTGGTCCCGGCGTCCGGGCGCAGCCGCGGATATGTCGACGGTCGGATGGTGCCGCTCAGCCAGTTGGCCGAGGTGGCCCGTCAGTTGGTCGACATCCACGGCCAGCACGCCCACCAGTCGCTCCTTTCGCCGGCCGCCCAACGCCGCAGCCTGGACAGCGCGGCCCGGATCGACACCGGCGACGTCGAGGGGTGGCGACGAAAGGTGCGGGAGCTGACGGCGGAACGGGCGGGGCTCGGAGGCGACCCCCGGGAACGGGCCCGCCAGCTCGACCTCCTGTCGTACCAACTGAGGGAGATAGAGGCGGTCGGGGTCGACGATGCGGAGGAGGACACCCGGCTGCAGGAGGAGGAGGAGCTGCTCGCCGACGCCACCGGCCTGGCCGACGCGGCACTGGTGACCAACCAGGCGCTGGTCGGCGACGACGGCATCGTGGACCGGCTGGGCCCGCTCACCGCCGCGACCGCCGGCCGCCGGGCGCTGGCCGAGCTCCATTCCCGGCTGATGGCGGCCCAGGAGGAACTCTCGGATGTGGCCGCCGAGGCCAGGCACCTGTCCGAATCGGTCGAGTCCGATCCGGAACGGCTGAGCGCCGTGGGCGAGCGCCGCCGGGTACTCACCGATATCCGGCGCAAATACGGGAACACCCTGGACGAGGTGATGGCCTACCGTGAGCAGCTGCGGTCGGAGGTGGAGGATCTGGCGTCCCACGACCGGCGGGCGGCCGACATCGACGCCGCGCTGGAACAGGCCGAGAAGGAACTGGCCGCCGCCACCGAGCGACTGTGGACGGCCCGGCGCCGAGCCGCCCCCGGCCTGGCCGCCCAGGTCGAGACGGAACTGCGCCGGCTGGCCATGCCGCGGGCCCGCTTCGGCATCGAGATCGGAGAGGACCCGGCCCAGGAGGTGGTGACCTGGATGCTCGGCGCCAATCCGGGCCAGCCCATGCTGCCGCTGGCCAAAGTGGCCTCCGGGGGGGAGTTGGCCCGGGCCATGCTGGCCACCCGCCTGGTGTGCAGCCCGGCGGCCGAACCGGCGGCCGGCAGCAGGAGCGGGCCGGCGACCCTCGTGTTCGACGAGGTGGACGCGGGCATCGGCGGGGAGGCGGCGATCGCCGTGGGTCGGGCGCTGGCCGCAGTGGCCACCGGGCATCAGGTGCTGGTCGTCACCCACCTGGCCCAGGTCGCAGCGTTTGCCGGCACCCACCTGGTCGTCACCAAGGAGGTGGTCGGTCGCGGGGCCAGAGAACGCACGCTGGCCTCCGCCCAGCCGGTGACCGGCGACGAGCGGGTGGTGGAGCTGGCCCGGATGCTGTCGGGGCGGCCGGACAGTGAATCGGCGCGCGACCACGCCCGTGAACTCCTGGCCTCGTCGGGGATCGCCGCTCCATCGCCCAACTCCGGTCGGCGCCGGCGATAGCATTACTCGGCCGACGGTGGTTCCGCCGAGAGCCTTGGACGACTCGGAGTGGAGGTTGATTTGGCGAAGCACATCTTCGTCACGGGCGGGGTTTCCAGTTCCCTCGGCAAGGGACTGACGGCATCTTCGCTCGGCCGGCTCCTGAAGAGCCGGGGCCTGCGGGTGACGATGCAGAAGCTGGACCCGTACATCAACGTCGACCCTGGGACCATGAACCCCTTCGAACACGGCGAGGTGTTCGTCACCGACGACGGCGGGGAGACCGACCTCGATCTGGGCCACTACGAGCGGTTCATCGACGAGAACCTGCACCGCGACTCGAACGCCACGACCGGCTCGATCTACCAGAGCGTGATCGCCAAGGAGCGGCGGGGCGACTTCCTCGGTCGGACCGTGCAGGTGATCCCGCACATCACCGACGAGATCAAGGACCGGATCAAGCGGCTGGCGACCGACGAGGTGGATGTCGTCATCACCGAGGTCGGCGGGACCGTCGGCGACATCGAGATTCTGCCGTTCCTGGAGGCCATCCGGCAGTTCCGCAAGGACGTCGGCCGCAACAATGTGTGCTACATGCACGTCACCCTGGTCCCGTATCTGGGACCGTCGGGTGAGCAGAAGACCAAGCCGACCCAGCACTCGGTGACCGAGTTGCGCAGCCGGGGCATCCAGCCGGACGTGATCGTCTGCCGCAGCGACCGGAGCATCTCGCAGGGACTCAAGCGCAAGGTCTCGTTGCTGTGCGACGTACCGGTCGAGGCGGTCATCTCCTGTATGGACGCCCCCAACCTCTACGAGATCCCGGTCACCCTGCACGAGGAGGGGCTGGACGATTATGTGTTTCGCCTGCTCGGATTCGACGCCGACGAGTACCCGCTGGACCTGACCGCGTGGTCCGGGCTGGTGACCCGGGTCGAGGCGGCGATCCGACCGGTGCGGATCGGGCTGATCGGCAAGTACGTCAACCTGCCCGACGCCTACCTGTCGGTGGTCGAGGCCCTTCGCCATGGTGGCTATGCCCACGGCGCCAAGATCGAGTTGGAGTGGATCCAGGCCGAGGAGGTCGAGGGGCTACTGGTGGCCGGCCGCTTGCGCGATCTGGATGGCATCGTCATACCGGGCGGGTTCGGCGAGCGGGGAGTGGAAGGCAAGGTGGCGGCCGCAACCTATGCCCGCGAGAACGGGATCCCGTGCCTGGGTCTGTGCCTCGGACTGCAGGTCATGGTCATCGACTTCGCCCGCAATGTGCTCGGGCTGGACGGCGCCAACTCCCGGGAGTTCAACCCGTCTTCGCCCCACCTGGTCATCGACCTCATGGACGAGCAGCGCGACGTAGTGGACAAAGGAGGCACCATGCGGCTGGGCTCCTACCCGGCCATGCTGGCGCCCGGTTCGGTGGTGTCCGAGGCCTACGGCGCCCACGTCGTCAAGGAGCGGCACCGCCACAGGTTCGAGGTCAACCCCCGCTACCGGTCCCGGCTGGAGTCGGGTGGACTCCGCTGCTCGGGAACGTCTCCCGACGACCGGCTGGTCGAGTTCATCGAGCTGCCGGATCACCCGTTCTGGGTCGGCACCCAGGCCCACCCGGAGTTCAAGAGCCGTCCGGACCGGGCCCACCCGCTGTTCGCCGCCCTGGTGGCCGCTGCCTTCGAGCGAGCCGAAGGACGGGCACCGCGCCTGATCGATGTCGCCGCAATTTCGTAAGGTCGGCGAGGAGCCGGAGTTCCAGGGCACCCTCATCCAGGTCAGCCGGGTCGAGTTCGAGGGGCCCGACGGTCACATCTTCGAACGGGACGTGGTGCACCATCCCGGTGCGGTGGTGGTCGTTCCGCTGATCGCCGACGACCGGGTTCTGATGGTGCGCCAGTTCCGGGCCGCCATCGGCGACGACCTGTTCGAGATCCCGGCCGGCAAGCGTGATGTCGACGGTGAACCGACGGAGGAGACAGCCCAGCGGGAGCTGGCCGAGGAGGTCGGTCGCCGGGCCGGCCGGATCGATCTGCTGGCCCGCTTCTACAACTCGCCCGGGTTCACCGATGAGTTCACCTGGCTGTACCTGGCCCGCGATCTGGTCGAGGTGCCCCTCGACCGCCAGGGGGCGGAGGAGCAGGCGATGACGGTCGAGGAGGTCGCGCTGGCGTCGGTGCCGGAGATGATCCGCACCGGTGAGCTGGTCGATGCCAAGACGATCATCGGGCTGACCCTCACTCGCGAGTTTCTAGGGATCTCATAGCGTTTCGGGGTCGGTTGCAAAGGCGACGACCGGAACGCCCGACGTTTGCCGTCAACCCGACGGTTACACTGGACCAGATGTCGACTGACTCGACCCTTCAGGGCCTGCGCAGCACTCTCGAAGAAGAGCGCTCGTCGCTCCGCGCCCAGTTGGCCGAGCTCGGATACGGCGAGAAGCTGGACTACGACCCGAATTTCGCCGACTCCAGCCAGGTCACCGCCGAGCGCGGTGAGCACGAAGCGCTCGTCCAGAAGCTGGTCTCCAGCCTGGAAGAGGTCGAGCACGCGCTCGAGAAGATCGACACCGATCAGTTCGGTATCTGCGAGGGTTGCCGCCAACCGATCGCCGAGGCCCGGCTCGAAGCCCGCCCCGAAGCCCGGCTGTGCATCGAGTGCGCGGCCGCTGCCGCCCGCTGAACCGCTGACCGGGTGACCCGGCCGGGCGCCGTGTGGGCTATGTGCGGCGCAGGAGGCCCACCGCGTCGTAGGCCCGGTCCAGGGTCTTGGCCGCCACTTCTCCGGCCCGCTCGGCACCGGCGCGCAGCACGCCGGCCACGTATCCGGGATCGGCCTCCAACTCTCGGTAGCGGGCCTGGATGGGCTCGATGGCGGCCAGCACGGCGCCGGCCAGATCAGCCTTGAGCGGCCCGTAGCGGCTGTACCGGGCGGCCACCTCGGCGGGCGACTCCGACGAGCCGGACATGGTCGCCAACAACTCGAGCAGGTTGGACACGCCCGGCTTGGCCGCCGGGTCGTAACGCACTGCGTCGGGACCGTCGTCGGCGTCGGTGACGGCCCGCTTCACCTTGCGCTCGATTTCTTTGGGGCTCTCCATGAGACCGATCACGCCCTGCGGGGAACCGGCACTCTTGGACATCTTGCGCTCCGGCTCCTGCAGGTTCATGATCCGGGCGCCCCGTCCGGGCGCCGGGATCTGGGCCTCCGGCACCACGAAGGTGGCGCCGTAGCGGGTGTTGAACCGCTGGGCCAGATTCCTGGTCAGCTCGAGGTGCTGACGTTGGTCGTCGCCCACCGGGACCCGATCGGCGTCGTACAGGAGGATGTCGGCCGCCATCAGGCAGGGGTAGGTGAACAGACCGACCCGGGCCGCTTCCTCGCCCTCCTTTTCGGCCTTGTCCTTGAACTGCGTCATGCGCCGCAACTCCCCGAAACTGGCGGTGCACTCGAGCAACCACGCCAGCTGGGTGTGCTCGGGCACATGGCTCTGGAGGAACAGGGTGCAGCTGGCCGGGTCCAGCCCGGCGGCGAGGAGGAGCATGGCCATGCTGAGCGACGACTGGCGGCGCTCGGCCGGATCGCCGGCGACGGTCAGGCCGTGCAGGTCCACCACGCAGTAGAAGCAGTCGCCCTCCCGCTGGTCGGCGACCCACCACCGGACCGCCCCGAGCAGATTGCCGAGATGCGGTTCACCGGTCGGTTGGATGCCCGAGAGCACACGGAGGGGTGGTTGCACCTGACCATCGTAGATGTCGGGGATCCGCCACCCCACCGGTTTAGACTCGACGGAAATGCCCTACACGGTGAGCACGCCCGTATTCGAGGGCCCGTTCGACCTTCTCCTCCACCTGATCACCAAACAGCAGGTCGACCTGTGGGAAGTGTCGCTCTCCGACATCGTCGATGGCTACGTCGCCACCCTGGCCGAGATGCAGGCCGCCCTCGACCTGGAGGTGGCCACCGAGTTCCTCCTCATCGCCGCCGTCCTCCTGGAGCTGAAGGCCCGTCGGCTGCTTCCGGGACGCGACGACGTCGAGCTGGAAGAGGAGCTGGCGCTCTGGGAGGAGCGGGACCTGCTGCTCGCCCGCCTGCTCGAATGCAAGACGTTCAAGGACGCGGCCGCCACCCTCCACCGGACCATGGAATCGGCCGGCCGGTCGTGGCCCCGCACCGCCGGGCTGGACGAACCGTTCACCAGCCTGGTTCCGGACATCCTGGTGGGTGTCACCGCCGACCAGCTGGCCCGGGTCATGTCCGAGCTGCTGGCGCCCAAGCCGCAGACCCGTGTGCTCCTCGACCACGTGGCCCCCATACGGGCCAGTGTCGGCGATGCCGTGGTCGAGCTGCTCGACGAGCTGCCCCGGGCCGGCCGCATCACGTTCTCCCGCCTCACCACCGGCCTGGTCGAGCGGCTCGAGGTGATCGTCCGGTTCCTGGCCCTGCTGGAGTTGTTCAAGCAGGGCAAGGTGGACCTGGACCAGGCGGTGTCGTTCGGTCAGCTCGAAGTGATCTGGCTGGGCGCCGACGGCGACGACGATCAGGACGAGGACCGGGTGTACGAGGAGTACGAGGGCTGATGGCCTCGGAGGAACAGCGGGCCATCGAAGCCATCGTGATGGTCTCCGACCGCCCGGTGGAGCCCCACCTGCTGGCCCAGCTGCTGGAGATCACCCCGGCGCGCGTCGAGGAGATCTGCGCCGGCCTGGCCGACGCCTACGCCGGGGAGGACCGCGGTTTCCAGCTGGTCCGGGTGGCCGGTGGCTACCGCTTCCAGAGCCACCCCGATCAGGCGCCGTACGTCGAGAAATTCGTCCTGGAGGGCCAGTCGGCCCGCCTGTCGGCGGCCGCCCTCGAGACCCTGGCCATCGTCGCCTACAAGCAACCGGTGTCGCGGGCCCAGGTGGCGGCCATCCGCGGGGTCAACGCCGACGCCGTGATCCGCACCCTGCAGACCCGGGGGTACATCACCGAGGTCGGACGCGATCCGGGACCGGGTCAGGCGTCCCTGTACGGGACCACCTCGCTCCTGCTCGAACGACTGGGGCTGGACCGGATCGAACAGCTGCCGGCGCTGGCCCAGTTCGTACCCGGGGCGGAGATCATGGACGCCCTGGAACGCAGCCTCCGGGCCGATCCGGCGCCGGCCATCGAGCTGCGCGACGACCCTCCCGCCGATCCCGGTGCCGACGTCCTGGCTGATGACGAGGACGGCGAGAATCCCTTCGCCTAGCGGGGCGGAACCACCTGGGGGCGAGCGGTTGCAGAAGGTCCTGGCCGCCGCCGGGATCGGGAGCCGCCGTCACTGCGAGGAGCTCATCGCCGACGGCCGGGTCGTCGTCAACGGAGAAGCGGCCGTGCTGGGC
Source organism: Acidimicrobiales bacterium (assembly GCA_035551615.1). GTDB lineage: Bacteria > Actinomycetota > Acidimicrobiia > Acidimicrobiales > Palsa-688 > JAKCDU01. The sequence continues at coordinate 16,391 of DASZNC010000112.1, forward strand.
CGCCGGGTCGACCCGGACCGGGACAAGGTCGTGGTGGACGGCGTGCCGGTGGCCACCCGTCAGGGGTTGGTCTACTACCTGCTCAACAAGCCGGCCGGTGTGGTATCGACCGCGGCCGACACCCATGGCCGGCCGACGGTCATCGAGATGGTGCCCACCGAACCGCGCGTGTACCCGGTCGGGCGCCTCGACGCCGAGACCGAAGGTCTGCTCCTCCTGACCAATGACGGCGACCTGACCCACCGCCTCACCCATCCCAGCTTCGGCGTCGACAAGGAGTACCTGGCCCATGTCCGCGGTCAGCCGAGGGCCGCCGACATCCGCCGCCTACGCCAGGGCATCGAACTGGACGACGGGTGGACGGCGCCGGCCAAGGTGTCGCAGGTCGCCCCCGACGCGTTGCGCATCACCATCCACGAGGGCCGTAACCGGCAGGTGCGCAGGATGGCCGACGCCATCGGGCATCCGGTCCTCCGCCTGGTCCGCACCCGCATCGGCCCCCTACGGGGAAACGACCTGGCGCCCGGGGGATGGCGGCCGCTCACCCAGGACGAGGTGCGGTCTCTCGAAAAGGCGGCCTCCCACCTGAGCGAATCGGCCGGCCAGGCGTCATCCCCTAATGTCGCCCCCCGTGCCCGCCGCCGAGACACCGACCGTCGACCCTCCGGCTGAGGGCCGGGTGCGGCGGGCCCAGATCGTCGGTACCGGCCTGATCGGCGGCTCCATCGGCACGGCTCTGCGCCGTCAGGGGTGGACCGTGACCGGCGCCGACATCGATCCGGGCCACGCCCGGCGGGCCGTCGAGCTGGGCGCCACCGACCGGCCCGGGCACGACCCCGATGCCGACATCGTGTTCGTCGCCACTCCGGCCGGAGCGGTCCCTGGCGCGGTGACCGAAGCACTGGAGCGGCACCCGGGTGCGGTCGTCACGGATGTGGCGGGGGTCAAAGGACCGGTCGTACGGGCCATCGCCCATCCCCGTTTCGTCGCCGGTCACCCGATGGCCGGTTCGGAGCAGGACGGCGTCGACGGGTCCGACCCGGACATGTTCGTGGGCGCGACATGGGTCCTGACCCCCACCCCCGGCACCGATGCGGTCACCTTCAGCCTGGTCCGCTCGGTGGTGACGTCGCTCGGCGCCAACGTCGTCGAGTTGGCCCCCGAGCGCCACGACGCCATGGTGGCGATGGTGTCGCACGTGCCCCACCTGACCGCCGCCACGCTCATGAACCTGGCCGCCGACACCGCCCTCGAGCACGCCACCCTGCTGCGTCTGGCGGCCGGTGGTTTCCGTGACATGACCCGCATCGCAGCCGGCGAGGCAGCCATCTGGCCGGACGTCTGCTACGAGAACCGGGACGGCATCGTCGAGGTGTTGGACCGCCTGCTCGACTCCCTCGGTGCCATGCGGCAGATCGTGGCCGGCGGCGACCGGGCCGCCCTCCTGGAAGTACTCGAACGGGCCCGCCGGGCGCGGGTCAACCTGCCCGCCGGCGTGCCGTCTCCAGACCAGGTGGTGGAGCTGCGGATCCCGGTGCCCGACCGGCCCGGCGTCGTGGCCGAGGTGACTACCCTGCTCGGGGAGATGGGGGTCAACATCCACGACTTCGAGGTGGCCCACAGCGCGGAGGGGAACCAGGGCGTCTTCGTGATCGTGATCGACGGCGCGCCGGCCGGAGAGGTGCGCGACGCCCTGCACGAACGCGGGTACCGGTCCTCGGTCCGCCACCTGGGACCGTGACCACCCTCACCATCCGGCCGGCACCTGCCGGCCTGCGCGGCTCGCTCCGGGTCCCGGGGGACAAGTCGATCTCCCACCGGGCCCTCCTACTGGCGGCCCGGGCCGACGGCACCAGCCGCATCTCCGGGTTGTCGCCGGGCGCCGACGTCATGGCCACCCTGGCGGCCATGAGCGCCTTCGGCGCCGGCATCGAATCCAGCGGCGGGACGGTTACGGTCCTCGGGGGCCGGCTGCACGAGCCGGAGACGGTGATCGACGTCGGCAACTCGGGGACCGGCATCCGGTTGATGGCCGGGTGGGCGGCCGGGCTCGAGGGGCTGAGCGTCCTGGTCGGCGACCGGTCGATCGCCCGCCGCCCCATGGGCCGGGTGACCGAGCCGCTGCGGCGGATGGGGGCCGGCATCGACGGTCGCGACGACGGCCGGCTCCCGCCTCTGGTCATCCGGGGCGGCGGCCTGCACGGCATCGACTACGCCCCGCCGGTCCCGAGCGCCCAGGTCAAGAGTGCGTTACTGCTCGCCGGCCTGGCGGCGGACGGTCCGACAACGGTCCGGGAATCGCTGCCCACCCGTGTCCACACCGAGCAGATGCTGGCCACGTGCGGCGTGAGGATCGAGACCGTCCCGGGCGCCGTCACCGTGTACCCGGGGCCGCTGGCGCCGGCCGACTTCGCCGTTCCCGGCGACCCATCGCAGGCGGCCTTCTGGGTCGTCGCCGCCTGCATCACGCCGGGCAGCGATCTGACTGTAGAACAGGTCTACGTGGGCCCGCACCGGGCCGGCTTCCTGGACGTGCTCGAGCGGATGGGCGCGGACATCGAGGTGCTCGACCGGGACCCGGCCACCGCGGTGGCCGACATCCGTGCGCGCACGTCCGAGCTGTCGGCGACTGACGTCGGGGGCGCCGAAATCCCGGACCTGATCGACGAAATTCCGGTCCTGGCGGTCGCCGCCGCCCACGCATCGGGGACGACCACCTTCCGTGACGCGGCCGAGTTGAAGGTCAAGGAGAGTGACCGGATCGCAGCCATGGTCGCCGCCCTCGGGGGTGTCGGCGCCACCATCGAGGGCCACGCCGATGGCCTGTCGGTGACCGGCCGGGGGAGCCCGCTGCCCGGTGGAACGGTCGATTCGGTGGGCGACCACCGGGTGGCCATGGCGCTGGCGGTGGCCGCTCTGGCCTCGTCCGGACCGGTCCGGGTGGAGGGTTGGGATTGCGTGGGCACGAGCTATCCCGGTTTCGAACGGGACCTGGAAGGATGCACCAGCCGATGAAGGTCATCGCCATCGACGGGCCGGCCGGGTCCGGCAAATCGACCGTGGCCCGGGCCGTCGCCGGCCGCCTCGGCTTGGAGTATCTCGACACCGGGGCCATGTACCGCGCCGTGGCCTTCGAAGCCATCCGTCGGGGGATCGACCCCGAGGATGCCCCCACGGTGGCCGAGTTGGCCCGCCAGATCGAGTTGTCGGTCGACGACCGGGTGCTGGTCAACGGCACCGACGCCACCGTCGAGATCCGCGGGCCGGAGGTGACCCGGGCAGTGAGTGCGGTGGCGGCCAACCCGGAGGTCCGCAGGGAGCTGGTGCTGCGGCAGCGG
>DASZNC010000113.1:0-41892 GCA_035551615.1 Acidimicrobiales bacterium
ACCAGAGATGCGCCCCGGGCCTCCGCCCGGGGCGCTTCTTCCTGGTCATCCGAAGAACGGCTCAGGCCGGCTGCGGCGCCCGCTTGCGGCCGAACTCGAGGCGCTCGATGGGCATCCCCGACCCGCCGCCCTCGTCGGTGCGCACGGCCAGCACCTGGTGCAGTTCGATCCGGCGCTGGGTGAAACCCAGCCGGCTGCCGGCCAGGTACAACTTCCAGACCCGGGCCGTGGCCTGCCCCACCTCGGCCACGGCCTCGTCCCAGTGGTCCTCCAGGTTGGCCCCCCACGCCGCACAGGTGCGGGCGTAGTGCTCCCGGAAGTTCTCCTCGTGGCGCACCTCGAACCCGTTGTCCTGGATGGCCGAGATGATCGACCCGACCGCCTCGAGCTCGCCGTCGGGGAAGACGTACCGGTTGATGAACCCGCCGGTGCGGGCCGGTGACGAGTTGACCGGGCGGGTGATGCAGTGGTTCAGGAAGCGCCCGTGGGGGCGCACCTTGGTGGCCAGGAACGAGGCGTAGGACGGCAGGTTGCGAGCCCCGATGTGCTCGGTCAGGCCGATGCTGCTGACGGCGTCGAACCCGGACTCGGTGACGTTGCGGTAGTCGTCGTGGCGGACCTCGGCCAGGTCGGTCAGGCCCAGGTCGGCGATCCGCTTCTGGGCCCATTCCGCCTGCTGGCGAGACAGGGTCACGCCCAGCACCTTCGCGCCGTAGTGCTCAGCCGCGTGCAGGACCATGGTGCCCCAGCCGCAGCCGACATCGAGCAGGCGTTGACCGGGCTGGAGGTCCAGCTTCCGGCAGACCAGGTCGACCTTCTCCTCCTGGGCCTGCTCGAGCGATGCCCCGTCGAATGGGTAGACGGCGCAGGTGTAGGCCATCGAGGGACCCAGAATCCACTCGTAGAACCGGTTGGACACGTCGTAGTGGTGACTGATCGCCTTTGAGTCCCGCTTCAGGGAGTGCCGCAACCCCCACCACAGCCCGGGGCGGGTCTCCTGGGGCGGCGGGGCTATCGGCCTGAGGATCTGGGGCCCCAGGCGGCGCAGCACGTTGAACCGGTCCGACCAGGTGAGGGCGCCGATGTGCTCGCCCGCCACCATCGTCAAAGCCGTGTAGATATCCCCCTCGACGTCCATGTACCCGGCGACGTAGGCCCGGGCCAGGCCCAGGTCGCTCGGGGCGGTGGCCACATAGTTGAGAGCGCGGGGATCGACGATCCGGATCCGGCACAGGGCGTCGTCGGGCCCGGCCCGGCTGCCGTCATAGGCCTCGAAGGCCAAGGGCAGGCCGGGTCCCACCACCTCGGAAAGTACGTTGGCAACTGCGGATCGGGGCGCCATGGCGGGTGTCAATTCCTCCTCATCGGGCGTTCACGCATTTGGCGTAGAGGTCGTGCAGGCGGCCGTCCGGGTCGTACCGGGATTTCAGCCGCTGGTAGACGGGACCGTTGTACAGCTCCCAGAACCGGTCCTCGTCGTAGAAGGCAGTGGAGTACAGGGATTTCCGCCCCTCCATCCGGTCGACCGCATCCTCCACCCACCGGTTGTGGTGGGCCGGATCCATGCCCGGTTCCAGCGGCACGCTCGACCAGAAGCCGACGTTGACGTAGATGCGGTCGGGATCGAGCCGGTAGAGCTCCCAACTGGCCGACCGGTCGCGCTGGCGCAGCGGGCACAGCCAGAACGGCGAGATGGGAATCTCCCGCTGGAACGCCTCGAGGAACTGGTCGAGCCGGTCGATGGGCAGCTCGACGTCCTGGATCACGTTCTCGCGAGCGGGCAGACCGCGCCGGGCGTCGAGCTTGGCCTTCCAGTGGTGGCGGTCCTCGAACGCCATCACCTTCCAGTAGGTGTCACTGCGCAGGAAGCGCCGGCCGAGCAGCCGCCGGACCACGGGGCGCTGGGCGAGGAACGCCCGAGAACACCAGAACCAGTCGGTGTCCCACCGCCACAGGTAGTCCCGGGCGGTGAGCCAGTCCTCGCGCCGCGACTGGATCGAGCGGTAGTAGATGTCCATCCACGTGTAGTCGCTCGTGCTGGGGGCCGAATCCGACCAGCTGCCGATGGTGATGTAGCACTCCGTTGGGGAGAACACGCTGCCGTCGATGAAGTCGGCCCGCTCCCCCTCGTGGCTGCCGTCGGACACGATGCGACCCAGCGCCTCGATGAGCGACGCCACCGTGTAGAAGCGGAGATGGCGGACATGGACGTAGGGGCGCACGTCCTCCAACTCGATGCGCAGCCGGAGCGCGTAGCCGAGCGACCCGTAGGAGTTGGGGAAGCCGAAGAACAGGTCGGCGTGCTCGCCCTCCGGCCGGGCGGTCACCACCTCACCGGAACCGGTGAGGATGTCCATCTCGATGACCGACTCGTGGGGCATGCCGTTGCGGAACGACGAGCTCTCGATGCCGAGGCCGGTGACGGCGCCGCCGATGGTGATGGTCTTCAACTGCGGAACGACGAGCGGCATCAGCCCGTACGGCAGCAACTCGTCGACCAGGTGCTCGTAGGTCGTCATACCGCCGACATCGGCCCACCGGTTGCGGGCGTCGATCTCGATCACTCCGTCGAAGCCGGACACATCGAGTCCGGGCCGGGTCCCCTTGGGCCGGGGCCGGAACAGGTTGGACGTCTTCTTGGCCAGGCGGACCGACTCGCCCCTGGGGATGGCCCGGTACTCGGCTTCGAGGGCCGCCACCCGGCTCCGGTAGGCGGTCTGGGCCGGGTTGGCCACCTCAGTCGTCGGATGTGGATCCGCCAAGGCCATGACCCCCGAAGTTAGTGGGTCCCGGCCGGACGCCGATTCCGGCGGCCCAGATCGATACGGTGGGACAGTGGAGCCCGAAGGCCGTCATGCACACGTCGATCATCCACACGGTGATCATTCCCACGACGGCGACGGCCACGCCGACGAACACCCCGACGCCAGCGAGCACTCCGACGACCACGAACACGGCCATGACCATGACCACGGGCCCGGGAACGGGCACGACCATGACCACCCGGGCGGTCTGAGGGGTCTCCTCCGGTCCGTATTCGTCCCACACAGCCACGACACGGCCGACACCATCGCGTCCGCCCTGACCGCGACCGACGAGGGCATCCGGGCCCTGAAGGTGTCGCTCGTCCTCCTGGCGCTGACGGCCGCCATCCAGCTGGCCGTGGTCCTGTCCAGCGGTTCGGTCGCCCTCCTCTCCGACACCATCCACAACTTCGCCGACGCCCTCACTGCGGTCCCCCTCGGCATCGCCTTCTGGATGGGGCGCCGACCGGCGACCGATCGGTACACCTACGGTTACGGCCGGGCCGAGGACCTGGCCGGGATCTTCATCGTCGTCGTGATGGCCGCCTCATCGGCCCTGGCTGCGTGGGAGGCGGTGCTGCGACTGGCCCACCCCCGGTCGCTGAGCGGGCTGGGCTTCGTGGCTGCGGCCGGCGTCGTCGGGTTCGTGGGCAACGAGGGGGTGGCGGTGTACCGCATCCGGGTGGGCCGCAGCATCGGATCGGCGGCCCTGGTGGCCGACGGGATGCACGCCCGCACCGACGGCCTGACCTCGCTCGCCGTGGTCGCCGGCGCCGGCGGGGTGGCCGCCGGATGGAGGGACGCCGATCCGGTGGTCGGCCTGGTGATCACCTTGGCCATCCTCCTGGTCTTGCGCAACGCCGCCCGCGACATCTACCGGAGGCTGATGGACAGCGTCGATCCGACGCTGGTGGCCGACGCCACCCGGGTCCTGGCCGGCGCCCCCGGCGTGGCCCGGGTCGAGCGGGTCCGCCTGCGCTGGATGGGCCACGAGCTGCTGGCCGACGCCCAGATCGTGGCCGACGGGGCCATCTCCCTCACCGACGCCCACGCCGTGGCCGAGGGCGCCGAACACCTGCTCCTCCACGAGCTGCCCCGCCTGACCGGCGTCACCATCCACGTCGATCCGATGGTCGGAGGGGCCCACGAACTGACCGCCCACCACTTCCCCGATCGAGAGGTCAAAGGAGACAGCCCTCACCGGCCCCCGCCCCTTGCCGACCCCGCCGACCGCGGCGCCGGCTAGGACGGCGACCCGGGTCGGGCGATCCGTCCGGTAGCGGACCCGCCGATCAGTCGGGCAGCGGTCCCGGACAGGCGGACCCGCCGTCAGTCCGGCAGCGGCCCCGGGTAGGCGGCCTCGGCCACCGCCTCCAGCTGCTTGGCCTGGCGCCGGACGATGACGATCACGGCGACGACCAGTACCACGGCGATGGCGCCGACGGTGTAGTCGACCGATTTCGACGCCGAACTCAGGCTCTTGCCGACGTAGTACGACAGCAGGGACCAGACCCCGGTCCAGGCCACCGCCCCGATGACATTGAACACGGCGAACTTGGGGAACTTCATGCGGTTGGTGCCGGCCAGGAACGCCGCGTAGGTGCGGAGCACGGCGACGAACCGGCCGGCGCTGACGACGATCGCCCCGTAGCGGTCGAACACGTAGAGGCCGACCTTGATCTCCGGCTCGTTCATGTGGATGTAGCGGCCATACTTGCGCAGCAGCGGATAGCCGCCCCTGACCCCGACCCAGTACCCGGCGAAGCTGCCGATGAGCACGCCCAGGCAGCCGAGGGCCCAGATGATCCATACCGACAGGTTGTGGGTCTCGCCGGCGTAGGTCCCGGCCGCGATCAGGATGGTCTCGCCCGGGATGGGGACACCGAACGACTCCAGGGTGAGGACGATGATGACCGCCCAGTAGCCATAGTCGTGGACCAGGTGGGTCATTCCTCGAGAGTCCCGGCGATCCGGGTGGCCGCCTCGATGTACTGGTCGACCATGTCGAGCACGACCTGGGCGGCCGGCTTGGCCACGTTCATCTGCCCGACCGCCTGGCCGACGAAGTAGTTGATCAGCTGGCGGGCGCCGTCGTTGCTCGCCGCGCTGCGGGCGATGCGGGCCTCGGCGCCGGCGACGAGGGCCGACTGGAGCGGCATGCCGAGGGCATCCGGGGTGTCCGGCCGGTCCCACTCCTCGGTCCAGGCCGACCGCAGCTGGCGGGCCGGCTTGCCGGTCTTCGACCGGGAACGAATGGTGTCGGCGGATGAGGCGGCGAGGAACTTCTCCTTCACCACCGGGTGGGTCTCGGCCTCGTCGGTGGTCAGCCAGACCGACCCGCACCAGACGCCGGCTGCGCCCAGCGCCAGTGAGGCGGCGACCTGACGGCCGTCGGCGATGCCGCCGGCGGCCAGCACCGGCAGGGGCGCCACCGCGTCGACGATCTGGGGGACGAGCACCATCGTCCCGATCTCACCGGTGTGGCCGCCGGCCTCGGAACCCTGGGCGATGACCAGGTCCACGCCGGCTTCCTTCTGCCGGCGGGCGTGGTCGACCTTGCCCACCAGCCCGGCGACCATCATGCCCCGGGAGTGGGCCGCCTCGACCAGGTGGTCGGGCGCCGGCCCGAGGGCATTGGCTATCAACTTGACCTTCGGGTGCCGCCACACCACCTCCAGCAGTTCCTGGGCGCTCTGGCTGGAGAACGGCATCAGCCGGTCACCGGCCGATTCCCGCCCCTCGGCCTCCGGGGCGGCCGGAACGCCGTAGCGGTTGAGGATGTCGTCCACGAACTCACGGTGTTCGTCGGGGATCAACGCCGCCACCTGGCCGGCCCTGAGCCCGCCGGCGTCATCGCCCACGTACTTGGCCGGAACGATGACGTCGGCGCCGTACGGCCGGTCACCGACGTGCTCGTCCAACCAGGTGAGGGCCACTTCCAGGTGTTCCGGGCTGTAGGCGACGGCACCGAGCACGCCCAGCCCACCGGCCCGGCTGACTGCGGCCACGACGTCACGGCAATGACTGAAGGCGAAGATCGGGAACTCGATCCCGAGCCGGTCGCAGACCTCTGTACGCATCCTGCAGACCCTAGGTGGGACTAGTGGGTCGGGGTCAGCGAATCCAGCCGAAGGGTGTAGTTCGAGGAATAGGAGACCCCGTACTGGGACGCGTTGATGCTGCCCGCCTCATAAACGGGAGTGGCGTTCGACGTCAGCCAGTACGTCGTCTTCACGGTCCCCTGCTCGGGCCCCGACAACGTCGAGTCCACTGTCACCTGTTCGACATCGACCGTGGTGCCGCCCACCGTCGTGGTCCTGGGGCCGACCAGGGTCACGACCTGTGTGGTGGTCTCGGTCCCGTTGGAACCGGAGGAGCTGCATGTCCAGTTCCATGTCCGGCCCGGCGTCCCCGAAGTGGGAACGAACGAGTTCGGGGCACAGGTGAAGGTCATCGTCTGGTTGTACGGGCCATCCGACACCTGGGACGTCTCGGACACCACGTGCACCCCGCCGGTGACCGGGCATTCGACCGTGGTCGTGCTGTTACCCGGCGACGAGTTCCACTTACCGGCCACGCCGCAGCCCTGGGGGGTGACGTCGATCGTCGTGCTGGGCGGATAGGAGTACGTCTTGCCGAACAGTTTGGAGCTACCGGTCGTGGCGTAGGTGTAGGTCCCGGCCGGCGTGGTGTCGGCCGGCGTACTGGCGGCGCGGCGGGCGATCGTGGTGGTGGAGTCACGGCCGACCACGGTCGCCGCACTGGTCGGCGTAGTGCCGCCCGCCCCCGACCCGGACCGGCCGGCGACAGACGAAGAGGAGCCGACGACCGGTACCGCCGACGATCCGCCCTTCGCCGTGGTGGTGGTGGTCGACCCGGTGGCGGGATGGGCCGCCGCCGGCCGGCTGGAGGCACCCGAGGCAGAACCGGCCGTGGTGGTCGGGGCGGACACGCCGACCGTTGGCTGGTGAGGTGACGAACCGGTCGTGCCCATACCGATGGCGGCACCGGCGCCGACTACGAGCAGGGCCAGGGCGGCGGTGCCGAGAGCGGTCGCCGGCTTCGGGGAACGAGTGGGGGGCATTTCGTACAAATGGTACCGGCATCGACGCCGCTGAACCCCATCGGGCCGGGCCCCGGTAACGCCCGGGAGAATCTGGTTGCCCCGGCGGATCGGGGCGAGGCAGCCTGGGTCGCATGCCGGACACCTACACCCATGGCCACCAGGAGTCGGTGCTGCGCAGCCACCGCTGGCGCACGGCGGCCAACTCGGCCGCCTACCTGTTGCCCCACCTGAGGTCCGGCATGACGCTCCTCGACGTCGGCTGTGGACCTGGGACGATCACCCGGGATCTGGCCACGCTGGTCGCACCGGGTCGGGTGGTGGGCATCGACCGGGCCGAGTCGGTGATCGAATCGGCGGCGTCGCCCGGGCCGGTCGACTTCCGGGTCGGAGACGTCTACGCGCTCGACGCCGCGGACGGATCGTTCGACGTCGTGCACGCCCATCAGGTGTTGCAGCACCTGTCCGACCCGGTGGCGGCGCTGACCGAGATGCGACGGGTGCTGGCGCCGGGCGGCATTCTCGCCGTACGGGACAGTGATTACGGCGCCTTCCTGTGGGCCCCGGACGCACCCCGGCTGGACCGGTGGCGCGAGATCTACACCGAGGTGTGCCGGCGCAACGACGCCGACGCCAACGCCGGGCGCCATCTCCCGGAGTGGGTGGCGGCGGCCGGCTTCACCGGGCTCGAGGTTTCCAGTTCGAACTGGACCTTCGCCGATGCCGGGAGCCGGACCTGGTGGGGTGGGCTGTGGGCCGACCGCACCACCGGTTCGGCGTTCTCCGGCCAGGCGGTTGACTACGGCGTGGCCTCCGCCGACGAGCTGGCCGATGTGGCGGATGGCTGGCGGCAGTGGGCGGCCGGCGATGACGGGCTGTTCGTGGTCGTCCACGTGGAGGTCCTGGCCCGGCCCTGAATCAAGGGTTCGGGCAGACGCCCGAGCCGGCCGATGGCCGCGCCCGCCAGGGGCGGATCGATGCCGGCGCTCAGAACACGGGGTGGTGGCCGCCGATCGACGGGGCCTGGAAGTACCGCCGTCGATGCTCGGGCATGGTGACCACGATTTCCGGCGGGGCCGCCGGATTCGGGTCCCAGGCCGAGTTACCGGGTGAGTACTTCAACATCACGGCCAGACGGGTCTCCCGGGCCCGCCAGGGGATCGTGCAATGGGCCAGCGCCTCGGTGAAGACCAGTAGGGAACCGGCTGGCTGGCCGACCTCGACCAGGAGCGATTCGGCCCCTGCCGGCATGGGCTGCCCGGCGTGGTGGCTGCCGGGTATGCAACCGAAGCCGCCGTCGCCCGGCCGGCTGTCGGTCAACGACCAGGAGAAGGTCAGCAGCCCACTGCGTGCCACTCCCATCCGCGACACCCAGTACTGGCCCGGATCGAACGGTTCCGCCGGTCCGTGAAGGCCCAGGCCGCCGGTCCCGGGAGCCATGATGATCCCGTAGGCATGGTCGAGCCGGACGTGCGGGCCGATCAGGTCGCCGAGCACGGCCTCGACCCAGGGATGGTCGATCAGGTCGGCGAACGCCGGGTCCCAGTCGAACATGCGACCGCCCTGCCCGAACCGTTGCCGTTCGATCGAGTGGTCGGGAGCCGGCAGCCGCTGCGCCTCTATGGCTGACCGCAACCGGCGCACGGTGCGACCCGGTAGGGCCTGCTCGAGCAGGAGAAAGCCCTGCACGTCGAAGGTGTACCTCTGCAGTTCGCTCAGGCCGCCGGGCACGCGACCTCCTTTGCCCTGATCGAACGCCGTCCGGTGGGCGGCGCATCGGTGAAAGGAAATGTATCGAGGCGGGCCCGTCTTCCGGGTGGCGACCGTCGACTACAGGATCGGGGACCGGAAATGGGACGATGGGTCCCATGTCTGACGTGCTGGTGATCGGCGCCGGTCCGGCCGGCGTGTCGGCGGCCATCACCCTGCGCCGCCTCGGCCGGCGGGTCACGATGGTCGACAAGGCCACATTTCCGCGTGACAAATGCTGCGGCGACGGGCTGACGGCGGCTGCCCTGCGCCGGGTCGAGGACCTCGGGTTGGATCCGGTCCAGGTGGCGTCATGGGAACCGGTCGACCGGGTGGTCGTGGTCGCCGCGTCGGGCCGGGCCGTCGAGCTGCCGCTCGGCGGACCTGGACTGTTCGCCGTGTCCGCCCGCCGGGCCGACCTCGATGCCGCCCTGGTCGATCTGGCCCGCAACGCCGGTGTCGAGGTCATCGAGGGCGAGGCCGTCACCGACGTGGGGCGGACGGCGACCGGCGTGTCGGTCCAGACCGACGGAGACCGCCGTCTCGATGCGGCCTACGCCATCGCCTGCGACGGGATGTGGTCCCCGACCCGGCGGCGACTGGGTCTGACCCCACCCGGGTACCTGGGTGAATGGCAGGCCGGGCGCCAGTACCTGGGCGGCACGGGGCCGCAGGCCAGGAAGCTGTGGGTGTGGTTCGAACCGGACATGATCCCGGGCTACGCCTGGTCGTTCCCGTTGCCCGGCGGCCATGTGAACTTCGGGTACGGCGTGATCCGGGGCCACCACCAGACCCTGCGCGGCCAGGCCATCGACTGGCGGGAACGGCCCCACATCGCCGAGGTGCTGGGCCCCGGCACCGAGCCGGCCGGGCCCTGGCGGGCCTGGCCCATACCGGCCCGCATCGCCGACGCCGCCGCCCATGGCCTGGACGGGCGCGTCCTGTTCGCCGGCGACGCCGCCGGTGCGTGCGACCCGATGACCGGCGAGGGCATCGCCCAGGCCCTGGAGACCGGGGAGGCGGCCGCCCGGGCCGTCGTCCAGGCCGGCCCGGGCCGTCCCGACCGGGCCGCCGATCGATACGGCCGGTCCCTGCGCTGGGGCATGGTCACCGACGACCGGTTGGCCCGCGTCCTCTCGGCCGTCCTGGCCCGTCCCGGTGGTTCCGACCGGGCTCTCGGCCTGGTGGCCGCATCGGACTGGTGCCGACGCAACTTCGCCCGGTGGATGTTCGAGGACTATCCGCGAGCCGCGCTGGCCACTCCGCACCGCTGGCACCGCCGCATGTTCACCCGGGACGGGGCCTATGCGTCGGTTGGCCCGAGGCCCCGATCGACCACTACCGTCGCCTCTCATGAGTGAAATCGGCTTCGACGGCAAAGTTGCGATCGTTACCGGTGCAGGTGGTGGCCTGGGCCGCCAGCACGCCCTCCTGCTGGCCTCACGCGGGGCCCGCGTCGTCATCAACGACCTGGGTGGTTCGGTGTCCGGCGAGGGCTCGGATCTGGGCCCGGCCGACAAGGTCGCCCAGGAGATCCGCGACGCCGGCGGCGAAGCCGTCTCCGACGGCCACAGCGTGTCCACCGCCGAGGGCGGGGCCGCCATCGTGCAGACGGCGATAGACGCCTACGGCCAGATCGACATCGTCGTGAACAACGCCGGGATCCTGCGGGACAAGAGCTTTCACAACCTGACGCCCGACCTGCTCGAGCCGGTCCTTGACGTCCACCTGAAGGGCGCCTTCTACGTCACCCAGCCGGCCTGGGTGAAGATGCGCGACCAGGGCTACGGCCGCATCATCAACACCACGTCGCAGTCCGGGGTGCTCGGCAACTTCGGCCAGGCCAACTACGGGGCGGCCAAGATGGGCCTGGTCGGCCTCACCCGGGTGCTGGCCATCGAGGGGGCCAAGTACAACATCAAGGCCAACGCCATCGCCCCGGTCGCCCGTACCCGCATGACCGAGGACCTGATGGGGGCGGCGGCCGAGAAGCTCGACCCCGACCTGGTTTCGCCGGTCGTGGCCTGGCTGGCCTCGGAGGACTGTTCGGTGACCGGCGAGGTGTTCACCGTCGCCGCCGGCCGGGTCGCCCGCTTCTTCGTCGGTATGACGAAGGGCTACTTCAACAACCAGCTCACCGTCGAGGACGTCCGCGACCACCTGGCCGACATCCGCAACGAGGACGGCTATCTGGTCCCGGCCAACTCCAGCGAAGAGACCGCCTTCCTGTTCCAGATGCTGCAGGACAACGCCGGCTGAGGACGTGCGTGCGCCGCTCGCCGGCCGGGTCGCTCCGGAAGCGGGCGGCCGGTTGCGGCCGGCGTCTCCAGGCCGTCCCTCAGAGGGTCACCCGGTGGCGCAGCTCCCATCTGGAGCCGTGACCGCCAACCATCACCCATACCTCCTCGGCGCGGCACCGGACCGGTAGCCGGGTGGCCACGTCGTCGGCGATCGGCGCCAACTCGACGCCGTCGCTGGCGTGGGCGACGGTCAGGTGCGGGATCACCTCGTCGAATTCGTCGTCCCACGGCGGAGTGTGGAAGCGGTCGGCCAGCCGGTGGGTGAGCTTCAGGAACGGGTCGGCCGGTTCCGGCGCCACCCACAGCACCCGCCGGCCGAACCAGTCCACCCGCGTCAGGTCGAAGTCGAACGCATCGACCTCGGACAACTCGTCGTCGAGTTCCCGCAGATCGTCGTCGGTGATCTCGTCGGGCGGCAACCACGGCACGAGGAGGGTCACGTGGGCAGGCACACCGGCAGCGGCCACGGGGTCGTGTTCGAAACGCCATTCACCGACCACCGAGTCGGCGGCCGGCACGGGGATGAGCACCGCGCTCTGCACTCGTCCGCTGCTGGTTCCGACGCTCACCATCGTCCGCTGAAACTAGCGACTATCGCGGGCGCCGAAGACATCGGACAGCAGAGCCGGCACGGCCACGTCCAGCTGGTCGTAGGTACAGCTGCGGGCGTCACGCTCGGGCCGCCAGCGCCGGAACCGGGCGGTGTGGCGTAACCGGCGCCCCTGCAGGTGCTCGAATGCGGCTTCGACGACCAGGTCCGGGCGGAGCAGTTCGAAGCTCAGGTCCTTCTTGGCGTTCCAGCGGCTGCCCACGCCGGGCGTCTTGCCGCCGTCGGCGGCCATGAACTCCGACCACTGGCCCCACGGATGCTCGTCCGGGTCACGGTACGGGGCCAGCTCCTCGACCAGCTGCCGCCGGCGATCGGCCGGGAAGGATCCGATGACGCCGACGTGGTTGAGGTCGTCGCCGTCGTAGAGGCCCAGCATGAGCGACCCGACGACCGACTGGTCGGTCTTGTACCAGCGGAACCCGCCGACGACGAAGTCTCCGGTGCGCTCGTGCTTGACCTTGATCATGATCCGTTGATCGGGCCGGTACCCGATGTCGGTGCCCTTGGCCACCACGCCGTCGAGGCCGGCGCCCTCGAAGCGTTCGAACCAGTCCCGGGCAGTGGCCGGATCGGAGGTGATCGGGGTCAGATGGATGGGCGGCCGGGCCGAACCGAGCGCCGTCTCCAACTCGTGCCGTCGCTCCGAGAAGGCCACATCGCGAAGGTCCCGATCACCGAGGGCCAGGACGTCGAAGGCGACGAAGCGGGCCGGCGTCTCCCGGGACAGCATCTCGACCCGGGACGCAGCCGGATGGATCCGCTGCGAC
Organism: Acidimicrobiales bacterium; assembly: GCA_035551615.1. Taxonomy (GTDB): domain Bacteria; phylum Actinomycetota; class Acidimicrobiia; order Acidimicrobiales; family Palsa-688; genus JAKCDU01. The sequence continues at coordinate 12,294 of DASZNC010000113.1, forward strand.
AGGCGGTCGAAGTCCAGTCCGTCCGGCCCGTCGAGCACGATCTCGCCGTCCACCACGCACCGTTCGGGCATCTCCGCCTTCACGGCAGCCACCACGTCGGGGAAGTACCGGGTCAGCGGCTTGCCGTTCCGGCTGCCCAGCTCGACCTCGTCTCCGTCCCGGAAGACGATGCAGCGGAACCCGTCCCACTTCGGTTCGTAGAGGTAGGAACCGGTGGGCAAGTCCTTGGCCGCCTTGGCCAGCATCGGCTCCACGGGCGGCATCACCGGCAGTTTCATCGACTGTCACCCTAGGCCGACCCGGCACTCCCGGTACGAGGGGAGCGCCGAGTCGCCTTTTCGGCGATGTGCTAGCCGCCGAGCAACGCCTGGATGGCCTGGCCGACCTGATCGGCCTGACCGGCGAAGGACTGGAGAACGGCCTGGCCGCTCTCATTGATCGCCCGATCCTGCTGGGCATTCTGGGCCAGCGCGTAGAAGTCGATGGCGTCGTCGAGGCCACCCCACGCCGAGCTCAACTGGCCCTCCTGCGCCCCTCCGGCGCCGCCGGCGCCGCCGGCGCGAGCGACGATGGCACTCCCGAGCTCGAGGAGCTGGGCCCCGATCCCGAATGGGACCGACGCCTCGGCGGCCTTCATGAATGCGATACCGGCCGCCGACGCGAACCGGGCCACATCAGAGGGTTCGGCCACCGACGGGGTGGCCAGCGACGCGGCGTCGGCCATGGCCTGCCCCGCCTCGTGGGCCGCATCGACAAACGCGGCGATGGCGTGCGGCAACGGGATGAACGCATACGCGTTCTGGTCGTACCACTGCTGGGCCGACGACGCCTGGTCGGCGTGGAGGGTCTCGTCCATGCCGTTCCCGGAAACGTGGATCATGCCGTCGTCGAGCAGGTCGATCCGATAGCCGTCGGAGTCGGTGAAAGAGTCGGTTACAGACATGAGTCAGGGCCCCCTTACCGACGCGAAGTCTAAAGGGGCACCGCTGGTGCCGACGTAACTACGTCCTTTCGGTGCGGGCGAGCAGCTCGGCCAGCCGGACCGCCAGCGGGCTCTCCTCGATGGTCTCGAGCGGGACGGGCAGCGGGATGCACCAGTTCGGCCACGCACCGGTGGTGCCCGGCATGTTCGGTCGCTCCTCCACCGCCAGAACATCGTCGAGCGTGGCGACGAGAAGGGTGCAGGGCGACCCAGCCAGATCGCGGTACACGGCGGTGATCACCGCTTCAATGTCGTCGTCGCCGGCGACGGTCCGTACCTTGGCCACGAGTTCGGCCGACGCCTCCTCGTTCGGTTCCGTTCCGATGTCGCGCTGGGCCTGCACATCCGACCCGGTCACCACGCCGGCGACGGTCGGCAGGTCGTGGGTGGTGATCGCAGCCATGGCCGCCTCCGGCCACTCCGAGGGTGGATGGTCCTCGAACCACCACAGCCGGTACGAGAGGACGTGCCGCTCGGCCAGGTCCCAGCGCACCTCGTCCTCGACGGTTCCCAGGTCCTCGCCCACCACGTAGGCACCGGCTCGCTCCGCTTCCAGCGCCAGGATGTTCAGCAGGTCGTGATGGGGGTAGCGCACGTAGGTGCCGGCGCCGGCACCGACGTCGGCCGGGATCCAGAACAGCCGGAACAGGCCCATGACATGGTCCACCCGCAAGCCGGCACCGTGGGTCATCCCGGAGCGCAGGGCGGCGATCCACGGTTCGTATCCGCCGGCGCGCAACCGCCACGGGTCGAACGGGGGCAGGCCCCAGTCCTGGCCCCGCGTGTTGAACTCGTCGGGTGGGGCGCCGACCGACATGCCCTCGGCGAAGGTGTCACGCCAGATCCAAGAATCGGGCCCGGTCGGGTCGACCCCTACGGCCAGATCTATCACCAGGCCCAGCTCGGCGTCGGCCGACGCCAGCTGGGTCTCGGACACCCATTGGAGCCACTCGTGGAACCGCACGCGGTCGGGGTGCGCGGCCGCCTCAGCCCCCTCCGGCCATTCCCGCCAGACCGGTCCGTGCACCTCGGCGACCGCGCAGTAGGTGGCGAACCGCTGCAGCTGGGAGCCGTGTTCGGTTCGGAATCGGGCCAGGCCGGCGTCGTCGCGGCTACGGGCGAACGCCGCCTCCAGGGCCGGCCGCTTGACCGCCCACACCTGGTCGCGGTCAATGCGGGCGGTTCCGTTCAGCGCCCGGCCGGCGGCGGCCGCATCGGCAAGGCCATCGCCACCGGCACCCGGGGCCTGCTCAACGGCGATGTAGAGGGGGTTGAGGAAGCAGCGGCTGCCCGGGTAGTACGGGCTGGGTTGCTGGTGTTCGGCAGGCGTAGACGCATGGAGCGGGTTGACGAGAGTGAAGCCGGCACCGAGGCCCCTCGCCCACCGACCCAACTCGGCCAGGTCGGCCAGGTCCCCCATCCCCCAGCTGTGCCCGGAGCGGGTGGCGTAGAGCTGGCTGGCGAAACCCCACTGCCGCCCGGAGGGGACCGGCACCCGTCCCGGGCTGACGATCAACGGATGAGGCGGGCGGTCGTCGGGCTCGAAGGTGTGGTAGCCGGTCGGGAGATCGGTAGGAAGCGGTCCGGCCACCGCTAACCGGCCCCCGTCTTCTGTCACCACCTGACCGGACCCGATGTCGGGAAGCGGGTGGTCGGTCCGCACCGTGACGGCGAGGGGCCCGGGCGGGCCGTGCTCACCCGCCCCCATGGCGGCGAGGATGGCGGCGACCGTCTCCGGTTCGGCCTCCCGCCAGTTTCCGGCGTAGTCGTGGTAGCCGGTGGACACTCCCCAGTGTTCGGCATGCGCGGACGTCGTCACAGGGGAGCCCTACCCTGGTGGGCGTGTTCCACGTGGAGGAGGAAGCCGGCGCGTCCGTTGCCGTCGACGGGAGGCGCGTTCTCTTCGGTACCACGTCCTGGGCCGATCGGGGCCTGGTCGCAGCCGGCTCCTTCTATCCCCGGAAGTCGATGACCGCCCGGGAGCGCCTGGGTTACTACGCGTCCCGGTTCCCGGTGACGGAGGTGGCGACCACCTTCCGTTTCCCGCCCACCTCCGACCTGGCCGCTCAATGGGTGGACCGCACACCTGAGGGCTTCACCTTTGACATACGGGTGTGGTCGCTGCTGACCGGCGCGCCGACCATGCCCGACTCGTTGTGGCCCGACCTTCAGGGGGCGGTACCGCCGCGGCACCACGACTCGCGCCGCCTGTACTCGTCCCATCTGCCGGCCGATGTGCTGGAGGAGTGCTGGAGCCGCTTCCTCCACGCCCTGGAGCCGTTGCGTGGGGCCGGCCGGCTGGGAGCGTTGATCCTGCAGTACCCCGGTTGGATCAGTCCCCGCCCGGAGGCGTGGGCCGAGTTGGCTCTGGCCGGACGCCGGCTGGCCGGCTACCGGGTCGCCACCGAGTTCCGCAGCCCGAAGTGGATGGCCGGCGACGCCGACGGTGGGCATGAGTCCCAGTTGGAGTGGCTGGAGGAACACGGCCTGGCCTACGTCTGCGTCGACGGTCCCGGCCAGGGACCGCGAGCCGGGTGCGGGATGGTGGCGGCCACCGCCGACGTGTCGGTCGTGCGGTTCATCGGCCGGCGGCAGGTCGATGACCAGCGGTGGACGTCCCCGTACCGGTACCGGTCGGAGGAGCTGGCCGAATGGGTACCGCGCCTGCGGGAACTGGCCGCATCGTCGGCCGAGGTCCATGTGCTCATGGACAACTGCTGGGGCTCCGATGCGGTTGACAACGCCCTGGATCTAGCTCGATTGTTCCGGGCCGACATCGGGGCTGACCTGCACGACTGAGCCGTGGTGGCCGACCATGCGCCACCCCGTCGCCTTGCGCACGAACAGGTTGATGGTGGAGACGGTCACCCCGCCCTGGTCGCCCAGCAGGTTCTCGTCGAGGGACACCCAGGCCGCGTCGCCAACCACGTTGACCTGCTCCCGGGTGAGGACGAACTGCAACTGGGCCCCGTTCTGGAACAGGGCGAAAAAGGAGGCGGCCACCGGTCCCCACCCCTCCAACCGGGCCCACCCCGGATGGGTGCACACGGCCTGGTCGGACCGCTCCCACACGTCGGACATGGCCTCCATGTCCCGCGCCTCGAACGCCTCGTAGTAGCGGCGGTTGGCGGCCAGCACGGCCTCGGCGTCGGTCACCGCCACGAAGGTAGCGGCGCCATTGGGCTGATTGCGCCGGCCCGTTGGTTCGGGGCCAGGTCGCGTCGCCATGAGCGGGGAGCGCCGTCGAGCCGGGCGGCGCCGGCGGCGGGAGGTGGCGTGGCCGTCGAGCCGGACGGCGCCGGCGGCGGGAGGTAGCCGTCGAGCCGGACGGCGCCGGCGGCGGGAGGTGGCCGTCGAGCCCGATCGTCTACGGTCGCCCGTCGTGGGTGGACAGACGGTTCGATTGACGGCGGACGACGGGACCGAGCTGGTGGCCTACCACCTGGGCGGCGACGGACCGCCGGTGATGCTGACCCACGCCACCGGCTTCCACGCCCATTGCTGGCTCCCACTGGCGTCCACCTTGACCCCGGAGTTCTCGGTGTGGGCCCTCGACCAGCGCGGTCACGGGGCGTCCGGCAAGGCGCCGGACGGGCAGTACCCGTGGTCCCGTTTCGCGGCCGACCTCCGGTTCGTGCTCGACGAGCTGGCCACACCGGGCCAGCCGTGGCGCGCCGGCGGCCACTCGATGGGCGGTGCCGTTGCGCTCATGGTCGAGGCCGACCGACCCGGGACCTTCGCCGCCATCTGCGCCTACGAACCGGTGGTGTTCCCCGACACCGGACTCCCTTTGGAGGAAGGCCAGGCCCCACCTCCGCTGGCCGTGCTGGCGCGGAAGCGCCGACCCTCGTTCGAGTCCCGGGCCGCCGCTCTGGCCAACTACGGGTCGAAACCGCCGCTCAACCAGTTCGACCCCGAGGCCCTGGAGAACTACGTCGAGTACGGCCTGGTCGACGCGCCGGACGGCACGGTGACGCTGGCCTGCGTCCGGGAGGATGAAGGAGCCGTCTTCGACGGCGCCGCCGGAAACGGCGTCTGGAACCGACTCGACCAGGTGCGCTGCCCGGTCACCGTGCTGGCCGGCGGTTCCGGCATGGACCCGGTCGGGCGCATCGCCCCGGCGGTCGCCCGGCAGCTGCCACGTGGCGGATACCGGGAGTTCCCGGCTCTGGACCATTTCGGCCCGATGACAGCGCCCTACGAGGTAGGCCGGGTCATGGCCACGGCCCTGGCCGGCGGTCATCCGCCGGGGGCTGAGTCCACCATCGCCGTCACATCCCCTAGCTAGCCTGAAGGGCGCATGGCTCTGCCCCTTCCGAGCTCGCTGTCGCCGTCGAAAGTCGCCTCTTTCAAGGACTGCGCCCTGGCCTTCCGTCTCTCGGTCATCGACCGGCTGCCTGAGCCGCCGTCACCGTACGCAGCCAAGGGCACGCTCGTGCACCGCGCCCTCGAGCTGCTCATGTGGGAGGAGGAGCCGGCCGACCGGACGCTGGCCGCCGCTCTGGCCAAGCTCGAGCGGGCCGTGCCCGAAGTGCTCGACGACGACGAGTACGCCGATCTGCCCTGGGCCGACGGCGAGCGGGACGAGTTCGTGGCCGATGCCGCCGTGCTGGTGGAGAACTACTTCCGCTTGGAGGATCCCCGCCAGGTCCACGTGCTCGGCACCGAGCTACGCATGTCGGTGCAGCTGGGCTCGCTGAAGCTGTCGGGGATCATCGACCGCCTCGAACTCGACGCCGACGGCGAGTTGGTGGTGACCGACTACAAGACGGGGCGGGCGCCGAGTGCCAACTTCGAGCAGTCCCGGCTGGGCGGCGTCCAGTTCTACGCCTTCCTGTGTGAACAGGTGCTGGGCCGCCGGCCGGCCCGCGTCCAGCTGCTGCACCTGCGGGAGCCGCTGGCCATCTCGACCGAACCGTCCGATCATTCGATCCGGGGCCTGCAGCAGCAGACCTCCGCCATCTGGTCGGCGGTGGAGCATGCCTGCCAGCGGGAGGACTTCCGGCCCAAGCCCGGCCGGCTCTGCGATTACTGTGCTTACCATGAGCTGTGCCCGGCGGTGGGCGGCGACTTGAGCCGCCTACCCGGTCCCACGCCCGTCGTGCCGCTGCCGGCGAGCACGGTCAGCCTGGCTGGCTGACCGACCGCGCTCTCCCTTCCCCCGCCATGAAGCTACCCACCATCCCCATTCCGACCGCCTTCGAGCCCTTCGACGACGCCGTCGACATCTGGTTCGAGGAACACGTCCGCCACAGCCGGGTCACCGACCTGGTCATGTACAGCGCCAGCGCCGTCGGCGACCACGGCGTGGTGTGGCTCGCTCTGGCCGGCGTCCAGGCCCTCCGCCGGCGCCAGACCGGCCAGGCCTGGCAACGCCAGTTCCTGCGCGTCGCCATCGGACTGGGCGCCGAGTCGATCGTGGTGAACGGGCCGGTCAAGATGATGTTCCGCCGCCACCGCCCCGTTTTCGAGGGCACCCGGCCGTTGCACCTGCGCACCCCCCGTACCAGCAGTTTCCCGAGCGGGCACGCCACCGCCGCCTTCTTCGGCGCCGCCCTGCTGCGCGAGGACGACCCGATCTGGCCGCTCTACTACGCCCTCGCCGTGGTGGTGGCGGCCAGCCGGGTGCACGTGCGCATCCACCATGGCTCGGACGTTATCGGCGGGGTCGTCACCGGCATCGTGCTGGGCGAACTGGTGCGCAAGCTGGTGCCGTTGGAATCGGCCCCGGCGCCGGAATGACGGTTTCGCCGATGGCGTTGCTATGGGCATGACCTCGTCTCGCCCGTCGTTCGCCGTCACCTGGGACTACCGCTGCCCGTTCGCCCGCATCGGCCACGACCACATCCTCACCGGCCTGGCCGATGGCGCCGACTGGGACGTGTCGTTCAAGGCGTTCTCGCTCGATCAGACCCACGTGGAGGAAGGCGGCGCGCCGGTATGGGAGGCGCCCGACCGCTATCCGGGCGTGACCGCCAACCTGGCCGGCATAGCCGTGCGCGACGGGCAACCCGAGCAGTTCCAAGCTGTCCACCGGGCCCTGTTCGAGGCCCGCCACCAGGAGGCCCTCGACCTGCGTGACCGGTCGATCATCGGCAAGGTCCTGGACCGGGTCGGCGTCGACGGGGCCGGCGTCCTGGCCGAAGTGGACAGCGGGCGCCCGCTCGAGGCCCTACGGGACGAGCACACCTGGGCCATCGATGAGCACCAGATCTTCGGAGTGCCGACGTTCGTGGCCGACGGCCGCTCCGTGTTCGTCCGGCTCATGCGCCGGCCGGAAGACGGGGCCGCCGCCCGGCGCACGGTCGAGCGGATCGTCGACATGATCGTCGGTTGGCCCGAGCTCAACGAGTTCAAGCACACCTCACTGTCCAACTAGCCCGGGATGCGTTGAATCCGGCGGACGACGGTCTGACCATCCTCGGTCTCGAGCTCGGCGAGACCGTCCGGTGGCGATCGGGCCAGGGTGGTCGGTGGCGCACCGGGCGGGTCACCCGCCGGGAGCGCGACGGCAGCATCGGCGTCACCGACGGCCGGGGCGGACAGCGCAGCCTGCCCGTCGACCGGCTGGAGGTCGGCTGTGCCGGGCCCCGGGGCGGCCCCAGCTGGGAGCCTCTCGCCGACCGGGCCTCCCGCAACGAACAGCTGAAGCTGCTCTGAGCCGGCGTCCGGCGGGCGGGCGAGCGCCGGGTCGGCCGGCGGGCGAGCGCCGGGTCGGCCGGCGGGCGGGAGAGCGCCGGGTCCGCCGGCGGGCGGGCGAGCGCCGGGTCGGCCGGCAGGCGAGCGCCGGGTCCGCCGGCGGGCGGGCGGGCGCCGGGTCGGTCGGGCGGTCCCGGCCAGCGCCGGAGCAGCCCAGCCGGCCCCGACCGGGCGCCGGCGACCCGGCGCTACCGGCCCAACCTCAGTGATCAGGAGATGTGTGCAAAGTTGCTGATATAGTCAGCAACTTTGCACACCCTTGATGGCTTTAGGTGACTTTCTGGCCACCGGACGCCAACCGGACCATCATCTGATTCTCTATCCGGGGCGGGTCGCCGGGTCGGTCGACCCGGATTCCGGTGGGGACGAAGCCGACCCGTTGATAGAGCCGTTCCGCCGGCCGGTTGCCGTCGACCACCCAGAGGGTGACGGCCTCGGCGCCCTCCGCTCGGGCCCAATCAAAGACGACGCCGACCAGAAGGTCGGCGACTCCCTCACCGCGGGCGGTCGGATCGACCCACATCGACACCAATTCACGGGTCTGGGTGCCCTCCGGATGGATGCCGGCGACCAGGCCGACCACCCGGCCGTCCTGGCGGGCCAGCCACCAGGCGCCGGTGGTGAGGCGCCGGTGCCAATCCACCTCGCTCAGGCCGTGCTCACGGGCGAGGGTCGACCCGAACGCCTCGGGCGCGTCCTGCAGTGCCCGGAACCGAACCGACCTGACCTCGTCGAGGTCGGCCAACCCGACCCGTTCGACCACGACCAGGCCCGCCGCCTGGACCTCCGTGGTTCCAGACGGCCCCGGCGTCGGCCCCCCGACGATGACGCCGCCGGCCTGGCCCCGACCGGCGAGCATCTGTTCCCACGGCCCCGACACCGGCTCCCCCATCCGGCGATCTTGGCCGCCCGACACCGGCCCGACCAGCGATTTAGGTCGCTACGGAGCCAGCTCGCGCACCATCTGCTTCAGATCGAGCCCGAACGGCACGATCATCAGCGCCGGGGTGGTGACGCCGGCGTCGACGTAGGCCTGGACCTTCTCCTTCACCTGGGCCGGCGAGCCGGAGAGGACCAGGTCGTCGACGACCTGGTCGGGTATGGCCTCGAGGGCGGCCTTGCGGTCGCCGGCCTTCCACAGGGCCCACATGTCGGCCAGGATCGAGCCCCGCCCCAGCCATTCGTGGAAGGCGGCGTAGACAGGCACGTTGAGGTAGGCGGCGACCATGCGCCGCCCGACCAGGCGGACGGCGTCGCGGTCCTCGGTCGGGAAGGCGAAGATGCGGGCGACGACCTCCTTGCCCGGACCCACTTCCCGGACCACCTTGGCCACGTCGCCGGCGCCCAGCCAGTTGATGATGGCGCCGTCGCCCTCCCGGCCGGCCAGCCGCAGCATCCCGGGCCGGAGGGCGGCCACCAGGACGGGCGGGGCCACCGCCGGCGGGCGGGCCAGCTTGAAGCCCTTGACGGTGAACGTGTCGTACTGCTGATCGACCTTCTCCCCGGCCAGAGCGGCCCGCAGGAAGCGCACCATGTCCCGGGTCCGCTTGTACGGTTCCTCGAACGGGATGCCGTTCCAGCGGGACACGATCACGTCCGAGGAGGTGCCGACGCCCAGGGCGAAACGTCCCGGCGCGGCCTCGGCCATGGCGGCTGCGCTCTGGGCGACCAGGGCCGGGCCGCGGGTGAAGGTGGGGACGATGGCGGTGCCGAGCCGCAACGTCGGCGTCCAAGCGGCGGCCAGCGCCAGCGGGGTGAACGCGTCGGTGCCGTCTGCTTCCGAGGACCACACGTCGGTGTAGCCCAGATCCACCAGCTCCTCGAGCCAGGACCGGTGGTCGGCCAGAGGGATGCCGTCGAACGGGATGGTCATGCCGTAACCCATCCCGCGGATGCTAACGGGCTACGCGGCGTGCGCCTCCGCTTCGCGCTGGCGGGCAGCTTGGACGACCTCGGCCAGCACCCGTCGAGCCTCGGCCACGCCGCGCCGGCCCACCTCACGGGTGTGGGCATCCAGCCGGAAATCCGAGTCCTGCGTCTGGAGCAGTTCGAGCTGTTCGGCCATGTGATTATTCTTCCGCAAGGGTGTGACAGTTAACCCGGGCGGTACCATCTGTTTATGCCCGAAGTCGTAATTATTGATGCCGTCCGCACCCCCGTCGGCCGCCGGAACGGTGGCCTGTCGACGGTCCATCCGGCAGAACTGCTCGGCGGCGCCCTGACCGCGCTGATCGGGCGCACCGGTATCGACCCGGCCCAGGTCGGTCAGGTCGTGTCCGGCTGCGTGTCCCAGATCGGCGAACAGAGTTTCAACATCGGGCGTACCGCCTGGCTGTCCGCCGGCCTCCCGCTCACGACGGCCAACACGACCGTCGACGCGCAGTGCGGCTCCAGCCAGCAGGCGGCCAACCTGGCCACCGCGCTGGTCGCGTCCGGGACCGTCGACGTGGCCATCGCCTGCGGCGTCGAGTCCATGAGCCGCATTCCGATCGGCACCGCCGGATCGAAGAAGCTCGGCTTCGGCGTCCCGATCCCCAAGTCGTACTTCCCCCGATACGAGATGACGTCCCAGTTCGAAGGAGCCGAGCGCATCGCCGACAAGTGGGGCATCAGCCGCCAGGACACCGACGCCTTCGGCCTGGCCAGCCAGCAGAAGGCGGCCCGGGCGTGGGACGAGCACCGCTTCGATACCCAGATCACCGCCATCGAGGCGCCGGTGCTCGACGAGGAGGGCAAGCCGACCGGCGAGAGCCGCACCATCAGCCGTGACGAGGGGATGCGCGACACAACACTCGAGGGCCTGGCCAACCTGAAGCCGGTGGCCCGGGAGAACGGCGTGCATACCGCCGGTTCGTCGTCGCAGATCTCCGACGGCGCAGCCGCCGTGCTGATCATGTCGGAGGAGAAGGCCGCCGCCCTGGGACTCACGCCCAAGGCCCGGGTGACCCAGACCTGTCTGGTCGGGGTCGATCCGGTGCTGATGCTGACCGGACCGATCGACGCCACCCAACTGCTGCTCGAGCGGGCCAAGCTGTCCATCGACGACATCGACGTGTTCGAGATCAACGAGGCGTTCGCCTCCGTCGTCCTGGCCTGGCAGAAGGAGGTCAAGGCCAATCCCGAGGCGGTCAACCCGAACGGCGGGGCCATCGCCCTCGGACACCCGCTGGGTGGCACCGGCGTCGTGCTCTTGACCAAGGCCCTGCACGAACTGGAGCGCAGCCAGGGCCGACGGGCGCTGATCAGCATGTGCTGCGGTGGTGGTCTCGGCACCGGCACGCTTATCGAGCGCTGACCGGCCGGCCGAGTTGACCTCACTGGCCGAGGCCCTCGGCTATGCGCCGGACGCCTGCCTGATCATCGTCACCTGTGACGGACTGGGTGTGTGCCACGCGACCAACGCCGGTGTCTACAGCGCCATCCGGGAGGGGATGGGACGGGTAGCCGGTCTGGTCGTGCCCGGGCCGTGGGCCCGGGAGGCGGCCGCCCGCTACCGGGGCGAGGACGTCGGCGTCCACCTGACCCTCAACGCCGAGCTCGATCTGCTGCGGTGGGGACCCATCACCTACTGCCCATCGCTCCTGGACGGCGACGGTGGCTTCCCCCGCACCGTCGAGGACCTGTGGGACCACGCCGACACCGACGAGGTCCGCCGGGAGTGCCGGGCCCAGATCGAGCGGGCGATCTACTGGGGCTTCGACGTGACCCACCTCAGCTGCCACCTGGGGGCGTTGGAGTCGCGACCGGAGTTCTTCGACGTGGCCCTCGAGATGGCGGTCGACTTCGGCCTGCCGTTGCGGCTACCCGACTCCACGGACGAGGCCCGCCTCGGATTCCCGTTCCGCAAGCTGGCGGCGGAGGAGAACGTCCTGTCGCCCGACCATCTCATCCGGGTCCCGGGCGGGCGCTCCACGGCCGCCGCCCTAGACCAACTCCTCTCCGGTCTCCAACCGGGAGTGACCGAGGTCGTGCTGCGCCCGGCGCTGGACACGGCCGAACTGCGAGCCGTGATCCCCGACTGGGCGGCCCGGGTGGCCGACCACGACCTGGCCATGACCTCGGACTCGCTGCGCGTCCTGAGCGGCCGGCCGAATGTTCATCTGATCCGCTACCGGGAGCTGCGCGACCTGCCGCGCTAGAGCGCAACCAGCCGCCCGCCCGACACCAGCTGAACCGGGACCGGCCGACCAGAACCCGACCGGCCCGACGCAGGCAGTCCCGGAACGACCCGGTCCGGGTACGGCCAGAGCGCCAGCGCCAGGAGCACCATCAGCGGGGCGGCGCCGGGGTCGGTCGCCCCGCTGGCCACCACGCCGCCACCCAGAATGCCGCCCAGGCCCTGGAAGCAGACCCAGTAGATGCCCGACACGGCCACGCCGGCCACGATTGCGGCTCGGCGGCCGCGCCGGGCACAGACGGCCAACCCGATGGCCACCTGCACCGCAGCCAGTGCCGCGCTGGACACCGCCGGGTGGGCCAGAACCACCGACGAGGTCCAACCGGCGACCGCCCCCTCCCATCCTGGCAGTCCATCTGACATTTCATGCAGGTTGGCCGTCAACACCTGACGGACCGGGAAGACAAGGGGCAGCTGCAGCACCGATGGCGCAGCCCACAGCCCGATCCATGCCGCGCCGCCCAACACCGGACTGATCCCCCGCCGATCGCCGCGCGGCCAGGACAGAAGGCCGATCAGCGGGTAGAGAAGCACCGGCCCGGGGGCGCCGAACGCAGCCATGGCGAACCCGGTCGGCAACATCCCGAATCCCTCCCCCACCGACCAGACACCGAGGGCCCAAGGGAGCGACGCGACGATGGCCAACCGGTCACCACGCCCGGTGAGCAGGGCCAGGCCGAGCAGAGCCTGGACGGCCACGAAGACGCTGTTCCAGAGCGCCGGGTGGGCGGCGATGATCCCGACCGCCCACAGAATCGAGTGCCGGATCGCCGCCGGTTCGCCCATGGACGACCCGGCCAGGTCGGAGCGCCACCAGTCCGCGCCGAAGAATGCAGGCTGGGCCTGCAGAATTGCGTCGATCAGCCAGAGCGCGCCCAGGATCCGGCGAAGCGTCCGGCGCGACGGTGGGAGGAATGGGAGGCGGAGCATGGTCGCTCCTTTGTCCGTAACAACTTCCTCGGACGGATGTTCATCCGGCTCCGATCAGGGCTCCGTAGACCCCACGATGCCCAAGCCGAGCCGACTGATACCCATCCTCCTGGCGGTTGTCGTCCTTCTGGCCGCGTGCGGCAGCAGCAGCACCAAGTCCTCATCCGGACCAACCGGGTCGGCCGGCGGCAACACCATCGTGATCAAGAACTTCGCCTTCTCGCCGCAGAAGATCACCGTGGCCCCCGGCGCCACGGTCACTGTTCACAACGAGGACGGGGCGACCCACACCGTGACCGGCAACGGTGGCGCCTTCGACACCGGCAACATCTCGGGGGGCGCCACCAAGACGTTCACGGCGCCGACCAAGGCCGGCAGCTACGGCTACATCTGCAACATCCACCAGTACATGACCGGCACCCTCGCGGTCAGCTGAATCTTCCCCCAATACAACCCAAATAAGGAGCACACCACGAACATGGCCTTAGACGAACGCGCTCTCGGCGACCTCGTCGAAGAGTCCCAGGACCTCCACGTCGATGCCATGCGCTCGACCAGGGCGTCCCTCGACGAGCTGGTGGAGTTGGGCCAGGAACGACGGGCCCACGGCGACATCGACCCCGAAGAGTCGGCCCGCACGGCCGAAGCGACCAAGCAAGGAATCAACAAAGGCCTCGTGATCGGGGGCGCCGCTGCGGCGACCGCCTTCGGTACCGCCCTCATGTCCCTCGTGGCCAGCCCGGCGTTCGCCGCCAACTCGCCCGACGTGCAGATGCTGCAGACGGCGGCATCCATCGAGAATCTGGCCGTCAGCACCTACAAGACGGCCCTCACCCTGCCCTACATCGGCGGCGCCTCGGCCAACCCGGTCGTCAAGGCGTTTGCCCAGACCACGATGGCGCAGCACGATCAGCACAACGACGCCTTCAACGCCGCGGCAACCGCTCTCGGTGGCCAGGCCCAGAACAAGCCCGACCCCAAGTACGTGCCGGTGGTCAACCAGGCGGTCTCGCAGATCACCGGCGAGAGTGCATCGGCCGGCGCCATGTCGGTCGTGAAGCTGGCCATGACCCTCGAGAACGTGGCCGCCGAGACCTACGTGTCGTTCTGCTCGAAGTACTCGGACAGCAACGCCAAGAAGGTCACCGCGTCCATCATGGGGGTCGAGGCCCAGCACGTCGCCGTGTTGAACGCGGTAGCTGCGCTGTTGAGTGCAGGGGCCCCGCAGCTGATCGCCCTCAGCCCGACCGTCGTCGCCAGCCTGCCGGCCGCCGCCGGATCGGTCGGCTTCCCCAACGCCTTCTACCCCACCACCAGCGCCAGCCCGGCCGCCGAAGGAGCCGTTTCCTGATGATCCGAGCCCGTTCCCAGAAACCCCGCACCGACCACATCTCCGAATCCGAGCTCCTCGCCATGACCAAGAACATGGACGAGATGCACCGCGACCAGGCCCTGCCGGCCATGAAGGCGGCGGTGACGGACTGGATCGAGTCCTTCCGAGACACGGACAAAGGAGAGCGCCGGGCCAGCAGTCGCCGCACCTTTCTGCTCGGCTCGGCCGGCTTGGGTGCCAGCGGCCTGCTGGTCGCCGCCTGTGGCTCGTCGTCCAAGTCGTCCACTCCGCCGACCACTATGACCCCGGCCACCTCGGGGTCGACCGGCTCCGGTGGCGCGCTGTCGGGTGATCTGGCCGTGGCCGCCACCGCGGCCAGCCTGGAGAACCTGGGCGTGTACGCCTACAGCGCCGGCCTGCAGGCGGCGACCCAGGGCAAGCTGGGCAAGGTGCCGCCGGCCGTGGCCACGTTCGCGACGACGGCCAAGGCCCAGCACATGGACCACGCCCAGGCCTGGAACGCCGCCCTCACCGCAGCCGGCAAGCAGCCGGTGACGGCGACCGATCCGAAGCTGACGCCGACGGTCAACAGCCTGTTCGCCAAGGTCACCAACGCCGGGGAACTGGCATCGCTGGCGCTGCTCATCGAGAACATCGCGGCCCAGACCTACCAGGCCGCCATCCCGGCCCTGTCCGCCTCATCCTCGGTGGCGGTGGCCGCCACCATCCACCCGGTGGAGATGCAGCACGCGGCCATCCTGTACTACGTCCTCGGGCAGTACCCGGGTATCCAGGGCACCCAGTCGAACATGTACGCCTCCGGCACCCCGCTGGCGTTCAACCCGACCGCCCTGGCCCGACCGGCGTCGGACTACTCCGCCTAACTATTGCTGTCGACCAGCCGGGCGGCCACCTCCTCGAGGGCGGCCACCCGGCTGGCCTTCACCAGCACGGCCGTCCGGCGGTCGAGCACCCCGATCTCCTCCACTGGGTCGGCCGCCGGCGCCGGGCCGTAGGCATCCGTGCCCACCGCGATGATCTCGATGCCCAACTCGGCGGCCAGGTGGGCCATGGCCCGGTGTTCGGCGGCCGAGTCGACGCCCAGTTCGGCCATCGGGCCGAGCACGGCGATCCGCCGGTCGGCGTCGATGGCCGCGAGTGACTGCAGAGCGGCGGCCATGGATGCCGGATTGGCGTTGTAGGCATCGTTGATGACCGTTCCACCGGCTTTGGCCCGGCGTATCTCCATGCGCATGGGCGACAGGACGACGGTGGTTAGAGCGGCGGCCGCCTGCTCTATCGGTACGCCCACCGAGGCGGCCACCGCCAGCGCGGCCAACGCATTCCCCACCTGGTGGCGACCCCTTGCCTCGAGTTCGACGTCCACCTGACCCCACGGTGAGTGCAGCCGGAACCGGGGCCGCAGGTCCTGATCGAGACTTATGTCATGAGCGTTGACATCACCGTGGCCCTGGGTGGAGTAGGTCAGCACCGGGGCCGCGCTCCGGGTACGCATCGCCAACGTGCGGGGGTCGTCGTGGTTCAACACGGCGGTGCCGTCGGCGGGGAGCCACTCGATCAGCTCCCCCTTGGCCCGGGCCACCCCGTCCAGGTCGCCGAACATCTCCGTATGGGCGGCGGCCACGGCGGTGACCACCCCTATCTGCGGGCGGCCGATGCCGCACAGCAGGCTGATGTGACCCGGTCCCCGGGCGCCCATCTCGAGCACCACCACTTCGGCGTCGGCCGGGGCGTTGGCGAGGGTGAGGGGCAGACCCAGCTCGTTGTTGAAGGACTTGGCGCTGGCCACGGTCCGCCGGGCCGCGGCCAGGGCGGCGGCGGCCATGTCCTTGGTCGAGGTCTTGCCCACCGACCCGGTGATGCCGGCGACGGGGATGTCCAGGCGGGCCCGGGCCGCTCGGCCCAGCGCCAGCAGGGCGGCCTGGGTGTCGGCCACCACGATCTCCGGCCGACCCGTACCCAGGCCCGACCGTTCGACAAGCAGGGCGCCGGCCCCGGCGGCGACCGCAGCAGCGGCGAACTCGTGGCCGTCCCGTTCGGCTCGCAGGGCGACGAACAGGTCACCCGGTCGGATGGTACGGGTGTCGATCGACACCCCGCCGATCGGTGCGCCAGGTCGCGGATCGACGATCCGTGCCCCGGTGGCGTCGGCGATCTGTTCCGCGGTCCACTGCATTGTCCTCTGATCTTGACAGGGTCCAAGTAGCCTGGAATTCACATGGCTTCTCCCGCTGCGCCCGTCCGTCTGGTCGTTCTCTACGGGGGCCGCTCGGCCGAACACGACGTCTCGTGCATCTCGGCGTTCAACGTGGTCGGCGCCCTCGACCGGTCGCGCTACGACCTGCAGATGATCGGCATAACGACCGACGGGGCGTGGGTCGACACCACTGCGCCGGCCTTGGCCGCGGCCGGCGCGGCGGCGACCAAGGCCCTCCCCTCCCCCGACGACGTGCTGCGCGATCGGCCGGCGTCAGCGGCCAGTCTGGAGGCGGTCACGGCCGAGCCGTCGGTCGTGGTGCTACCCCTCGTGCACGGGCCGATGGGCGAGGACGGCACCCTGCAGGGGTTGCTCGAGCTGGCCGGTCTCCCCTACTGCGGTCCCGGAGTCGCCGGTTCGGCGACGGCGATGGACAAAGGACTGGCCAAGGCGCTCCTCACGGCCGCCGGGTTGCCGCAGGCCCGTTACCTGTACCGCTCGGAAACCCAGTTCTCGGCCACCCTGCCCGGCGAAGTCGAGTCCGAGCTGGGCTGGCCGGTTTTCGTCAAGCCGGCCAACATGGGCTCGTCGATAGGCATCACCAAGGTGAAGGATCCGGGTGGCCTGGACGCCGCCCTCGTCCAGGCCGTCCGCTACGACACCGCCGTGGTGATCGAAGAGGCGGTGAGCGACGCCCGGGAGCTGGAGATGGGCGTGCTGGGCTGGCCCGACCTGCGCACCTCGGTGCCGGGCGAGATCAAGCCCAGTCATGACTTCTACGACTTCGAGGACAAGTACCTCGAAGGCACCGCCGCCCTGGAGATCCCGGCCGTCCTGCCCGCCGGCGTGGCCGAGGAGATGAGCCGGCTGGCCATCGCCGCCTGCCAGGCCCTGCGGGTGGACTCGATGGCCCGGGCCGATTTCTTCTATTCCGAGTCGCGGGGCCTGCTGATCAACGAGGTGAACACCATCCCGGGGTTCACCCCGATCTCGATGTACCCGATGATGTGGGCGGCGACGGGCATTCCCTACGCCGACCTGATCGACCGCCTGGTCGACCAGGCGGTGCGCCGGGCCGACCGCCGGCGCCGGTTCGAAACCGGCCACTGACGCTCATCCGTCGCCGGCGGTCAGTCTGGGGGCGATCACACATGGTCCCGCTGGCTACAGGGCGGTGATGCCCTCCAGCGCCAATAGCGCCGTCTTGCGGTCCAGGCCGCCGGCGAATCCGGTGAGCGACCCGTTGACCCCGATGACCCGGTGGCAGGGCACGATGATGCCGACCGGGTTGGCCCCGACGGCGGCGCCCACGGCCCGCGAGTAGGTGGGTCGGCCGATGCGCTCGGCGATGGTCCCGTAGGTCGTCGTCGTCCCGTACGGGATGGCGAGTAGCGACCGCCAGACGTCCTTCTGGAAGTCGGTCCCGTAGAGGCTGACCGGCACGTCGAAGGTGTTCTTGTCCCCGGCCGCGTACGACTTCAGCTCGGCGGCCGCCGCCACGAGCACCGGGTGGCTCGGATCGCGGGGGGTGGCGCCCAGCCAGTCGGCCTGGTCGGCGGCCGGGCCGAAACGCACGCCGCACAGGCCCTCGCCGTCGGTGGCGACGACCAGTTCCAGGGGGCCCGAGGGCAGATCGAGGGTGATCTCGTCCCAGGCGGTGATCGGGGCTCGCGTGCTGGTCATCGACTGCTCCTTGTCTCGCGGGTGATGTCGGTACGGCCGGGCCCAGACCCGGACGGGTCCGTCGGTCCGTCGGTGTGCTCGGGCTCCGGTCCCCGGCGGGCAGCGGCCTGGGTCGCCCACAGATGGACCACGGCGTAGCTGCGCCACGGCTTCCAGGCCGCCGGATCGACGCCTGGAGCGGCCCGCATCAGGACCAGGTCCTTCGGGAGGAACACGTCCGGATCGCCCAGCCCCCGCATCCGCATGTAGGCCGCCGTCCAGGACCCGACGCCGGGCAGTTCCAGCAAACGCCGCTCGGTCTCGTCCCGATCGGCGCCCGGGTCGAGCGCGATACGGCCATCGGCGACGGCGGCGGCCAACGCTCTCAGCGTGTCGGCCCGTCTGGTCGGCATCGGCAGCTCGTCGGCGCCGGCACCGGCCACCGCGTCGGGGGTGGGGAAGGCGAAACGGCCCGGCTCCTCGAGCGGGACCCCGAGGCGGGCCACGATGCGGCCCAGAACGGTGCGGGCGGCCAGGGTGGAGATCTGCTGGCCGACCACCGCCCTCACGGCCAGCTCGAACGGGTTGGTCGTCCCGGGTAGGCGCCGTCCCGGGTCCTGGGCGACCAGCGGGCCGAGCACCGGATCGTCGCCGAAGGTGTGGAGAACGGCGCCCGGGTCGGCGTCCAGGTCGAGCAGGCGGCGCACCCGGGAGACGGCGGTGGCGTAGTCCCGCACATCGGTCAGCCGCAGCTGGCACGGGATGGCCGGATGCGAGCCGCCCTTGTCGACGCCGGCCAGATCGATGCCGACCAGGCCGGGACCGTGGGGCAGATCGATGGCCGCCGTGTACGTCGAGCCGTCCCACGTCTCGACGCCGGGGATGGCCCGGTGACCGAGGAACTCGAGGGAGGCGGCCAGGTCCAACGGCGGGCGGTAGGTGAGCTGGGCCACGATGGCCGATCCCGGGGGGCGGACGACCGGCCGGCGGCGATCCCGGATCTCCGATGGGGTGAGGGCGAACACCTCGCGGACCCGGTCGTTGAACTGACGCACGGAGCCGAACCCGGCGGCCCAGGCCACGTCGGTCACCGGCAGGTCGGTCGTCTCCAACAGGGCCCGGGCGTTCTGCACCCGGTGGGCCATGGCCAGGCGGAGCGGTCCGGTACCGAGCTCGGTGGTGACCAGCCGGTTCAGCTGCCGGGTGCTGTACCCGAGCCGGCGGCTCAGGCCGTCCACCCCTTCCCGCTCGACCACGCCGTCACCGATCAGGCGCACCGCCCGGGCGACCAGGTCGGCCCGGGCGTCCCAGTCGGGCGACCCCGGTGCGGCGTCCGGGCGGCACCGCTTGCACGCCCGGAACCCGGCGTCCTGGGCCGCCGCCGGCGTCGGGTAGAAGTCGACGTTCTCCCGCTTGGGGGTCATCGCCGGGCAGCTGGGCCGGCAGTAGATGCCGGTCGTCCTCACGGCGATGACGAACGTCCCGTCGAATCGGCCGTCACGCCCCGATGCCACCCGGTAGCAATGTTCGTCGTCCATCACGGGTTCCACTATGGCCCGCGACGCGCTCGTCTGATAGCGGTTTTCGGACATCACCGTTGGGGGCCGGAGATGATGTGGACGGCGCGGGCCGGGTCGGGGCTACGCCCTGCGGCCGGGCCGGTCTCGGGGCGCGTTGTCCCGGGCCATCAAGTTTCCAGCCGGATCCGAGTGGACCGCGCCAGAACATCAAATAGCGCGTTGTCCCGGGCCATTCGATCTGGGCGCCGATCTGGGTGGACGGCCAGAACGCGCTTTTCGACGTTATCCCGGGCCATTCGATCCTGCCCCCTGCAACTCTGGCCCGGATTCGCGCGCTCCCGTGAGTCGCTCGGCCGCCCCATCGGTCGCCGCGTGAGGGTCCGGGCGGAGTTCGGCGCTCCGGCGGGCGGGACACGGCCCGGGCGGAGACCGGCGGTCCGGCGGCGGGACACGGCCCGGGCGGAGACCGGCGGCGGCCGCCCGGCTAGGAGACGACCGAGCCGGACACGACCGGCTTCTGGGTCGAAGACACCACGCCGCCGGCCACCTCGGCGGTCACGGCCAGAGCCTGGACGCCGCTGCTGGCCCGGAAGGCCATGACCGGGGAGGGGGTGGCTCCGAGCACGCCGTAGGAGATCACCTGGTTGCCCACCACGCCCCACAACTGGTACGTCTGCTCCGGCGACAACGGCGCCAGGTCGGTGTCGTACAGGTAGCCGGCGCCGCTGGGCAGGATGACGGCATCGAGCGACACCCGTGGGCCGGCCTGGGATTTCAACGCCACCATCCGGGCGCCGGGTGTGGCCAGGGCCAGGCGGACGGCGGTCATCGTCGGGGCCGTCGGCGCCATGGCCGCGACCTGGCCGCTCAAATGGTTGGTCCGGGTACGCAGGTGCCCGACCTCGACACCGAGCAGGGCGACCACGATCACCGCAGCTGCGGCGACCAGGCCCATCACCTGGGGCAGACGGGAGCGACCCACCTGGGGCAGGCGGGAGCGGCGCCGGGCGGCGAGCAACGGCAGCGGCCGGGGCGGGTCGACCGGCTCATCGTCGGGTGCCGGGTCGTGGATGCGGGCCGCCACCCGGTCCCACATGCCTTCGGGGGCCTCCTGGCCGGCGTAGGCCAGCACCCCCACCACCTCCCTGTGGTTGCGCAGTTCGGCCCGGCAGCGCGGACAGGTTTCCAGATGGGCTTCGATGGCCGCCGCCTCGTCGGGCTCGACGGCATCGAGGGCGTACACGCCCAGCAGGTCGGCGGCATCCTCGTGGCGCATCATTCGGTCCATGCCACACCCACCATCGTGTCGGCCAGCACGGTGCGCATGCGCTTCAGCCCGCTGCGGATCCGGCTCTTGACCGTGCCCTCCGGGGCACCCAGTTCGACGGCCACCTCCCGGTAGGTACGCCCTCCGAAGTAAGCCAGTTCGATGGCCCGGCGCTCCTCGTCGGGCAGCGTCATGACCGCGTCGCGGACCCGCTCGGCGACGGCCATGTCCCATACCTCGTGCTCGAGGTCGTAGCCGGCCTCGGCCTGGGCCCGCGACTCGCGGCCCTCCCGGGCCTTGCGGGCCCCGTCGGAGCGCAGCAGGTCGACCGCCCGGCCGTGGGTCTGGGCCAGCAGGAATGATCGCAGCGATCCCCGTTCCGGGTCGAACCGCTCCGGTTGGTTCCACAACCGGAGAAACACCTCCTGGACGATCTCCTCGGCCCGACCGGCGTCCCCGAGGACCCGTCGGGCCAGGGCGAACACGGCGCCGCCGTGGCGCCGGAACACCTCGGCCATGGCGTCGTCGTGCCAGCGGCCGATGGACACGACGAGCGCGGCGTCGCTGGAGGCGGTCAGAGATCGGGCCATCGTCCTACTATTCGGAGCCGGCGGCCGCTTGGATGACGGTCCCGGGGATTCGATCACCCGGCCAGACCGGCGATCGCCGCTCTCCACTCCTCGAAGCCGGGGGCCAACGTCGACTGCAGGAACTCGAGGATCAGACCGCCGTCACCGGACGCCTTCAGCCGGCCCCGCATGAAGGCCACGCTCGGTGACACCGCCCCGGACAGCACATCCGGCGCATCGGCCCGGCCCAACGTGAACGTGGCCGCTGCGTCGCCGCCGCCCGCCCCACCGGACACGACCTGGCCGTCCTGGTAGGCCCAGTGGAACGTCACCTCCTTACGGGGCGCCGTCGACACGCCCAGGGACACCTTCCCGGAGGCACCGGGCGCAGGCGGCAACTTCGACCAGAGCTGCCCGGCCGCCTCGGCCCACTCGGCCGTCCCGAGATCAGGCATCGGCGGCCACCGTTTCCACCCCTGCGAACAGGTCGCTCGGGTGAGGACCGGCCGCCGTCAGATCCCTGGCCACCTCGTACTCCTCGAACGGGTAGACGGTGTCGGCCACCTCGGGCGGCAGCCCGAACCAGTGCCTCGACGTCGGGTCCACCTGGGTGGCGTGGGCCAGCAGGCCCTCCCGCACGACCGACGTGAACCCGGTGGTGTCGACCACGACCCGCCTGGAGAGGTCCTCGTCCTGCTCTTTGACCTCTTCCTTCAGCATCCGCTCCCACCGCTCGTCGGTGAACGGCGACTCCAGGCCCAGTTCCACGAACCTCTCGTGCATGGCCCTCATTCGCTTGATCGACCACCGCACGTAGCACAGGCGGGCCGCCTGCCACGCCGGGCCGGCCTCCGGGAACCGGCCGGGGTCGCCGGCCGCGTCGAAGGCGATCTCGCTGATCTCGTTGACCCGCAGGTGGTCGGGATGCGGGTAGCCGCTCTGGTCCTGCGGGTAGGTGACGATGACCTGCGGCCGCTCCCGCCGGATGATGGCGACCAGCCGCCCGACCGCCTCGTCGAGCGGGGCCTGGGCGAACGAGCGAGGGTCGGCGTTGGCCTCGGTGTCGGGCATTCCGGAGTCCCGGTAGCCGAGCATGACCACCTCGTCGTAACCGATCACCGCCGCCGCCCGGTCGAGCTCGGCCCGCCGCACCTCGGCCAGGTTGTCGCGCACGTCGGGCCGGTCCATCGCCGGGTTGAGGATGTCGCCCGCCTCGCCACCGGTACATGTGACGAGCACCGTGCGCACCCCGGCGGCGTGGTAGCGGGCCACCGTCCCGGCCCCTTTCGACGCCTCGTCATCGGGGTGGGCGTGCACCGCCAACAAGCACATGGTCAAAGGAAAGTCTCCCGTCGACATCAGTCCCTCATTCACTCCCGTCCAGCACGTCCACGCCCTTGGCCAGCTCGAAGTCCAGGTCGGTCAGGCCCCCCGAATCGTGGGTGCTCACCCGCAGGTCGACCGTGTTCCAGGAGATGGCGATATCGGGATGATGATCGAGCGACTCGGCCAGATCGGCGACCTGATTGACGAAGGCCATCGCCGCTTTGAAGTCGGGCCGTTTCACCTGACGGACGATCTCGTCGCCCTCCCGTGTCCAGTGCGACGCGAGGAGGGCCTGCTCGATCTGTTCGTCGGTGAGCCGAGGCCTGGGCATGTCACCTTTCTACACGAACTATCGTTGGTTCCGACTCGGCGGCGCGCCCTCTCAACGTGGGAAGGGAAGGCGGTATGGCCGTCACCATCGAGCATCTGCAGCAGTACACCGCCTCGTCCGGGGGGCGACTGTATGCCGGCGCCGTAGGTGGGGGCCTGGCTCTGGCCGAACCCCAGCACGGCCTCCTGGTGCTGGGCCCGCCGCGGTCGGGCAAGACCACCACCCTGGCCGTCCCGAACACCCTGGCCGCCCCCGGCCCGGTCATCGTCACCTCGACCAAGCCGGACATCCTGTCGGCCACTCTCGGCGGGCGCCGCCGGATGGGTCGCTGCTGGCTGCTCGACCCATCGGGGGCCACCCGTCCCCCTCCTGGAGTGGAGTTGATCCGGTGGTCGCCGGTGGCGGCGGCCCGGACATGGGACGAATCGCTGGTGGTGGCCCGGTCGATGACCGGCGCCGCCCGCCCGGCCGGCCGGTTCGGTGAATCGGCGCACTGGACGGAACGTTCCGAGGCGCTCCTCGCCCCGCTCCTGCACGGCGCCTACCTGCGCGGTGGCAGCATCGAGGACGTCCTCAGCTGGGTGCTCCGCCACGACCTGTCCACGGCGGCCGGGGTCATGTCGGCCCACGGTCTGCGCCTGGCCCGTGACGTGCTGGACGGTATCGAGGCCACCGACCCACGCGAGCAGTCGGGCATCTGGTCGTCGGCCGCCGGCGTCCTGGCCGCCTACCGGTCCGAGGCCGTCCTCGACCGCTCGACCCCGGTCAACTTCGACCCCTCCACCCTCATCTCGTCCTCCGACACCGTCTACGTCTGCGCGCCGGCCCGCCACCAGGAACTGGTCGCCCCGATCGTCGTCGCCTTCCTCGACCAGGCCCGGGCGGGCGCGTATGGGCGGACGGAACCGGGTCCTCCTTTGACCCTCGTGCTCGACGAGATGGCCAACATCGCCCCCATCCCGGACCTGCCCGCGCTGGTCAGCGAGGGCGGCAGCCAGGGCGTCCTGACCATGGGGTGCCTGCAGGATCTCAGCCAGGCCCGGAACCGGTGGGGGCCGGCCGCCGACGGATTCCTCTCGCTCTTCGGGGCCAAGGTGGTGCTGCCCGGCATCGGTGACATCCGCACCCTCGACCTGGTGTCGCAGCTGGGCGGCGAGGTCGAGGTGGCGTCGGCCAGCGTCAGCCAGGGACCATGGTGGTCGGCCGGGCGGGGCGGACCGACGTGGAGCTGGAGCGGGCACCGGCAGAGGCGCCTGCCGGTCGAGCGGGTCCAGCAGCAGCCGCCCGGGTCGGCCCTGTTCCTGTCGGGGGCGGCGCCACCGGCTTCGGTCGGGCTGCCGCCATGGTGGGCCGTTGCCCCGTTCGCACCGACGACGGAACGACGGGTACCGGGGCCCGGCCTGTCCCGGTAACAGCCGGGGCGGGCGGCGACGGCGCCCCGAAATCCGGCCGGTCGTCTCCCCCGCCGGCCGTACCATCACCCGGTGCGCCCGACCCATCTGCTCGACCGCTCCCCGGCGGTCGG
Source organism: Acidimicrobiales bacterium (assembly GCA_035551615.1). Classification (GTDB taxonomy): domain Bacteria; phylum Actinomycetota; class Acidimicrobiia; order Acidimicrobiales; family Palsa-688; genus JAKCDU01. The sequence continues at coordinate 36,833 of DASZNC010000113.1, forward strand.
GTTGATCGGTTTGGACGCGTTGACGGTCCAGTTCGGGGCCGCTTTCGCCACCCGGCTGTTCGGGCGGGTCGGCCCCGCCGGTGCGGTGACCCTACGGTTGGTCGTCGCCGCCCTGGTCCTGTTGGCCGGCCTACGGCTCCTCCCCGGCGGCCGTGGCGGCCGGCGTCTCCGGCGGCGGGACGGGCGGGCCGACTGGGCCGTCGCGGTCGCCTTCGGGTTGGTCATGGGCGCCATGAACCTCTGCTTCTACGAGTCCATCGCCCGCATCCCCCTGGGGGTGGCCGTGACCATCGAGTTCTCCGGCCCGCTCTGCCTGGCGCTGGCGTCATCGCGCCACTGGCTCGACGGGCTGTGGGCGCTGGCCGCCGGGAGCGGGGTGGCCCTGTTGGCGACCGGGATCGGGCACCGGCTGGACGTGGTCGGCGTCATGTTCGCCCTGATCGCCGGGGCGTTCTGGGTGGGCTACATCATCCTCAGCCAGGAGACCGGTGCCCGCTTCGAATCGCTCACCGGGCTGGCCTGGGCCATGGCGGTGTCGGCCGTGGCCATCTTCCCGTTCGGTGTGGCGGCCGCCGGAACGACACTGGTCCGGCCCTCGGTGCTCGGTCTCGGCATCGCCGTCGGCATCATGTCGTCGGTCATCCCCTACAGCCTCGAGCTGATCGCCCTGCGGCGGGTCACCCGCCGGGCGTTCGGGGTGATGATGAGCCTCGATCCGGCCCTGGCCACCGCCGCCGGCTGGATCGTGCTCGGCCAGCACCTCGATCTGAGGGAGTGGATCGCCCTGCTCCTCGTGGTGGCCGCCAACCTGGGCAACTCCGTGCTCGGCTCGCCCTCTCCGGCGACGACGGCCAGAACCTGATCCGGCCGTCCCGGTGGGCTCAGATGGTTTGGGCCGACGGGCGGGGCCAGGGCGTTCTGGGTCGCCGGATCCGTCCCGGGTGGCTAGGGGAACGTGCTGGCCGCCAGGCAGATGGCGGCCACCAGAACCAGGGCCACCACGTCGGCCCGCCCCGGGTTGCCGGCGCGGGCGGCGATCATGCCGGTGCCGCCGCGGGCGGTGATGGCCTCGGCCAGCTCGCCGGCCCGGCGCACCGACACGGCCATGGCCGCCACCATGATGTCGACGATCTCCTCCAGCCACTTCTCGATCTCGGACCGGCCCGGTCGCTCGGGCATGGGCCGCAACCGCCGGGCCGCGATCAGTGTCCGCACCTCGTTGACCAGCAGGGGCAGGCTGCGCACCGACAAAGCCACGGTCACGGCCAACTCGTCGACCGGAACCCGGATCCACCGCAGCGGCCACAGCAGCTTGGCCACCGCCGGTGCGATCTCGCCCAGGGGAGTCGTCCAGCCCAACACGGCGGCCGCGGCGAGGAGCAGGATCCCGACGCACATGAACTTGCAGTAGGCGTCCAGTCCGCCGAAGCCCAGCCGCACGCCACCCACGACCAAGTGGGGGGAGCCGGCGGCGGCACTGGCCAGCGTGCCCGTGACAAGGATGGCGATCCAGAACCAGCGGGGCGGCCGGGGCCAGGCGCCGGAAGGGATCCGGCCCAGCAGCGTCACCGTCAGGAGCAGGGCCGTGATCAGCCCGATCGATCCCCACGTCGGGAAGTAGGAAAGCGTGATGCTGACGCCGGCTACGACCAGCAGCTTGGTGCCGGCCCACAAGCGGTGGATCGGCGAGTCGACCTTCACCTCCCGCAAAAGGTTGAGCTGCGGCGGCCGGTAAGGCTCCTCGGCCCGCGCCCCCGATGCGACCGGCGCCCGGTCGGTCATCGCTCAGCCGCCTCACGGGGGGCGTCGGCGACGATGCGTCCGGCGTCCAGTTGGACGACCCGGTCGCACAACCGTTCCATGCCGTGCAGGTCGTGGCTGATGACGACGACCGTCATGCCCTGGTCCCGGCGCAGACCGGCGAGCAGGTCGATCAGGGCGTCGCGGCTGGGATGGTCGAGTCCGGCCAGCGGCTCGTCGAGGACCAGGATGGACGGGCGCCGGGCCAGGATGCCGGCCAACGCCACCCGGCGCTGTTGCCCACCGGACAGGGCGTCGATCCGCTGGTCGGCGAACTTGGGCCAGTTGAGGCCGACCGAGCGCAGGGCCACGCCGACCTCGTCGTCGTCGGCGGCACCGGCGGCCCGGACGTCCTTGCCCACAGTGGCCCGCTGGAGCTGCAGCCGGGCGTGTTGGAAGGCCAGCCCGACGGCACCGATCCGGGTGTGCATCGGTTGGCCGTCCAGCTCACAGGTCCCGTAGGTGGGCCGCAGGAGCCCGGCCATGATCCATGCCAGCGTCGACTTACCCGACCCGTTGCCGCCGACGACCAACACCCCTTCACCCGGTTCGACGGTCAGGTTGATGTCCTCGAGGGCGGTACCGGCCCAGGGCGTTCCGATCCCGTAGGTGTGGCTGACGCCCTGGACGATCAGCCGCTCCGGTTCCCTCATCTCGCGGACCTCCAGGTCCAGCTCGGGACCGGGTGGGGGCAGATGCCCGGGCGGGGCCTCGGCCGGCGCATCGGGGATGAGGAAGCCGGCCGTCATCCGGAACCGGCGGTCGGCGACCTCCGCCTCCTCCGGCCGGTGCGTGACGTGGACGATCGCCGTTCCCTCCGAAGGCAGCCGGCGCAACAGCTCGGTCAGATCCCGGCGTCCGGTCTCGTCGACCATGGCTGTCGACTCGTCCGACAGCAGGAGCGCCGGGCGGCGGGCGAGGGCGGCGGCCACGGCCAGCCTCTGCAGTTCGCCCCCAGACAGGCCGGACGTCTCCCGGTCGCCCATACCGGCCAGCCCGACCCGGCCCAGCAGGCCGTCCACGTCCACCTCGACGCCGGCCGCCAACCCCCACACCACGTCGTCGGCCACCCGGACGCCCAGCACCTGGGACTCCGGGTGCTGCATGATCAGGGCGGTCCCACCGACCATGCCCAGCCCGGCCCGGCCGGGCCGGGTGATCCGCCCGACGGTCGGGCGGCGACCGGCGAGGATCCGGGTGAGCGTCGACTTGCCCGACCCGTTGTCGCCGACCAGGGCGACCATCTCGTCGTCGGCGATGGTCAGGTCGACGCCGGCCAGGACGTCATGGTCGGAATGGGGGTAGCGGTAGCCGACCTCCTCGAGCGTGGCCGGCACCGGGCCGGGCGGTTGCCGGAGCTGGTCGGCATCGTCGGGATCCAGGCGGTCCTGGGCCCGGATCCACTGCAGCCGTTCGAGTACGGCACCGACGAACACCCACCCGAGCAGCGAGAACCAGATCGTGCTCAGGATGACCAGCACGGCGATGGTCGCCCACCAGTCGGTGATGGCCCGGTTGACCCATGAGTCGAGGTGATGAACCAGGCCGGACGAGCCGGGCAGATTGGACAGCAGCTTCTTGATCGTCTTCCAGCTGTTCTTGACCTGCTGCAGGGTCAGCTTGCGTAGCGAAGAGAAGAGGAACAGCAGGCCGACCGACAGCCCGGCCAGCACCGGGCCGATGACGGCGACGCCCATCGCCACCCCGGGCAGACCCCAACCGCGCCGCTTGGCGGTACCCACCAGGCCGCCCACCGCCGAGCACTCGACGATGTTGGTGGCGGCGCCGGTGCCGGCGACGAGGAAGCTGAGCAGGATGGCGGCGAAGGTGGCGGCGAGGAGCGCCCGCAGGCGGTAGTGATGGGACACCACCCCGAGCGGCACCACCGCGAACGCGGCGATCAGGGTCAGGTGCGGGAGGAACCAGCCGACGACGGTCAGCACCACGGCCAGGGCGGCCAGGACCGACGCAGTGGCCAACTCGATGGGCCGGAGCGGTCCGGACGCGCGGGACTGCTCCTCGGCCATCCCCCCAGAGTGCCATTCATCGATCCGATTGCGGGGACGGCTCCGTATTGAAGGGGAGTGCAAGAACCGCGTCGCGCCCCCGAATCCGTCTGGGACTACCCCCGGCCGCCCCGCCTGGAGCGGGAGCCCCGCCCCATCTCGATCATCTTCGGCGGCGTGGTTGTCTGTCGCACGGTCGCCGCGTGGCGGGTCCTGGAGACCAGCCATCCGCCTACCTACTACCTGCCGAAGTGGGACTTCGCCGACGGTTGCCTGCGCGATGCGGTCGGCGCGAGCCACTGCGAGTGGAAGGGCTGGGCCCGTTACCTCGACGTCGTCGCCGGCGACCGGGTGGTGGCGGCGGCGGCGTGGGAGTACCCGATGCCGACGCATCCATACGAGGAGTTGGCCGAACACGTCGGCGTGTTCTGCGCGTCGATGGACGTGTGCTGGGTGGGCGACGAGATGGCCGAACCCCAGCCCGGTCGGTTCTACGGGGGCTGGGTGACGTCATGGGTCTCCGGTCCGTTCAAGGGTGGGCCCGACACCTGCGACTGGTAGCGGGCCGAGTCAGGCGGCGGGCTGCTCGAGCGGTCATATGCCCGGGTCAGGCGGCGGGCTGCTCGAGCGGCCAGATGCCGGAGTAGGTGATGGTGCCGTCGAGGCGGACCAGCCGGGCTCGCAGATCGTTGGCCCCGAGCCACACGGCCGCCTCCTGGCCGCGCTCGAGCGCCCGGCCGGCCGCCGTGCGGGCGGCGCGCCACGTGTTGGCCGCCACCGTGATGCTGCGCCAGGCGCCATCGGGACCCTGATTCCTCGCCGTGGCCAAACCCCCGGCCGGCATCCGGATGCTCCAGTCCCGCAGCCCGATACGCCAACCGGGCGCGGGCGACGGGCCGGCGATGGACACGTCACCGGCCATGGTCACGGTGACGCCACAGCCGGCCGCCTCGGCCGCCTGCTCAACGGCCAGGTCGAGGTCAACCGCTGACCGCAGGCTGATCGTGCCCGGCACCTGATCGGCCGACAGCCGGCCGATCGACCGCCGGGCGGCCACCGCCGCTCTGGCGATGGACCCGGGCGAGGCGGTGATGACGGTCACCCGGCCGGCGGCGGTATCGAGATCGGCCCTGCCCATGCGGCCGGTGCGGGTGATGCGGATCGGTTGCGGGGAGGGCATGGCTTCAATATCGGCCGGACGACTGTGGACATTCGCAACAACACCTGGGAAGTTCCTATGAACCGCGCCGTTCA
>DASZNC010000114.1:0-36149 GCA_035551615.1 Acidimicrobiales bacterium
GATGCCCCCAGGCACCATCGTCCAGCCGCACAGCCACAACCGTGACGAGCTGATGGTGGTGGTCAGCGGAGGATGTCTGTTCGACGATGCCGATCAACTCGGCCCCGGCGACTCGGCGCTGATCTCCGCCAACACGCCCTATGGCTTCGTCGTCGGCGCCGACGGGATGGATTTCCTGATCGTTCGCACGGGTGCGGCCACCTTGGCCCGCGTAGGCGAGTAATTCATCCACCGATCCCGTCGGCGTCGTGCCGAATGCAGGGCCGCCGGACACCTGCACGCCCTGACCCCTAGACTGTGGACGCCCAAAGGCTCGGCAGGCGCTTCGGTCTGGGAACGGTGGAGTCTTGTGCCATCGTTTTCTGCCGAGGGATTCCTTCCGGTCCCGGGGGACGTAGCTCAGTTGGCTAGAGCACCTGCTTTGCAAGCAGGAAGTCGTGGGTTCGAGTCCCATCGTCTCCACCCCTCTGACCAGGACTTTTGTCCGGGAAACTAGAACGTGTTCTAGCAATTCGGGCCGGCGACGGAACCTTTACGGAACATTCCGATTCGCCGCCGACCAGCCGGAGGCCAGTTTGCGGCCTGTCGTCGGCCGGTTCTGGGTGGCCGGCCAGCCGGCTGAGGGCATCGGCCCCGGCCCGGTCTGGGGCGTGAGTGTGAAAGCGGGCTCGCCGCCCGGTTCCCCGGCGAGATTTCCGATCCTGGCCGTGACGCCCTCGAGGCGTTCATAAGGTCAGGCTCCTCCGGCCGCCACGTTCTCGGCCGCCACCGCGAGATCCTGGCCGAGGCCTTCGCCGACAACACCGCCCGCGACCTTTGATCCGGGCCGCAGTTCCGAGAGGGCCTCGGCCAGAACCTTGTCACAATCATCGCGTAACCGGGTGCGTCGTCGTTCTGGCTAGCGTCCCCTCAATTCAAGTGGTGATCTGACCATTCCGACTCCATTGAGGTGGGCGAAGATGGGTCCGGCACTGCAGAGGACCGCTTCGAGTGGGAATCCCTACCTCCTGAGCCGGGCGAGAGCCACGGCCTGCCGGACTGGTATCCCCAGGTAGCGGACGACTCTGCTCGACCGCTGGTTCCGCTTGAGCCGGTGATACAGCCGCAGCCGTGGTGGTCAAAGTCCATATCGCTCAAGGGTTCGTGGCACGTTCTTGTCCTTATCGCACTCATCGCCCTTGGCCTCTCAAAGGTTGTGGCCCTCCTTGTCATCGCTCACATCGACCTCGCGGCAGCTCATGCTGGGGTCGCCACGGACGTTCTCGCCTACGGCGGCGTGCTCCTATTCTCCGGTTTCGCGATGCGCTGGACCTCCCGGTGGTTCGGGTTGGGACAAGCGCTCCGGCCGGATCTCTACGACGAGATCGGTCTCTGGCTTCTGCGCCTCGGAACCGCGCTCGGCTGTATAGGTTCCCTCGCCGTCATGGCCGCCGAGTACCTCTAGGCGGGAGTCGGGCTCCGTGGGAGCGGGGTTATGTATCGGCACGACGCTGCAAACTCTGATTCTCGGACGGCCATGTGTTGCGCCCGTCGGGTCCGGCGACCACCACCCGAAGACGAATCGCTAAACCTTTACCTTTCCGCCAGCGAGGGCCAAGAAAGTCTGCTCGGCCTGGGGCGAGAATGCCCGCCGGGGGAGGATCACTACGAACCGCTTGCCCGCCTGGCGAAGGTAGTGAGCTCGCTGGGTCGACCGGAGATCCACGAAAGCAGTCCAGCTGAGCTCGGTTCTGGAGTTGGCGCCGGCTGCGTCTATGCCATCGGGCCTGAAGGTGTACCTCTGTTCACTGTGGAGGGCGGGGTTCCGTCGCCAGCCGAGCGCAGGGAGGACCCCCACCACCACGACCAATCCGCCCGCGCATCCCATCGCCGTTGGCAGGATCGAGGGACTGCTCGTCGCTCCCATTACCAATAGAGCGAGCACCACCACGACCATCGCCTGTATCGCCCGCTGACGTAGCGTGTGTTCGAGCACGCATCTGTACAACTCCCGCATCGTAAAGGTGAAGGAGATGGAGACCACCTGCTGCGAAGCTTCGTCAGGCGCGATCTGATCATCGAGTCCGCGGCTCATCCTTGTCAGCCTAGGCCTGCTGTTCGGGGTCGGCCTGGAGACCAACCGGTTGCATTTGGCGCCAGAAGTCGGTGCGGATCGGTCGAGCAGGCACGTGGCTCAGGTGCGAAGGTAGTGTTGGTTCTTGGCTTGACGGGGGGTCGATCGCGGTGGCGAAGATGTGGCGGCGAGTCATTGTCTTTTTCTGTGCGCTCTCGCTCGTAGCTGGGATCTGGGTGTTCCCGGTGTCGGCCACGTCAGTCGGGGCTGCGAACGTCTCCGGAGTCAAGGCCGCGTCTGCGACCATTCCGTCGGCTGAGGTGCTGCCCTGGGCGCCGTCGACTTATGGGGTCAAGCCGGCGGCGGTGTCGTGCCCGGATGCTGACGATTGTGTGGTCGTGGGCGTCTACTCGTTCGGTGCCTTCGCCGCCGTCGAGTCCGCCGGAGCGTGGACGGTCAGCCGGCTACCGCAGAGCGGATCGCTCAACGTCTTCTCGCTGCCGGCGGTCTCCTGTCCAGTGGCTGGGTGGTGCGTAGCCGTGGGCACCCAGATGGCGCCGTGCAACGGCGGGTCGTCCTGCGCAAGATCACAGAGCCCGGTCGTCTACACGTTGAGCGACCGCTCGTGGACGGTGAACTCCCCCCAGCAGCCGGTTGAGACCCCCGCCGGCACGGGCAACCTGGAGTGTCGTGTACAGCAGTGGGTTCCTGCGTGGCCGTCGGCACCGTCGGTAATGCCGTTTACTACCCGATCGACCCGATTGCCGAGACGTTGTCGTCGGGGATTTGGATGGGTCGCGTCCTACCGATGCCTGCCGGAACGAACAGTTTGACCGGAGGAAGTGTGCAGGCCGTCTCCTGTAGCGGGCCGAGCGCCTGCATGGCCGTCGGGGCCACCTCGGCCGGCTCCTTTGCCGATCAGGACAGCGGCGGGACGTGGACGGCGACCGAACTGCCCGCCGGAGTTGTGGGCCTCGACTCAGTCTCTTGCCCATCATCAGGCCGGTGCGTGGCGGTCGGCTCGAGCTCGGTGTCATCACTCAGCGACGGGGTGTGGACGGGGTCAACCGTCGCGGTATCGGATCTGGACGGCGTCTCCTGCCCCGCCGAAGGCTCCTGCTATGTCAGTTACGGCGATGGGGTGGCACAGCTCGATGGTTCGTCGCTGGCCGACGTGTTCGACGGCCCATACGTGGCGGTCAGCTGCACGACGGAAGGCGATTGTGTCGCCGCTGGCGGCTCGCCGGTCGAGATAGCCGCCTCCTCGGGCGGAGCTTGGGAGCGTTCAACGGTCCCGGCGTTGACGGTGCCGGCGGTGGAGCTCCAATCCGTGTCGTGTCCGGGGGTCGGATATTGCATTGCAGTCGGCAGCGGCCTGGACAGCACGCTGAACGAAGGGGACACCGATAGCGTGGCCTATCCGGTGGTGGAGGTCGAGCGGTCGGGGGAGTGGACGGCCTCGCTGCTGCCCGGTGGTGCCGGGAACGCAACGGCTGTGTCGTGCCCGGCGGAGAACTGGTGTGTAGCGGTCGGCGACAAAGCCCCGGGTCAGCCGGTGGCGTGGTATTTCTCCGATGGTTCTTGGACCGCTGCGGCGCTTGCTGTTCCGGGCCTTCTGTCATCGATCTCCTGCCCGGAGGTGGGGTGGTGCCAGGCGGTGGGAGTCGCCTACACGACCTCTGATGGCACCCTCGTCACTCCCACCGACTCCCTGGTGTCGGCCACGATGACCGATGACCGCTGGTCCGAGACGGTGGTGAACCAAGGGTCGGTCACTTCGGTTGGAGCGGTGTCGTGCCCGACCGTCGGCTATTGCGGCCTGGTCCTGCAGGGGGCGTCTTCGCCTTCCGCTCTGATCGGTTGGGGTTCCTCGTGGTCGACCACCCCGTCTGCGCCAGGTGGCGCAGTTCCGTTGTCGGTTTCCTGTAGCGAACAGGGAGACTGCTCGTTCATCGAGCGCAGCCCGGCCGGGGCGCTGTCCATCGACGACCTTCACGGCGGGCGGTGGGGTCCGGCCGTTGCCAGTAGCCCACCCCTGTCGGGAGCCACTGCGGTGCTTTCGTGCCTGTCGCCGTCTGACTGTGTCGCAGTCACCGATTCGAGCGGCCACATCGATGCCGAGGTCGCCATAGGCGGCCAGATGCCCTACGAACAGCAGATTTCTGTGCCGACTTCGCCTGGGCTGCCCCCCGGCTCGGCCATTGAGAGCATGGCCTGTGAGCCGGCCGGGGTGTGTCAGGCCGTGGGTTACTCGGGGGTGATCCAGACATTCACCCCGTCGGCCAACCCAGGCCCATCTGCACCGCCGGTCTACCCGAGCGGCGATTCCGAAGCGCTGCCGGCAGTGGCCCGGTTCGGCTGCTCGACCGCTCCGACCCACCAGACCACCGGGCCGCCGGCGGCGCTCGCCCTGTCGGCCAATCAGGGTCCGCAGCCCTGTCCCGGGTACTGGATCTCGACGTCATCCGGTACGGTCACTGCCGGCGGATCGGCCCATTGGTATGGGGACCTGGGCGGCGACCATCTGGCCGCATCGATAGTGGCCCTGCAGCCGACCCCCGACGGCGGCGGCTACTACCTGGTCGGGGCCGACGGTGGCGTCTTCGCCTTCGGTGACGCCCGCTACAGCGGTTCGCTCGCCGGCCATCGTCTGGCCGCACCGATCGTCTCGATGAGCCTCTCCCCCTCCGGGCCCGGATACCTGCTGGTCGGCGCGGACGGCGGCGTGTTCGCCTTCGGTGGAGCGCCCTTCGACGGCTCGTTGTCCGGCCACCACCTCAGTGCACCGCTCGTGTCCATAGTCGCCGATCCGGCTTCGGGCGGCTACCGGCTCTTCGGCGCTGACGGCGGGGTGTTCGCATTCGACGCCCCGTTCTTGGGCTCCCTGGCCGGCCTTCACCTAGCTGCGCCGATCATCGGGGCCGCCGCCTCTGGCCGCGGGTACCGGATGGCCGGCGCGGATGGCGGGGTGTTCGCCTTCGGGGCGCCCTTCTACGGATCGATGCCCACCGCCGGATCTGTGCCCGTGACGGCGATCGTCACGTCGCGTGACAACGACGGCTATTACCTCCTCGGACCGTCCGCCATCTACGGCTTCGGCGACGCCCCACCTCTTGATGAGGACGGGAACGTCCCGGCAAGCGCCTGATCGACCGGCTCCACCTCGGCGCGGAGGGGGCCCCGCTGTTCGTAGCAAGGGTCGGCTGGGTTTCCGAACCTGCGTGTGGTCGTTGGCGCAACGGGAATCGACCGCAGAGGCTGTAATAGAGCGCGGCTGCCGGACTTACACAGAGCGATGAACACCGAAGATGCGCCGCAAGAGCGGGACTTCACCGAGTTGTTCACGTGTTATCACGCCGACGTGCTGGCGTACTGCCGTCGCCGGCTGTCGGCGGCGGGCGCAGATGATGCGGTGGCCGACACGTTCATGGCGGCGTGGCGGACTTTCGACCGCATGCACGGGGATCCCCGCCTGTGGCTGCTCGGCATCGCTCGGGGAGCAGTCGCCAACAACCGTCGCGGACGTCAACGCCTGGCCTCGCTGCAGTTGCGTGCCCGGACGGCACGGATCAGCGGCATCAGTCCCGATCCCGGCGAGCATGTCGGATGGGAGGACACCTTCTACGCCGCATTTGGCCGCCTCTCGGAATCCGACCAAGAGCTGCTTCGCCTCGTCTCGTGGGAGGGTCTCGACGCCGAGAGCATCGCTGGCGTCCTCGGCTGCTCCGCCGGCAACGCCACCGTCCGCCTCCACCGTGCCCGCCGACGGTTGCGGCGTCTGCTCGACGCCGACGGAAGCGGCGGTCCCGGCCGTGTCGATACTGCGGCCTTCGAACGGGACCGCCCCTCGCTCCCATCGCACCAGCTTCGACCAGGAAGGACGACACATGAAGACGAACTGGCCTGACCCCCGCATCGACGATGAACTGTCGGCCCGGAACCCGGTCCCGCTCGACGATGTCGCCGGCTCCGCGCGCACCCCGCAGGCCCAGGCGCTACTGGCCCGGATCGTCGCCGAACCGGCCCCTCCCCGGGCCGCCGTCCGCCGCCCGCGCCCACTGCTTCTCGCCGCCGCGGTTGTGGTAACAGTTTCAGCGGTCTCCGTCGTGGCCACCCTCCACCATCACCAGCCGGCGGCAACCGACCGGACTACGCCGACTTACCGACCCAGCGGGACCGCCGGGCCAGACATGCGACTGATCGCCTTCACCACCTCCGGAACCGACATCATCGCCCGGATCACTGACCCGTTGGCCGCCACGAGCGAGCTCGACGCCGTGTTGCGCGCCCACCATCTGGCCATCTCCCTGCAGGTTCTCCCTGTCTCTCCGAGCCTCGTCGGCACCATCGTCTCGATCTCCGGGTCGCCCAGCGTGGGCATCCAGGCGATCCAAGCCGGTGCCTGCCTGACCGGCGGCGGCACCGGCTGCGCCGTCGGCCTGGTCATCCCCGCCTCCTTTCACGGCACCGCATACGTCACCGTGGGCCGGGAGGCCAGACCCGGCGAGACCTATGACTCGACCGCCTTCTCGTTCTCACCGGGCGAGGCCCTGCACTGCACCGGCATCTTGAACACGCAGGCCCGAGCGGCCATTCCCCTGCTCGAGGCGAAAGCCCTCCGCCCCCAATGGCGGGTCCAAGGCGATCAGGCGGGTGCCACGGTCACCGACCCTCCCCTTGACGACTACGTCCTCAACGCGACCCCTCTCTCCTCGAGGACGGTGATCCTCGAACTGGGGGTGCGCCCCTACCCACCGGGCAACCCGCTTCTCCAGAACTCGCGCCTCGGCTGCTGACCCGACGACGATCCAGGGAGGCGGGCACTGCGGCACCGAAGCGCCCTCTACCCTCCGCACAACTCATCGAAGGCACGCTTGCCTGACGCAATATCTATGAAGTCGTCAGCGTATGACAACGTGTTCGCCGACGTCATGGTCGGGGAGGTATGCAGCGCAGCGCCCGAGCCCGGGCTGATCGCAATGTCGCTGAATTCGATTATCCACATCGGCCGATCCTTCAAGACAGTTGTGCCGATGCCGGTATCGAATCCGCCGTTCGAATGAGGACACCAGGGCTGGATAGGCGGTTATCTCGGTGGCCGTAGTGAGCACGCCGGCCGGAAGCGCCGCCAAATCCTCCGTAATTGCTGCCGAGCCTGAAGCGAGATTGGTGGAGGTGAGAGCCGTGCTCGCCGTTATGGGGGAAACCGTGACGCCGTATTCGGAGCGGGAGGCACGGCACACCGGATCGTTCTCTATCGTCGTGTGGAGGACACTGCGGCGCAGCTCCGAGTACACCGGCGCCGGGAGCGGCCGAGCCGTCCGGCTCACCGAGGCGACCTTCGCGACACCGACGGCCTGCCGATCTGCCTTCTCGGTAGTGCAACCGCCGACAACGATGACAGCGGTGGCGCAGCCGACAACGAAACCAAGATTTCGGAGCGGGATCCTCTCCATGCTGGCTCAGCGACTCCAGGTGCCGTCGGTCGGCTCGTCCCGCACCGCCAGGCCGACCACCACGCCGACGGCCACCAGGGCGACGACGACCGGGATGGTTGGGAACGGAACGAAGGTGATCTGAATACTCCAGCCTGACGCGTCGAGACGCGGTGCCCGTATCCGAAGCTACCGCGACGCGATGGACAGGCTGGCTACGACGTGGCTGTCACCCGATCACGTCTCAGTGCCACCACGGGATAGGAACCGCAGAATGCCCATTAGGGAAGTTACGGTTGCCCCAGGAGTCGTTGCCGGCCAACCGTCCCCGGTCGTAGGTTACATATGTGGCAAAAGCTCCCAGGGCGAGTGGGACCGGGCGGCAAGCGAATGAGCGCAAGCCACGGCCCACGGCTCCGGCGGGCGCCAAAGCCCCTGTGATGCCCGGACCGGTCACCGCCGGCCCGGCCGGCGTCCCTTTGGGGACCGACAGCAGCGGGGCCATGCGGGACTACGTGCTATCGCTTCAACGGGTAGCCGGCAACCAGGCCACCTCGACGCTGCTCGACGGCGGGGCCGACGACAAGGCGCCCCGCCTGTCGGTGAAGCCGGCCGATCTCGACGCCGTGGCCGGCAAGACCTCCGGGGGTTTCCTCGGCAAGGGCCGGTCGTCGATCCTCGATATCCGCGACGCGCTCAACCGTTACGACAAGGCCAGCCAGGGCGGCCGGCCGGACACCAAACAGGATCAGGTGCTGGAGAAGCTGGATCGGCTGACGACCAAGTGGATCAACTCCCACCGAGGTGATCGCCTCAGCGACGATCAACGCAAGACCCGGTCACTGCTGATCAAGCTCAGTGATGAACTCCCCGACGTCCGGGCGAGCACATCCCAGCGCCGGGCTCACGACCGGTACATCGCTGATGCCTCGGCCGGCACCTATGACGCCCGCCCTCTCTCGGAGGGGGCGGTCACGCCGAACGCCGCCACCACCACCCCGTTCAAGGCGATGGGGGCGACGTCCGCCCGGTCGGCGGCAGCAGCGCGGACCGGATACGCCGGCCTGCGCGACCGGGCCGAGGAGGTGGGCAAGGATCCGCTGAGCGATCCTGCCTACGCCAAGCGCATGCTGGACAAGTACGAGGCTCGGATGTCGCTGGTCAGGCAGTACCGGCTCACCGAGGCCGAGCACGCCGCCATCACGACCTACACGGACTCGTCCGGCGACTTTCAATACATCAATGCCGCCGCCGCCAACAGCAAGGAGTGGATGGGCGGCATCAAGGCGGATGAGCAGAAGACCCCGACCAGACACGCCAAGCAGGGTGACCGGACCCTGCGCGAAGAGGGGGCGCTCCACGCCGGCATGGCCTCCAGTGGGTTGCGCAAACTGCCCCCGTATCCGGGAGTGTCCTACCGCGGTGAATCGATGACCCTGAAGGCGTTCAAGGAGAAGGCCAAGGTGGGCAAGGTGGCCAAGTTCCCCAACCTCACCAGCTCGTCCAAGCGGAACGAGGTCGCCCTCAAGTTCGCATGGGACAACTTGGGCGAGCAGAAGAACGTCGCCGTGATCTGGGCGTTCTCGGACGCCGGCGGCCGTGACGTGGAGGCCCTGTCGTCGGAGGACGGGGAAGGAGAGGTCCTCTTCCTGCCGGGCACCTCGTTCGTGACATCGTCGATCGCCAAGATCGGATCGCCCACCGGTGCCGCTTCAGCCGGACTCCACAGCGCCATCTACAACCAGGCCCTCGACAAGATGGGCCAGCCCACCTCGATGGATCTCATCACCGGGAAGAAGAAGGCGGGCGCGTCCGAGGCCTATCTGGTCACGGTCGATCTGGCGAGCGGCAAGCAGGAAGCGACGGAGAAGTGGTCGGGGGCCAAGCCGCAGGCGGCCGCCGACAAGACGGCCGTGCCCACCTCGCCCGGCACGTTGGGACTCGACCGCGGCCGGTCGGATCGGGCGTTCGACACCAAGCTGGCCCGAGCGCTCGCCAAGCTGCAGAAGGCGGACCAGGAGGCCACCATGGCACTGATGATGGCGGAACGTAAGCTCGAGCCCGACGAGAAGGATCGGGGCGCCCCCCCGGGTTGATCCTCGATCCCCCGCTGCACCCCCACCACAATCACACGTAGCCTCCTTCGCACCCTGGAGAGAGCAATGGGCGGAACCCACCACGACAAGCGCGATGAGAAGCAGAGGCTGAAGGACAAGCCGGATCGCCGCGCGCCGGTAACCCGGTCGGAGATTCACATGGCCGGCAACCGGGCCATGACGAACCTGCTGTCACCGTCGGCTCCGGCCAGCATCCAGCGGGTGAAGCCGGCGCCGGGCCTGACCATGAAGGCGTCCGACCTGGATTCCGACAAAGGTCGTAAGCCTCTGGTCGGCCGATCGTCGTACATCCAACTGCAGGCCCGGTTCGCCAAGTTCGAAAAGGCGAAAGCCAAAGGCGCAACCGAGCAGGTCCTGGCCGACATGCTCGCCGACCTCGACGCCAAGGTGACCAAGTGGCTGAACGAGCACCGCCGGAACCTGGATGATCGCGACGCGAAGCGGCGCCAGGTCATCGAGCGGCTCAACGACCAGCTGACCGAGGAGCGGGCCCAGCTCTCCAAGAAGCAGGCGCACGAGGCCTACATGAAGAGCGTCGAGACCCGGCCGGGAAACAAGGACTACGAGCACGGGTTCAAGGGACTCACCGGCCGGGCGCCGGCCGACGCGAGAGGCAATTGGCAGAAGTTGTTGGCGCTGGAGACCCGGAAGCGCACACATCTCTCAGAGACGCCCGACATCAAGTCCGAGGCAGAGAACAATCTCGAGAAGCGGCGTGAATTGGCCGAGAAACACGGCCTCTCCGATGCCGAACAGGCCAGCTTCGGCGTGTACACCCAGTCGACGGCCGATTACGAGTACATCAATCCGGTGGGAGCCGGCCAGACCGGCACCGGGAAGGCCGGTCAGGACCGGCTGGCGGGGGCCAGGGCGAACGCCATCAAGGAGGCCCAGGATCGGCACGGGACCGCTCAGGGCTGGACCCGCGAGTCGAACCAGACGCTGCGGGAGGAGGGGTCACTCCACACCGCGATGGTGATGTCGGGCCTCCAGAAGCTGGATCGCTACGAGGGCACCAGCTACCGGGGCGAGAGCCTCACCGAGAGCACGTTCCGGGAGCGGGCCCAGGTCGGCAAGAAGTTCGGCTTCCCCAACCTGACCAGTACGTCCAAGGAGCCCCACGTCGCCACCAGGTTCGCCCGGGGCAAACCCACCAAAGATGTCTCGGTGTACTGGGTCTTCAACAATGCCGGCAAGGACGTCGAGGCCTTTTCCATGGTGCAGGAGGCCAAAGAGGGGGAAGTGCTGATCGAGCCCAGTGACCAGTTCGTCATCGATCGCATCGTGGACTTCGACAAGTTGGGCGCCGACCTCCCGTCCGAGGGCCTACCTCTGTACGAGTTGATCAAGAAGGGGCGCAAGCAGAACCCGGCCCGCAAGGTCTTCGTGGTGCACGTGATGTCAGCGCCGACGCAGCAGGCGCCGTTGCCGCCCTCTCCGTTCCTACCTGCGCCTATGCCGCCGCTGCCCCGCATCCCCTCGCCTCAGTAGAACGCCGCTCCACCAGGTCGGGAGCATCCGATCCGCCTCGGATCAGCGCGGCTTGCCCTGCTGGAAGAGGGAGATCGACTTGTCGATCCGCCGCCGTCGGGTCTCCTCCGTCTTGGCTCCGTTGATGTTGTCGACGTGATAGCGCTGCACGCTGTTGGACAGTCCCTGGAAGAACGCCAGGGCGGCCGGGTCACCGGCCAGGGCGGCGGCCAGGTCCTCGGGAACCTCGACCTGGCGGGGACCGTCGGCCAGGGTGAGGGTGACCTGGATCGGGTCGCCTCCTTGGAGCCCCGTCTCCTTGCGGATCGCCGCGCTGACACTGATCATGGCCCGCCCGTTCATCGATCCGACCGTGCTGCGGTAGGAGTAGCCGTTGACGTCGACGGTCACCGCCGGCCGCTTGCCGGCGCCCAACTGGTCGATGATCTCGTCGGGGACCACGATCCCGGTGTTGTTCCCCACTGCCGACAGCTCGGTCTGGAACGATGCGCTCGACGCCATACCGACATCATCGTGGCCGTCGGGGCCCGGTTCAATCGCGATGCCGCCCGCTCCTCGATGGCCATGCCCGACGAGTAGCTTCTGGTCCTTCGGTGCCGGTCGGGACCGGGAGGAGTTGGGGGAATTGGACGGCAACCCGGACGCGCAGTCGATCCCTGCCCAGGAGTTGGTGTCCCGGCTCCTGGCTGACCCGCCGGAGGTGCACGCCATCGGGGGCGAGTTCGGGGCGGCGCCGCCCCTCGGCATCCTGGCCACCGATGCGGATTGCTACACCTTTCTCGCCCGGCGGTCGGCCGGCGGGTCGCACACGCTGGAGACCGGGTGCGGCATCTCGACTCTGGTGTTCGCCGGCCGGGGGGCGGCCCACACCTGTGTGGTCCGGTTCCAGGCCGAGGTGGACCGGCTGACGAGCTACTGCGAGAGCCACGACATCGATATCAGCCGGGTGACGTTCCAGATCGGCTGGTCGGACGACGTGCTGCCCACTCTCACGGCCGGTGAGCCCCTCGACCTGGTCCTGGTCGACGGCGGGCACGGGTTCCCGACGCCGGTGCTCGACTGGTATTACGCCGGCGGCCGGCTGCGCCAGGGCGGGATCCTCGTGCTCGACGACATCCAGCTTCGGGCGGTGGCCGACCTGGCCCGTTTCCTCGACCGCGACGGGCGGTGGAAGCGCCTGGAGCGCACGGACAAATGGTGCGCCTACGAGCGCCTGTCCGAAGGCCCGCTGCGCGAGGAGGCGGTCCACCAGCTGTTCTGGCCGGCGCCTCTCCCGGTCCGGCTCCGGCGCCTGCCGCAGAAGGTCAGGTCCCGCCTGGGCCGGTAGATGCGGTCAAAGGTCAGGGCCGCTCCGGGCCCCCGCCCTCTGTGACGATCCGTCGGTCCGGGCCGCAGCCCGAGCCGCTCACCGGCCGGGGGCGGCCGGCTACCGGCGCTGAGGGGTGAGCACCCCGGCGAGGAGGGCGACGGCGCCGGCCAGGACGGCGTTGACCGCCAGTGCGGTGGGCAGCCCGATGGCGCCGGCCAGGGCGCCGATGGCGGCCGGACCGGCCAGCATCCCCCCATAGCCGCAGAACGTCACCACTGCGATCGCCGGCGCCGCCTGGCCCTGCCGTGAGGCCTGCGAGAAGGCGTTGGGTACGACCGAGGACAGGCCGAAGCCGAGCAGCACCAGACCGGCGAACGCGGCCGCCGGCGTACCGATGGCCAGGGCCGCCGTCCAACCGGCCGCCCCTATCGCGGCGCTGGCGCGGACCAACCGCCGGGGGCCGAAGCGGTCGGCCAGGCGGTCGCCGAACAGCCGACCGGTGCCCATGGCCACGGCGAACCCGGTGTAACCGGCGCCGGCCAGCCCGGTCGAGGCACCGAGGGAGCTGTGCAGGTACACCGCGCTCCAGTCGTTGGCCGCCCCCTCGGCCAGGAACGAGGCGAACGCCATCACCGCCAACGCGATCAACGCCCAGGACCATCGCAGTCGCCCCTCGCCCGACTCGCGGGCCTCGGAGACGGTGGACGGCACCGGCTCGAACCGGGCGGCGGCCACGATACCGAGCACCAGTACGACGGCACTGACGGCGATCAGCTGGTCCCGCACCGACACGTCCGCCCAGGCGCACAGCGCACCGACGGCGGCGCCGATCAGCCCCCCGATGCTGTAGCCGGCGTGGAATCCAGACATGACCCGGCGCCCCATCCGGTCCTGCACCCATACCGCTTCGGTGTTCATGCCGACGTCGATGGTCCCGACGCATGCGCCCCAGGCGAACAGCACGACGAACAGCTGCCACGTGCTGTCCACCACAGTGATCAGAGGAAGGACCCCGGCCAGCGGGACCACCGCGCCGAGAATCACCGCGCGGGGGGCCATCCGGGAGAGAACCGCGCCGGTGGCCGGCATGGCCAGCACGGCACCGGCCGCCGGCCCGAGCAGGGCCAGGCCGAGCGCCTGGTCCGACAGGTGCAAGGGCACCCGGATGGCCGGCAGGCGGGCGGCCCAGCTGGCCGAGATGGCCCCCAGCAGGAGGAACACCGTGAACACCGGGAGTCGCCCATGGGCCGGGCCGGCCGGCGCCGGGGGCGCCTTCTCAGACAGGGAGGAGCTCGACACCGGAGCCTCTGAGTTCGGCGGCCACATCGGGTGCGATCGAACCGTCGGTCACGACCACGTCGACGTCGGAGACGGGGCACACCACGGCCGTGGCCGAGCGGGCGAACTTGGAGCTGTCCACGACGAGCACGGTGCGCGACGCCGCCGCCCTCATGGCCCGCTTCACCTCGGCGTCGCCCAGGTCGTGGGCCGTCACCTGGCCGTCGGCCAACCCGCAACAGCTGAGCAACGCGGTATCGAAGCGCAGCGCGGCCAGGCTGGCCGTCGCCAGCGGACCGACCAGGGACAGCTCGCCCGGCCTCACCTCGCCGCCGGGCATCAGCAACCGGACGCCTTCCATCCCGGCCAACTCCGAGGCGGCGTGCAGCGACATCGGCATCACCGTCAGGCGCCGGCCGGTCAGGCACCGGGCCACTTCCAAGGTGGTGGTCCCGCTGTCGAGCGCCACCGACTCGCCGTCGACCAGCAGCTCAGCGGCCACCCGGCCGATGCGTCGCTTGGCATCGCCGGCCGCCACCGACCGGACCGAGAACGGCGGCTCCTCGGCCCGCAGCAGCAGGCTGATGGCCCCACCCCGCACCCGGCGAGCCGCTCCCTGGGCGGCCAGTACATCGAGGTCGCGGCGGATGGTCATCTCGGCCGTCTCGAACCGGGCCGAGGCCTCGGCCACCTCCACCCGACCGGCCCGTTGCAGCCATTCCAGGAGAGCAGCCCGGCGGGCGACCTTGTCCACGGCTCGATCCTACCAGGCTATATGTGCGTACGCACAGAACCCCTGTTAGATACGGACACAGGACGGCGCCCTCGCCAGAGGCCCGATTGCCCGGACCGACCAAATGCATTGCCCGGTCGGACGATCTCCGGTCGGACCCGGCGCCCCGCTGAGTACATTCCGACCAGTTCCAGAAAGGCGGCGAATCCACGTGTCCACGGCCAACCCTCATGCATCCACCGACCTCGAGGCGCCCTGGGCGGACGGCTACGCCCAGGGGGTGGCCGACACCAAGTCGCTCTTCCCCAAGCCCCCGGCCGATCTGGAGGGCGACGCCAAGGCGACCTGGCGGGATGGGTGGAAGGCGGCCAAGGCCGACCTGAAGGCGGGGGTCAACCAGTCGTCGGCGGATCCCACGCCGGCGGCCGAATCGACGCCCGCTCCTGCTCCCACCTCCGAAGACGAACCGGAGATGTCATCGGAGGACCGGCGGTGGGTGTTCACCATCGACGGGCAGCCGTACGACGGGGTCACGACCGAAGAGGCGCAGAAGGCGCTGGGCCGGGTGACGGCGACGCTGGCCCGAAGGGTCAGCTACTACTCGGACTACCAGGCCGACTTCCACCAGACCAGCGGGGGAGTGATGGGCCTCATCGTCGAGACGGTCGGCGGGTTCCACTACCCCCCTGACGCCGCCGTATGGGCCGACCTGACCGCCGACATCGACGCCATCAAGAGCCTGGTCGGCGGCGGCCAGATCAGTGAGGCGACCAAGCTGTTGGCCACCACTTCCGAGGCGGTCGAACACGCGGCCGAGGCCTGGAACGAATTCCTCGAGCACTTCAACGAAGGCGGCGAGACGACCGTCACCGCCCTGACCGTCGTCTTCAAGGCGTCGGTCAAGATCGATGTCGTCCTGGCCACGATTGCGACCGGCGGGGCGGGGGCGGCGGCCGGGGTCGCGGTCGGCGGGGGCGGCGCCGGCCTGGGCGAATGGGCCGATCAGTACGTCGAGGTCAACGAGGGCAAGAAGCACGACCTCGACTGGACGAAGATCCGCGATGAGGCTCTGATCGGCGCCGTGATGGCCGGGGTCGGCGGCAAGATCTCCGAAGCGTGGGCCGAGCTCCTGGCCAAGTACGCGCCGGCGGTCGTGGGCGCCGACACGGCGGTGCTGTCGAAGCTGTCGACCACGTTCATCGACAACGAGACCGGTCTGCCCGTGACCGTCGAGGCTCTGGCCGTGAAGATGGAGCCGCACTGGGGTGAGGCGGTGTCGGGGCTGACCGCGGCGTCCATCACCGCCGCCTTGGAGACCGCGCTCCGCCATCTCAGCGGGGAACCCGACCCGGACACCTTCGCCAAGGCGGTGCTGGACAACATCGGGGACGACACCTGGGAGGCGATTCTCGAGGCCATCCTGGTGAGAATCGGCCTGACCATCGCCGAGTGATCACACCGGACGGCCTGCGGTCTAAGCAGTCGCCAGCGCCTGGCCCAGCTCGCGCTCCCACCACTGGATGAAGTCGGCCTGGGTGTCGCCGCCGATCTGGCACAGAGCGACGTGGGTGAAGCCGGCGTCGGCGAACTCCCGGACGGCGTCGACCACGGCGTCGACCGAGGCCCCGCACGGAATCGAGTCGGCGATGTCGTCCGGCCGCACGTAGCTGGAGGCCGACTCGAACGCGGCTGTCCCCGGTAGCTCCGAGTTGACCTTCCACCCGCCACCGAACCAGCCGAACAGCTCCAACGCCCGTTCGATGGCCTTGTCCCGGTCCGGGTCGTAGCTCACCGGCAGCTGGCCGATCCGGGGCTTGCCCCGGCCGCCGGCGGCGTCGAACGCGGACACGATCGAAGCCTCCGGCTCCACCGCGATCAGGCAGTCGGCCCTCTCGCCGGCCAGGCGGCTGGACTGCCCACCCGACGCCGCGATGCCGAGCCGCATCGGTTGGTCCGGCAGGTCCCACAGCTTGGCCGAGTCGACCTGGAAGTGGCGGCCGTCGAAGTCGACGTATTCGCCGCTCCACAACTGGCGGATGATCTCGACCGCCTCCTCCAGCATCTGGTGCCGGACATTGACCGGGGGCCACCCACCGCCGGTGACATGTTCGTTCAGGTTCTCGCCGGCGCCGAGCCCCAGGGTGAACCGGCCGTCGGCCAGCAGGCTGACCGTGGCCGCCTTCTGGGCGACCACCGCCGGGTGGTATCTCTTGATCGGGCACGTCACGTAGGTCATCAGCTCGATCGACGAGGTCACCTGGGCGGCCGCCCCCAGCACCGACCAGGCGTACGGGGAATGGCCCATGGCGTTCACCCAGGGGAAGTAGTGATCCGAGATCACGGCGAACTCGAAGCCGGCCTGCTCGGCCAGCTGGACATCGCGCACCAACTCTTTCGGGCCGGCCTGCTCGCACATCATCGTGTAACCGATCGCTGTCACGACCCCGGCCTTACCCCGCTCCGCTCGGCGTGAAGCCGGGCCCGCGGCCGAACCGTGTATTCGACCGGTGCCGGGGTACCTGATGGCTGTGAACATCTTCGATCAGATCCGGGAAGATCACCGCTACAGCGAGGAACTCCTGATCCGTATCGAAGCGCCTGAGGGTCAGGCCCACTTCGACGAGTCCGGGCGCCAGGACGTCCTTCAGCGCCTGACCTCCCACGCCTCCCGTCACGAAGCGGCCGAGGAGATGGTTCTCTGGCCGGCGGTCCGCCGGCGGCTGGCCGACGGGGATCAGATCGCCGATCTGGCGCTCGAGCAGGAGCTCGACGCCCGGCGGCAGTTGGACCTCCTGAAGTTCGTCCGGGAGCCGGCCACGTTCCTCGAGCAGAGCCGGCGGCTCCACGAGTTGATGGGCGACCATTCCCGATACGAGGAGGAGGTGGTTCTCCCCGCTCTCCGCCGGGTGACCACCCGGGTATGGGCGACCTCGCGAGGCCTCGCCTACCGCGCCGCCTGGCGGTCAGGGCCCACCCGACCGCATCCGCACGGCCCGGTTCGGCCGCTCGGTCTGGCGACCATCGGGGCACCGGCGGTCATCGTCGACCACCTCCGGGACCGGCGCAAACATCGGCAGCCGGGAGTGTCGCGGGATCAGTCGCAGTCGGCGACGGCCGTGATCAGGGAGGACCATGGCCGGCTGTCACAACTGCTGGCCGGCGTCGATGGAGAGGTCGACCCGTCGGAGATCCTGACCTTTGACCTCATCTCGGAGATCAGCGCCCATGATTCGATCGAGCGGCAGTACCTCTATCCGGTGGTGAAGGACCGTTTGCAGGACGGGGTGGATCTGTACCACGAGCTGATTTCCGAACACGACGCCATCGCCCATGTGGCGGTGAAGATTCAGCGCTACTCGTTCCACGACGACGCCCGCCGGGCCTGGATCCAGGAGGTGGTCGACCGGGTCCGGGCCCACGTCGAGCGGGAGGAGCATTCCGTTCTACCTGCGCTGGCCGCCCACCTCAGCGACGAGGAGCTGACCGAACTGGGCCGGACGCTGGTGGCGGCCCGGGCCAAGGCGCCGACCCGACCGCATACGATGGTGGCCGGCGGTGGGGCCGGAGCCCGGCTGTCCCGACGGGTCATGGGGCCGGTGGACCGGTGGCGTGATTCGGTGGCCCGGCGACGCATGCATCACCCCAAGGCAACCTAGGAGCAGCCGAGCCCGGCGTCGCCGTGGGGCGGGGTGGGGGTGGCTCAGGCGCTCTTGCGGTGGGCGGCGGACCGACCGGCCGGGGCCTTCCTGGCTGTCGCCTTCTTGGCTGTCGCCTTCTTGGCTGTCGCCTTCTTGGCTGGTGTCTTCTTGGCCGGCGTCTTCTTGGCCGGCGCGTTCTTCCCAGTTGCCGTCTTGGCCGGTTTCGTCGGGCCGGGGCCCTTCAGGCTGGCCTCGAGCGCCGCCATCAGATCGAGCATGTCGCCACCCTCCGCCGGCGTGTCCTCGACCACCACGTCATCGCCGTCGGCGTGCGCCTTCACCAGCCGGCGGACCTCCTCGGTGTAGGTGTCCTTGTAGCCCTCCGGCTGCCACGGCCCGGCCAGGGAGTCGATGATCTGGGTGGCCAGCTTCATCTCGTTGGCCGCGATCTTGCCGCCCCGGCCCGGTAGCCCGTCGATCTCCTTGCCGTCCACGATCTCGTCGGCGAACCTCATGGTGGACAGGGCCAGCGCCCCGTCCCGGGGTCGGATGGCGGCCAGGTACTGCTTGTTGCGCATGACGACGGTGCCGATGCCGACCCTTTCGCGTTCCACCATGGCCGATGCGAGCAGCCGGTAGGCCCGGGTGGCGCCGTCGCCGTCGGGGACCAACCAGTACGTGCGCTGGTAGTACACCGGATCGATGGCGGCCAGCTCCACGAAGTCCGAGATGTCGATGCTCCGGGTCGTCCTCGGTCGCAGTTCCTCCAGCTCGCCCGGGTCGAGGGTGACCAGGGTGCCCTTCTCCACCTCGTAGCCGAGCACGATCTGGTCGGAATCGACCTCGTCGCCGGTCTTCTCGGCCACCTTCTCGTACCTGATGCGCGATCCGGTCTCCTTGTCGACTTGGTGGAACCGGACCTGGTGGTCCCGCACCGCGGAGTACACCTTCACCGGGATGTTGACCAGGCCGAAGCTCACCGCACCGGTCCATATGGCTCGGGGCATGACATTGAGCTACCCGCTTCGCCGTCCGGTTAGTCCCGGCCCGGCCCCCGGAGGCGGCGCTTGCGCCGGTGTTTCGGTCGGTAGAACACAGGAGCCCTCAGTTCCTCGTTGCGCCCCTCCATGCCGACGACGCATACGCCCAGGAGCAGCAGGGTGATCCCGACGGCGGCGGTGGGCAGGTCCGATGACGTACCGGTGGCGGCCAGCTGGTGCGTAGTAGCGCCGGTGGCCGGCGGGGACGAGGCGGTCGTGGTCGGCGCCGCCGTCGTTGGCCCGACAGTGGTCGGCCCCCCGGTCGAGGGCGCGACCGTCGTCGTGGGGCCGGTGACGGGGACCACCGTCGTTGCCGCCTCCCCGGTCGGTGCTCCTCTGGTGACCGAATGGACGATGCCCAGCGGTCGGGCGGCCGCAGCCGAGACGACCCCGACGATCAGCAGGAGGGCGGCCACGGCCAAGAGCGCGCGATGCCCGGCTGCTCCACCCATCCCGACGAGCCTATGGGCGCCGGCCGACCGGTTGGTTCATCCGGCCTACTTTTGTCAGTGCGACGTCCAGGCGGTGGCGTTGCGCCAGGCGGTGGCCATGATGGTGAGCGTCGGATTGTGAGCACCCGACGAGGGAAAGACGCTGCCGTCGGCGACGTACAGGTTGTCCAACTGGTGGAACCGGCCGGTGCCGTCAGTCGCACTGGCAGATTCGTCCCCGCCCATGCGCATGCCGCCCATCACGTGCTGCGTCGTCGGCACGTCGCCCCCGGCGATGGGGATGCTCGGGGCGGTGGCCGCCGACAACGCGGTGGCGTACTGCGCCCCCGCCTTGCGCAGTATCTCGGCGATCAGAGGGATGTAGAAATGTTGGGCGGTCAGTTCGTAGGCGCCGGGTGAGTAGGTGATGCGGGCGACGGGCAGGTTGCGGTAGTCCCGCACGTTCGGATCGAGGTCCACCCGGTTGCGCTCGTAGGGGAGGTCCTCGCCCATCATCGAGACGCCGGCCAGGCGGTTGCGCAGGACGCTGGACCGCATCAGGTCCTTGAACTCGTGACCGAACGGCTTGTGGGGGGCGATCGTCTTCAAGATGCCGGCGTAGGTCATGGCCTCGCTCATCAAATCCTGGGATCCGCCCAGCTCCAGCCCCCCGCCCCGGAAGTACGGGAGGCCGGCGGCGCGCGCCGCATCCCGGGCGCCGGGGTAGTCGGGATCGGCGAAGTCGTCGCAGTCGTGGGTGATCGACCGACCCCGTTCCGCCCCCAGCTGCCGGTCCGTCCAGATGCCACTGCCGTCGGTGAACCAGTGCATCATGAAGCACCGGCCGACGACCGAATGCGGATCGGGCAGCTCGGACAACAGGGCCAGCCGCACCGTCTCTATCGCCATGGCGGCCAGCACCACCACGTCGGCCGACTCGGTGTGGGTCTGGCCCGACGCGTCCAACCACTGCACCCCGGTCGCCGTCCGCCCCGAGTGCAGCACCTTCACCACCCAGGCGTTGGCCCGGACCTCGGCCCCGGCCAGCACCGCCCGGCGGAGGGGGGCCAGGGCGCCGATGCGGGCGTTGATCGGGCAGCCGTAGGCGTTGCAGAACCCGCAGTTGTTGCACGCCGGGCGCCCGGCGTAGGGCTGGCTGTTGATGGCCATGGGCACCGGGAACGGGTGGAGGCCCATGGCCCGGCAGCCGGCGGCGACGGTCGCCGACGAGTACTGCGGGGGTCCGGCCGGCATCGGCAGCCCGCCGGCTCGGGGCGCGTGGCGCAGGACCAGTTCGGGTAGCTCGTCCACGTTGCCGGCCACCCCGATCAACTCCTCGACCTTCGAGTAGTAGGGCGCCAGTTCCGAGTAGGTGAACGGCCAGTCGGAGACCGAGGCTTCGGGTACCGGCCCGAGCATCGACAGCTTCCGGAAGTCGATGTCCCAGAAACGGGGCGTGTCGGCCCCCCAGTGCACGGCCCCGCCGCCGACCGTCTGCTGCAGGACCTGCACGGCGCCCACGGCCCGGGGTTTGGCATCGGCCGCCGTCCACCGGTAGGTCCGGGGTTCGAAGTCGGGGTCGGGGGCGGCGAACGAGCGCACCTCTTTGAGGTTGTCGTTCGAGTATTTCGACGTCGGCGACTCGGAGGTCAGGTCGTCGTACCAGTTGTCGCCCTTCTCCATGACTACCACGTCGTAACCGGCCTCGGCCAGCA
Organism: Acidimicrobiales bacterium; assembly: GCA_035551615.1. GTDB lineage: Bacteria > Actinomycetota > Acidimicrobiia > Acidimicrobiales > Palsa-688 > JAKCDU01. The sequence continues at coordinate 21,241 of DASZNC010000114.1, forward strand.
CCATGGCCGCCGTCGCCCCACCCGGCCCGCTGCCGACGACGATCGCTTTGGGGGCCACGTCAGGGGGCGGCCGGCGCGGTGGCCGAGAGCAGAGCGAGCACCTTGGCCACTGTGTCGCTCGGCGTGTAGTGGTTGGTGTCGAGCGGGGACGAGACCTCGGCCGCGGTGTAGCCACGTGGCTGCACGTCGCCGGCGAAGCCGATGTCGTGCCATCCGACCAGGCCGGCGTTGCCTCCGTACTCGGGCACGCAGTACATCCCCTCGATGGTGTGCTCGAACAGCAGGTCGGTGAACCCGGCGTACCCGGCCGGCAGCCCGGGGACCGCCGGATTGGTAGCCAGCACGACGTCCATCTGGTCGGGGGCGAGATGGACGAACTGGCCCGCTCCTTTGACCTGGGCCATGTGGTCATAGGAGGCGATCCCTTCCGCGTACACCTTCCGCAGCGCCACCAGACGGCGTTGCCAGTTCGCCTGCATCCCCGGGTTCAGGGGCAGGAATTGGGCCATGTCATCGGTCGCATGGCCGGCCCGGTCGGAGAAGGGGCCGCCGGCGAAGACATGCGGCGGGTTCCAGGAAGCGGCGGCCAGCATGGTGGAGATGTAGTTCGTCACGCCCGCCTCCCGGGCACCCGGGTGGCCGGCCTCGAGCGGATCGTCCCGGGGACCGGGCACCAGACGGGCGGTGGCCTCCTCGATCACCTTCTGCTCGTGGGCGTCCAGCCCCGAGTGGGACGGGGAGGAATCGCACGCCGCCAGCACCGCGGCCAGTACCGGCGCGGGCAGCAACCGCCCGAGGCCGGCACCGGCGAAGGCCTGCAGCAGGCTCCGGCGACGAATGTCCATCAGTGACGTGCCAGTGAGACTGCCACAACCTGCGGGAGGGCCATCCGCCCAAATATACGTTCAGGCGGCCGGGAAAAGTTGGTCCACGTGGGCCGGTGCCACAGCCGCCACCATCCGTACAGCCTGCTGCTCGAAGGAGATTTGGGGGTGTTTGTGGCAGTGACGGCAATGGAGCAGGTATTCGGTCTTCTTCAGGATCCGGCGGCGGACCTTGATCAGCCGGCCGGACTGGTGATCGCAGCGGGGGCAGGTCACCAGCACGCCGACCAGTCGCTTGCACACCGTCGGCCCGTAGGCCCCGCCGACGGCCGAGTCCATGGTCAACGACCAGCGCCAGTGGGGTGTTCGTCCCGATTCAGAGGTCACGGGGCGATGAAGATAGCGATCCGGTCACCGGCATTCGTGGTCACGTAATAGCTGCTCGGCTTCACGTAGCCGGCTTCGCCGTACTGGAACGCCGGCTTGCCGGCCGCCGCGCCGATGGCGGTGGAACCGCCCGGCGAGCTGCCGTTGACGGCGTTGAGGACGACGCCGGCCGTTGTCTCGGCCCGGTCCAGGTTGGCCAGCGCGTTGGCCGCCCGCTGCATACCCACGTTGGTGGAGCGGATCACCTGCGCCGCGGAGTGGAACTGGTCGGCGGTATCGGACAACGCCGATGCCACCCGGGCTTCGGCCGAGGTGGTGTCGGGCACCAGTACCTGCATGACTTCTGCCGTCCGGGCCAGCGACCCGGCGCTGTCGGTGAGCCCGACCGATTCGGCGACGAACACCGGCACCATCGGTGTCGCCGCGTCGGCGGCGGCCGACCCGGCTCGGGCCACGTCGGCCAGCGCGTCGGCCGCATCGGCGGTCGCTTCCGTACCTTTGGCAGCAGCACTGACACCACCGCTGAGGAAGGCTAGGGCGACGCTCGGAACCAGTTCGCCGATGGCCTTGGCCGGGTCCTCGGACCAGTCGTTCCAGTCCAGCAACCCTTCACCGAACTTCTTGGCGAAGGTCAGCGGGTGGTTCCAGATGGCGCTGCCCATGGCCGACCACTGCTTCATCTGGGCCTCGAACGCTTTGTGGTCCAGCCAGTAGTCGGCGGTCGACCGCCACCCCATCTGGCCCAGATCCCACAGGCCCACGCCGAGCCCCTCGACCCCGTCGACCACGCCTTCGCCGAAGTGGAAGACCGGAGCCAGGGTGTCGGTCCAGACGACCTCCTTGAAGCCGTCCCAGAGGTCGTCGCCCAGCCGGCTCCAGAAACCCGGCTTGTGCGGTGCGCCCGACTCGGCGTCGTGCAGCGTCTTGGCCACGTTGGCCGCGACCGTCGCCAGGTCGGAGGTGGCGGTGGCCATCAGGGATCGGGCCCGGTCCTCCAGGGCGGGGCCCGGGTCGGTCTTGGCGTGGGGCTGTTTGGCGGCCACGGCCGAGTTCCAGTTGCCGGTGGCGACCTGTCCGTCCGACCACAGTTGATTGGCCGTGGCCGCTGCGCTCTGGGCCGTCTGCAGGGCATCGCCGTAGGCGGTGATGGCATTGGCGGCGACCAGGAAGGCGGTGCCGGCCTGCTCGTACTTGGCCGGCTGCTGGTGCATGATCGACCGGAAGGCGTCGGCCGCCTGGCCCTTCCACTGGCCGTCGTCGATGGCCTGGATCTCGGTGGCCGCCTGGGACAGGCCCTGCCCGAGCCGGCTCATCGTGGCCGCCAGCGTGAACAGCTCACCCGGATCGCCGGGGAAGGAGAAGGGGCCGCCACTGCCACCCGCGTCGGCGATCATCGACCTTTGTGGGCGGCCTTGGCGATGGCCGCCTCCAACTGTTGGTAGCGCCGGGCCGCGGCGGCCAGGTCGGATGACAGCTCCTTGGCGTCGGACTTCATGCAGCCCAAGCCGTACGACCAGGTGTGGAGGAACGACGTGATGGCACCGGTGACCTTCGGATCCCCGGCGGCCGACGCCTGATCGGCCAGCGGATCGTGATGGGCGGTGACCTCGTCGATGATGCCCACCGCCTGGGTCAGCTGGGTGGCGGTCGAGTTGAGACTCTCGTACACCACCTGTATCTGGGCGCTGACCGCGCCGGCACTGCCGGCGCCGCCCGTTCCACCACCACCAGACATCGTCCTATACCTCCACCGTCTCGGTCTGCTCGGCGGGCGCCCGCCCGACGATCACCTGACTGTCCGACCCGGGGTCGAACACCACGCCGTACCCGTCGGGGACCAGGCCCAGCAGATGGGCGCCCGGGCCGCTGAACCACGGGCACGCCTGGCGCTCACCGGCGAGCAGAGTCCGTTCGCTGCTGTAGACCGATACCCAGCCCTGCCCGGGCGGGCCCCACGCCTGGAAACCGATCTCCGCGCCCCGCCGGCAGTACAGCTCGCTCTCCAGGAGCGCGGCAAGGAACTGCTCGGCGTCGACCCGACCGCCCTTGAAGCCTCGCGCCACCTCGGCCAGGTCTCCCACCGGGACCAAAACTACCAAAGCGGTCGATCGGTAGCCTGGCCTGGTGATCTTCGGCAGAAAACGGCGAATCGGTCGGCCGTCGACCCTGGAGGTCACCGAGGTGTTCGTGGATCACGACCGGTCGAATCACGACCGGGTCCGCCTCCATCTCCGGGGCCGGTCGCCCGACGGTGCCGACCGTCTGTGGGAGGGGCAGTGCCTGCGGTACAAGGTGCCCCGGGTGGGCGACACCCTCCCGGTGTCGGTGTCCGAGGACGACCCCACCGTCGTCGACGTGCGATGGCGGGAGGTGGCCGTCGACGTCGACCCACCGCTGGACGCGCTCTTCCAGGCCACGATCACCAGGCGGGTCGGCGATCAGACGGTCATCGTCGACATGGCTGAGGCCCAACCCCTCATCGACCGTCTCCGTCGCGACGGCGGCCTCCCGCCGGCCGATATGGAACGCCTCCTGTACCTGCTGGGCGAGCGCGACAGGTGATGGACGGGCGCCGAACCGGCTCCCGGTAGCGGCCGGCGGCGCCGGTCAGCCGGCGGCCGTCAGCGCCGGGGCCGCCATCCGCCGTCAGCCGTCAGCGCCGGGGTCGCCATCGGCCGTCAGCCGTCGGCCGTCAGCGCCAGGGTCGCCATCGGCCGTCAGCCGTCGGCCGTCAGCCGTCGGCCGCGGTCAGCCGGCCGATCCGCCGGTGTCGGGGGTCAGCACCGGCGTGGCCGAGGAGCGGAGGTAGGCCAGTACGGCCAGCACCCGGCGGTGCACGTCCGGCTCCGGCGACAGGCCGAGCTTCTGGAAGATGGACCGGATGTGGGTCTCCACCGTCCGCTCGGTGAGGAACAGCTTCCCGCCGATGGCCCGGTTCGACAGCCCCTCGGCCATCAGCGACAGCACCTCGGTCTCCCGGTGCGTCAGGTCGTCCTGCGGCCGGTGACCACGGTGGGGCCGGCGCAGGATGGATTGCACCAGATCCGGATCCATCGCCGTCTCCCCATTGGCCACCCGGCGCACGGCCGACACGAAGTCCTCGACGTGACCGACCCGGTCTTTGAGCAGGTAACCGATGCCCCCGGTGCTGCCACTGAGCAGTTCCATGGCGTGTTCCGTCTCCACGTACTGCGACATCAGGAGGACCCCCGTCTTCGGGTGCTCGGACCGGATGCGGATGGCGGCATCGATGCCCTCGGTGGAATGGTCGGGGGGCATCCGGACGTCCACGACGGCCACGTCAGGGGCGTGCTCATCGACCAGGTCGAGCAGGCGCGAGGCATCGCCGGCTTCGCCGACCACCCTCATGCCTTCGTCGGCCAGAAGTCGGACGATGCCGGCGCGCAGCAGGGCGGCGTCATCGGCAATCACTACCGAGATGGTCAAGGTCCGGCTCCTAACGAGTTGGGATGAGGGGTACGTCGAGCAGAAGAATCGTGCCACCTGCGGACGGGTACCGGACGGCCAGATGCCCATCGAGCACGTCGGCCCGGTCCTGCAGGGGGCCGAGGGACGGGCCCGCCTCCTCCGGTTCGGCGTCGTCGGCGACGGTCATGGTCAGCCGGGAGCCGGTCGCGCGGACATCGATGGCCACGTAGGTGGCGCCCGATCGGCGCTCGGCGCCGGCCACACCTTCGGCGGCGACCAGGTAGGCCGCCCATTCGACGGTGGGCGCCGGTCGGCGGCTGACGTCGACGGTCACCTCGATGGGCAGGGCGGTGCGTTCGGCGAGGGACGTCAATGCCGCTGCCAGTCCCCGCTCGCGCAGCACCGGCGGCGGCACGACCAGGGCCAGCTGGCGCAACTCGTGCAGCACGGTGCGGAGGTGGTCGGCGGCGGCGTCGAGGAGCTCAGACCGTTGCCGCTCGGTGCGGGCCCGGCCGACCTGGGCGAGGATCAGCTGCACGGCGACGAGCGGTTGTTGGGCGTCGTCGTGCAGGCTCCGTTCGAAGCGGCCGCAGAGGGCATCACTCGCCGCCTGGATCCTCTGGCGGGACCGCCGGAGGGCGTCCACGTCTCCATCGACGTCACGTTCCGCCCGCTCCAGGTCCCTACGCCGGTCCTCGAGGTCCCGGGCCCGGTCGAGGGCCAGACCGATGGCGGCCCGCAGGTCCGCCGGCACGATGGGGTCAGCGGCCAGCTGCGACGCCAGCACCAACGAGTCGATCGCCGACGCCGGGGGGTGGGTGTCGGTGAGCGCCACGGGGGTCGGTGCTTGGGTCGGTACGGCGATCGGAGCGGCCGGAGACAAGTGGACGGACTACCTCCTACGAAGGAAGTAAGCCGCTAACTACCCGACCGCACTTCCGGGCCAGCACTGAAATAGGTTCGGACGGCGCCGGCGCCAATAGATTCGACGCCGTAGTCCCGCAGACGCACAGCTGCAGGAGGCGAGGAGCTGACCCCTCAGAACCAAAGGAGACAGGCCGGCCGTTTGTCGCGCCGCGAGCTTCTCCGCCTCGGCGGCCTCGGCGCCCTGGCCGCCGGCGCGGCGGCCTGCCGCGGCGCCGGCCTGTCCGGTGCGTCGCTCGGAGTGCCCAGCCAGCCTCTGCCTGCGTTCGACCCGTCGCTCCCGACCGGCCGGCCGACGGGCCTGGACCGCAGGGTGGCCTGGGCCAATACTGCAGACAATGAGATCTTCGTCGCCCTGGGTGACGGGATGCACCAGGCCGCCACCGAACGGGGGCTCGAGTACATCACCGCCAACGCCGCCGGCGACCCGGCCCAGAACGCCAGCCAGATGCACACCTTCCTGGCGCGCGGCGTCGGCTCGATGTGCATCCAGCCGCTCAACCAGGCGGCCCAGGCGCCCATCATGAACGAGGCGATCCGGTCGGGCATTTGCGTCCAGGGCATAATCACGTGGCCGACGGTCATGCAGATCGCCGCCCTGCAGTACCAGATCGGTTTGAACCAGGGGAAGGCGGCGGCCGATTACGCCACTGACCACTTCGGGGGCCGGGTCGACGTCTGCTACCTGCAGCAGTACGACATCTCCCCGCAACTGGCGGTGCGCCGCCAGGGCGCTTTGGACGGCCTGAAGATGGGCGGCACCGGTATACGGGTCGTGAGCTCGCCCAGCCTGCAACCGGCCAATCCCATCCAGGCCGGTTACACGGCCACCCTGTCGGTCATCGATGCCCACCCCAGCATCCGGGCCATCATCGGAGAGGACGGCTTCGTCGTGGGCGCCTACCGGGCGCTCGCCGATGTAGGCAAGCTGCGAGAGGATATGTATCTGTCGGGGGTGGACGGCGACACGAATGCGCTGGACCTGATCAAGGAAGGCACCCCCTACCGGGCCAGCTTCGCCTTCCCGTGGACGCTCATGGGCTACGCCATGGGCCGGATCGCCTCCGACTGGGTCGAGGGGCGGCAGATCCCCCGGGTGATGGTGGCGCAGGCGCCGGCGCTGGACTCGGCCGACGACGTCAAGCGTTACCTGGCCGACAACGCCGAGCCGGCGGCCGTCTTCGCCGACGAGACGCTGCTCGGTTCCTACCTGCCGATGCTCGGCAACGTGAGCTACGCCACCCGCGGCCCGGTGTGGCAGGACGCCTACGTGCCATGAACCGCCTGTTCACCGTCCGTCCCGGTCAGGCCAGCCGCCGTCCCGGCCTGGCCGTGGTCGGGATCATCCTGTTCGCCTCGTGCAGCCTGGGCTACCAGCACTTCTTCAGCGGCGCCAACCTGTCGGCCATCGGGCTGAATTCGGCCAGCCTGCTCCTTGCCGCCGTCGGCTCCATGGCCCTGCTGGTGTCGGGCAACATCGACCTGTCGATCGGTAGCCAGTACGCCTTCATCTCGGTACTGGTCGCCCTGGTCGCGGTCAACAGCGGCAACTCCTGGCTGGCCGCGCTCGTCGGCATTGCCGCCGGTCTCGGCTGCGGGTTGATCAACGGTCTGCTCGTGACCTGGCTCAGCATCTCCCCGCTGATCGTGACGCTGGCCATGCTGGCCATCTACAGCGGCCTGGCCTATGTGGTGCACAACGGCCAGTCGGTCTACGGCCTGCCCGACGCGCTGTCGGACCTGGGCGAGTCGCACGTGGCCGGCGTCCCCACCATCGTGATCATCGCCGTCGTCGTGTACGCCGGCTGCTCGCTGTACCTCATGACCAGCCGGACCGGGCTGCGCCTGTTCTCCATCGGAGGCAACCGGACGGCCGCCCTCCTGGTCGGCATCCCGGTCGACCGGATGGTGGTGGGTGCCTACGCCGTCAACGGCGCGCTGATCGGGTTCGTGGCGTTGCTCAGCACGGCGCAGCTGAACAGCGGGTCCCCTACGGTCGGCGTCGATTTCGAGCTGAACGTCCTGACCGCCGTCATCCTGGGCGGGGTGGCCTTCACCGGCGGCATCGGCAACCCCATCGGGGTCGTCGTCGGGGTGGCCGTCATCGGTGTGCTCGACGCCGGCCTCATCTTCGCCGGCCTGGCCGACTGGTGGCAGCAGATCGCACGCGGATCGCTGTTGCTCCTGGCCCTGGCCGCCGACCAGCTGATCCTGCAGTACCAGCGTCGGGTGTTGACCCGTCAGGCCGGTGAGCCCATGGCCCCGATCGAGGCCGCCGGGTGGACGGCCGTCACCGACGAGGACGGCTGCCCGCTCCGCGTGGATTCGGTCAGCGTCCATTTCGCCGGGGTGCGGGCCCTCGACCGGATCGACCTGGACATCCCACCAGGTGAGGTCGTCTGCCTGGTCGGCGACAACGGCGCCGGCAAGTCCACGCTGCTCAAGGTGATCTGCGGGGCGTTGGCCCCGACCACCGGATCGGTGCGCTTGGGCCGGATGGTGGTCGACGCCGATCCTCAAGCCGGTCGGCGGCTCGGCATCGAGACCGTCCACCAGCAGCCGGCCCTGTGCTGGAACCTGGGCACGGCCGAGAACCTGGCCCTCGGCGTGGAGCCGATGCGCTGGCGGGCCGGCCTGGTGCCCACCTTCGATCGGGCATCAGCCGAACGGGAAGCGGCCGAGTACCTGGCCGCCTTCGGTCTACGGATCGAAGACCTGCGCCAGCCGATCGCCAACCTGTCCAACGGCGAGCAGCAGATGATGGCCATCCTCCGGGTTCTGCGCAGCGACGCCCGGGCCGTCCTGTTGGACGAGCCGACCGCCGCCCTCGGCATCCACCAGACGAGCGAGGTGCTCAGGCTGGTCCGCTCGATCGCCGAAGCCGGCCGTCCGGTGCTGATGGTCACCCACGATGTCGAGGAGGTCTTCTCGGTAGCCGACCGGGTGGTCGTTCTCCAGCAGGGCCGGCTCATCTTCGATGGCCCGGTGGCCGACGTCACCCGGCTGGAGCTGCTCCAGCTGATGTCCGGTCGGAGCCGGGCCGAGGCGGCCCGCACCGACGCCGCCATCCGCACCGAGCGCCGGCGGATCGAGCGGGACCTGCACGACGGGGCGCAGCAGCACCTGGTCAATGCGGCCATGCTCCTCGGGCTGGCCGCCGATCAGCTGCGGGGCGCCAACAACGAGCACCTGGCCGAGTTGGTCGCCTCCACGCAGGAGAATCTCAGTGAGGCGCTCCAGGAGCTGCGCAACCTGAGCCGGGGCATATACCCGGCCGTCCTGAGCGAGCGGGGCCTGGGCGCAGCCCTCGACTCGCTGGCTACCCGCAGCCCGCTGCCGGTCGAGTTGGCCGACGGCGGCGTACCCCGCCTGGGCGGCGACACCGAACTGGTGGCCTATTTCGTAGCCGCCGAGGCGTTGACCAACGTCCAGAAGCACGCCCGAGCGACCGGCGTCGTGATCACGCTGGGCCACGGCGACGGTGAGTTGCGCATGGAGATCAGCGATGACGGCATCGGCGGCGCCGACGAGACGGCCGGCAGCGGCCTGCTCGGACTGCGCGGCCGGGTGGCCGCTGCGGGCGGCACCTTCCACGTCGACAGCTCCCCCGAGCGGGGCACGACCATCCAGGTCACCCTGCCCGCCGTCCGCCAGGGCGGCCCCGTCCGGGCCTGACCCGCCCCTGCGCACGCGGTGATGCGGTCCACAGTTGCAGGGGGCCGCTGCGACTGGACCGCCATATGGCCGAAATACGCGTTCCTGCGGTCCAGTCGAGTCCGGGTGCCAATCGATTGGACCGCCATATCGCGTAAAAAGGACGTTCTGACGGTCCAGACGCGGAGCAGGCCGACAACTGTGGACCGAATTCATGCGCCAGCAGGACCGACCGGGCCGGCCGATGTGGAGGTGAACAGGCGTCCGGTCACGAACGTTCACCTGGAGGCCTTCGAGCCGTCGTATTTGTGACGGTTCGCGGCATTATCCTGGTGCCGTCCAGGACTGACAAAGGAGCCGCCGGCAGATGACGGGATCCCATCCGAATATTGGCCGCCGGACGATCCTCAAAGCGGGGTTGGCCGCCGCCGCCGGCGTGATGGCCCCGCTCGGCGCCGAAGGCCTGATGGGCGCCGCCGGAGCCGCGCCGCGACCTGCGTCCCCCCTCCGCACGCCCAACTCGCGTCCGTATCCTGCTCTGCCCGCCGGCCTGTTCACCGGCGCGTTCTACTTCGACCACATCGTGATCGTGATGCAGGAGAACCACTCCTTTGACAACTACCTGGGCATGCTCCCGGTTTCGGGTCAGCCCCGGGCCGACGGCTTCGAGTTCAACCGCAGAGAAGAACCGGTGGACTGGACCCCGGTGGGCAACGACCGCATGTACGCGTACCACCAGGCGGGAGCGGACGGGGCTTCCAACACCGGCAGCCAGAGCTGGAACGACTCGCACCTGCAGATCAACAACGGGGCCATGGATGGGTTCGCTCGCACGGGCCCGGGATCGATGGGCTACTACACAGAGGACGATCTGCCGTTCTATTACTCCCTGGCCAAGACCTTCACGCTGGCCAATCGCTGGTTCTGCTCGGTGCCGGCCCAGACCTACCCGAACCGTCGCTTCCTGATGGCCGGTACCGCCTCCGGATTGGTATCGACCGATATCGGCAACATCGGGGTGCGCCCGGCGAACGGCACGATCTGGGATCGCCTCTCCACCCACGGGATCGACTGGAAGAACTACTTCACCGATCTCCCGACCAGCGCCATCATCGACTACACGGTCACCAGCCATCCGACCAACTACGCCCGTATCGAGGAGTTCTATGCAGACGCGGCGGCCGGCACTCTGCCGTCGGTCAGCCTGGTCGACTGCGACTACGGGGCGGTGACCGGCCAGATCGGCGGACAACTACCGCCGCCGACGTTCGGCACCGAAGCGACGATCATCGACACGACCGCCGAATCGGAGGAGAACCCGCAGAACGTGCAGCTGGGCGAGGCGTTCGTGGCCCGGGTGGTCAACGCGGTCATGTCGGGTCCGGCCTGGCGCCGCACTCTTCTCGTCTGGACATATGACGAGCACGGCGGCTACTACGACCATGTGGCCCCGCCGGCTGCTCTCGCCCCCGATGACATCGCTCCTGACATCACCGCCTCGGACCAGCCGGGCACCTACCGGCTCCTCGGCCCGCGCGTTCCGGCCGTCGTGGTCAGCCCGTATGCCCGGCGCCACGAGGTGACCAACGTCGTCCACGATCACACTTCGGTACTGGCCACCATCGAGCAGCAGTGGAACCTGCCGGCGCTCACATGGCGTGATGCCAACGCGCGGACGATCGTCGACTTCCTGGACCAGTCCCACATGACCTTCGCCGAGCCGCCCGAGCTGGCCCGGCCGGCCAATCCGGTGCCGGGGCTGGTCAAGGGCTACCAGGGCCAGCCGGCCCCGCCCGCGCCGTCGTCCACCGGGCCCCGATAGGACGAGGGTGAGCAGGCGCCGGACCGCCGTTCTCCTCGGGCTGGTGGCCGTCGTGGAGCTGGTGATCGCCGCCCTGTTCATCCCTTTCCACCACCCGGCCCACCCCCGGTCGCCTCTGGCCGGCCCGGCCCACGCCACCCACCGCCCGGGCCCGAGCCGGTCCGGCGCCAGATCGACCAGGAACGCCGGCTCCGCCAGGAACACCGGCTCCGTCGACAAGGGCGCCGTCGGTGGTGCCGCCAACGCGTCATCGCCGAACTCGACGCCGACTTCGACCGCGGCCCGGGCCGGTGCGTCGTCCGGATCCGGCCCGACGGGCGCCACCACCGGCTCGGTCACCAGCGTCACGACCAGCCCCCCGGCTCCGGCCACCGGGAGCGCACCGGCCACCGGGACCGCACCGGCCACCGGGACCGCTCCCACCACGGGAACGGCTCCCACCGGGACCGCACCGGCCACCGGAAGTGCCTCGGGCCCGATCGCCGTCCCGACCACGACCACGACCGTCGCCCGACCGCAGGTCGCCTGCCAGACCGACCTGGCGCTGAGCCAGGCGCCCCACTCCCCGTACGACTTCCTGTGCCGGCAGGACGGCACGCCGATCACCTGGCCCAGCAGCCACATCGTCATCTACGACGCCGGGCTGACGCCGCTCCAAACGGTATCTCTGCCCGTGGCCGTGCTGCAGTGGGAGAGCGCCGGCGGATTCGACGTCACCTACACCAGCGTCCGGTCCGAGGCGAACGTGGTGATCACCAGCGCCGCCCTCACCGCCGGTCAGCCCGGCTACACCGAGGACGGCTACACCACCGTCTCCTACCGCTGCGACCCGCACTGCACCTACGACCACGCCGACGTGGTGCTGTCGTCGACTGCGTCGCTGACCCAGACCGACTGGCTGTCGACCATCCTCCACGAACTGGGCCATGTGGCCGGGCTCAACCATGTGGCCGAAGCCGATGAAGTGATGTATCCGTACCTGAACGCCCTGTCGCCGGTCGCCTACGCCGCCGGCGACCGAGCCGGGCTCGCCCTCCTGGCCGCCGAACGCTGATCGGCCCGTACCCTGGGCCGGCATGGAGAGTCCCCGGCGCCTGGTCATCCTGGCCATCTGCTGCATGAGCCTGTTGATCGTGGGCCTGGACAACACCATCGTCAACGTCGCCCTCCCGTCGATCGGCCGCGAGCTGCACACGTCGGTCTCGGGCCTGCAGTGGACGGTGGACGCCTACACCCTTGTCCTGGCCAGCCTGCTCATGCTGTCCGGCTCGATGGCCGACCGCCTCGGCCGCAAACGGACGTTCCAGGTCGGCCTGGTCATGTTCAGCGTCGGTTCGCTGCTGTGCAGCGTGGCCCCGTCGGTGTCGCTCCTGGTCACTTTCCGGGCCGTCCAGGCCATCGGCGGATCGATGCTCAACCCGGTGGCCATGTCGATCATCACCAATACCTTCACCGACCGTCGCGAGCGGGCCCAGGCCATCGGCGTGTGGGGTGCCGTCGCCGGCCTGTCCATCGGCCTGGGGCCGGTGGTCGGCGGCGTGCTGGTGAGCACCGTCGGGTGGCGTTCGATCTTCTGGATCAACGTTCCCATCGGGATCCTGGCCTGCGTCCTCACCGCCATGTTCATCCCGGAATCAAGAGCCCCCCGGGCCCGGCGGCTGGACCCGGTCGCCCAGGTCCTGCTGATCGTGGTGCTGGCCTCGGTCTCCTTCGGAATCATCGAGGGCGCCCGACGCGGCTACACCTCGCCGCTGATCGTGGGCGCCTTCGGCGTGTTCGCCGCCGCCATGATCGTGTTCGTCACTTACGAGCGCCGGCGGATCGAGCCCCTCATCGACCTGCGCTTCTTCCGTAGCGCCCCGTTCGCCGGCGCCACCGTCATAGCGGTGGCCGCGTTCGCATCCCTCGGTGGCTTCCTGTTCCTCAACACGCTCTACCTGCAGGAGAGCCGCCACCTGTCCGCCCTCCACGCCGGGCTGGACACCCTGCCGATGGCGGCGGTGACGGTGGTGCTGGCTCCGCTGTCCGGCGCCGTCGTGGGCCGGCGGGGAGCCCGGATGCCCCTGCTGGTGGCCGGCGTGTTCCTGGCCGTGAGTTCATTCATGCTCACCGGGCTCACCGAGACGACCTCGTTCGCCTGGCTGTTCGCCGCCTACAGCCTGTTCGGGGTCGGCTTCGGGGTGGTCAACGCCCCCATCACCAACGCCGCCGTGTCCGGTATGCCGCTGGCCCAGGCGGGCGTGGCCGCAGCGGTCGCCTCCACCAGTCGCCAGGTCGGGCAGTCCCTCGGGGTGGCCATCCTCGGCGCATTGGCCAACACCGGTCTTCACGGGTCGTCGCCGGCCCGCCTGCCCACGGCCAGCCACGCCGGCTGGTGGGTGCTGACCGGGTGCGGGATCGTGGTGTTCGTACTTGGTGCAGCGACCACGACGGCCCGGGCCCGGGCCAGCGCCGAGCGGGTGGCCGAGACCTTCGAGGACGAACATCCGGCCGCCCCGACGCAGGTCGGGGCGACCGTCAATGCTGACTGACCTGCTCAGTCGACCATCTCGCTCATCTGCATGACCGGCGTGATGTTCGTGTAGTTGGGTACGTCGGCCATGACCTCGGCCGTGCCCGGGGCGCCGAACGCGGCGTTGAGCGCGTCCTGGTCGGCGAAGGCGAACTCCACGCTGGCCACATAGGGGCCGTTGAAGCCCTTCAGGACCTGGGCGCCGTCCAGGCTCCAGGCCTTGACGGCCATGGGAACGTGGGTGTCGCGGAAGTAGTCGTGGTCGAAAGTCGAGCCGTCACCGCTCGGATAGAGCACTGTCATTCTGATCATGGCGCCAGTTTGGCAGGACGAGGAACTCCGCGTTGCCCAGGTGCGGGGCCGGTTCGGTCAGGTGGATGCAGGCCCGCTCGGCCAGGATGTCGAGGCCCCACTGCAGGGACTTGCCATGGCCTACCACGACCAGCGTCTCGGCCTCCCGCCCGGTCATCCACCGGGTGATGGCGTCCGCCACCCGGGCGCCCGACTCGTGGTAGGTCTCGCCCCCGCCCCGCCGGATGTCCTCGCCCCGCTGCCAGGCGAGGAACTCATCGGGGAAGCGATCGGCCACCTCCGCTTCGGAGAGCCCGGTCCAGCCGCCGCAGTCCACCTCCCGCAGCGCCGGGTCGGTCGAGAAGGTGGTCCCGAGCACGTCGGCCACCGCCTGGGCCGTCTGCACGGTGCGGCGCAGGTCGCTGGCGACCAGCTGGACCGGCCCGGCGACCACGGCGGCCAGGGCGACGGCCCCCTGATGGGCCTGCTCGAACCCGGTCTCGTCGAGGCCCTCCTCGGCCCATCCCTGGAACAGCTCTTGTGCGTTCCAGGCCGTCCGGCCGTGGCGGAGAACGATCAGCATGCGACTAGTACATCATGCGGGCGTCGCGGTAGTGCTTGAACTCGATCAGGTTTCCGGACGGATCCTTCAGGACGAATGTCAAATGTTCCTCGACCTTGTCCTTGAAGCGGGGCTGGCACGGCGAGAAGAACGGGATGTCACGGGTTTCGGCGCAGAAGAGCACGTCGTCGAAGTCGGACCGGTTGCGGAAGGTGACGCCGAAGTGGCGCGGGTACATCCGGGGCTCGCGCTCCCAGTCATCGGAGAGATGGCAGACGACCTGGTCGCCGAAGAAGTTCAGCGTGATGCGGTCGTCGTAGCGGCGGGCCAGTTGGCAGCCCAGCTTGGCTACGTAGAAGTCCTGGGCCTCGTCCAGATCGCGCGCCGGGATCGCCAGATGGAAGACATCAGCAGGCTCACGCATGGCTCCGCTCCCTCTCGAAGAACATCAGGGTGTCCGAGCGCAGCCCGAGCCGGAGCGTCTCCAGTCCGATCACGTCGGCC
>DASZNC010000115.1:0-5323 GCA_035551615.1 Acidimicrobiales bacterium
TCCATCCCGGTCTCTGGAGAGATCAGGGCGTTGCTTCGGGCTTCGGCGATCCAGTACTTGCCATAGTCGAGGGCGCGCGGGTCCCGCCGGCGTGACTTGGTCAGGACTAGTCCTTGCCGCTCGGCCATCCGCCGGAGTCGGTTCTCGGTTACCTTCTCGCTCATGCCCGAAACTGTACCAGAGGCAATACTTGACGTGATGCCGGAAGGTGTGCCAGTGTGGCCGGGACAACAAAAAGTGACCGGGGCGCCGCTGTGACGGCCCCCGGTCTGGCCAACAGAAACGGAGAATTTCTGATGACAGTAAGCAACGATACGTGGCCTGCGATTCTCGACGCCGACGAGGTACGGATCGAGGTGGACGATCTGCTCTTCCCGGTGGAGTCGACCGTGATCGAAGGCGATGATGGCGGGCATCTGGTCCAGTTGAAGCCGGGCGTCCTGGACGATCTGGCGGTCACCTTCGTTCCGCGGCGGCAACTCGATCTGATCAGGCGCCTCGTCGACCGGGCGACCGACGAGCAGTGGGCCGCAGCTGGAGCGGTACTCGATCTCATCCCCGAGCGGGCCGTGAACGTGGAGATCGCCGAGATCCGTGCTGAAGTGGCCCGGCTGAAGGGCCTGGTCGAGGAGCGGCTGGCCGAGGACTGAGTCAGTCCGTGGCGGTGGGCCAGGGTGGGGCTTTGCGGCGCACCTTGGCCGCCGTCTCGGTGAGTTGGCCGGCCAGCCACTCGGCGGCATCGGCGGTCATCCGGTACTGCCAGTAGGGGGAGTCAGGGTCATGGTTCCCGATCCGGATACGCAGGGCGACGTACGTTTCGAGGGTGTCGGGGTCGATGGCGTCGGCGACCGACGGCCGGAACCCTGGCACCGGGATCACTTCCTTGGGTGTGTACCCGAACGCCTCGAGCCCGCTCATTGGACGCCCACCAGCTGCGAGATGGCGTCCATCACGTCCTGGTGCCGACCAGTTGGGCGATGGCATCCATCACTTCCTGGTCGTGGGCGTCGAGGGCCCGGGTGATGTCGGCCGGTGAGGCGACGGCGCCGATGTTGAGGGTGCGTTGATCGTTGAGGGTCACCGAGACGGCCCGCACCTCAGGGTCGATCGAGATCGGGCTGATGCCGTCCGCGTGGTGCGGGAGGGCGGCTGTCTGCTTGGCGGTGAGGATGGCGGCGCCGGCCGGGATAGCGGCGATCTCCGGGCCTTTGGCGCCGAGGGTGCGGACCTGACCGGACGAGGTGATCTCGGTCTCCGGGCCGTCCTCGCCGACCACCGCCCAGTGGGCGCCCATCGTGCCGGCTTTCAGGCCGGTGGCGTGGGTGGCGGACACCCGGGTGGCCGGTAGCGGCGCACCGCCGGAGGTGGTCGTCTCGTAGTCGATTTGGACCTTGGCGTACCAGAGCCGCCCGCCGATGGCGTTCAGCTGAGCGAGCAGGCCGCCGGCGGCGTTGTTGGCGTCACCGAGCGCCCCGGAGTTGATGGCCAGGGTGATCTCTTCGTCGAGCTGGGCCCGGGTGAGGCCGTACTGCTGATCGAGGCTGGTGATCTCGGCCGATGACAGGCCGGCCTTGGCGGCCACACTGTTGAACTGGTCGGCGACCCCGTACAGCTTGCCCCGGAGACTGTCCGCTGTGCCCCCGTTCTGGACCAGCGCCGGCAGCAACTGGCCGGTGACGGACTGGGCCATCGAGATGATCTGGGAGCGGGCCTGAGCGGTGGCCGCCGTCTGATCGTCAGTGTGCCCCTTCAGGCCGGACAGCGCGGAGCCGAGGCCGGCCACCTGGGATTGGACGTTCGCGAACGCTTGGTCGGCGGACAGGTTGTTGCCGATCAGGATGTTGAGGGCGCCGGACAGGTTCGACAGGTCCCCGGACGTGGTGTTCGATGTGGAGCCGACCGACGCGATCCACTGCGACAGCGACTGAGTGGTCGACCCGGCGGCGTAGGCGGCGTCAGCCGACCCCGAATACTGGGACTGCAGGTCCTTGAGTTCGGTGTTGAGCGAGGCGATCCGGGCGTCCAGGTCATGCACCTGCGGCGCCTGAGCCGCCGCGACGACGCCGTACTTCGACGCCTCACCCGAAGACAGGATGTAAGCCTGCTCCTGAGCCTGCAGCGTGGCGATCTGCTGGCGGATGGCGGCCTCCTGCTGGGCGATCGACTGACCCGACGACGACAGGCCCTGCACGAAGCTCGACGCATACTGCTGCCCTGCCTGCGCGGCGGAGCGCGACGCGTCCCCCGAGGAATGGAACAGGGCGATGACGGCGGCCACACCGCCGGCGACCAGGCCGAGCGGGCCGAGCACCTCACCCCACCCCAACTCGGCCTCCGCGCCAGCCGTCACCGCCGCGTCACCGGCCGCCAACTCGGCATCCGACAGGCCGTACATGGCCGTCGACATCGACCGGACCAGTGTCGACTGGCCCAGCTTGGAGATCAGCGAGCCGACCGGGCCCTCGGCTTCGGCGGCGCCGGCCGCCAACTGCGAGAAGTTACCGATGTCCTTGATGGCGTTCGACGCGTCACCGAGCGTGAACGGCACCAGCGACCACAGCTTGTTGACCGAGTAGCCGGCGGCGCCCAACTCGACCAGCATCGGTGACGCCTGCTCGACGTCGCCGACCAGGCGGGCCATCGTGTTCAGCGTCGGCAGGAAACTGAACCCGAGTTGACTGGCACCCTCCGCGGCGAGCCCCGCGTCCCGGCCGAGGTTGGAGAGTAGTTGGCCGACTTCGGGGCCGGCCTGCTCGACGAACGACACGAACCGGCCCAGTCCAGCATTCGCGCTCGCCGACTGACCGAACGCGTCGAGACGGCCGGACAGCGAATCGAGCGACGTCTCGACCCGGCCGATCACCGGGGCGAACGCCTCATCCAACCCGGACGCCGCGGTGGCCAGCCCGCCGATCAGGCCGCCGAAGGTGGAGATCGCCTGGCCGCCCTCCCCGGCCACATACTGGGAGAAGCTGCGCCAGTACGGGGAGCCGAGAGCGCCGGCCACGTCGTGCTCGAGGCCCTGCAGGGCGCCCGAGGTGGACTGCACCGACGGCGTCAACAGTTGAAACACCGCCGGCAGGAGCCCGACGGCCTGCTCGAGCACCGGATCCGTGAATTTCGCTTCGGTCTTCGACCATGTGGCCAGCAGCTGAGACGCCGACTGCTCCGCCTGAGCCATGTTGTCTTTGGCGGCCAGCCCGAACGCGCCGAGCCCGACACCGGCAGAGGCCGCAGCGGCCCCCACAGCGGCCAGGCCGGTCGCGCCGACGATGCCGACAGTGGCCAGTGCCGGACCAGCGGCCAGAGCAGCCGACAACAGCCCTCCGCCGGCACCCGCACCACCGCCGAGCGACTTCGACGCATTCGAGGCGGTCGCCGACACGTTCTGCAACCGCTCGTCCAGCCCGTCAAGCTCCGAGTTGATCTGCTCCATCCGGGCAGGATCCAGACCAGGGACCAAGCTCTCGTTCCGGTAAGAGTCCAACGCGGCCTGAAGATCGGTGATCGTCCGGCGCGCGCCGGAGTCATCGACGCCGACCTTCACCCGGGACGCGTCCGACGACATCTTGTCGATCCTCGCCTGAAGCTCGTTCAACTCGAGCTTGGCTTCGCCGGTATCGGCATCGACCCTGACAGTTTTCGTGCCGGTATCGGTATCGTCCAGGCCCGCCCGCAACTCGTCACGGAACGGCCCAAGATCGGGATGTATCGATACGAATGCGTCAGCGAGGCTGTCAGTCATTATCGGTGTCCTGACCGGGCGTGAACGGGCCGACCTGCGCCGGCTGGGTCGCCGACACAGTCACATCATCGGCTTGGTACACCTGCCCCATCTGGTCTGTGCACGGCACCAAATAGGTGCCCGCCGCAGCCACGTAAAACGTGCGGGTGTGAGTCGTGCCCCGGTAGGCGGACACCGTCGGCACCGTCGACGGCTGGGTGCACCCCGGGTCGTCGTACAGGGTGACCGTTCCGGTACCGGACAGTTGGCAGCCGACCAGCAACGTCTGCCCGTCATGCGCCGTCACAGCGATGGCGTAGCTCATAGATCCTCCTCCTTCAGGTGGGTGCACCCGTACGGGCACACCCCGTCGACATGCGTGAGGTACACGACCGGCCGGCGGACCGTGCTGGCCACCCCGGGCACGCGCACCCCTTCCAGGTAGCGGTCAAGATCCCCGGACCACGCCTCGCGGATCCTGATGTAGTCGTACTTCGTCGGAGTGGGCGGCACACCCGGCAGGTCCGGCATATTCGACCCCGCATTCGGCAACGCCCACGGTGACCCCACATGAACATGTGACGGCGACGGCCTCGGCATGAACAGCTGCTCATCGTTCTCATTGAGCGGAGCGGCAATGACCCGAGCGCGGCCGGACAGATAGTCGCCCGGCCCGTACTCGCCGGCCGCCACCTTCTCCTCGAACTCGGCTCGCACCTGCAAACCCTTTTCCTCCCACGACATCTCGCCCGGCTGGCGCGAAGGCGCCAGACGCCGGAACTTCTCAGCCTGAGACGTGTTCGACTCGCCGTCGACCTCAACGAACCGCCACTCGACATACATGTGACCCAGTCGGAACCGGTGCGCGTACCGCACGATCTGCGCCCGCCAACCGACCGAGACCCGCTCATACGGTGCCACCACCGGAGGCGCAGGTATCAGGAAATGCCGGTCCAGCATCTCCGGCGAGTGGAAGTGCTCCAGGATCGCAGTCTCGATCTGCTGCTGCTCAGCTGACATAGCCATTACGGCTCCTTTCCATCCGGGCCAGGGCCCGATCGATCCGGTCTGGAAGGTCCAGCCCGGCCAACTCCTCAGCGGCACGATCAGCCGCTATCTCGGCCGACAAGATCGCCATCTCCTGAGGCAACATCGCCCGCTGCGCCTCCCGGACCTGCCGGTTATAGATCTTCGTAAGGCCCTCGTTCGCCAGGCGCCGGCACTCGTAGTCCTCGAACACCGACCTGCGCCCGGAATCCACACCGAACCGGGCCAACACACGCCGCAACTCCTCCGCCGCACCCGGCGGCATCGACCGAATCCCAGTCGCCACCGCACCCGGAATCGACGGACGGTGCACCGGGCCCCAGTTCTCCATCCGCGCCGACCGATACACGACCGCACCCTTCACCCGCGGATGCGGCGTCGCCCGACCCTGCTTGAACGCGAACGAAAAGCCAGGAAGTGTCCCGTCCTTGATCTCACGAAACGCCCGCTCAGCCATCGGCTTGCGGTGAAACGGCTCGAACCGGCCCACCACCCGAGCCCGATCCGAAAGCGACTCACACCGCACCGCCTCACCGATCACGAACTGAGAGC
>DASZNC010000116.1:0-25481 GCA_035551615.1 Acidimicrobiales bacterium
TTGTCAGGTTCATGTTGGCGGGGAACGTGACCGTCACCTGGTTGCCGGTGGTCGTTATGGTGACGCTGCCGATCCAGGAGCTGGAGAAATCGGGATCGTGCTGCATGGCCCGCAACCAGTCGGACGCAGTGTGGGCGTCGCCGGTCCCGGTGACCTGGGTGGAGAAGCTGCCGACGCCGGATGTCCCGGAGGACCCTGAGCTGCGGTTCAGCACGATGCTCCCGATGTAGGTATTGGCCGGCATGGCGTCGGCCAGTTGACCGATGACCCGCACATAGTCGAGGTCACCGGTCACGGCCGATTTGACCATGCCCATTCGGGCCAGCATTTCGTGATGGACGCCCGTCTGAGCCTGAAGGGACGTCACCTTGGATTGCAGGGCCGTGGCTTGGGCCTGAGCCTGATGGGCGCTCTTCTGAGCGGACTGGACGGCTGCGTGCCGGGCGAAGCCGGCGGCCCCGAGGATGCCGGCTACGCACACGACGCCGACACCGGCCAGTTGCATCTGCCGGCGGGCCCGCTGGACCTTGAAGACCTCCTCGGGCAGTACCGAGAGGCGGATCAGGGGCGCCTCGAACGGCCACAGCGCCAGACCGACGGCGGTGGTGGCCGAGGCCGAGGCCCGCTCGACCATGTCGTCGCTGATCCCCGAGCCGGCCATCGAGAAGCCGGCAAAGGGCGCCACTTGGAAGACTTCGACGGGCAGATCGCCTCCGATGGCGGTTCCGAGTCCGTTCGTGAGGGAGCCGCCGCCGGTGATCAGTAGGCGGTCGAGGGTCTGGCCCTCGGATTGGGCCATGAAGAAGTCGACGGTGGCCCGTACGTCCTCGGCCAGATCCCGGATGTCCATGTTGAGCGCCTTGCGGGCCTGGAACAGCTGGGGCGTATCGGGAGGTACGGCGCCCCGCTTGAGCCGCTCGGCGACGGCCATCTCCATGTGGAGGGTGTCGGCCACGCTGGCCGTGAGCTTCGTGCCGCCCACCGTCAGCGAACGGATGAAGCGGGGCACGCCGTTTTCCCGGACCGCGACAGTGGTCAGTTCGGCGCCGATCGATACGACCACGTCGAGGCCCGAACTGCCCTCGGCCGGCGGAGCTACGGGCACGGCCCGAACCAGCGCCAGGGCCGAGCTGTCCATGGCCACTGCCGACAGGCCGGCCGACCGCAGTGTGGCCAGGGAGGTCCGGAGAACGTCGGGATGGGCGGCCACCAGCAGGACGGTCATCTTCGCCGGGGATCCCGGTTCAGCCGTCCCGGTCGACAGGACGCTGAAGTCGAATGATGCTTCGTCGAGGGACAAAGGAACCATCTCCTGGGCGTCGAAGCGAAGCGACGACCGCAGGTCCTCACGACTCATCGCCGCCACCTCGGCCTGCCGTACGAAGACGCGGGGGCCGGAAACGCCGAGTACCACCTTCGTGGTGCTGAAGCCCCCCTCGGCCCACAAGCGGCGCAGGGCCTCGGCCACCCCGACCTGGTTGACGATCTCGCCGTCCACCACGAAGCCGTTCGGGATGCCGACCTGGGCGAACCGGCGGATGGCCCTCTTACCTTGCTTGATCTCGATCTCGACGGCTCTTACCGCCGACGAGCCGATGTCGAGGCCGACGCTTATCGATTCCACGCTTTCACTCCAGGTCGAATCCGGTGATTACTTGACATATCGGCCGGCCGGCCCGTCACTTGACGAGCCCGGGTCCGGTTTCTGCCATTGCCGTTAGAAGCTCGAGTACCAGCCGGCCGAGGCATTGGCCGCAGCCGTGCCGGTTGCCGGCTTGGCCGTGGGCGCCGTGGCCAGGCTGCAGAACGGCGCCGATGAGGCGGCCGGGAACTGCTGGTAGGCGGAGAAGCCCAGGCTGGAATTGTTGCTCTGGAACAGGGCGTAGCAGTTGCCGTCCTTTCCATAGTCGACAATCTCGACTCCATCAGCGTTCGCCGTTGCGGCTGTGGCGGTGACAGCACCGGTGCCGGTGTTGACGCTGAGGCTGTAGAGGCCGGTTTCGACCACTGGCTGGCCTTTCGCAGTGGCGGCCAGTCCGACCGTCTGCCAGGTGAGGGAGGGCTCGTCGACAGCCAGGCTGTTGCCGAAGGTCTGGTTACTGGCCCAGTCATCCATCTCCGCGGTCAAAGCGTTGCGTACATTCTCCTGCGCACTTCGGGCGTTGGCCGTCCCCCGGGCGCCGAGGAAGGTAGGGATGGCAATAGCCAGCAGGATGGCGATGATCAGCAGCACGACCATTAGCTCGATGAGGGTGAATCCCTCATCCATCTTTGAGTTCAGCTCTCCGCTGGAGCTAGGCATGTATTCACCTCTGTGATAGGTGTGGTTGGGCGATCTATTAATCGACGGGACGGCATCGAACCTGAGTGATTTATCAGGGGAGTTCGCTGTCTGCGGAGATATGCAGACGTTCGTGGACGCGCAGAAGGGGGACCCGCCGGACGGCGGGTCCCCCTCCTTTTCAAGGGTTTGTTGTGTGTACTGCCAGTGGTTAGAAGCTGGCGTACCAGGCGGCCGTAGCCCCTACAGCCTGGGCCGACGCCGAGCTGCCGGCAGTCGGGCCGGCGAGCGGCGGGCTGGTCGGCGCGGTGCAACCGGTCGAGCTGGCCTGCCACTCGGAGTAGGCCGTGAAGTCGGCCGCCGAGTTGTTGCTCTGGAAGATGGCGTAGCAGTTGTTGTCCTTGCCGTAACCCATCAGCATGACACCGTCGGTGCTGCCGGTGCCGGTCCAGTTGGTGATCGCAGTGGAGCTGGCGGTGGCGGTGAAGGTGCTGACCGAGACGGTCGTCCCACCCTTCGAGGAGATGGCGCCGGACGACCAAGTCAGTGCGCCCTCGAGGGTGCTCAGGTTGCTGGCGAAGCTCTGCTGCGCCGTGTAGTTGGTCTGCTCGGCCGTGAGGGCGTTGCGCAGATTCTCCTGAGTCGATCGGGCGTTGGCCGTGTTACGGGCGCCCAGGAACGTCGGGATGGCGATCGCCAACAGGATGGCGATGATCAGGAGGACGACCATGAGCTCGATGAGGGTGAAACCCTCCTCCTCGTCACGGTTCATCCGCTGCTTGATGGAGCTCAGCATTGGTTTGTGTCTGCCTTTCGGTGGGGGTATTGACTGCGAGCTATTTGTCGATCCCTTGCCCCCGACCGGCTAACCGGACCGAGTGCTCCAGGCAGCCCGGCTGGCCCTCGTCCGAAGACGTCCGGCCCCGTGGCTTTGCGCCACCGCCTCTCGACGGCTTTGCTATTTGACTCGAGCCTCGCTCGCATCAGAGTCTTCGGACCGTTTGCCGTTCAGCATGAGGACGCTGTAGGTAAACGGTCTGAAATGCCCCGGCAGCATGCCCTATTTTGGGCAATATTGCCGGGTTTTCCCTCACCGGGCGGCGTCGATGGCGCCTCAGCCGCTGCTGGTTGTTGTAGCCGTCTCGGTCGCCGTCGTGTCGGGCGGGATCGTCGATGTGGTGGTCGTCGTGTCCGCCGGCACCAGCGTCACGGTCGTCGTCGTGGCCGGAACGGTCGTCGACGTCGAGGTGGTCGACGTGGTGGTCGTCGATGAGGAGGGGCCCAGGGCGATCGGTGTGGTCTCCCCCGGCTTGGGCTTCCAGCCCTTCGGCGGTTTGGTCTGCGACGGGACCGGTCCGGCCGTCGGTATGACCGAGGCGGGTGCCGGAGCCTTGGGCGACGGTGTGTTGTGCGCCGGCACCGGCGTCCCGGGGGCATGAACGCGCCCGAAGCCGGCCAGGTCGGACCACCAGATGGGGCTGACCTGGACGACAGTTCCCGTGTGGGGGGCATTGATCATCAGACCGTCTCCGATGTAGATGCCCACGTGGTGAACGTCGGTCCGGCCGAAGAACACCAGGTCGCCGGGCAGCAACTGCGACAGCGGGACCGGAATGGTCCAGCTGTCCTGATCGGCGGCGACGCGGGGAATGGACACTCCGGCCGCCTTCCAGACGAACTGGGTCAGCCCTGAGCAGTCGAAGGTCTTCGGGCCGGTCGCTCCCCACACATACTGCTGACCCAACTCGGCGAACGCCCAGGTCAGGGCGACCGGCGTCGTCGCCACCGGCGCCGGGATCGGCGTCTTCGGGTTGAACTGCAGGGTGTCGTCGCTCAGCAACTCGGTACCGGCCTGGGTAGCCAACGCCGCGTGGTCGGCGGTGATGGCCTCGGCCGATGCCGACGACACCGATGACAGCTCGGTTTCCAGGCGGCGGAGCTCGGTCTGCTGATCCGCCAGCGCCTTGGTTTCCCGGCTGGCCGCCTGGCGTGCCGTCCGCTGCTGCCGGCGGGCTTCGGACAGGGCATCGCGCTGGGCCCGTTCGACCTCGGCCCGCTGCGACAGGACCCCGTACGGACCCAGCGTCGATTCGGCGTAATCCTGGGCGTACAGGGCCAGGCTTCCGGCACGGGGGCTGACCGAGATCGGGTCGGCGCCCGTCGTGTAGAGATAGATCACCGCCTGCTGGACAGCCGACGCCATATCCCGATATTGCGCCTCGGCGGCGGCCGCCCGGCGCTGCGCGCCGGCGGCGGCCCGATCGGCGACCGTGGCCTCCGAGTCGGCTTGGCGAGCGGTCAGCGCGTCCTTGTCCAACTTGGCCTGAGTGCCGTCCACGGCCGCGGTCAGTGCGGTGTCGTCCACGCCGAGTGACGCGAGGGCGATGGCGCTCGACAGCAGGGGCCCCGCCGGCTGTCCGTTGGTGTCGGCCGGCGGGACGTTCGGGATCGGCGGGAGGGTCGTCGTCGTGGTGGTCGACGGGCTGACCACGGTCGTCGACGTCGCCGGTGACGACCCGTAGGCCGTATTGGCTGGGCCGGTCAGCGCCGCGCCCAGCAGGCCGCCGACGGCGGCCAGACCGAGCACCGTGCGCTTCCCGGCTGGTGACCGCCTGCCCATCGCTTGCGATGTTGCCATACCGGCCGGCCCAAGTCCGACCACACCGTCCGGCCCGTCAGTTGTTGTTGCCGACCAGCTTGATGATGTCGAACATCGGCAGGTAGAGGCAGATGACCATACTGCCGACGGCGCCGCCGAGGACGGCGATGAGCAGCGGCTCCAGCAATGACGTGAGGGTCTCCACCGTGCGGTTCACCTCTTCCTCGAAGAAGTCGGAGACCTTCATCAGGAGGGCATCCAGCGCACCGGTCTCCTCGCCGACGGCCATCATCTGGGTCACCATCGGCGGGAATACCGGATGGTCCTCCAAGGGGCGCGACAGCGGCTCGCCTCGCTTCACCCCTTCGGAGACGGCGTGGACCCCATTGGCGACGATCGTGTTGCCGACCGTGTCCGAGGTGATCTCGAGAGACTCCAGCACAGGGACGCCGGAGGCCAACAGGGTGGAGAGCGTGGACGAGAACCGGGCCATGGCCGTCTTACGGATAAGACCGCCGAAGATCGGAACCTTGAGGATCAACTGGTCGCGCGTCGCCTTGCCGCTCGGGGTGGCCACCCACCGCCGGTAGGCGAACACCCCGATCACTACGCCAACGACCACGTAGATCGCCGAGTGGGCGAACAGGTTGGAGATGGCGATCAGGATGAGAGTCGGGGCCGGCAACTTCCCACCGAGGGATGCGTACATGTTCTTGAAGACGGGCACGATGAAGATCAACATGGCCAGAAGGATCCCGGTGACCATGGCCAGAACGCTGATCGGGTAGGCCAGCGCCGACCGGATCTTGCCGCGCAACTCGACCTGCTTCTCGATGGTGGAGGCCAGGTCACTGAGGGTCCGATCCAGGTTGCCGCCCGTCTCGCCGGCCCGGATCATCGAGATGTAAAGCTTGTTGAACTGCTTCGGGTGGCGACCCAGGGCCTGGGACAGGGACGAGCCTGACTCGATGTCTTTGCGGACCTGCTCGATGATGCTGACGAAGAACGGGTTGGAGCTCTGGGAGGCGAGGATGGCGAGGGAACGCATCAGGGTCAGGCCGGAGTTCACCATGACGGCGAACTGGCGACTGAAGACGGCGATCTCCTTCAGCTTGACCCGATTGGAGAATCCGGGGATGGCGACATCCCTCTTGATGCTGGCGCCGGCCTTTTTGTCGATGCTGATGGGCACATAACCCATCTGCCGGAGCCGGTTGGCGACGAGAGCGGTGTTCTCGGCATCCAGCGATCCGGTGAGGACCTTGCCTTCCTTGTCTCGGACCTTGTAGGCGTAGGTGGTGGGCATCAGCGGACTCCTGTAACGAGGCGGCGGAGATCGTCTTCGTGGTGGCAACGCTCGAGGGCCAGGTCCATCGAAATGGCGCCGGCTCGGACCAGGTCGGCGAGCGACTGGTCCATGGTCTGCATTCCGTACTTCCCGCCGCCCTGCATGGCGCTGTAGATCTGGTGCACCTTGCCCTCTCGGATGAGGTTGCGCACGGCCGGGGTCACGACCAGGATTTCGCAGGCCACAGCGCGCCCCCGCCCGCCGGCCCGGGGCACCAACTGCTGGGTGACGACCGCTTGGAGGGCGGAGGCCAGCTGCACCCGGATCTGCTGCTGCTGATGGGCGGGGAACACGTCGATGACGCGATCGATCGACTGGGGGGCGTCCTGGGTGTGGAGCGTGCCGAACACCAGGTGGCCGGTCTCGGCGGCGGTCAGAGCGGTCGAGATGGTCTCCAGGTCGCGCATTTCACCGACCAGGATCACGTCCGGGTCCTGGCGTAGAACGTGCTTGAGGGCGGCCGAGAACGACTTGGTGTCCTCCCCCACTTCGCGCTGGTTGACGACGCAGCGCTTGTGGCTGTGCACGAACTCGATGGGGTCCTCGACGGTCATGATGTGCGACGAGTGCGTCGTGTTGATGACATCGATGATCGAGGCCAGAGTGGTCGACTTACCGGAGCCGGTCGGGCCGGTGACGAGCACCAGGCCGCGGGGCATGTTGGCCAGTCCGCCGACAACGGCTGGGATCCCGAGCTTCTCCAGCGGGACGATCTTGTACGGGATGGCCCGGAGGACAGCTCCCACGGAGTCGCGCTGCAGGAAGACGTTGAGCCGGAACCGGCCCACATTGGGCACCGGATGCGAGGTGTCCAACTCCAGGTTCTCCTCGAACTTCTCCCGTTGGCGTTGGGTCAGGATGCTGTACACCAGTCGGCGGATCTCCGATGGGGTCAGCTCGACGTGGTCGCCCATCGGCCGCATGTTCCCGTCGATGCGGATGCAAGGCGGCAGCCCGGCGCTCAGATGGAGGTCGGAGGCGCCGGCCTCGACCATCTCGGCCAGCAGCTCGTTGATGTGGACCTCGGTCGGTGTCGGGGCGGCCCCCTCGTCGGTATCTGCCACGGGGGTGGGCGCCGACTCCACGCCGTAGAGGACCTCGACCGCCAGAGTGACATCCGACCCGGCGGCCAGGACGGGGCGGACGACCCAGCCGGTCTCGGCGCTGATCTGCTTCACCGCGTCCTGATCCATCGGATTTTCCATGGCCACGGTCAGCTCGTTGCCGTTCATCCCGACGGCCACGGCCCGGTAGCGCTGGCACATGGCGACCGGCAACATCCCGCCGAGGATCGCCGGGATGGGGGAGATATCGGGGTCCCACATGGGCAGGCCCAGCTGGTCGGCGACGGCGGCGACCAGATCGCGCTCGGCGACGAGGCCCTCGGAGGAGAGCAGCTTGGCCAGGGGGACGCCGGTCTCGGCCTCGGTGATCAGCGCCTGCTCCAGGACGTCGCGCGACAACACCTTCCGGGTGACCAGGAACTCACCTACGGATCTGGACGTGGGGACCATGAGAAGTCTTTCGGGTCTGGGGCTTGCCGGCTTGAACGGAAGGGTCGTCTAATGCCGGTTGGGGAACGTGATGGGGAGCGGCGTCAGGAGATGACGCGCAGGACCTCTTCGATCGAAGTGACGCCGTTGGCGATTTCGGTCATGCCGGCGTTGCGCAGCGTGAGCATGCCCTGACCGATGGCGATCTTGCGGATCTCGTCGGTGTGTCCCCGCTCCACGATCAGGCGCTCGACCTCCTCGGTGACCTGCAGTACTTCGTGGATGGCGAAGCGGCCGAAGTATCCGGTGCCACCGCATGCCCCGCAACCGGTGTTGCGGTACAGGTGGAAGTCAGGGTCCATACCGCCGAGGCGCTCGAAGTCCCACCCGATGATCTGGAGTTCCTTGTACTCAGGCTTGTACGCCTGCTTGCAGCGCTGGCACAGCTTGCGGGCCAGGCGTTGGGCCACGATGCAGTCGATCGAGCTGCCGACGAGGAATGGCTCGACGCCCATTTCGACCAGACGGCTGGGGGTGGATGCGGCGTCGTTGGTGTGAAGCGTGCTCAAGACGAGGTGGCCGGTGAGAGCCGCCTCGATGGCGATGGTGGCGGTCTCACGGTCGCGAATCTCGCCGACCAGGACCACATCGGGGTCGGACCGGAGGATGCTCCGCAGGGCGGCGGCGAAGGTGAGGCCGGCCTTGGCGTTCACCTGCACCTGGTTGATACCGGGCAGCTGGTATTCCACTGGGTCCTCGACGGTGATGACGTTCTTGCTCTCGTCGTTGACGATGTTCAGCGTGGCGTACAGCGTCGTGGATTTGCCCGAACCGGTGGGCCCGGTGACCAGGATGGTGCCGTACGGCTTGCGGTACGACTCCTCGTAACGGACCATGTTCTCGGGTAGGAACCCGAGATCGTTGAGGCGGAGCATGGCCGTCGACTTGTCGAGCACCCGCATGACGACCTTCTCGCCGTGCACGGTCGGTAGCGTCGCCACCCGCAGGTCGACATCGCGGCCGTTGATCACGGTGTTGATCCGACCGTCCTGCGGGATCCGTCGCTCGGCGATGTTGATGTCGGCCATGACCTTCAGGCGGCTGACGATGCCCGACTGGATGTTCTTCGGTGGCCGCATGACCTCGTGCAGCACACCGTCGATACGGAACCGGACGCGCACATCGTGATCACTCGGCTCGATGTGTATGTCGGAGGCCCGGTCGGCAATGGCCTGGCTGATCAACAGGTTGACCAGCTTGACGATCGGTGATTCCTCGCTCAGCTCCTTGACCGTGGACAGATCCGACTCGGTCTCGAAGCTGCTGGACGCCTCCGCCGAGACATTCTCGGCGTCGGACATGACCCGGTGGTACTTGGCGATGGCCTCGAGGATCGAGTTCTTGGTCGCCACCGCCACCCGTAGCTCGGCGCCGGTGACGGTCCGGATGTCGTCGACCGCGAAAACGTTCGACGGATCAGCCATGGCGACGATCAGGCGACCCTCGATCCAACCGATGGGCAGGGCCAGGTAGCGACGGGCCAATGAGTCGCTCACCAGCCGGGCGGCGGCGGCGTCGACCGGGTAGTCGCTCAGGTCGACGTATTCGAGCTTGAGATGGGCGGCGAGGGTGGCCACCAGATCACTCTCGGTGATCAGGTTGTCCTCGATCAGAATCTGTGTCAGGCCGTGGCCGCGGACGGACCGAGCGGCCAGGGCGCCGGCGAGGGCCTCCTCAGTGAGGATTCCGCCCTGCACGAGGAGCGCTCCGAGACGCTCGTCGTCGCTCGGCCCGGCGCTCCCCGTGTCAACCGCTGCAGATGAGGCAGGGAAGGTTGTCACGGTTGGTCAAAACTCCTTAGTTACGGACGGAGGACAGGAACTTGAGAAGCAGGCCTCGGTTCATCGGCTCTTCCCCATGATGGGCCTCTTCTGACTCCGGAGCCTCGGCGTCCTCTTCGGCATCGGCATGGTTGCTGGTGGCGTGAGCGGCGGCGAAGGGCACGATGTTCGAGCGGTCGCCGGCCTCGTCTTCGGACCAGCCGTGCTCGGAGTCCATCGTCGCCAGTTCGTGGTCGGTCCACGGGCCCCGGTCGGCCAGACCGTCCACGTGATCGTCGTGGGGGGCGTCTGTGACCTCGCTCAGAAGGGCCTGCAGGGCGGCCCGGCTGTCGACCTCGGGGTCCTCGTCGATGGCGTACAGCGGCGAGTCGACTCCGTGATCGGCGGCGGCATCCGGAACCAGATTCTCGCCGACCTCGACCATGGCGGCCCGCAGGGCGGAGTAGCGGTCGGCCGCCTCGGTCGACGGCTTCTCCTCCTCGACCGAACTGGCGATCGCCGGGATATGGCTGAACGACGGCTCGCCCGACCCGAGCGAGGGCTCCTCGGTCTCGTCGGCGGCTACGCCGAAGCGCAGCAGCCGTCCGGCCAGAGGCGTGACGCCACCGAGGGCCGAGCTCTCGTCGACGACGACGGCGTCATCGTCGGCGTGATCAGCCACCGGTTCGGGCTCGGGGTGCGTGTCCTCGTCCGCTTCGGCACCGACGACCTCGTCCTCAACGTCGACCACTTCAACGTGGGCAACCTCAGCGTCGACCTCGGCCACCGGCCCGTCGACAACGACCTCTTCGTCTACGTCGTCCACGAAGGCATCGACGTTCTGTTGGTCCTGATGGGCGTCTACTTCGTCCTCCACGGTCGCCGTTTCGTCCTCCACGGTCGCCGGCTCCTCGACATCGACGAGGGCCGACTCGACCAGGTCGCGTACCGCCCGGCAACCGGTGAACTCGCTCAGGCCCCGGTCGGCCAGGACCTCGCTCACCGAACGGCCACCGGCGATGGCGACGACGAGGGACCACTGTTCCGGGTTTAGGACGACGCCCTCGGAGGGGCCTTCGCGGCGCAGGCGCAGCTGATGACGGACCGACGGCACAACAGCAACTATCTCGCGCCACTCGGTCAAACGGGTCTCGGCCACCTCAATGGCGCGCGAGACGTCCCCGTCGTCGCTGCGCCGGGCGTGCTCGGGCTGGTCTACTCCGGCGGCGAAGCTGAACTCGCCGTCCTCGACGCGAAGGAGCTCGAAGATCGCATCAGCCGTGTCGGCCGAAGCGCCTGCGTCGAATCCGGCGATATGACCGTTCTCGAACCACAGACGCCCCTCACCATGGCTGCCGGTGACGTGGAACTCTCCGCTCTTACCGGTACTGGAGAGAAATTGGAGCACCTCGGGTAGAGCGACTGTCTGTAGCGAACCTTTGAGCGACACGAGAACCTCCGATGACATTGATCGTTGTCCTATCGGTCACGGGGAGGGCCAGCTTGATCCCGAACCGGGTAATCCGACTCAGAACGGAAACCCTCGGTCCGGCCCGCCGTCGGCCGGATCAGCCGTCGTGGTGGGTGAGGGTGGCTACTGCGGCCGCCGACATGGCTTCGAGTGGGGCCGGTCGCCCGGTCCACATCTCGAATTGGCGGGCCGCCTGGTGGATGAGCATGCCCAGACCGTTACACCCCGGAGCGCCGACCGAGCGGGCGGCCATCAGCAGCGGCGGTGTGGCTGGGGCGTAGATCAGGTCGGCCACGAAGGGTTTCTTCCGGAGCCAGTCGGGATCGAGCCCGAACGGCAGGCCGGGCTGACCGGCCATTCCGACCGGCGTGGCGTTCACCAGTAGCTCGCACTCGGTGACGGCATCTCGCAGCCCCGACCCGGGCTCTGAGGTGGGCTCGGCCGCACCGACGACGACGTGCCGGCCGCCGGCCAGTTCCGCGCAACTGACCGTCGCATCGGCCCGTCGGCCGACCACTGTCACCTGTGCGCCGGCGCCGGCCAGCGCCAGGCTCACGGCCCGAGCCGCTCCGCCGGCGCCGAGCACCACGCAGGGGCGGCCGGCCGGGTCGAAACCTTCGTCTCCTCGGAGGGAGTCCAGGAAACCGCTGCCGTCGGTCGACTCACCGAACAGCGTGGCGTCGGTCCCGGTGGGCGCCCAGCTGACGGTGTTGATGACCCCCAGCCGGGCGGCCGTCGGGCCCAGTTGGTCGACCGCGCCGGCGGCGTCGGCTTTGTGGGGCATGGTCACCGACAGGCCGGCCAGATCGAGGGTCCGGACCGCTTCTACCGCCGCCGCCGCTTGACCGGCCGCCACGTGGAAGGCGACGTAGACCCAGTCGATGCCCGTCGCCGCGAAAGCGGCGTTGTGCAGGACGGGGGAAAGTGAATGGGCGACCGGATCACCGATGACCCCGGCGACGCGGCTGGCGCCGGTCGGGGCGCTCAGCAGAGACCGGCGGCCCGGCACTCGGCCTGCAGGTGGGCGAATCCGCTGTCGTCGCTGGCGTAGCCGAGCTGGCCGTCCGGATTGATCTCCACCCAGTAGAGGTAGGTGGTCGTCGGCGGGTTGGCCGCAGCCTG
Organism: Acidimicrobiales bacterium; assembly: GCA_035551615.1. GTDB lineage: Bacteria > Actinomycetota > Acidimicrobiia > Acidimicrobiales > Palsa-688 > JAKCDU01. The sequence goes on from DASZNC010000116.1 coordinate 12,135, forward strand.
GAGCGAAGCCAGGCCGACATTGGCGATCGGCGTCGGGGGAAAACCCTTGTTGACCCGGGTGTTGTAGGGGCTGGGTGCGTTGATCTGGGCCACGCTCGGATTGAGGTTGGGCTGGGTCAGGCGCAGGTAGTAGGTCTGCGTGGAGTCGGCGCCGAGCGGCATCCCCACCTTGATCCGGTTGTATATGACGCTGGCCACCTTCGGTCGGTCGGCGGTCAGCTTCGCTTCCCTCTCGATGATCGACGCCGTGGTGATCAGTTGGTAGGGCGTCACCCCGTTCTTCTGGGCGGCGGAGGTCAGGTTGAGGCCCTGGGCCTGGGAGTTGAACTCCCCCACCATCTCCTCCAGGACCGACACCTCCGTCTCCCCCTGGCGCACCTGGTAGGTGTCGGGGAACAGGAGGCCCTCGAGATTGTTGATCCCGGCCGGCTCATACGGGCTCCGGACGGTCCCGTTGCCGGCCGCAGCGAGGAACTTCTGGGCCGACAGGCCGAGGCCCGGAAGGGCTGCGACCCGGGCGGCGATCTGGGCCATGGTGAAGCCGGGCGGGATGACGAGTTGGTCGGTCAGGATCTTGGGTCCGTCCTCGAGCGCGGAGATGGCCGACGTGTACGACGAGTTCTTGTCGAGCCGGTAGGTCCCGGCCAACAGGGGGCCGTCACCGTGGAGGCGAACGTAGAACGCGAAGAGGGTGGCGTTGTGGATCACGCCGGCGAAGGCCAGCTTCGAGCCGATCTGCTGGGTCGAGGATCCCTTGGGGATGACCACCGAGACGACCGGCCCGGGGCGGCCTCCAGGATCGATCTGGTCGTGGGCGTACCACAGGCCGCCGCCGACCACGATGAGCAGGATCACGACCAGGATCACCAGCCCGATCAGGATCGGGTGGCGGCGGCGGCCCGGGGAGCGCCCCCGGTGCCGGGGATATGGGTCGTCGACGATGACCGGGGCGTCGTAGTCGTAGTCATCGTCCGGGTCGTACTCGGCGTCCGCCGCTTCGCCGTCGTAGGGGCCGAAGTGGCCGCCGCCGGCACCGCCCCGGGTCGAGCCGCTCACGAACGCCGTCCCAGCGCGGCCTGCCGGTCGATCCAGGTCTGCAGCAGGGCGGCCGCCGCCGTCTGGTCGATCACCGACCGTTGCTGGCGCGACGATCGCCCGGCGGCCGACAGCCGGCTGGAGGCCACTACTGTCGTGAGCCGCTCATCCACCTCGCTCACCGGCACCGGCAGCACGTCGGCCAGGGTCTTGATCTCGTCCAGGACGGCCTGGGCGGCGGCACCGACCTCGCCGGACATGGAATAGGGCACACCGACGATCACGCCCACGGCCTCATACTCGCTGACCAGAGCGGCAATGGCGGCGTGATCCACGGCCAAACGGTCCCGGTGGATCGTGGCGGCGCCGGTGGCCAGGGTGCGGGCCGAATCCGACACCGCCACGCCGATCCGCCGGCTGCCCAGATCCAGGCCCAGTAGGCGACCATCAGGACTCATCCGACGAGGGCGGCCTTGACCTGGTCGAGCGCTTCGTCGAGGCGGGTCGCATCCCGACCGCCGGCGGTCGCCTGTTCGGGGTTCTTTCCTCCGCCTCCGCCCCCCACGGTGCGGGCCGCCGGGCCGATGAGCTCCGGGGCGGTCGGGGACTCGCCCTTGGCCACGATGGCGACCAGAGCCACCTTCTCACCGTCGGGTGTACCACCGAGGACGACGGCCCGGAGGTTGCCGGACTGGCGGGCCTGGGCGGCCAGTTCCTTGAGCTGGTCGGCCCCGAGACCATCGACGCGTGCCACCAGCCGTCCGTCGGCCGCCTGGCCGGCGAGGGCATGGGCCTGCCCGGCCAACGCCGCCTGTTCGTTCTTCCGCAACCGCAACTCGGCGTCGCGTAGGTCGGCCAGCTTCCGTTCCACGGCTGTCGCCAGCTCGTCGGGCCGTGCTCGCAACAGGTTGGCGGTGTCGGCGATCAGCCGTTCCGCCTGGCGCAGTCGCCCGAGGGTAACCGTGCCGGTGGTCGCCTCGATGCGCCGGAGGTTCGATCCGATCGACCCCTCCGAGATGATCTCCACCGGACCGATCTGACCCAGCCGGTCGACGTGGGTGCCGCCACAGAACTCGAGCGATTGCCGGCCGGCGCGGATGACCCGCACCTCGTCGCCGTATTTCTCCTCGAAGAAGGCGATGGCCCCTTCGGACTCGGCCTCGGCCTTGGGCAGGACCCGGATGTCCACGTCGGCGTCGTCCAGGATGGCCCCGTTGACCAGGTCTTCGATGGCCGCCACTTCGTCAGGCTGGACCGGGCCGTAGTGGGTGAAGTCGAACCGCAGGCGGTCGGGCGCCACCAGCGAACCCTGCTGCTTGACGTGATCGCCCAGCACTTCCCGAAGCGCCCAATGGATCAGGTGGGTGCCGGTGTGGTTGCGCCGGATGGCCATCCGGCGCCCGACGTCGATGGCGGCCGATGCGGCCTGTCCGACCCGGATATCGCCGCCCTCGGCCAGACGGGCGATATGGCGGGTCAGCCCGGGAAGGGCATAGGTCGTATCTGTGACCGCGGCCCGTCCGGAGTCGGTTTCGATGGTGCCGGTATCGCCGACCTGACCCCCACCCTCGGCGTAGAACGGCGTGGCCTCGAGGAAGATCTCCACTTGGCCGTCATCGCGCTCCAGTACCTCGACCACGTTGCTGTTGATCGAGAACTCCGCGTATCCCACGAACTCCGTGGTCCCGGAGGCGGCCAGGATGCGACGGTATTCGTCACCCATGTCGCGACCAGTCGTGGCCTGGCGGGACGATCTGCCGGACTGTTCCTGCTGGCGGGCCATGGCCGCCCGGAATCCGTCCTCATCCACTGTGGCACCCCGTTCGGCGGCCACCTCGCGGGTGAGCTCGATGGGGAAGCCGTGGGTGTCGTGCAGGCGGAAGGCCACATCCCCCGAGACCTGCCCGCGATCGGCGCTCAGTTCCCCTTCCAGCATGCTGAGTCCGGATCGGAGGGTCGAGCGGAAGCGGGACTCCTCGCGCCCGGCGACGTCGGTGATGAAGTCGGCCGACCTGACCAGGTCCGGGTACGCCTCCCCCATCACCTCGATGACGGACGCGACCATGTCCGGGGTGACCGGCTTGTCCACCCCGAGGGTGAACGCCTGTCGGACCGCCCGGCGGATCAGCCGACGCAGCACGTAGCCGCGGTCCTCATTGCTCGGGAACACCCCATCGCCGATCAGGAAGGTCATCGACCGCGAGTGGTCGGCCAGGATGCGCAGGGCCACGTCGACCTCGGCGTCATCGCCGTAGTGCCGCCCGGTCAGCCGCTCGCCGGTGCCGATCAGGGGGCGCAGCGCATCGGTCTCCCACACCGACGGCACCCCCTGCATGAGCGAGAGGATGCGTTCCAGGCCGGCACCGGTGTCCACGTTCTTGTGGGGCAGCGGCTCCAACGTGGCGTCGGCCTGACGGTCGAACTGCATGAAAACCAGGTTCCAGAACTCGACATACCGCTCATCGCTGCCCACACCGGGGCCGCCCGCCTCGCCGAACTCCGGTCCCCGGTCGTAGTAGATCTCGGAATCCGGGCCACAGGGTCCGGTATCGCCCATCTCCCAGAAGTTGTCCTCGGCGCCCAGCCTGACGATGCGGGCGGCCGGGAAGCCGACGGCGTCCTGCCAGATCCGCTCGGCCTCGTCGTCGTCCTCGTAGACGCTCACCCAGAGGCGATCGCCGTCGAAACCGAGGTGGTCGGTGAGCAACTCCCACGCCATCTTGATGGCGCCCTCTTTGAAGTAGTCACCGAATGACCAGTTACCCAGCATCTCGAAGAAGGTGAGGTGGCGGTTCGTGCGACCGATGAGATCGATGTCGTCGTGCTTGCCGCGGATGCGCACGCATTTCTGGATGCTGGTGGCCCGCGCGTAGGGGGGTACCTCCTCACCCAGGAAATAGGGGATGAACTGGTTCATCCCGGCGTTGGTGAAGAGCGGCGCCCGCGGGTGGTGCGGGATCAGACCGGCAGAGGCGACGGCGGTGTGCCCGTGCTCGGTGAAATATCCCGTGAAGGCGCGACGAAGCTCGTTGGCGTCCATGACCATCCCAGACTACGGCCTGCGGGCCCGGCGTTTCCCGGATGCGCCCCGCAGTTCGGCCTCCCGCTCGCGCATGGCCGACCGCCCCTCGAGCAGGGCATCCTTGGCTCGGTTGGCGGCGGCATTGGCGGCGGCCGCCGGCTTGTACCGATCGGCCGCTGTTCGCAGCTTCTTCTGGATCCAGATCGAACCGCCCAGGCCGAGGGCGACGCCCGTCCCCATCCAGCGCACCCGCTTGAACATCAGTTGCCTCCCCGCAAACGGCGGCCGGCCCGGGCCGACCCGGCTCCGAACGCCATGATCTTGATGAGCGGCGTGGCCAACACCGCATGGGCCACCCGCGAGGCGGAGCCGACCGTCTCGGTGATGGCCTCAGCCGACCCGACCAGGTCGCCCACCCGGTCCAGTTCGCCCTGAGCTCGGATGATGGTCGCTTCGGCGTCGCCGATCACCTGAGCCGCATGGTCGGTCATCTCCTCGACGAGCAGCCGTAACTCCCGTGCGCTACGGCGCAACGACAGGGCCGCGCCGAGCAGGACGAGGACGACGGCCGTCGACGCGACGGTGAGGGATACGGCGGCTGCGGTCAAGGCCAGTTCAGCCTAGGCGCCGGTGCAGTTCCTCGATGATTCTGTCCCGGGAGATGCTGTCTTGCGGTTCATCGTTCTTCAGGTCCTTGATCTTCACCTGTTTACGCTCGGCCTCATCCGGCCCGATGATCAAGGCCAGCCGGGCACCGGATCGGTCGGCCGCCTTGAACTGGGACTTGAACGACCGGTTGTCGTAGCTGCGATCCACTCGGAAGCCGGCTCGACGCAGAACCGCAGACAGATCGCGAGCCTCCTGGCCGCCGATCGAATCGACCAGATAGGCGTCGAGGGGGGCCGGTGGCGGCGGGGTCAGGCCCTCCACCTGGAGGGCCAGGATGATGCGTTCCATACCGAGAGCGAATCCGACGGCCGGCGTTTCCGGACCGCCCATGGCCGCAACCAGGTCGTCGTAGCGGCCGCCGCCACCCAGCGCGTTCTGGGCCGACTCGAGACCGCGACCTGCGAACTCAAAGGTGGTGCGGGTGTAGTAGTCGAGGCCGCGAACAAGTAACGGCGAAACGGTGAAGGGGATCTCCAGGGATTCCAGGCCTTCTACGACGCGCCCCCAGTGAGCGGCGCAATCGTCGCACAGGTGGTCGAGCTGGCGAGGGGCATTGGCTACGACCGCTCTGCATTCGGGCTTCTTACAGTCGAGGACCCGCATCGGATTCTCGTCGAGCCGGTTTCTGTGATCATCGCAGAGTTCATCCCGGTGGGACCGAAGGTACGCGAGTAGTAATTCTCGGTAGCGAGGACGGCAGTTCCTGTCTCCCAGGCTGTTTATCAGCAGTTCCATCCGTGCGATGCCCAGCGCTCGGTAGAACTCCCAAGCGAGGGCGATCACCTCGACATCGAGGTCCGCGTCCCCGCTACCGAACGCCTCGATGCCCAACTGATGGAACTCTCGGAACCTTCCGGCCGCTGGTCGCTCGTAACGAAACTGAGATCCGGCGTACCAGGCCTTCCAGGGCACGACCGGCCGGTGCTGGATGAAGGCCCGCACGACCGCGGCAGTGACCTCGGGACGGAGGGCGATATGTCGATCGCCCTTGTCCCGGAAGTCGTACATCTCCTTGCGAACCACGTCGGTGGACTCGCCCAGGCGGCGGAAAACGCCGATGTCCTCGAATGTGGGTGTGATTATCAGGCCGTAGCCGGCGCGCTCCACCACGCGCGCGAATTCCGTGAGGATCATCTGCCAGGGACCAGATTCAGCCGGCAACACGTCGAAGGTTCCCGGCGGGTGCCGGAGTTCAGCCATCCTGCGAGAGTACCGGTCCCGACCGATCCCGCCCCAACGCTCCTCGTCAGCCCATCGTCTTGGCCCCGTCAAGAGATTCGCGGATGATGTCGGCGTGACCGGCGTGCTGGGCGGTTTCCGCCAGGATGTGCGCAACTACGCGACGCGCCGACCATCGAGCACCCGCTTCGAACCACGGGGCATCGGGGAGCGCGTGGTCACTATCCAACGAAGGCATGCTGCCGATTATGCGGTCGGTCTCGCTCGCCACTCGTTCGTAACCGGCCAACAGGCCGGACAGAGTTTCACCTTCGAGCATCCAGAATCCGTCCTCGTAGGTGGCCGGACCTCCGAATAGCTGATCGAAGGCGGCCGAACCGTCGGTCATGAACGCCTGCCACGCCCGCTCGGCCCAGGCCACGTGTTTGATCAGACCGCCCAGGCACAGCGTGCTGACCGTCGTCCGTCGACGGGCATCGTCGTCACCCAAGCCGGCCACCGTCTGCACCAGGAAACGCCGCTGCTTCTGCAGCGCGGCAACTAGATCGAGTCGTTCGCGATCCGGATGATTGATAGTCATGTCGCCATTCTCCGTCCGATAACAGGCCAGGATATGACCGGTTCAGATGAAATCGGCTCAATCACGCAGCAGGATCTGCCGACAGCGGGATGAGCACTTGAAGGGGAAGTTGGTTGACTCTCGAGGCAGTCCCACAACCGCAGATCGCGTTACCCCGACTAGATGGCTCCGGGGCCGATCGTCGGCGTGCGCTACTCCAGCGGGTTTCGGTCCAGATCGTCATGTGGTACGTGGTCAGCCGTCTGATTGTGGCCGCCACGATGGACGCCCTCATACCCGTGACCGGGAAGAACTTCGGGCAGATGCTCCGCAGTTGGGATGCTGCGTGGTACCTCTTCGTCGCCTCTCACGGCTACCCGAGCCATCCAATAGTGATGACCCAATGGAATCCTCTGGCGAAGCTGCCTCAGTGGGCCATTGCCTTCTTTCCAGGGTTTCCGGCGGCGACGGCCTTGGTTTCGGACGTGGGCATCCCACTCGTATATGCCGCCCTTGCGGTATCCATGGTCGGGGGGATGGTCGCCACTCTGGGTGTGTACCGCCTTGGAAGCCTGTGCTTCGGAAGTGAGACCGGACGGCGGGCCGCTTTGCTGTTCTGCTTTTTTCCCGGCGCGCTGGTGTTCTCCTGGGCCTATTCGGAGGGATTGGCGCTGGCGTTCGCAGTGTGGGCGCTGTGCCGGCTGATCGAGCGCCGCTGGCTGACGGCCGGACTGTTCGCAGCGTTAGCTGGCACCGTGCACTCGGATCTGGCCGTGTCACTGACAGTGGCCTGCACGATCGGCGCCCTCGTGGCTGTCGTTCGAGAACGAGACTGGCGTTCCCTGCAGGCGCCACTCCTAGCCCCTGTTGGACTTCTGGGATATCTCGCCTACCTGCAGGTCCACACCGGAAGCTGGCGCAACTGGACGTGGACCGAAAAGGTGGGCTGGGGTCAACACGTCGACTTCGGAGTTCATCAGATCACCACGCTGATGCTCAATATCGAGAACCACTTCTGGCGGGGATCGCTGATCGTCGGCGGAGGATTCCTGGTGGCGGCGTTGGCCGCCGTCGCCCTGTGGCGCCGGCCCCTCCCGCCGGCGATCACAGCCATGGCTGTCATCTCGATGCTGCTCGCCTACTGGTCCAGCGTGGTCGGGTTCCGGCCCCGCGCCCTGCTGGCGACAGTTCCGATCTTCCCGGCGATGGCGGCCCTGCTCGGTCGGAGGGGCACAGCCATCGCCCTGGTTCTGTCGGCGGTGGCCACCCCGTTTCTTCTGATTGCGTACCTGACCAATCCGGCGTTGGTGCCGTAGCTCGCGGCTCGGGCTGACCTGCGGCATCCACGGTTCCAGACAGCCCCGGCTCGGGCGCACCGGCTTCCCAGGGTCGAAAGGTATCCAGATCCGGCCTCGTGCTGCCGACGCAAGGAGAAGTGACCCGCTCGCCCGCTCCACGGTTTCCAGCGCGACTGGATTCGCTTACCAGTCTCCGCTGGTTCGCCGCTTTGTTCGTCTTCGGATACCACATCATCTTCATGACCAGCGGTCCGACCGAGAAGCGATTGGTCTGGTTGTTCGGGGAAGGACGTTGCGGAGTCGGATTGTTCTTCGTGCTGAGCGGCTTCGTTCTCACCTGGTCATCCCGAGCGGGCGATACCCGCCAGGCGATATGGCGCCGCCGCGCGGCGCGCATCCTGCCCGCCTATTGGCTCGCTTGGCTGGGTACCGGAGTGCTTGCCCTTCTGATGCCACTGCACCAATCCGTCGGCAAAGCTGTGGCCAGTTTCTTTGTCATCCAGTCCTGGGTGCCGAAGATGACGGTCTACTGGGGCTGGAACCCGGTGGCGTGGACGCTCAGTTGCGAGCTGTTCTTCTACGGCCTGTTTCCCTTCATTCTGCCCCGCATGGTCGCCACCCAGCCCCGGACCCGGATCTGGCTGGTCGGAGCGTTGCCTGCGATGACGATCGGACTGGCGTCTCTCAGTCTGGGCGTGGCCCCGAGGACCCACAGCATCCTGGACGGAACGCTGAACACGGCCGGCTGGTTGATATACGTCAACCCAGTGGCCCGGACACCCGAGTTCCTGTTCGGAATGGTCCTCGCCGTGATGTTGAAGGACGGCCGGCTGCCTCGACTACCGATCGGACCGGTTCTGGCATTCACCGGACTCATGTATGTCGCTAGCTACCGCTGCCATGACTTCGCCGCGTCCACTGGATTCATGGTCGTCCCATTCGGACTGCTCATCGTCGCCGTGGCCCAAGCCGACCTCGACCGGCGCCCTACCCTCCTACGCCACCGGGCACTCGTCGTACTCGGAGGCTGGTCATATTGCTTCTATCTGTTCCACTATCTGATCCTCGAGACCGTGGCTCACGAACTGCCGCACCTGCTCCAGGGCCCAACCGCCGGGGTGGGTGTCCTGGCTGTCCTCACGGCCGCCACCGGCGTGGCCGCCGCAGCCACGATCCTCGTCGAACGGCCGGCCGAACAGCGGCTGCGGCCTCAATCGATCGCCCAGCCTGGCCCCGACATACTCGTCAGTTGAGGGCAACTGCCACGCGCGCTCAGGCTCCGGATCGGCCCCGGCCCGCGACTGGCTCTTGTCCCTTAGTGAATAGTTTGTCCGGATCGCTGGGGGCGAGTCAGCACGGACCTCCGTATAATCAGCCCCGGTTGGGCAGCACCCGGTAGGCGTCGTAGACCGATTCGATCCGTTTGAGGGCCGACAGCAGAGAATCCAGGTGGGCCGGGTCGGCCAGCTCGAACTCGAAGCGCATGCGGCTCACCCGGTCGGCGCCGGTGAGCGAGTCGCTGCGCAGGATGTTCAGGTGGTTGTCGGAGATGACCTTCCAGACGTCCACCCCGAGTCTGGTGCGGTCCAGCGCCTTCAACTCGACGGCGGCGATGAAGTTGCCGGTGCTCTCCCGGTCCCACTCCACCTCGATCATGCGGCCGACGTCACCGGTGGCCAAGGCGGCGGCGTTGGCGCAGTCGCTGCGGTGCACGCTGACGCCGCGACCGCGGGTCACGAAACCGATGATCTCGTCTCCGGGGACCGGCGTGCAGCAGCGGGACAGGCGCACCATCAGGTCGTCCAGGCCCTCGACGTGGACCCCGACGCCCCGGCGGTTGCCCACCCCGCGGCGCGGTTGGCGGGCGGTGCTGGGCAACTGCTCCTCGTGCTCGCCCCCCCGCAGCTCGCGGGCCAGGCGCTGGGCCACGGACTGGGCGGACACGTGGTTCTCGCCGATGGCCGCGTGCAGGGCGTCCAGATCGGCGTAGTTGAGGGCCTCGGCGACCTGGACCATGATCGGCGAGTTGGTCAGCCGCTGGATGGGCAGCCCCTCCTTGCGCAGCGCCTTGACCAATTCGTCCTTGCCCGTCTCTATGGCGTCCTCGCGCCGCTCCCGGCTGAACCACTGCCGGATCTTGTTGCGGGCCCGGGGGCTGACAGCGATCTTGAGCCAGTCCCGGCTGGGACCGGCCGACGGCACCTTGGAGGTGAAGATCTCCACCGTGTCGCCCGACGACAGGCGCGAGTCGAGCGGGATCAGCCGGCCGTTCACCTTGGCGCCGATACAGCGGTGGCCGACCTCGGTATGGATGGCGTAGGCGAAGTCGATCGGCGTGGCGTTGAGCGGCAGCGACATCACGTCGCCCTTGGGGGTGAACACGTACACCTCGTCGGTGTCCAGGTCCAGCTTCAGGGTCTCGAGGAACTCCGAGGGATCGGTGCTCTCCGCCGACCAGTCGACAATCCGCTGCAGCCAGGCCACGTCGGCCGGCGTCGCCTTCTCCTTGTAGCCCCAGTGGGCGGCGATGCCCCACTCCGCCCGCTTGTGCATCTCGTAGGTGCGGATCTGGGCTTCGAGCGGCTTGCCCTGCGGCCCCACGACGGTGGTGTGCAGCGACTGGTAAAGGTTGAACTTGGGGGTGTTGACGTAGTCCTTGAACCGTCCCGGCACCGGTGTCCACGCCCCGTGGATGGCACCCAGCGCGGCCCAGCAGTCCTTCACCGACTCGACCAGGACGCGCACGCCGACCAGGTCGTAGATCTCGTTGAACTCTTTTCCTTTGACCACCATCTTCTCGTAGATGGAGTAGAGGTGCTTCGGCCGGCCCGTCACCTGGGCGGTGATCCGGGCCGCGTCCAACCGGTCGTTCACCTGGTCCAGGACCTGGGCCAGGTAGATCTCCCGCTCCGGGGCCCGGGTGGCGACCATCTGCTCGATCTCCGCGTAGCGCCGCGGATGCAGAGCGGCGAAGGCCAAATCCTCGAGCTGCCACTTGATGTCCTGGATGCCGAACCGGTGGGCCAGCGGGGCGTAGATGTCGAGCGTCTCCTGGGCCGACCGCTTCTGCTTCCATTCCGGCATGGCCGCGATGGTCTGCATGTTGTGCAGGCGGTCGGCCAGCTTGATCAGCAGGACCCGGGGATCCTTGGCCATGGCCACCAGCATCTTGCGCATCGTCGCCGCCTGCTGGGCCTGGCGGGAATCGAAGCGGACCCGGTCCAGCTTGGTCACACCGTCGACGATGGCGGCCACGTCGGGCCCGAAGTCGACCTCTATCTCGTCGAGGCCGACGGCGGTGTCCTCCACCGCGTCGTGCAGGAGGGCGGAGACGATGGTGACGTCGTCGAGGCCCAGGCCGGCCAGGATGGTGGCCACCGCCAGGGGATGGCTGATGTAGGCCTCACCCGAGTTGCGCAGCTGGCCGGAGTGGGCCCGGGCGGCCGTCTCGTAGGCCAGCACGATGAGTGAGGACGGCGCCTTCGGATGGCGGGCCCGGAACGCGGTGAGCAGCGGCATTAGGGCATCGGCGGTCTGCACCTGCCGGCGCCACGGCAGCACCCGTTCGACGGTCACGACGGCCCGGGCGCGCGACTGGCCCACCTGGGTGCGACCGGTGCCCTCCGGCCTACTCATAGGTCACCAGGGAGAACGTATCCAGGTCACCGGTCCGGGACCGCCCGCCGAGGAAACCCAGCTCCAGGATGAACGAGTAACCGACCGCCACCCCACCCATGTGGGCGACCATATTGGCCACTGCGCCGGCGGTGCCGCCGGTGGCCAGCACGTCATCGACGATCAGGATGCGGTCCCCCGGGGTGATGGCGTCGACGTGCACCTCGAGCGTGTCCGTCCCGTACTCGAGGTCATAGGTCTCGGCGTGGACCCGCCAGGGAAGCTTGCCCTTCTTGCGCACCGGGACGAAACCGGCGTGCAGATCCAGCGCCACCGGGGCGGCGATGATGAAGCCCCGGGCTTCGATCCCGATCACCTTGTCGATCGTCCGGCCCCGGAACGGTTCGGTCATGGCGTCGACCGTCCGGCCGAACGCCTTGGGGTCGGCCAGGAGGGGCGTGATGTCCTTGAAGCTGACGCCCGGGCGAGGGAAGTCAGGGATGTCCCTGATCAGATCCTTGACCCAACCGGACTGGCCCTCCATGGCCCCACGCTACTAGCGGTTTCCGGGGTCACCTGCGCATGCGCCAGGTTTAGCGCCGACGCCCCTTCTTCCGGGGCCGGGGCGGAGGTCGGTTCCCGGACCTGGGTGGCACCTCGGTCCGCAGCGGTATAGAGCCCGGCGTCCCCGCCGACAGATCGTCGTCTCCATCACCGCCGCCGTAGGCGACCTCATCGGGCAGGTCCTGGACGGCCACCCGGCGCGGTGCGGGCGCATCGTCGTCCATCTCGCCGACTGGGGTCCCGGCCCGGGCCGCTTCCGCCGCCGCCGCCGGGGTGAGCCGGCGGGGCCGGGCCTGATCGAGCCGCCTGCGGATCTCGGCGTAGCGCGGCTCGCGCTCCTTCATCAACGCGAGCAGCGGTGAGGCGATGAAGATCGACGAGTAGGCGCCGGTGGTCAGCCCGATGAACAGGGCCAGTCCGAAGTCGTTGAGCGCGGTGGCCCCGAGGACCCACGCACCGATGACCAGGATGGAGAGGATGGGCAGGATGGCGACGAGCGACGTGTTGAGCGACCGGGCCAGCACCTGGTTCATGGACAGGTTGACGGTGTCGCTGTAGGTCATCCGGTTGCTCGACGCCAGGCCGCGCGTGTTCTCCTGGACGCGGTCGAACACGACGATGGTGTCGTACAACGAGTAGCCCAGGATGGTGAGGAAGGCGGTGACCGTGTCGGGGCTGACGGTGAATCCCGACAGCGAGTAGATGCCGGCGGTGATGAGCAGATCGTGGACCAGGGCGACCAGGGCGGCGGCCGCCATCTTCCCCTCGAAGCGCAGCCAGATGTAGAGCGAAACGACGATCAGGAAGATGATCACCGCCTCGATGGCCTTGTTGGTGATCTCCGAACCCCAGGACGGACCGATGTCGTTGAGGGTCACCGCGTTGTTGCTGACACCGGCCATCTTGGCCAGAGCGTCTGTGATCTTGGATACCTCGGTGCTGTTGCCGGTGATCTTGGCCGCCGCCTCGACGTGGAGGGTCCGCTGCTTGGTCTCGGTGTTGGTGAGCACCGTGATGGTGGCCGAGTTGCCGAAGCCGGCCACCGCCTGATTGACCGCGTTGCGGGCGTCCGCCACGGTCGCCGTCGCCGTGGGTACATCCCAGACGCTGCCGCCCTTGAAGTCGATCGAGAAGTTGATGCCGCGCACACCGATCGACACCAGGCCGATGACGATGATGATCCCGGAGATGGCGAACCAACGGCGCCACCGGCCGGCGAAGTCGAATGAGGTCTCGCCCCGGAACAGGCGGATGAAGGCGTTGGGCTTGGTCGCCGGCATGCTCAGCCCTCCCCGGTCCGGTTGCGGGCGCCGAGGCCGCGGGCGATCCCCAGGTAGCGGTTCTCGGTGAAGGTCCGCCGCCGCCCGACCAGGATCACCGCCGGCCGGATGAACAGGTAGGCGGTG
>DASZNC010000117.1:0-1826 GCA_035551615.1 Acidimicrobiales bacterium
TGGTAAGGCGGTTGTCGTCAGTTCGATTCTGACAGGAGGCTCGCCCAGGGCGGCGTAGCTCAGCTGGTTAGAGCGCACGGCTCATAATCGTGAGGTCGCCGGTTCGAGTCCGGCCGCCGCTACCATTTTGGGTGTTGGACAAGGAATGGATCGGGTCTGCAGGCCAGATCCATGGCAGAACCATAGAGGAGCCACCGTGGCAAAGAACGAGAAGCGGATCCAGGTCACGTTGGCCTGTGAGGTCTGCAAACGCCGTAACTACATCACCACCAAGAACAAGATCAACGACCGTGAGCGGATCGAGATGAAGAAGTTCTGCCGCTGGGACCGCGAGCACACGCTGCACAAGGAGACCCGCTGAGGGTCGATTCGGGAAGCACCGACCCCCACCGGGTCGACTCCCCGACCGAGTTCGCCCATGTCGAGCTGGTCGATCTCGCCCGGGACGGGGACCGGGGCGCGTTCGAAGAGCTGGTGCGGGTCACTTCCGGCGATATCTACGCGCTGGCCTTCCGGCTGAGCGGCGATGAGCAGGATGCCCGTGACATCGTCCAGGAGACCTACCTGCGGGCCTACCGCTCGATCCGTAAGTTCCGGGGGGAGGCGTCGTTCTCCACCTGGCTGTACCGCATCACCGCCAACTGCGCGTCGACCGCCCGTAGCCGTCGACGCCGGATGCGCCTGGTCTCGATCGATACCGAGCCCCGATGCGCGGAGCTCCCGGCCGACCCCGACCCCGACGCCCTGGCCTCGGCCGCCGTCGAGCGGGACCGGCTGGTCAGGGCGCTACAGGCCCTCCCGTTGGCCCCGCGGACGGTGGTCGTGCTGCGGGACATCTACGGCCTGACCCACGACGAGATCGCCACCGAGCTGGGGATCTCCGGGGCGGCCACCCGGGTGAGGCTGCACCGGGCCCGTCGCCTGCTCCGCGCCGCGGTGGTCCCCGAGCCGGCGGGAGGGAGCTCACCCCGGGCCGAGGCCGGCCAGGGCCGGGCCGAGGTCATCGCGGTGCGAGGGATCGAGCCGAGGGGAGACGACGCCCGTGCGGTGTGAGGACGTCGCCGAGCTGCTGCCCGGAGCGGTGGACGGTTCCCGCCGGGTCGACCGGCGGACGGTGCGCCACGTGACCTCCTGCCTCCGGTGCCAGGCCGAGTTGGCCCGATACCACGGCCTCCTCCGGCGGCTCCACGAGCTCCGGTCCTACCGCCCCGATCTGCCCGCCGGCCTCATCGGCGAGGTGCTGGATGCGCTGGACGCCTCGGTGACCCGGCGGACGGTGCGATCGGCCCTCGGGGGCCGGCGTCTGGTCTATGGCGGGGGGGCGGCCCTGGGCGTCCTGGCCATCGGGGTCACCGTCGCCATGGCCATCAGCCGGGGGGGCCGAACCGGTCGCTTGGGAATTTAACCGTTTCCGGTGGTAATCTTTCGCACCGCTCCTGCGATCGATTGGCCGTTCGCGGCACGGCGATCGACAGAGGGCAGTAGCTCAACTGGTAGAGCACCGGTCTCCAAAACCGGCGGTTGGGGGTTCGAGTCCCTCCTGCCCTGCCCTCCACCCGTTAGACCGGTCTAAGAAAGAAACAGCACGTGAACCGAGAACAAAAACGTTTGATGCAGCGTCAGGGGCAGGATCCCGACGGTGAGTCGGCCCCGGCGCGGAAGGCCACACCAGCCCGTCGCCCACCCAAGCGCGACCCGTTCCGTCCGGGACAGTTCCTCCGCGAGGTACGCTCTGAGCTTCACCAAGTGGCGTGGCCCAACCGTTCCGAGGTCATCAACTACACGACAGTGACGGCTGCGACCCTGGTGGCGTTGATCGTCCTGAT
>DASZNC010000118.1:0-2903 GCA_035551615.1 Acidimicrobiales bacterium
GCCGTCGCCGACTCTGTGGCCCAGTTGACGGGCGCGGCGGCGCATATGGAGGAGGTGGGTTCGTCCGCGGCCGGAGATGCGGCGGCCAACGCCGATCTGCTCAGCGCGGCGGTCGCCCATTTTTCCAAACTTGGTCCCGGAGACTGCCCGGTGTGCGGCCGGACCGGCGCCCTCGACGACCAGTGGTTGGCCGTCACCGCCGCTCAGATCGAGCGGCTGCAGCAGCAGGCCGGCGCCTTGCGACAGGCCACCGCCGATGCTCAGGCGGCGTCCCGGGAGGCGCTACTGCTGGTCGGCGCCGTTCCCGAACCGCTGGGCCAGGCCGGCCGGGTAGCTATCGATGTCACCGCCGCCACCGCCGCCTGGCGAGACTGGGCCGCCCCGCCACCTGCCGACGCCACCGCCACCGGTCTACGGGCGTTGGCCGACCACCTTTCCCGCACCCACTCGCCGCTGCTGACCGCCGCCGCCGCCATCCAGGCCGCCGCCAGCACCGAACTCGAACGCCGGCAGGACGCCTGGGCCCCGGTCGCGAGCGCGCTGGCCAGCTGGTTGGCGACCGAAAAGTCGGGCCGGGAGGCCAAGTCGGTCACCGACCGCATCAAGAAGGTCGAGGTGTGGGTGAAGGCGGCCAACGACGACCTGCGCAACGCCCGCCTCCGGCCCTTCGCCGAAGGCACCGCCGCCCTCTGGCGCCAGCTCCGCCAGGAGAGCAACGTCGACCTGATCAGCATGGCCCTCACCGGCACCAACACCAGCCGGGCAGTGGACTTCGAGGTCACCGTCGACGGCAACACCGCGCCGGGGCTGGGGGTGATGAGCCAGGGGGAGATCAACGCGCTGGCCCTCTCGGTGTTCCTCCCTCGGGCCACGTCGGCGGGGAGCCCGTCGCGGTTCGTGGTGCTCGACGATCCGGTGCAGGCGATGGATCCCAGCAAAGTGGACGGGATGGCGAGGGTGCTGACCGACGTGGCAGCCGACCGGCAGGTGGTGGTGTTCACCCACGACGACCGGCTACCCATCGCCCTGCGCAACCTGCAGCTGCCGGCCCGGGTCGTCGAGGTCAGCCGGCAGAGTGAGTCCGTCGTCAGCGTGCGGCCGACCCGAGATCCGGCCACCGACGATCTGGACGACGCCATCCGGCTGGCCAGCGGGCACGACATTCCGGCCCAGGTGACGGCCCGGGTCGTCCCGGGCCTGTGCCGTTCCGCCATCGAGGAGGCGTGCTTCGAGATCACCCGCCAGCGCCGCCTGGGCCGCGGCGACAGCCACTCCTCCGTGGAGGACGCCCTGGCCGCGACGACGACGCTGATGACCAAACTGGCCCTCGCCGTCTTCGACGACGCCGATCGAGGCGGTGACGTCTACACCTGGCTCAACCAGCACGTCGGCACCTGGGCGCCCGACACCGTGAAGACCGTCAACAAGGGCGCCCACGAATCGATCACCGATCCGAAGCGGCTGGTCGACGACGCCCGCCGGCTGGTAAAGCGGCTTCGGGAGAAGCTGCCGTGACCGCCGGCGGCTCAGGCCCCGGGCCCGCTCTGTTGGCCGCCGGCGCCCGGCGAGCCCTTCAACCGTCGGCCGGCTGGGGCGCCGCCTGGCCCCGGGCGGCCGCCTTCCTCGCTCGCCAGGCGCTGGAGGACGCCGTCCACGATGTCTGGCACGGAGCAGTCGCCTCGATGCGGGACGGCAACATGGCGGCCCAGTTGGTGAGCCTGCCGTACTACCTCGAGGATCCGGAAGTGGCGAGGAGGGTGCGGCAGTGCTGGGCGTCCCTCTCCAACGCCTGCCATGCCCACCCGTACGAGCTGGCGCCGACCGTGTCGGAACTCGAAGGGTGGCTGGACGTGGTGGACGAACTGGTGGTGGCGGTGACCGCATCGGCCACGCGGTGACGATGGTTGCAACCCGGCGACAACCGAAAGCAGTTGGTGGCGCCTCAGAAGGTTGTCTCACCTCGTTCCTACCGTTGGATCGTGGCTCGCGCCCTCCCGATCCGACCCGAACACCCACCCGACGACGCAACTGTGGTGATTCGTGCCGGGGTCATGATCCCGGAACAGGTTCGCCGGGCCGCCCATCGAGCCTTCGCGATCTACGCGGTATATGGCATCTCGATCGAGGGGGTGTCGGAACATCAGTCGCAGACGCTTGTCGCGACAGCCCGCGTCTCGCGAAGTATCGGCACGTCCGCCTGTCGACGTTCGGTCGGATCCGCGCTGCTGGCTTCGCGCTCTTGGCAACTTTCGACCATCCTCATTTCACGCTCGTTCTCGCCGACCTGAGCGACATCACACTTCGCCGGTTGGAACGGTGCTTCGACGACCCGATCCCGAATCCCGGCCGGCCTTCTCCTTGGTAGGTTGGAGAGGAGTGCCATGACTGATTACGACCTTGAAATCGACTTCATGGACATGACCGATGACCGGCACGTACTGACGCGGCTCCAGGATGCCCGACACGGATTGACCCCGACCGTAGGAAGGTACGTGACTGTTGGGTCCGAGGACGCTGATCCTGCGGTGGCGCGTGTCGTGAAGATCGATGACGACGGCATCATCGAACTGGAGGTTCTTCCGGGCCCCCTCGAGACCTACCGCGACCTTCTGACCCGGGCCTGATCGTCTACTCGGCCGCACGTCACTAAGGCCAACCGAGGGCCGGCCGACCGATCGTCCCACCCTCATTGCCCTCCTGGCATCACGGCACATCGACAGGAGGGCGCGGCGTGGTCGCACGCGGCAAATCTAACGAGTTCTAAGCGGTGGTCACTGCTGCTTAGAAGCGCCTGCCAGTGACCTGCAGTCCCCCTATCTAACATTTTCTAACCTTAGGTCGGTCCACCTTAGAAAACGTTAGACTCCCCTGCGTGCAGCGCCGCGACAACCCCTACACGCCGG
>DASZNC010000119.1:0-57015 GCA_035551615.1 Acidimicrobiales bacterium
CATCGGGCCGGGCCAGGCTGGGCATGAAGCCCTGGACGAAGGCCGAGTACGTCTCGTTGATCAGGCGCTGCGACTCGGCGGCGATGGTGTCGAAGACCAGCGAGCTCTTCCCCGAGCCGGACACCCCGGTGAACACCGTCAGGCGCCGCTTGGGGATCTCGACCCGGACCTCTCGGAGGTTGTTGACCCGGGCGCCGTGCACCCGGATCACATCGTGGCCGTCACCCGCCACCGGTTTCCTGACCGTCACCCTGCAAATGGTAGGAAAGCCGCTCTCGACGCGCCCGAAGGTGAACAATGGATGAACTCGAGATGAATTCACGCTACGCTGGCCGCCATGGTCACCGACGAACGCTTCGGCCCGGGAGAGATGGTGTCGGTCTGGCACCGCAACCCTCACACCGGCCGGATGGAGTGTGCGTGGATCGCCATCCCGACCGAACCGGAGCGGGCCGATGGATCGGTGCTCGATCTACGGGTGCGGCCCGGCTGACCAACTGCCCGCCTGATAACGCCGACCGCAAGCGGGTTCAGGGTAGGTTCAGTCATGCCTCCGGCGCCGAGTGGCCACGACAACTTCCGGAACCGCGCCGATCAGGCGCTCCTCGTGCTGTACGCCAGCGTGGGTGAGAACGTCGGTTGGGCCACGGCCGCCCTGCTCGACCAGGACAGAGAGCTGGCCGAGCGGGTCATCGCCAGCGACGTCGACATCGACGAGCGCTGCCGGGACCTGACCGGTCTGGTCAAGGACCGCCTGGGCGAGGTCGCGTTCAATCCGGAGGAGCTGGAGGACCTCATCGCCATCCTCCAGATCGTGCCCGAGCTGGAGCGCAGCGCAGATCTGGCCGAACACATCGCCCAGCGGGCCCGCGACGGCCTGGGCGGCGCCATCAGCCCCCGGGCCCGGGGCCTGATCCAGCAGATGTGCGACACCGCCCTGCGCCTCTGGCAGCAGTCGGCCCGGGCCTACGCCGAACGCTCCCGGGACATCATCTTCGAGCTCAACGAGCTGGACGACGAGTTGGACAACCTGTCGGCCAAGCTGGCCAGCGAAGGCGGCACGGCCGGGGTGGAGCCGGGGGTGGCGGCCGAGCTGGCGCTGATCGCCCGCTTCTACGAGCGGGTCGGCGACCACGCCGTCAACCTGGGGCGCCGGGCGGCCGAGATGAGCGCCCCCCGCCGGATGTCGCCGCTGCGCTCCCTGCGTGACCGCTGGCAGGACAACTCGCCCGAGACCGACAGTCAGCCTCAGGGCAACGCCCTCGTCCGCCGGCTGCGCCGGATGCGCATCCTGCCGACCGATTCGATGTTCTTCCAGCTGTTCAGCGAGTCCGGCTCGCTGGCCCGGCGGGCCAGCGACGAGCTGCTGCAGGCCATGTCGGACATGGGCAACATCGAGGAGCACTTCAAGCGGATCAGGGCCCTCGAACGGGAGGGCGACCAGATCACGGTGTCGATCCTGCGCCGCCTGGACGCCTCGTTCGTCACCCCCTACGACCGGGAGGACATCCACGCCCTGGCCGAACAGTTGGACGACGTCCTCGACGACCTGTTCGCAGTGATCGCCCTCGTCCAGCAGGTCCACGTCGACAGCACGCTCCCGGAGGTCAAGCAGCAGGCCGAGATCCTGGCGTCCATGGCCGCCGAGATGGACGGCCTGATCAGCTGCCTGCAGTCGAAGACCGGCGCCCGCCACCGCCTCGAGCGGATCGAGGCGTTGGAGCGGGAGGGCGACGCCGTCATGCGCCGCTGCATGGGCCGTCTGTTCAGCGGCGAGTACGAGCCGCTCGAGGTCCTGAAGTGGAAGGACATCGTGCAGACCCTCGAGGACGCCATGAACGCCATCGAGGATGTGGCCGACGTGGTCGAGTCGATCCTGGTCAAAGAATCCTGAGCCTCGACCCCACCGGACAACTTCTGACATGACAACTGTCGGACTGATAATCCTGGTCGTCGTCGCCCTCGGGTTCGACTTCACCAACGGTTTCCACGACGCCGCCAACGCAGTCGCGACAGCGATCGCCACCCGCGCCATACGGCCGCTGCCGGCGCTGGCCATGGCCGCCGCCCTGAACGTGGTCGGCGCCCTGGTCTCGACCAAGGTGGCGGCCACCATCGGCTCCGGTATCATCGGCAGCCCGAAGGGACACGCCGGGCTGGTGCTGGTTTTCTGCGCCCTCATCGGCGCCATCGCGTGGAACCTGATCACGTGGCGGCTGCGCCTGCCGTCGTCGTCCACCCATGCCCTGATCGGCGGCCTGGTGGGCGCCGCCCTGGCCTCGTCCGGCGTGGTGCACTGGCACAAGCTGTACGAGAAGGTGATCGTGCCGATGGTCGCCTCCCCCCTGATCGGCGCCGGCCTCTCGTTCCTCCTGATGGTCGTCATCCTGTGGACGTTCCACCGGTTCCGGCCGGCCCCGGTCAACCAGGGGTTCAAGCGGGCCCAGATCCTCTCCACCGCAGCGATGGCCTACAGCCACGGGACCCAGGACGCCCAGAAGACGATGGGCGTCATCACCCTGGCCCTGGTGGCCACCGGCCACGAAACCCACTTCCACGTCCCGCTGTGGGTCATCCTGTCCGCCGCCGCGGCCATGGGCGCCGGCACCATCGCCGGCGGTTGGCGGATCATCGGCACCATCGGCTCCCGGATCACCCCGCTCGACCCGCCTCGCGGCTTCGCCGCCCAGTCGGTCGCCTCGACGGTCCTGCTCGTATCGGCCTACTCCTACGCCATGCCCGTCTCGTCGACCCACGTCATCACGTCGTCGGTGATGGGGGTCGGCGCCAGCCGCCGCCTGTCGTCGGTGCGGTGGGGCGTGGCCGGCGAGGTGCTGGCCGCCTGGATCCTCACCATCCCCGGCTCCGCGCTGGTGGCCGCCCTGATCTACGCCGTGGTCACCGCTCTGGGTCTGCACTAGCCAGTCGGCGGGACTCGATCCACTCGTCGATCACCGCCCACTCGGTCAGCAACCAGGCCACCCGCTCCTCCTCCCCGCTGGGGGGCGGCGCCGGCGGCCACCATCTCACCTCCATGGCCGCCCGGAACGGCAGCGCCCGCCACAGCCCCCCGGCGCTGGTGATCCGGTCCAGACCGGTGTGGGCCACCACGACGATGGGCAGGTCCGGCCGGGTCTCGAGACAGGCGAGCACCCCTCCACTCCGCGGTGGCAGTACGTGTGTCATAAGGCCGGCCGCCCGGGCCTCGGCCGTCCGGTGCCGCCGGAGCAGGCTGGAGATGGCCCGCCACCGCCGGCGGGGCGTCCAGTTGCCCCCCTCCGGGAACAACAGGAGGGCGTCACCGGGCTGCAGAGAGGCGGCCGTGGCCCTGATCTGCGCCTCCGGGTCGTGCTCGCCGAGGAAGCACGAGCCGGTGCGGGTCAGGGCGATGTCGATCATCGGCTCCCACTGGAGGATGCGCTTGAGGACTACACGCGGCTTCCTTTGATAGTGGGCGGCGAGCAACCATACGAGGGCAAAGGAGTCGCCGATCCCGCCATGACGAGCCAGCACGACCACCGCCGGTCGGGCCGTCGGCGGCAGGTCTGACGCCGGCTCAGGGTTTACCGGGTCGGCGGTCGAGGGCAGGGTCGATGCCGGCTCGTCGAGGTCCATGCGCCAGTTGGTCCAGCGGCCGGCGGCGGCCAGCACCAGGCCGATGGCCCGGCCCAGCAACCGGGTGTGGGTGGCGTCCCACCATTCGTCATCCCGCCAGGGGCGCTGCAGCCAGAGCCCGAGCAGGACGGCGAGGGCGACCAGTTCGATCAACAGGTACGAGATGCCCATGGCCGCCAGACGGGCCAGCCGCAGGCGGCGGTCGAATGGGGCGGCCAGCAGTCCGATCAGGCCGACCACCAGCAGCAGCCCGATGGTCGCCACCTCCAGCACCACGACGATGGGCAGCGCCACCCGGCGCACCAGCCGCGGCGGCACGCTCAGCCCATGACCCGGTCGAGGTAACTGCAGGAAGCCTCGTAGGCGGCGTCGATCCGTCCCCCGAGGCGAGCCCGGCGGCGGTACCGGCGCGACACCGACGGGATGCCGGCCCCTGACGGGAGCAGATGCATCTCCACGCCTTCGGGCATCCGCTTCATGTCGTCCGCGAACTGGTGGCGGCGGGCGATCTCGAACGCCACCAGGGCCACATCCCAGGGTCGACTCGGAACCCGGAGAGGCCGCTCCAGCCGCCCGACCTGCAGCACGAAGATACGCTCGGCGCCCAGTTCGGCCGCCCTGCCGATCGGCACCGACGCCACCAGGCCGCCGTCCATGTAGTGACGGTCCCCGATGCGCACCGGCGGCAGCAGGCCCGGCACCGCACACGACGCCAGCACCGCCTCGGTCGCCGGGCCGGAATCGAACCAGTGGGCGCCGGCCTCCTCGATGCAGGCGGCCACGCACTGAAAGCGGATGGGCAGGTCCTCGATGCGGACGTCGCCGGCGGCGCGGGTGACGAGTTGACTGAGGCTGGAGTTGCCGTGGAGGTGGGTGCCGGAGCGGACCAGGTTCGAGATCTGACCGACCACCGTGCTCGAGAAGACGTCGCGCGCCTGCAGGCTGCTCCACGTCTCGGTCAACGCCTCGACCGCCGACTGGTCGGGCCGGGCGGCGATGGCCAGCCCGTTGAGCGCCCCGACACTGGTGCCGACGACCAGGTCGGGCCGGACCCCCCGCTCGATCAGGGCCCGCAGCATCCCCACCTCGGCCGCCCCCAGCACGCCGCCACCGCCCAGGACGAAGGCGGTGGTCGGTTCCATCCTGATCATTCTTCCCACCGGCCACCGCCGGTAGCCGGGCCATATGGGGAGGGCTCGGTCGTAGCTGCGTGGCAGCCCGGCCCGGCTCGGCCGTAGCCCGTTGGGCAGTCCGAACCGGCTCGGCCGCAGCCGGTTGGGCGGTCCGGTCCGGCTCGGTCGTAGCCCCGACGCCTCGCCGCCCACGACGCCTCGCCCGCCTCCCTGGTCCGGTCGCCTCCGAAAGCTGTTAAAAAACTACAACTATGTAGATTTACGGCCCCATACGTGCTATTTCGCTACATCGTTGACAAAAGTTAACAGAGTTAGCAGTCTGGAATACCATCAAATACGTGGTCGACCTCGGCCAGCAGGCGTCAGGTGGCGTCGGCCGGCAGGCCGGTTGCGGACCCGGCTCTGACCGGCCGCTTCGCACGTAGCGGCCGTTTGCGGGCGGTCGCCGGCGGCCGGCGCCCCGAGCGGGCGATCGTGGTCTCGTCGGTACCCAGGTAACTGGCGATCACGGCCGGGTGGGAGAGGACGTAGGACGGCGGCCCGTCGGCGATGACGGCGCCCAGCTCCAGGGCGACGAGCCGGTCGCACAGGCTGGACAGCAGGGCCATGTCGTGCTCGATGATGACCACCGCACAACCGGTCTCGGCCGCGACCTGACGGAGCAGAGGTCCGAGGGCCTCGGTCTCGGCCTGGGCCACGCCGCCCGACGGCTCGTCGAGCAGCAGCAGTGACGGGCTCTGGGCCAGGACGCAGGCCAGCTCGACGATCCGGCGGGTGCCGGTCGACAGTTCGCCGATGGGCCGGTGGCGGAACGCGTGCAGACCGAGCATCTCGATCAGTTCGGCCACGTTGGCGGCCAGCACTGCTTCGTTGTCGGTCGATGCCGGGAGACGGAAGGCGGCGGCGAACGGGTCCCGGTTCACGAGGTGGCGTTCGAAGGCCACCGCCAGGGTCTCCTCGACGGTGAGGCTGGGGAACAGCCGGGCCTCCTGGAACGAACGGCCCAGGCCGGCGATGGCCCGCTCGTGGGCGGGGAAGTCGGTCACCTCCTCACCGTCGAGGTGGATGGTGCCGCCGGTGGGGACCGACAGCCCGGAGATGACGTCGAACAGGGTCGTCTTGCCGGCCCCGTTGTGGCCGATCAGGCCGACCACTTCGCGCCGGCCGACCTGGAGGTCGACATGGTCGACGGCGACGATGCCGCCGAACCGCTTGACCACGCCCTCGCACCGCAGCACGGGCACGTCCTCCTCGTCGTCCTCGTAGTCGTCGTCCGGTTCGGATCGCCGCCCCTTGGACTTCGACTTGGACGCCGGGGTCGCCTCGGCAGGGGCTGCGACGGGGGTCGCCCCGCCGGCCGAGTCGCCACCGATGAACACCGCCCGCAGCAGGTCGGGCCGCTCCAGCAGGTCGGCGGCCGGCCCGGTGAAACGGACCTGGCCCTTCTCCAGGAACGTGGCCCGCTCGGCCAGGAGGAGGGCCACGTTGACCGACTGCTCGACGATCACGACGGTGGTGCCCTGCCGGTGGAAGTCCTTCACCGCATCGACCAGCGTGGCCACGATGGCCGGGGCCAGGCCGAGGGACAGCTCGTCGATGCAGAGCAGCTTGGGCTTCACGATGAAGGCCATGGCGAGGGACAGCATCTGTTGCTCGCCGCCGGACAGGTTGCCGGCGGCCATGTGGGCCCGCTCGGCCAGGATCGGGAAGAGCTCCTGCACCCGACGGCGGGCCGCCGCCGCGGCCGCTCGGTCGCTGCGCATGGGCCAGCATGCGACCTGCAGGTTCTCCTTCACCGTCATCGTTGGGAACACGCCCCGGCCGCCCGGCATCATCGTCAACCCCAGGTTGGCGATGTCCTCGGTCGCCATCTTGGTGATGTCCCGCCCGTCGAATGTGACACGACCACTGCCAGACGGCAGCAGGCCGGTCATGGCCTTGAGCACGCTGGACTTGCCCGCCCCGTTGGTGCCCAGCAGGGCGATGATCTCGCCCTCGCCGACGGCCAGGTCGATGCCGAACAGCACCTGCAGGTGACCGTAGGACGCGTTGACGCCCGAACAATCCAGCAGCGGGGCCGGGCCCGACCCGTTGCTCGAGGCCACCGTGAGTGGCACCGGCACCGTCCGGGTGGCCCCCACCGCCTCCAGCTCGGCCGGCACCGCCTCCAGCTCGGCCGTCACCGCTTCGCCGTCGCCCGCCGCACCCGCGCCGGACGCCGCCGCATCCCCCCACACGCTCGTGTCGAGCCCCCGCCGCCGGGCCAACCGGACCAGAGCGGCGTCGCGCAACCGCTCGTAGATGCCGACCAGGCCGGACGGAAGGAACATGAGCACGATCAGCAGGCCGGTCCCGGTCAACACCAACTGCACCTTGGGGTAGGCGATGCCGATCCATTCGAACAGCCCGACGCCGGCCAGCGCCCCGGGGATCGAGGAGATGCCGCCGATCACGACCATGGCGAAGACGGTGATGCTGTCGGCGGCCGGGAACGACTCGTACTGGACCGAGCCGAGCAGCACGACGTCCAGGGCACCGGCGATGCCGGCAATGGCCCCGGCCAGCATGAACGCCATCAACCTGACCTGCGTCGTCGGCAGCGCCGCCGTCTCCGCCGCCCGCAGGTTGTCGCGGCTGGCCAGGATGGCCCGGCCGGTGCGGGCCATGCGCAGGTTCCTGGTCAGGATGACCAGGAACACGAGGGTCCCCAGGCACAGCAGGTACAGGTCGCCCGGCCCCGACAGCGGGAACCGCTTCCACAGGATCGGCGCCGGGACGTTGGCCGGCAGCGCACTCGAGTAGTTGCTCGGGTTGTAGAAGTAGTCCTCCGCAGCCACGGCGAACGCCAGGGTCGTGACCGCCAGATACAGGCCCCGCACCCGAAGCGCCGGGGCGCCCAGGACGAGCGCGGCCAAGGCCCCGCCGGCGGCGGCCAGGATCAGCGCCACGAAGAAGTCCAGGTTGAGGTGCATCATCAGGTTGCCGGCCACGATGGCCCCCACCCCGACGACGGCCATCTGGCCCAGGCTGACGGTGCCCGACCAGCCCGAGAGCACCACCAGGGACAGGGCGGCGATGCCGAACACGATGGCGGTGCTGACGTTGTGCAGCGTGCCGGGCTGCAACCAGGCCGGCAGCCCGAGGGCGACGACGGCCAGGATGACGGCCGCTGCGATCCCGACGATGCGTACCTCGGGCAGGGCCCGCAGCACGTCAGGGATCGGTTTGACCGCGCCGGCCGCCGACCACGAGTCCTCGGACGCCTCGGCCCGGCTCTGGGAGCGGCGCTGGACGAGGAGGGCGACCAGGATGACGGCCAGGAAGATCGGGATCTCGACCGACTGCTTGTTGACATCCAGCCGGACCACTTCTTCGACCACGCCCAGGCTGATGCCGGCGACGAATGCCGTGACCAGGGACTCCATCTTGGCCACCACGGCGGCGGCCAGCGGGGGCAGCAGGAGCGTGGGGCCGACCGCCGCGTTCAGGGCGATGCCCTGCCGGGGCGCCCCCAGCACGGCGGCCAGGGCGGCGATCACACCGGTGAGCGTCCACACACCGAGCAGCAGCCGGCGGGCCGGCACCCCGAGCAGGCGGGCCCGGTCGGAGTTGTCGGCGATGGCCCGCACCGCCCGGCCGGCGTCGGTGCCGAGCAGGAACCACGACACCAGCGCCACCACGACCGGCACCACGATGACGACCACCACGTCGTTGCCGTTGAACAGCACCGGCCGGATGTTGAACGTGTGGGTGCTGAGCCCGTTGCGGACGTTGGGCAACAGGGCCGGGGCGTGCAGGTAACGGGGCACGTACAGCGCCAGTCCGCCCAGCAACTGGGACAGGCCGATGGTCGCCACCGTCAGCACCAGGCGGGGCGCCTTGGCGAACCGCCAGTTGACCAGGGCCCCGGTCCCCAGACCGATCAGGCCACCGATGACCAGCGCGGCGGGGATGGCCACCCCCCACGGCCAGCCCTCACCCAGGTACAGGCACACCCCGATGCCGGCGGCCAGGCCGCCCATCGACCCGTAGGCGAAGTTGATGGCGCGCGTCACCCGGTAGGTGAGGACCAGGCCGAGCGCGACCAGCCCGTTCAGGCTGCCGTAAACGGCGCCGTCCAGCACCGTGCCGAGCGGGACCTTGTGCGGGAACAGCTGGGTGACGATCAGGACCGCCACCACCGTGACGGCGGCGGTGGCCTGACGCCGGGACAGTCGGATCACTGCGGCCCCTGCGGGAACACCGGGAGGGGCCCGCTCGGGATGTTGGCGTTGCTGTACCAGTTCGAACCGACCTCCCACGTGCCGGCCTCGTTGTCGAAACCGGACGTGGCTTTGGGATTCCACCACTCGTAGCGGAACTCGTGCTGTGGGGTGAAGTAGCCGGAGCCGTTCACGTTGAACGACCACGGCCCGTACTCCCCGTTGCCACCGCCATAGGAGAACAACCCCTTGGCGAAGTTGGCCGGGTTGAGGTTGGGACCGGCCAGCTCGATGCCCAGGGCCAGGACGTACAGGTCCTCGTAGAAGATGTCGACCGAGTGGGCCGGCGGATGCGACGGATCGGCCGACTTGGCCGCGAAGTAGCCGAGCGACGATCCGTACGGCGGCACCGTCCCGTTGTTGGTCACGCCGGCGGCGTAGGCCCACGAGCCCTGGTCGAACAGCTGGGCCAGGAGGTCCTCATCTGTGAAGGCGGCGCCGATGTTGAAGAACTCCGGCTCGTAGTGGGCGTTGTCCAGGTCGCCGGTCAGGTAGATCAGGGTGATCGGGTCGCAACCGCACATCACGGTGGTGATGTTGTCGTTGACGATCTGCTGCTCGATGCTGCTCGCCTCCTGGGAGAGCTGCGACAGGTCCAGCGTGTAGCTGAGGTTGGCCACCGCCGGATGGCCGGCGCTCTTCAGAGCACCGGTCACCTGAGCGGCGCAGCTCTGGTACACCGGGTTGTCGGGGGCCAGGACGGCGATGCGCCGGGGCTTGCCGTCACTGACCCCGGTACCGCCGAAGGTCACGTTGCGGCCGATGATCTGTTTGACGGCGACGCCGGCCGCTTCCGTCCCGAGTTCGGTGCAGTCCGGGTAGATGCTCCACGCGTACGGCGCGTGCTGTTGGTACCAGGACTGGGACATGTACGGCGACCCGACGTTGATCACGCCCTGGCCCGACAGCGCTTCCGCGTACGGCTGCGTCAGGGCACTGATGTCGGCGAACGCCCCCTGCGTCTTGGCTGCGTTCAGGGCGTCGGCGTCGGCGTTGGACTGGCCGGCGTCGGTGACCTCCTGCACCAGCTGGCCGGTGCCGTTGTAGAACTTCAACAGGATCTTGCGCCCGTAGAACTGGAAGTGGCTGTTGAAGTAGGTGACCAGGTCCTGGATGGTCCGCTCCACGTCAGCTTGTGAGTCGCTGAAGGCGGCGCTGTTGTACTTGCCGGCGATCTGTTGGATGGCCCCGTTGAAGCTGGACAGGTTGTCGGCCGGGATCCGGAACGTCACCACGATCTGGTTGGCCGTGACCCCGTGGCTGGTGGCCCCGCCGTTGCCGCCGGAGAAGCTGATGCAGGGCGGGGAATAGGGATCACCCGACACCTGCTTGCCGGTGCACGCGGCCACCTTCCCGGTCGCCGCCGTCGCACCGCTACCGCCCCCCGAGCCGCCGGTGCCGGTTCCGCTCCCGCCACCCACGCCAGCGGTACTGCCGGTCGAGCCGCCGCCGTGGCCGCCCGTCGCACCCGAAACGCCTCCCGACCCGGTACCCCCCGGCACGGAGCTGCTGCTCCCGCTGCCGGACGCGGGCAGCCCGGTCGCCGGGTTCAGCCCGCTGGTGCTGAAGTTGTTGCCGCCCGACCCGACCGAGACATCCTTGGCCGGAGCCACGGTGGGCACCAGCAGGGCCATGACCGCGAACCCCACTGCGATGAACAGTCCCGGGCCGTAGCCGCCCATCAGGCGGCGGTCGGCCGGGCGCATGGAGAACCTCGGTTTGACGCTCATGCAACCACCTTCCGGCGAGCCCGGCGGCGAGCCCGCCGGCCGTAACGAACATCGGCGTACAACACGGCGGCTCCGGTCCCGGCGGCCAGCACGCCGGCCAGCGCCCCCAGGCCCGACCAGCAACTGGGCCCTTTCCCGGCCGGGCTGGTCGTGACACAGCGGACCAACCCGACCGGGTTCACGGCCGCCGGCTGGGTCCCCGACGCGGTCGGCGTGGTCGCCGGCGCCGTCGATCCAGCCGTCCCCAGCTGCGGTTGCGTCCCGGTCGACCCATCAGTGCCGATCGGGGAGGTTCCGGCACCGGTGGTGCCCAACGTGGCCGGCACCGACACCGACCCCCCGCTCCCGCCACCGCCGAGGCCTCCGGGCAGCGATGTCGAACCGCCGCCCAGCGGGTTGCCGCCGTCACCGAACGGATTGGCGTAGTCGGGCGCCCCCTCGGTGTCGGCGTTGGCCCCGCCGAAGTCCAGGTTGAGCCCGCCCGAACCCTCGAGGATCGCCGTGCTCAGGCCGAGGATGGTTCCGGTCGATCCTTTGAAACCGCCGAGCACCTCCGGCAGGTTCTGGCAGCTGTTGCTGACCACGGCATGGGCGAAGAGGGCCGTCTCCAGTGCGGGCACCGTCGGGCCCAGCGTCAGGTTGGCGATCTTGTTGTCGAGGGCCGACCCGCTGAAGCTGACCTGCAGGGGGCCGATCGACACGGTGCCAGTGTTCGGGTCGGTGCTCGACTCGGGCAGCGTGAGGTTGACCCCGATGACGGCGAGCACCTGGTTGATGGCCGACGCCAACTGCGACGCGCTCTGGTTGCCCGACAGGGTGACCGGAACGGCGACGGGCGACCCCAGCCCGGGGTTGATCGTCACGGAGCCGATCGAGAAGGAGCTGGTCGACACCGCAGTGGTGCCGGTGTGCTGGCTGGCCGTCCACTTGAGCCCGCTCAGCGTGACCAGGCCGCCCAGCAGGGTGATGTCCTCACTGACCGAGGCGTCGGCCTCCTGCTCGGTGTTCTTCACGTAGACGACCGTGCTCTTGGCGTAGGCCGACACCGACGCCAGCCCGCCCAGGTCGATGCCGGCCGGCGTGGTCGCGGCGGAGGCCGACTCCGGGTCGTCGTCGGTCGTCACCGCCTCCTGGCCCACCGACGTCCCGTTGGTCACCGTCTGGGCGCCGCCCGACGAGGAGGCGGTCAACGGCGTCGGCAGCTCCGAGGTCTTGAGCAGCGTGCTCCCGCAGACCGCCGTCTCGGCCAGGATGGTCCCGAGTCCGCCCAGGTTGATGTTGGCCGAGCTGCCCTGGGCCTCGTCGCCCTCGTAGGCGGCGTTCGCCTGCCCGACCGACACGGCCAGGTTGAGCCCGCTCATGAACGGCACCACCCCCAGCACCGTCGACCCGGCGGTGGCCGAACCGGGCTGGGTGGGCGGTCCGCTGGCCGCGCCCGCCGGTCCGGCGACCACACTGGTCGAGGCCACCAGGAGGACGGCGACGGCCAGCATGGTCATACCGATCCGTCGCCGGGCGGTGATGGACCCAGGCGGGGTGGCGCGCCGGGTCCGGCGGTGCCGTCCGGTGCCGATACGAGTTGGCCTCATCTCTCCCCCCGAGAAAGTCCGGCACAGCTTTCTGACGTAACGTCAGTACGTCACCCTAGTAGGTGACATAAGCCACATACCAGTCACTTAATCTGATAGCACGGCGGTAAAAGGAGGACGCTCGGTGCTACCTCACCCTCTATATCAGACATACCAGCGAAATCGGCATTAGCTCGTCAACATATCTGACGTACCGAAGCGCGGCCGACTTCACCGGGGTCGAGCCGCCAACTTTGTTAAAAAATTCCAACTTTGTCGATTTTGGGCCCGAAAATCTCTAATTCAATACATTGTTGGCGAAAGTTAACAAAGTTCGCAGCATGAAAGGTCATGGAACCGGTCCGTGGCGGTCGGCGGGGCGGGTGTCGGGCGGAGGCGGAACCGCAGTCGGGGCGCACCGATAGCCCCCGCCGGCCGGGCGCACCGATAGCCACCGCCGGCCGGGCGCGCCGAAGCCCCCACCGGCCCGAACCGGCGGGGGCGACTCGGCGAAGCCGGGGCTACTTGATCAGGGGGTCGCGGGGCAGGCCGAGGATGCGCTCGCCGATCTGGTTGCGCTTGATCTCGGATGTACCGCCGGCGATGGACATGCCCCGGTGCATGAGCACCAGCATGTTGCTCATCATCCCGGCCCCGTCCATGTAGACGGAGTCCGGACCGTTGAGGGCGGTCAGGATGGCGGCCGCCTCGTGGCCGATCTCGGACAGCACCAGCTTGGTCATGGCCCCCTCCGGGCCGGGGCCGCCGCCGGCGACGGCCCGGTGGGCGCTGCGCTGGTTGAGCAGGCCGATGGCCTGGTGCTCGGCAATGTACCGGCCGATGCGGGGCGCGCCACCCGGCAGCCGGTCGGGGTGGGCGTCGAACGGGCCGACCAGGGCCGAGCCGGGGAGCGACATGCCGCCCCCGCCGCCGCCGATGCTCACGCTCTCGTTGCCGAGGGTGGCCCGGGCCACCGTCCAGCCGCCGTCCACCGGACCGATGACGTCGTCGTCGGGCACGAACACGTCGTTGAAGAAGACCTCGTTGAACTCCGACATGCCGGTGGTCATCTTGAGCGGCCGCACCTCGACGCCCTTGGCGTGCATGTCGATGGCCATCGTGGTGATGCCCTGGTGCTTGGGCACGTCCGGGTCGGTCCGGATGGTGGCCAGGCCCATGCCCGCGTGGTGGGCGCCGGAGGTCCACACCTTCTGGCCGTTGATGAGCCATCCGCCGTCGACGCGAGTGCCACGCGTCTTGATACCGGCGGCGTCGGAGCCGGCATCGGGCTCGCTGAACAGCTGGCACCAGATCAGCTCCTGGCGCAGCGCCGGCCACACCCACCGCGCGGCCTGATCGGGCGTGGCGTACTGGATGATGGTCAGGATGTTCCAGGCGGTGATGCCGTAGGACGGCCGGTCGACGCCGGCCGCGCTGAACTCCTGCTCGATCACCAGTTGCTCGATGGCGCCGGCGTCGCGGCCGTACGGCTTGGGCCAGTGGGCCACCCCGTAGCCGCTGGAGATCACCTTCTCCCGCTTCTCGTCGTCGGCCAGTCCTTTGACCGAATCCAGGAAGGCCCGGACCTCGGTGCGGATCTGTTCGGCTTCGGGCGGCAGCTCGATGGCCTTGGCCCGGACCACGCCCCGCCGGGTCAGGTCGGTCAGATCGGCGGCCGCCGCGTCGGCGCCTATGTAATGGAGCAGCGTGGTGGCCCGCCGCATGAACAGATGGGCGTCGTGCTCCCAGGTAATGGCGATACCACCGTGCACCTGGGTGGAGAGGTTGGCGCACAGGTCGGCGGCCGGCGCGGCCAGGGTGGCGGCCGCCGCCGCCGCGTAGCTGAACTGGTCGCCGCCGGTGCTCGCCGCCCGCGCTGCGTCCCACACCGCGCTGGTCGCCATCTCGGTGGCCACGGCCATGTTGGCGCAGTGGTGCTTGATCGCCTGGTACATGGCGATCGGGCGGCCGAACTGCTGGCGCTGCTTGGCGTAGGCGGCCGCCATCTCGGTGCACTCGCGGGCCACGCCGACCGCCTCGGCCGACAGCAGCACCCGGGCCAGGTCGACCAGAGCCGGCCGGGCGCCGGCCAGGACGGTGCCCGCAGCGCCGGAGAACGTGGCCTTGGCCGACCGCCGCGACTGGTCCAGGTTGGTCGGCGTCTCCACCGAAACGCCGTCGCCCACCTCGACCAGCACCACGTCGTCGCCGGCGGCTATGACCAGCAGGTTGGCCAGGCCACCGCTCAGCACCGTCTCGGCCTGGCCGGTCACCGACCCACCGCTCACCGAGATGGAGCCGGCCCCGGCGACGGCGGTCACCCCGTCGAGGGCGACCCCGGCCAGGCGCGTCCCGTCGGCCAGGCCGGGCAGGTACCTGGCCTTGGTCTCCTCGTCGCCCACCTGGGCGATCAGGGCGCTGGCAATCACAGTCGCCACGAACGGCCCGGGGGTGATGGCCCGACCCATCTCCTCGACCACGACGGCCACCGGCTCCAACCCGTAACCGGAGCCGCCGTGCTCCTCGGGGATGTGCAGGCCGAGCCAGCCCAGACCGACCACGTCGGACCAGAAGTCGGGCAGCGGCTCGGTCGGCGCCTCGAGCAGTCCCCGGGCCGCGGCGCGGGCATCGCGTTTGGCGAGGAAGTCCGAGACGGCGTCACCCAGCGCCTTGTGTTCGTCGGAAATGGCTATGGACATCTGGACCTCCGGGAGTGGTTGGTGGGTCAGGCCGCCGGCGAGGGGGCCCGGTACATGGTGACAACTGCGGCGCCGCCGAGGCCCAGATTGTGCTGCAGGGCGACCTTGGCGCCGGCCACCTGGCGATCGTCGGACAGGCCGCGCAGTTGCCAGGAGAGCTCACTGCACTGTGCCAGACCGGTGGCCCCCAGGGGATGGCCCTTGGAGGTCAGGCCGCCGGCGAGAGTTACGGTCAAAGGAATTCCCTTACAGCCCAACGATTGGCGCACGAAGATAGCGGGATTACGTTCGAGGGACAAATTGGCCTGGTTCTAACGCCTGGTCACGCCTTTCTCGTCAGAATTCATGACACTCCGGTCTGCTCGTCGGTCGGCGCCCGGTCCCTGACCACCTGGCGGATGCGCTCGTGAGACAGGCCGGCGACCCGGCCCACCGTGCGCAGGCTGTGGCCGTCGTCGAGCGCCCCGACGATGCTCTCCTCCAGGGCCTGGCGGGCCCGCTCCAGGGCCTGGGCCTTGACCCGCACCCGGGCCAGGGGCGGCGACTCACTGCCGATGTCGTCGTCATCGGCGCCCCGGTCGACCGGCTGGATCAAGAGTTCGGCGGCCCGGGCCAGCGACTCCACGTCGGGCGGTTCCTCCCCGAGGGCGGCGAAGGCGATGGTCCCCATGTTGAGCAACGTGAAGAACCGGGACAGGGCCTCGGGGGCCAGCACCGGGTCGACCAGGCCCAACGCCTGGCCCGTCTCCAGGGCCTCGGCGGCGGCCTGCAGGTAGGCCTCGAGACCGGTGCGCAGGATGCCGGCGATGTGCGGATCGCGCCGGGCCGACACGATCACGTCGAGAAGGAGGGTGAGGCGCTGGGCCGGCTCGATCATGTTGAGGCTGATCGTCCGGGGCGCCTCCGTCCACGGCAGCGAGGCCAGGTCGGCCATCGTCCGCATGACCACCTCGACCGGCATGAGCCCGGTGGTGGCGAGGAGCAGGTCGAGCTTTCCGTTGAAATGGGCGTACAGCGCGCCCGTCGTCACCCCCGCCCGCTCGGCGATACCAGCCACTGTCGCCGCCTCGTAACCCTTGGCCGAGAACTCCTCGAAGGCGGCCTCGATCAGCGCCGCACGCGAGTTGGCGCGTGGGCTGTCGGTCATCGCCATCGGGGCTGGACCGTAGCCGAGCGCCCCGTCCACCACCGCCCGATTGTCCACCCGCGGGCGGGGGGCCGGGGCCGGGCCGGGCCGGTCGGGCGGGCCGGGCGGGCCGTCCCACAGGTTCCGGATTGTGGGCGATAGAACGCCATAGTGACGTTCTATCGGCCACAATGGCCGACCTTTCGACGGCGTGGCCGGGTGCGGCCGTCGCCGGAGACCGTCCCGGCCTGCGGCCGGCGATCGGAACCCGTCGTCCCGGGCGATCTGATTGTGAGCAATTCCCCGTCATAGTGACGGTGAAATCGCTCACGATGGCGGTCCCGGCGACCTTGCCCCACGTGCAC
This sequence comes from Acidimicrobiales bacterium, assembly GCA_035551615.1. Taxonomy (GTDB): domain Bacteria; phylum Actinomycetota; class Acidimicrobiia; order Acidimicrobiales; family Palsa-688; genus JAKCDU01. Next base: position 16,499 of record DASZNC010000119.1, read on the forward strand.
CGGCGGGCCGTACCGGCGCTCCGGCCGGCCGGTCACACCGGTGCCGTACTGTCGGTCCGTGGTGCGGCCGACAGTGGAACAGGTGAGGGCCCTGGCACCTGATGCCGCCGGTCTGCAGGCCGGGATGAAGCTGGCCACGCCGGCCCCGTGGACCGATGCCGGCAGTGACGAGCGGGGGGTGTGGGGTTCGTGCCGGGGGAGCGCCAAGTTGCCCTACCAGGTGGCCTGCGACCTGTCCGGCCCGGCCTACAGATGCTCGTGCCCCAGCCGTAAGTTCCCCTGCAAGCACGCCCTGGGACTGCTGCTCCTGTGGGCGGCGGAGTCGCCCGTGGTGGCGCCCGGCGCCCCGCCGCCGGATGTGGCCGCCTGGCTGGCCAGTCGGGTGGGCCGGTCCGAGGAGGGATCGATCGCCGCGGCCACGGCCGGCAAGCAGGCACCCGAGACCGGCGCCATCGGGGACAGCGGTACCTGCGAGGAACCCGCCGACGGCGAGCAAGGGGGTACCGGCGACCAGACCGACACCAGACGCCGCCGTTCCGGGGCGGCGACCGGAGCCGCCGGCTCGACCGACGAAGCGGGAGCCGGCGACGGGACGGCCGGCGATACGGCCGGGGCCCGGGAGGAGGCGGCCCGGGGCCGGGTGGCCCAGCGGACCCGGCGGATCATGGACGGCATGTCCGAACTCGATCTGTGGCTGAGGGATCTGGTGCGTCGGGGATTCGGCCAGGCCCAGTCCCAGCCCTATTCGTTCTGGGATGCGATGGGCGCCCGGCTGGTGGATGCGCAGGCGCCGGCGACGGCCGCCAAGGTGCGGCGCCTGGCCGGCATCGTCCACACCGGCGACGGCTGGCCGGCCCGCCTGCTGGCCGAGGTCGCCCGACTGCATCTATTGGCCAGCGGCTGGTCCCACTACCCCGACCTGCCCGAGCCGGTGCAGGCCGACCTGCGCACCGCCGCCGGGTGGCCGTGGCCGAGCGAGCAGGTGCTGGCCGGGCCGAGGGAGCGGGACCGGTGGTACGTGTTGGGACGCCGGGTGACCGAGGAGGAACAGGTACAGGCGCAGCGCACGTGGTTGTGGGGCGTCGAGTCGGGACGGCCGGCCGTGATCGTCGACTTCGCCCGGCCCGGGGCTGCCTTCGCGTGGGAGTTGTGGCCAGGCCAGGAACTGGACGCCGACCTGGTCCGGTTCCCGGGTTCGGCGCCGTTGCGGGTGCTGATCGCCGACCGGCACGGCGATCCGGAGCCGGGCCGGCCGCCACCGGCGTGGCCCAGCCTGACGTCGGTGGCCTCGGCCCGGGGACGGGCGCTGGGGTCGGATCCGTGGATCGAACGCTGGCCGGTGTCGGTGACGGACGTGACCCCGGTGCGGAGGACCGGGCAGTGGGAAGTGATCGATGGCGAGGGCGGCCGGTTGGCGTTGTCGGTGACCGAGGAAGCGGGCTGGCGCCTCCTCGCTGCGTCCACCGGGCGGCCGATGCACCTGGTGGGCGAGTGGGAGGGCGATACGGTCGTCCCCCTCGGCGGGTGGGCGGACGGCCGGATGGTGACGCTTTGAATCCGGTCGCTTCCACCTGGGACGAACTGGCCGCAGTGGCGGTGGTCGGGACGGAGCGTCATCCTTTTACCGGAGTGGACCTGCCTGGAGTCTTGGCCGACCTCCCCGATGTCGGACACGACCTGCTGGCTGCGGCCACCGCGACATGGGCGTTCGTCCAGGCCGGGCGACTGCCGGCGGACGACGGGCCCGAGCGGCCGCAGCCGGCGCCGGCCGACGTGCGGGGGTTGCTGTCGGCGCGGGCCCAAAGGGCGCTGGAAGCGATCCTGGACGACCGCCGGTTCCGTCCGGTGCTTGCGGAATGGTTGGCTCTGGCCGCCCGGCGGGGGGAGCGGCTCCCGCCGGAGTTGGTGCCCCGGTTACTCGACACCGGGGAGGCCGGGCGGGCGGCCGACATCCTGGCCGTCGCCGGCCCGGTCGCGCCCTGGCTGGCGGCCGGCCATCCGGAATGGTCATGGGTCGTCCCGGCCGGAGACGAGTCGGCCGGGCCATGGGACGCCGGTCGTCTGTCGGTCGCATGGGAACGGAGCGATGACCGGCGGCTGGCCGCGTTCCGGGCCTGCCGCCGGTCCGACCCGGCCCTGGCCCGGGAGTTTGCCGTCCAGGCGTGGGCCGAGGAGCCGACGACGGCGCGAGCCGCGCTGGTCGCCGCTTTCGCCACCGGACTGAATCCCGACGACGAGGACTTTCTCGAGTCACGGTTGGCCGATCGTCGCGGCGATGTGCGGGAGGCGGCGGAGGCGCTGCTGTTGAGACTGGATGGCAGCCGGCTCCGACGGGAGATGGAGGACGAGGCCCTGCGGCTGGTGCGGGTGGAGGGCCGGATCCGGCCCGGCCTGGCCTTCGGGCCGCCGGCGGGACACCGCCCTCTGGCCGATCTGGTCGCCGTCACCCATCTGGCCCGCTGGCCGGAGTCGCTCGGCCGGACGCCCCGCGATCTGGTCCACCTGGCCATGCGGTCGGGTGCCACCGGGGTGATCGAGGGCTGGGCCCGGGCCGCCACCGCTCAACAGGACCGGGCCTGGGCCGCCGACCTCCTGGCCGGCGGTGCTCGCCCCACCCCGGAGCTCATCGGGGCCCTGGACCCGGACACGGCCGACCAGGTGGTGGTCGACCAGATCGAGAAGTGGACGATCGCCGAGGCCTGGCCGTTGCTGCTGGCCCATCCCCGACCCTGGTCGGCGGCCGTGACCACATCCGCTTTCGGCTCGCTCGAGCGAATCGTCGCCAGTGGCGACGTGACCTGGGTCTCCTCGTCGCGCCATGCGCCGGAGGTCGCCGGCCTGGCCGCCGCCCCTCATGACCCGGAGCGGGCCGACCGTCTCATCGCCGCCTTGGGCCGAGTGCCCGACTCCCGCCGGACCGCCGCGCAGGCGGTGTGGGGCAAGCGCCTGACCGATCTCGTCGCGGTCGTCCATTTCCGCCACGCCATGTACCAGGAGCTGGCATGAACGCTGACACTCCCGCCGTTGCCGAGGACGTCCTCCGGCGCCACGCCGAAGACCAGTTCGCCGACGAACTGGCCGCCCTGGCGACCGTCGACGACCGGCCCCGGCCGCCCCGTTGGCGCCTGTCGCCCCAGGCGGTGACCGACTACCTGGTGGGTGGTTCGGTCCGGGGCCTGACCATCACGCCGAAGTACATCGGCGCCCGGCGGCTGATGGAGGTGGCGGTCGCCACCCTGGCCACCGACCGGGCCCTCCTCCTCCTGGGTGTGCCGGGCACGGCCAAGACGTGGGTGAGCGAGCACCTGGCCGCCGCCATCAGCGGTGACTCCACCCGGCTGGTGCAGGGCACGTCGGGCACGGCCGAGGAAGCCATCCGCTACGGCTGGAACTACGCCCGACTGATCGCCGACGGGCCGAGCCGGGACGCACTGGTGGCCAGCCCGGTGATGAAGGCCATGCAGGACGGCGCCATCGCCCGCGTGGAGGAGCTGACCCGCATCCCATCCGACGTCCAGGACGCCCTCATCACCATCCTGTCCGAGAAGACGCTGCCCATCCCCGAGTTGGGGGCCGAGGTGCAGGCGGCCAAAGGATTCAACCTCATTGCCACTGCCAACGACCGCGACAAGGGTGTCAACGACCTGTCCTCGGCACTGCGCCGCCGCTTCAACACGGTCGTGCTGCCGCTGCCGGCCGCGGTCGACGACGAAGTCGAGATCGTGCGCATCCGGGTCGAGGAGATCGGGCGGGCGTTGGACCTGCCGACCCCCGACTCGGCCGTCGACGAGATCCGGCGGGTAGTCACCATCTTCCGGGAGCTGCGCAACGGTGCGACCGTCGACGGCCGGACCAAGGTCAAGCAGCCGACCTCGACGCTGTCCACCGCGGAAGCCATCTCGGTCATGACGAGTGGGCTCACGCTGGCCGCCCACTTCGGCGACGGCGACCTCGACGCCCGCGACGTGGCCGCCTCGCTCACCGGGGCGGTGATCAAGGACCCGGTCCAGGATCAGGTCGCCTGGCGGGAGTACCTCGAGACGGTCGTGAAGGAGCGCAAAGGCTGGGCCGACCTGTACCGCGCCTGTCGGGAGCTCGACTGACCCGGTGACCGTCCGTGTCTTCGGGATCCGTCACCATGGCCCGGGCTCGGCCCGGGCCGTGGCCGCGTCGCTCGACGACTGGCGCCCCGACGCCGTCCTGATCGAGGGGCCGCCCGATGCCGAACCGGTTCTGGGCCTGGCCGCCTCATCCCACATGCGGCCGCCGGTCGCCCTGCTCGGGTATTCCAATGTCCACCCGGCGGAGGCCGTCTTCTATCCGATGGCCGCCTGGTCGCCGGAGTGGGTCGCCCTGCGCTGGGCCCTCGACGCCGGCGCGACGGTGAAGATGATCGACCTGCCGGTCGCCGTGGTTCTGGCCAGCCGGGCCGAGGCCGGCGCCGACACGCCGCTCCGCCGGGCCGGTACCGCGGTGGGCCGCGATCCGTTGTCCCGGCTGGCCGAACTGGCCGGCTACGACGACACCGAACGCTGGTGGGAGGACATGGTCGAGCACCGGCGCGGCGACGAGCCGTGGGAGGCTCTGGCCGAGGCCGTCGGGGAGCTACGGGCCGCCGAGGACCACGACCGGCCGGCTCCGCCAGAACCACCCGCCGGAGGCGAACCGCCGACCGGACTCGACCCACCCGAACCGCCGGCAGAGCCCCAGCCGCCGGCAGGGCCCCAGCTGCCGGCCGGCCCCCACCCGCCGGCCGAACCCGCCCCGCCCGGCCGGCTCGACCCGGTGACCGAGGCCCGCCGCGAGGCGGCGATGCGCCAGGCCATCCGGGCCGCTGACAAGGCATTCGACCGGGTTGCCGTGGTCTGCGGGGCCTGGCACGCCCCGGCCCTGATCGAGCGCGGTCCGGCCAGACCGGACCAGGCCCTGCTGTCCGGCCTGCCCCGCACCAAGGCCACCGTGACCTGGGTGCCGTGGACCAACGACCGGCTCAGTCTGGCCAGCGGTTACGGCGCCGGCGTGGCCTCGCCCGGTTGGTACGAGCATCTCTTCGTCAGCCCCGACCGGCCGATCGAGAGGTGGATGGTCCGGGTGGCCGGGCTGCTGCGGGCCGAGCACCTCGATGCCGCCCCCGCCTCGGTGATCGAAGCGGTCCGGCTGGCCGACGCCCTGGCGGTGATGCGTGACCGGCCGCTGGCCGGCCTGTCTGAGTGCACCGACGCCGTCCGGGCCATTCTCACCGGCGGCTACGACGACGCCCTGTCGATCATCGGCCGCAAGCTGGTCGTCGGCGAGGCCGTCGGCGAGGTCCCGCCCGAGACGCCGATGGTCGCCCTGGCGTCCGATCTGGCCGCTCGCCAGAAGCGGTTGCGACTGGCGCCGGCGGCCACCATCAAGACGCTCGAGTTGGATCTGCGCAAAGGAAACGACCTGGAGCGCAGCCGCCTGCTTCACCGTCTCGACCTGCTCAATATCCCCTGGGGAGTGCCCGACGACGAGGCCCGGGGAACGGGCACCTTCAGGGAGACCTGGACGCTGGCGTGGGCCCCGGAGCTGGCCGTCAGGGTCGTCGAAGCCAGCGTGTACGGCACGACGGTGGCCGCCGCCGCCGCCCAGCGCAGTAGCGAGCGGGCCGAACGGGTCGATGACCTGTCGTCGGTCGCCACGTTGATGATCCGGTGCCTGATGGCCGATCTGCCGGAGGCAGTGGCCGCCTGCATAGTCGCCCTCGACGCCCAGGCGGCCCGATCCAACGACGTGAACGAGCTGATGGCGGCCGTACCGCCGCTGGCCCGGGTCATGCGCTACGGCACCGTCCGCCGCACCGATGCGGCGGCCGTCGAGCAGGTCGTGAGGAGCCTGGTGGCGCGCATCTCGGTCAGCCTCATCCCGGCGTGCGCCAGCCTGGACGACGAGGCCGCCGCCACCTCGGCGTCGCTCATAGCGGGCGTCTCGTCGGCCCTCGGTGCGCTGGACGACGCCGGGATGCGCGCCATGTGGCTGGACGCGCTCACCACCCTCGCCGACTCGTCCGCCCTGCACGGGTTGGTCGCCGGCCGGTCCTCGAGGATCCTGGCCGACGCCGGCCGGCTCGGAACCGACGCACTGGCCGACCGCCTGGCCGCCGCTCTCTCACGGGGCGAGGATCCGGGGCGGGCGGCGGCATGGATCGAAGGGCTGGTCGCCGGGAGTGGGCTACTGCTGGTCCATGACCGGTTGCTCCTGGCCGTCATCGACGGCTGGCTGGCCGGCGTCTCCGAGGCCGTCTTCGACGACGTCGTACCCCTCCTGCGCCGGGCGTTCTCCGAGTTCGAAGCGGCTGAGCGGCGCATGATCGCCGAGTCGGCCGGACGTCTGGATGGCAGCGGTACTGCCACAAAGCCGACCCCCGGCGCAGCCGGACTCGGTCGCATCGACGAGGACCGGGCCGCCGCCGTGGTCCCGTTGCTCGTCCTGCTGATGGCCGGCCGCCCGCCCGCCACCGCCCCGACCGCCGACACCCCGACAGCCGACACCGCCGACCCCGCCGACCGCGCCGACCCCGCCGACCCGACAGCTGAGGCACAAACTGCCGGACACTCCCCCGCCGGCCCGATGGCCCCCGAAGCGGAACCGAAGTGACCGAGGACCGGCTGCGCCGGTGGCGGCTGGTACTGGGCGCCGACGCCGAATCGGCCCTCGGCGGGCTGGAGGGCGACGACGCCCGGCGGGACCGGGCCCTGGCCGCCCTCTACGGCGACGACGCCGGCCACGCTGGGCGGTCGGGACCGGGTCGGGCCACGTCGGCCCGCGACAACCGGGGCCGGCCCGGTCGCCGCTCGGCCGGACTGAGCGGCTCGGCGCCGGCGGTGGCCCGCTGGCTGGGGGACATCCGCGCCTACTTCCCGTCGACGGTCGTCCGGGTCATGCAGAGGGACGCCATGGACCGGCTGGGGCTGCGCCAGCTACTCCTCGAACCGGAGTTGCTGTCGGTGGTCGAGCCGGACGTTTCGCTGGTGGCCACCCTGGTCGCCCTCAACCGGGTGATCCCCGAGCGCAGCCGGGAGGCGGCCCGGGCCGTGGTCCGCCATGTCACCGAGCAGCTCCACCAGCGGTTGTCGCAGAAGACCCAGGCGGCCGTCGCCGGTGCCCTGCACCGGGCCAGCCGGACCGGCCGGCCCCGGCCCAGCGACATCGACTGGAACCGCACCATCCTGGCCAACCTGCGCCACTACCAACCGGACCAGCGGACGGTGATCCCCGAACGCCTGGTCGGCTACGGGCGGCGTCAACAAGCCGTACAGCGGGAGGTCATCCTGGCCATCGACCAGAGCGGGTCGATGGCCGCATCGGTCGTCTACGCCAGCGTGTTCGGCGCGGTACTGGCCGGCATCCGGGCGCTGCGCACCCAGCTGGTCGTGTTCGACACCGCCGTCGTCGACCTGACCGCCGAGCTCGACGACCCGGTCGACCTCCTGTTCGCCACGCAGCTGGGCGGCGGCACCGACATCAACCAGGCCGTCGCCTACTGCCAGGGGCTCGTCACCCGACCGATGGACACCATCTTCATCCTGATCAGCGATCTCATCGAGGGCGGCCTGAGAGACGAGCTCTACAGCCGGATGGCGGCCATCGTCCGGTCCGGAGTCATCACCGTCGCCCTCCTCGCCCTCAACGACGACGGCTCTCCCGCCTACGACCACGCCGTGGCCGCCACCCTGGCGTCACTCGGCGTGACCGCCTTCGCCTGCACGCCCGACCTGTTCCCCGACCTCATGGCTGCGGCGATAGAGAAGCGGGACCTGAGCCGCTGGGCCGCCGACCGGTCGATCACCACGGCCGCCCCGGCCCCCGCTCACCTCGACTAGAACCCTCTCGTACTGCGCCTCGAGCGCGGCCCGAGCACAGCCCTGGCGCTGACCCCCGCTCATCTCGAGTAGGTCACGATCACCGGTGAGTTGAGGGAGCCGACGGCCACACAGTGGGTCGAGGTCGGGCAGGCCACGCTGCTCAGTCCCTGCAGGCCGCGGGGGGTGACGGCGACCCAGTTGGTCCCGTTGGTCGTCAGGTAGGCGGTGGCCGGGTAGTTGGTGCCCCCCGTGTAGGTCGCCCCCACGGTCAGGCACATGTCGGCCGTGCACGACACGGAGTTGGCACTGGGCCCGGTCGGGGCCGTCCAGGTAGTGCCGGCATTGTCGGTGACGTTCAACTCGCCGATGCCATAGGTGTTGGTGCCGTCCGTGCCGTCCACACCGACGCAGTAGTGGGCGTTGGCACAGCTGATGGAGGCGAGCAGGACGTCGCCGCTGGTGACCGGCGCCGACCAGGTCACCCCGCCGTCATGGCTGGTCGAGGCCAGCGCCTTGGAGCTGGCCGTCGGCCCGGGGCCGGCCCCGCCGAGCAGGCAGAAGTCGGTCGTCGAGCACCACAGGGAGGTGGCCTGCGCCATCCCGCTCGGCACGCTGACGGTGCTCCAGGTCGACCCGCCGTCGGTCGTGCGGATGACCACCGGATCGGACCCGTTGGTGGTGGTCGCGCTCGTGTCGGAGCCGGCGATGAGGCACGTCTGCGCCGATACGCAGGCCACGGCCGTCGGGTAGGAGATCTGGGTCCCCGGCAGGCTCAGCTGGCTCCACGTGTGGCCGCCGTCGGTGGTCTGCTCGGCCACCGCTTCGGTGGTGTTGTTGCTGGCGACGGTGCCGATGGCCACGCACACAGAGGTCGACGGGCAGGCGATGCCGTCGAAGTCGACGGGTACCCCCGAAGCCGGGGAGGTCGGTGGCGCCGAGGACGTGTAGGCGATGGTCCAGGTGGCCCCGCCGTCCGAACTGGCAAGGACGGTGCCGGCCTCCTGGCCGGCCGGGTCGCCACTGACCGCCAGGCACTCCGTCGCGCTGGGGCAGGCCACCGCATTCAGGGGCGAGCTGTCACCGGTCGGCACCTGGTGCGACGTCCATGTTCCCGACCCGGCCAGGTCCACGGTGGTGGTCGTGGCCGCAGGGACCGAGGATGACGACGAGGACGACGTCGATGTGGGGGACGTGACCAACCTGGTGGTCGGGACCACCGAGGCCGGGACGGTGGAGGTGGCGGCCGGGGACGTGGTCACCGGCACCTGGGCGACCGTGCCGGGCACCGACGTCGTGGACGGACCGAGCACCTGCACGCTGCGGGCGTGCGACGAGCCGCCGGAGAGGGCCAACGGTAGGACGACGGCCAGCAACAGGGCGGCTGCGCCCCCGCCGGCGATGGCCGCCCGCCGGCGCCGAAGGAACGCCATGCGGTTCGATGCCGCGCCCAGGCGAGCCTCCTGGTCGGGGAATTCCATGGGCGGGATGGGGGGGAATGGATTGTCGGACACCGTCAATCCTCCTTCCGGAGTTCAAGGGCGAGCAGGCGGCGGGCTTCGTGCAGGCGTTGGCGGATGGTGCCCTCCGGACGGTGGAGGAGCCGGGCGACCTGCTCCACCGGCAGGTCGGCGTAATAGTGCAGGAGGGTGGCCGTCCGCAGCCGCTCCGGCAGGCGGTCGACCAGATCGCGAACCTCACCGAGGGGGTCGCTCACCGAGCCGGGCCCGGTCAGGCCGCCGCCGGCCTGGCGTTCCCGGGAGCGGGCCTTCCACTGCCGGCGGGCCAGATTGGTGGCGACCAGGTAGGAGTAGGCGCGCGGGTCGGCCACCCCTGACCACCTGCTCCACGTCCGGGCCATGGCTTCCTGGGCCAGATCGGCACCCATGTCCCGGTCCCCGACCAGACCGGCGCAGTAACCGGCCAGGCGCGGGAACTCCCGTCGGAAAACCTCGGAGAAGTCGCCCCCGCTGTCCATCAGCACGTCATGCTGCTGCGTCTCATTGACCACTTGCACCGGAGCCCCGCGTTCTTTGGAACTGACGTCCTTGAGAGTCTGGGGAGGTTCGAAAGGTTCAAAGGAATTCGCGTTACACAGATACCCAAGCGCGCCCAGGTCATCCCGTAGCGTCAATAGCGTGACGCAATCGCCGAAACGGCACCGATGAACGAGCTGCTGATCGCCGTCAACCCCGATGCCGATTCCCGGCTCGGGTACCTCATGAAGGTGCCACTCGGCGACGGCATCGTCCTGCGCACGTCCGCCACCTGGCCACGCATGAAGGCGCTGTACTGCTACCCGGTGCCGGTCGGTGACTGGCCGTCGGACCCCGACATCGTCGAGCGCATTCCCCTGCGGGCCTGCTCCCGACGGGGGGCGTCGATCGACCTGGTGGCCGACCGGTCCCGGGAGAACCGGTCCCAACTGGTCTTCACCACCGCCCGTGGCCGGGACGCCGTGTTCTGGCAGTCACCCCGCACCCGCAAGCAGGCCCGGCCGGCGGTCGGACTGCCCAGGGCGCGGGCGGCGGGTATCGCCGATCTCGAGATCATCGTCGACGGTCACGAGCGCTACGCCTACCGCTTCTCCGGCCAGCAGGTGTCGACCGTGTCACGTGGGCTGCCATGTGGTGACTACGCGGTCATGGTCGACGGCTCGGTGGCGGCGGCCGTCGAACGCAAGTCGATCGACGATCTGGTGTCCAGCCTTACGTCTGGACGGTTGCGCTTCGCCCTCGGCGAGCTGGCTGCGCTGCCGCGGGCGGCGGTCGTCGTCGAGGACCGGCTGTCGCAGATCTACAAACAGACCTTCGTCCGCCCGGCGGTGGTCGCCGATGGGCTGGCCGAGCTCCAGGTCCGGTGGCCGAATGTCCCGATCGTCTTCTGCGAGTCCCGTTCGCTGGCCGAGGAGTGGACCTACCGCTTCCTGGCCGCCGCCCATGCCTGGGCCACAGGCGAAGCGGCGGCCATCGAACGCACCGGCGACCGCGCCGCTGCCACCCCCCGAGCCAGCGTCACTGCGGTGCCGTCGCCGGCCGAGCTGCGGGCGTGGGCCCGGGCCCATGACATGCCGGTCCCCGACCGCGGCCGGATCCCCGTGGCCGTCCGCCGGGCGTGGCTCGAGGCCGCCGGGATTCCGGCCGGCTGAAGGCGATCAGGGAACGGCCAGGCCGACCACCGGTGCCGCCAGGTGGGCACCTGCGGCGGACCCGGCGAAGGTGGCGTCTCCGTAGGTGAAGACCCCACCGTCAGCCGCAGCCAGCCAGTAGCCGGCGCCATCGCCGGTTGCGGCCAGACCGACCACCGGCGCAACCAGGTGGGCACCACCGGCCGAGCCGTGGAAGGTGGCATTGCCGTAGGCGAACACCCCTCCATCCGCACCGACCAACCAGTAGCCGGTGCCGTTGGCCGTCCTCGCCAGTCCGACCACCGGTGCCGCCAGGCGGGCGCCGCCGGCCGACCCGTGAAACCCGGCATCGCCGTAGCCGAAGACCCCACCATCGGCGGCCACCAGCCAGTACCCACCGTTGTCGGCCGTGCCTGCGATGCCTACCACCGGCGCGGCCAGCCGGGCGCCTGCGGCCGAGCCGTGGTAGCGGGCGTCACCGAACCCGAACACACCCCCGTCCGCGCCCACCAGCCAGTAGCCGCCGCCGTCGCTGGACGACGCGATACCGACGATCGGGGCCACCCGGTGGTAACCCAACGCGCCGCCGTAGTTGGTGGCGTCGCCGAAGCCGACAACGTCACCCCGGTCGGTGACCACCCAGTAACCACGGCCGGAGGGGGTGGCGGCGATGCCGGTCACCGATCCGACTCCGGCCGGGATGCCGGACCCGTGGAACGCCGCTGTACCGAAGGCGAACACCCCGCCGTCACCCGCCGACAACCAGTACCCGCCCGGCTTCGGCGGGGTCCGGGGCGAGGAACCGGGCAGGGCGAAACCGGACGGGTCGTCGCCGGCGAGCGGGAAGTTGTCGACGATGGCACCGGTCGAGGTGGAGATGGACAACAGCGCCGAACTGGCGTTGAACCCGACCGTCGCCCATACCTTGGCGCCGTCCGGTGACGCCCTGACGTACTGGGGCGCCGCCGGTGTCGATATCGGGGAGCCGGCGGCCCCGTTGGCGGTGGCGACCGGCCAGACCGCGGATCTGTTGAAGTCGGCCAGGTACGCCGAGTTGCCGTTCGGCGTCACGGTCATGTCGTGGAGGAACCCGCTGCCGCTGATCGCCACCGGCGTCGTCGGCTGGTTGTTGGAGGTGGTGATCGAGAAGATGTCCTCGGTCGACGAGTTGGAGAGCGCCGTCCCGTACACATGGCTTCCGTCAGGGGAGACGGCGAGCGAGTTGACTCCGTCGCCGCCGGGCAGCGTGATGGACTTCACGACTGAGTCGGTGACGGTCGAGATGGCCACCACCTGGTACGGGGTGGCGTACTCGCCCACATACGCGGTCGAGCCGTCGGGGGTGATGGTCACGGCGTCGGGCGAGGACCCGTCCGGCAACTGGATCGTCTTCGTCACTGTGTTCGTGTCCGTGCTGATGATGCTGACCTCACCGGGATCGTTGCCAGGAGTCTCGTCGGCGACGAAGACCTGACTCCCGTCCGCCGTCACGGCCAGAGCGTCCGGGTGGGCCCCCACCGTGATGGCCGTCCCCGCCTTCATGGTCGCCAGGTCGACCGGGTAGACCGCAGACGAGTTGATCGCGCTGACGTAGGCCGTGGCGTTGTCGGGCGTCAGGGCCACGTTCTCAGCCGACGGGATGCCGGTGGCCTGGGCGATGACCTGCCCGGTGTCGAGGTCGATCTCGGCCAGCGCCCCGGGCGTGTTGAGGGTCACGTAGGCCACCGGTGGCGCGCCGGCCGCCGGTGCGACCCCTCCACCGGTCATCAGGCCGAGCCCGAGTACCGCCCCGGCGACCGCGACCCGCGCCCTGGTTGCGTACATGAATACCCCTCCCCGTAGCGACTGGACCCACGGGTAACACCGAGAGTGTCGGTTGTCGAGACCTATTGGCCGAAGGGGCATGAGACATCGGCCACACCGGAGCCGGTGGCCTCAGGTCATCGAAGAGGGCAGGTTCCGCCAGGCCGCGACGATGGCATCGGCACTCTGCTCGGCATCGGCCGCCGTGGTGGCCCAACTGGAAACGCTGATGCGCAGTGCCGCCCGGCCCTTCCACACGGTCGGCCCGCACCAGCAGGTGCCGTCGGCCTGGATGGCCTGGGCCAGGGCGGCCGTCACCTCGTCGCGACCGGCCCTGACCAGCACCTGGTTGAGGACCACCTCGTTGACGATCTCCAACCCGGCCTGGCTCAGCTTGGACCCGATGAACGCGGCCTGGTCGCACGAGTTCCGCACCAGATCGGCCACCCCTTGGCGGCCGAGGGTGCGCAGGGCCGCCCACACTTCGATCTGGCGGGCCCGCTGCGATGCCTGCGGGGTGTGGTGCATGGCCTCGAAGCCGACGTCGGGGGGCAGGTAACCGGCGACCGAGGCGAAGCTGCGCCGCAGATCGTCGGGCCGGCGGACCATGGTGATGCCGCAGTCGTAGGGGACGTTCAACCACTTGTGGCCGTCGGTGGCCCACGAATCGGCGTCGGCCAGTCCCTGCGTCAGATGGGCCCGGCTCGGATCGGCCAGGGCCCACAGCCCGAACGCACCATCCACGTGGACCCAGCCGTCCCGGCGCCGGGCCCACTCGATGACATCGGGGAACGGATCGAAGGCGCCGGTGTTCACCTCGCCGGCCTGGGCGCACACCACCACTGGGCCGTCCAGTTCGGCCGGCAGCAGGTCGGCCCGTATCCGGCCCTGGTCGTCGGATGGCACCCGCAGTACCCGGTCCCGCCCCAGACCGAGCAGGCCCAGGGCCTTGATCACCGTGGAGTGCGCCGATTCGCCGACCACCACCGTCAACTCGGGGGCGCCGAACAGGCCCCGGGTCTGCACGTCCCACCCCACCCGGGCCAGCTGCTGGTCGCGTGCCGCGGCCAGAGCGGACGTGTTGGCCATCGCCGCGCCGGTCACGAACGCCGCCGCGCTGCCCGCCGGCAGCCCGAACAGGTCGACCAACCAGCCGGTCACCACTTCGTGGAGGCGGGCGGCCACCGGCGACATGACCGGCAGGGCGGCGTTCTGGTCCCAGGCCCCGGCCAGCCAGTTGGCGGCCAGCGTGACCGGGAGGGAACCGCCGATCACGAACCCGAAGTAGCGGCGACCAGCCGTCGCCACCGTCGCCGGCGACCCGGAATCGTCCAGCCGGGCCAGCGTCTCCGCCGGATCGCACGGACCGTCCGGGAGATCCTCCAAGAAGGCGTCCAGCCCGGCCAGGGCCTCCGCCGTCGGGGCCACGGCGCGCTCGTCGATGTGGTCCAGATAGCTGCGCGCCCGTTCTGCGGCCGCGGCCAGGACGTCGTCCGGGCTACTCAACGGGCCCTCCGTTCCGCTGGTCTGTGGTCCACGTGCGCATGCGCCGATCCTCTCAGATCCGGCCCCGGGCCCTCCGTCTCATGAGCGGGCCGGGCCCGTGAATCCGGCTTGTCCTATTTGCACCGGGGGCTCTCAACTTTTCCGGCCCGACCGGGCGGCCGACATGTATTGTCCGCCTCATCCGAAGAGGAGGAGAACAGGGTGGGAATCAGAAAGCTGTGGGCAGTTGCCGCAGCCGTACCGATGGTGGCGGCCGGTCAGTGGGTCGGCTCCTCGGTGGCGGCGGCCAGCACACCGACCTTCAAGCCGTTGACGGCGGCTCAGGCGTCGGCGCTGTCGACGAATGTCAATGACAAGGTCATCGTCGTACTGAAGGACCAGGTGGGGCAGGACCCGGCGTCGAAGTCGAAGGCCCAGGCCCGGCGCAGCGTCGAGAGTTCGGAGCAGCAGCCGCTCCTGAACGAGTTGCACGCCACCCACGCCAGCAACGTGAAGACCTACACGACACTGAACGGCATCGCCGCCACCGTGTCGAAGGGCGAGGCGGCCCACCTGGCCGCCAACCCGTCGGTGGCCGAGGTCATCCCCGACCAGATCATCCACCTGGCCAATACCTTCGGCCCCGACACCACGTCGTCCACCACCTCGCCGAGCAGCCTGAGCCGGACGCCGGTTGCGGGGACCTGCTCGTCCAATCCGAACCGGCCGGAACTCGAGCCGCAGGCTCTGTCCGACATCCACGCCGACTCGTCCAATGCCAACGCCCGCACGGCCGCCTCGCTCGGCCTCACCGGTAGCGGTGTCACAGTGGCGTTCATCGCCGACGGGCTGGACA
This sequence comes from Acidimicrobiales bacterium, assembly GCA_035551615.1. Taxonomy (GTDB): domain Bacteria; phylum Actinomycetota; class Acidimicrobiia; order Acidimicrobiales; family Palsa-688; genus JAKCDU01. Next base: position 31,596 of record DASZNC010000119.1, read on the forward strand.
TCAACAACCAGGACTTCATCCGACCCGACGGCACACCCGTCTTCGTCGACTACAAGGACTTCAGCGGCGAGGGCACGGCCGTCCCCTCCGGCGGTGGCGAGGCGTTCCTCGACGCCAGCTCGGTGGCCGCCCAGGGTCGCTACGTCTACAACATCTCGCACTACAGTGCGCTGCCCCTGAACCGGCCGTGCTACATCACGGTGCGGGGCGTCGCCCCCGGCGCCAGCCTGGTCGGCCTCGACATCTTCGGAGCCGAGGACGCCGGGTACAACTCGTCGTTCCTGGAGGCCATCGACTACGCCGTCTCGGTCGACCACGTCAACGTGCTGAACGAGTCGCTGGGCAACAACTACTACCCCGACGACCAGGCCAGCCTGGACGTGATCAAGGCGGCCAATGACGCCGCTGTCGCCGCCGGCACCACGGTCACCGCCTCGAGCGGTGACGCCGGCGTCACCGACACCATCGGCACCCCGGCCACCGACCCGAACGTGATCGCGGTCGGCGCGTCGACCACCTACGAAGCCCCGGCCCAGCTGGGCTACGCCGGCTTCCAGTTCCCGGGCGTCCAGGGCTACCTGAACAACAACATCAGCTCCTTGAGCTCGAGCGGATTCGAGCAGGACGGTAGGACCATCGACGTCGTCGCCCCCGGCGAGCTCAACTGGGCCCTGTGCTCCACCGACCTGACCCAGTGGGATGAATGCGCCGATTACGTCGGTCAGGGCATCGGCGTCCAGGAGAGCGGTGGCACCTCCGAGTCGGCCCCGCTGACCGCCGGCGTCGCCGCCCTGGTCATCCAGGCGTACGCCGTCACCCACGGCGGAGCCGACCCGTCGCCGGCGCTGGTCAAGCAGTTCATCACCAGCACCGCCGATGACATCAACGCTCCCGGCGACCTGCAGGGCGCCGGCCTGATCGACGCCTACCGGGCCGCGCTGGCCGCAGAGGACTACCAGGCGCCGCCCTCCTCGCTGGGCGTCATCCTGAAGAGTGACTCGCAGCTGGACACCGTCGGTGCCGAGGGCGCCACCACCACCTTCAGGGAGACGCTGACCAACATCGGCGGCACCGCCCAGAAGGTCAACCTGTCCAGCCGCCAGTTGGGCGACTACCAGTCGATCTACCAGACGACCGTCAATCTGTCCGATTCGGCCAGCCCCCACAGCACCGACTACCAGGGCATCAACGACAACTACGAGGTGGTCCACTTCACCGTCCCGACGGGCGTCGACCGGCTGAACGGAGCCATCGCCTTCCAGGCGACGTCGTCGGCGCTCGCCAGCCGGGTCCGTATGAGCCTGGTCGACCCGAACGGAAATCTGGCCGACTACTCGCTGCCCCAGGGCATCGGGAACTACGGCGACGCCCAGGTGGCCAACCCGGCTCCCGGTCAGTGGACGGCGTACATCTGGAGCCGGGACAGCGCCGACGGTGGCACCACCGGCCCGGTGCTGTTCGGGGCCAGCGTGGCCAACTACCAGACGCTCGGCTCGCTCGACCGCTCGGCGGTGACCATCGCCCCGGGGGCCAGCAAGACCGTGGCGCTGACCGTCACCCACCCGAACCAGCCGGGTGACGTAGCCGGTTCGCTGGTCATCGGCCTCCCCGGCCAGGTGGCGGCCACCACCGTCCCGGTCATCATCCGGACGCTCATCCCCAGCGGGACCCAGTCGTTCAGTGGCACCCTGACGGGTGGCAACGGCCGGGCCTCGTTCACCGGTGTCACCGAGTACTACCAGATGAACGTCGAGCCGAACTCTCCGGAGCTCAACGTCTCGCTGAAGCTGGCCTCGAACCCGGACAACCAGTACTCCCTCTGGCTGGTCGACCCCAACGGGCAGGCCCAGGCGTACCAGAGCAACGTGCTGGTCAGTGTCGACAACTCCGGCGCACTGAACGGTCAGAACACGCTGGGCGCCAACGCCCACGTGCTGGACCCGGTCGCCGGACGTTGGACAGTGATCGTGGTCTTCGCCCCCACGGTGTCGGGTAAGGCGCTGAGCGTTCCCTACACGGTGTCGGTCGACCAGACGCCGGCCAAGGCCACTGCCGTGGGCGTGCCTCAGGGCCAGACCTACTCGGTCAACCACCCGGCCATCGTCAAGGTCCGCGTGACCAACACCGGCACCGGACCGGAGGCCTACTTCATCGACGGCCGGACCACTGCTACCGGGCAGTACCAGCTGGTACCTCTGGGCTCGGCGGACACCACCGTCCCGCTGAACTTCACCAAGAACGTGCCGGTCTACCTGGTACCCAGCCAGACGTCACAGATCATCGGGGAGGCCCACACCCCTGGGGCCGAGCCGATCCAGTTCGATCTGGGCGCACCGAGCGGCGATCCCGACGTCGCCTCCGGTCAGGGCAAGACGGTCGGGGCCGTCGTGAACGGCAACCCGGTCAGCAGCGGCGTATGGGACATCGCCCCGAACGTCGTAGGACCGTTCGGGTCCACCGGTGCGCAGACCGAGACGGTCCGGACCCAGATGGTCGCCACCACCCAGGGCTTCGACCCGGCTGTCAGCTCTGACACCGGTGACCTGTGGCAGATGGCGGTCGGCGGCCCGTTCACCGTGACCCCGGTGATAGTGCAGCCCGGCCACAGCGCCACCATCCCGGTGCTGATCACGCCTTCGGGCACGGCCGGCACGACCGTGTCGGGCGTGATCTACCTCGACGACGACAGCCTCGTGTCGGTGTACTCGTCGCTGTCCCCGCAGGCCAACACCGTGGCTGCCTTCCCCTACAGCTACACGATCGGCAGCTGAACCCGCAGTCGGTGTGACCGAGGGGGAGGGCCTGGTGCCCTCCCCCTCGTCGCGTCCCCACCTCCACGATCACTCACCTATAGCTATTCGGGCAGAGCCCAGGGTAAGGGCCAGCACGCACTGATAACGTTCAGCCGTTCCTGAAGTTCCCGGGGAGGGGCACAACCGATGCAATCGTGGATGAAGCGGGCGGCGGCGGCCGCCGGCGCGCTGAGCGCAACCGCATGGATGACCGGCGGACTGGTCCTACCGGCGGTGGCCGCGTCGGGCCACCCGACGGGGAGCGTCACCAATCCGTACTCGCCGGCCTACGGGCACTCCTACCGGCGCGGGGTGGTGCCGACCCGGGGCCAGCAACAGAAGATGGCGAAGTACGCGTCCGGCCAGTCGACCGGGCCCAAGACCCTGTCCTACGGCGGCGGCATCGACGGCATCGGCGTGACCAGCGGCACGCCCAGGATCTACCTCGTCTTCTGGGGCTCCCAGTGGGGCACCCAGGGCACCGACGGGAACGGCAACGCCACGTTCAGCAACGATCCGGCCGGCGGCGCGCCCTACGTCCAGCAGCTGTTCAAGGGGATCGGCACGGGCGGCGAACTGTGGTCGGGCACGATGACCCAGTACTGCGACGGCTCGGTTGCGGCCGGCGCCACCACCTGTCCGGCCGGTGCCGCGCACGTCGGGTACCCGACCGGCGGCGCGCTGGCCGGCGTCTGGTACGACAACTCCGCAGCCACCCCTGCGGCGGCCAGCGGCGAGCAGATCGCCGCTGAAGCGGTGGCCGCCGCCGGGCACTTCGGCAACACCACCCCGGCGGCCAACCGCGACGTCCAGTACGACATCCTGTCGCCCACCGGCGCCGATCCCGACAACTACGAGACGGGCGGCTTCTGCGCCTGGCACGACTACAACGGCGACAGCACCCTCAGCGGGGGTGCCGCGCCGTCGTCGTACGGCGACATCGCGTTCACCAACATGCCGTACGTGCCCGATGCCGGGGCCAGCTGCGGTGCCGGCTTCGTCAACCGCGGCAGCAACGTGGACGGCTACAGCATCGTCAACGGTCACGAGTACGCCGAGACCATCACCGACCAGAACCCGGCCGGCGGCTGGACCAACCACCAGAACAACTCCTACGGCGGTGAGGAGAACGCCGATGAGTGCGCTTGGATCAGCAGCGGCACCGGGGCGGCGGCCGACGTGAAGATGGCCGACGGTTCGTTCGCCATGCAATCCACGTGGTCCAACGACACCAACGCCTGTGCCATCTCCCACACCATCGTGGGCGGTACCACCACGACTACCAACGCCGTCACCAACGGCGGCTTCGAGGCCGGCAACCTGTCCGGCTGGAGCCACACCGGCACGACCGGCGTCGTGACCAACCCGGTCCACAGCGGCACCTATGCGGCGGAGGCGGGGACGACAGCGAGGACCAACGGGACCTCGTCGGTCGCCCAGACCTTCACCGCCGCCACCGGCAACTCGCAGCTGACCTTCTGGTACGACAACGTCTGCGGCAGCAACGTCCGCTCCGACTGGGCCACGGCCACTCTGACCGACAACACCACATCCCGGTCGACGACGGCACTGGCCAAGACGTGTTCGTCCAACTCCGGCTGGCGCCAGGTGACCGTCGCCGTCACCGCCGGCCACAGCTACACGCTGACCCTCGCCAACTACGACAGCCGGAACACCGCCTACACCGCCTTCGACGACGTTTCGACCTCCTGACCGGGCAGGCCGCCTCCCCTAGTCGGCGCGGACCGGGCCCACCCGGTTGGTCGTGGGGATGGTGATGTTGATCGGCTGGCCGTCCGAGACGTAGAAGAGGACGCCCTGTTCGACGAACTGGTCGAACAGTCCGTAGCCCTCAGGCACCAGAGGCACCGGCAGGAGGGCGTCGTGGGCGGCGACGTACTTCGGCCAGCCGTCGCTGACGAACCGGTCCCAGTAGGGGTTGTCGGGGATCTCGAGCCAGTCCGCCACCTGCCGGCCGAGCATGTAGCGGATCATCGCCTCGACGAACGGCTGGGTCAGTCCGGCGTCGGCCTGGGCCACGATCTGCAGCAGCACCCGGGCCAGTTCCACCCCCTCCGGGGTCGGCCCGATGACCGGCGCCAGGACCTGGTCGTATTGCATCGACGCGGCCGACCAGGTCGCCGGGATGTACTCGTCGAGCACGCCGAGCATGTGGGCGGTGACCTGCCAGACGTGCAGGAAGCCGTCCACCTCGACCGGGTCCATCGGCACGTTCCAGGCGGTCAGGTGGTGCATGGCCGTCGTGGCCAGGCTGTGCCACGTGACCAGGATGTCGTCCTGGCTGATCGGCTTCACCTCGGTCGGCGCGCCCTCCCAGCCGGCCGACTGCGGGAGCAGGTGGCGGACTCCGGCATGCACCATCCGGGTCTTGCATGCGGTGACGATCATCTGGCCGGTCGGCTGATAGGCGTCGGTCTGCATCACTTCGTAGCCCAACTTGGCCGTCTTGGCCACCCGCAGCTTCATGTTGGCGGCGCCGGCCGAGTAGTACACGGCGCGGGCCTCGTGAGGTATGGCGCAGCTCAACAGCCCACTGCACAATCCGTACAGCAGTCCCAGGTAGCTGCCGTACTTCTGGGTGAACCGGGCGCCGGCGGCCAACCGGTTCTGGTCGGCCCAGGCGGGTAGCCGCCGGGCCTCGGTCAGCAGGTCGGCCAGGTCCGCAGGCAATCCGCTCGGCAGGGCCTGGTTGTTGGTCGTCCAGTCGGCGAGGATCCGGTTGACCAGCGGGACCTGGCCGTCGTCGATCAACGACGCCACGATCTGGTCGACGTCGGCATCCCAGATGTAGCGGGGATCGGCGCCCGACCCATCGGCGGCCACCGAGCCGGTGGCCGACCAGGACCAGGCCGGGGCGGCCGACAACCCGACCACACCGAGCGCCCCGAGGGCGCCGCCGATGAGCACCCGCCGGCGGCTCACCGATCCACCGGATTCCATCGACGGTTCGTCTCCGTACGGGCCTCTTGACCGTTGCTCCCCCACGTGCACGTCCTTCCTATGACTGCATTATTCCGACGAAAGTACCTTACAGAACAAATGTTACGTAACATCTGTTTTGACTTCAAGGGGCCGAACCCGATCGGCGCCGTCTACCATCTGGCAGCAGGAGCGACCTTGACCACCATCCGGGACCCAGCTGCGCGTCAGCGCATCGTCGAAATCGCCGCCCGGGTGGTCGCCGAATCGGGCGTGCGGGGGGCGACGATCAGAGCCATCGCCACGGCCGGGGGGGTCACGACCGGCTACATCACCCACTACTTCGTCGACAAGCAGGCGTTGATCAGCGAGGTGATCCGTCACACCAACCTGAACGCCGAGCGGCGGGTGCGCCAGGCCATCGCCGACGCCGGTGGCGGGATCGCCGCCCTGGAGGCGGCCATCGAAGTCATGCTCCCGCTCGACGCCGGCCGGCTCCAGGAATGGCGGGTCTGGACTGCGGTGTGGCGCGAGCCATCGCTCGGCGACGAGTACAGCGCCGGCTACCGCACCGGGTGGGACGGGCTGCGCAACATCTTCTCCGCCCTGCTCGACGCGGCGGTGACGAGCGGCGATCTGGACCCGGCCACCGAGGTCGAGTTCGAGGCCGAGCGGCTCGTGACCATGCTGGCCGGCGCCGGTCTCCTGGCCGGCGTGCAGGAACCGGAACGGGCCCGGGCCGTCACCTCCCGGATGCTGAAGGAACAGGTCCGGGCCCTGATCGGCCCCTGCGCCTGATACCTACGGGAAGACCTCGGCTCAGGCCTGCTCGGCCATGGCCGTGACGACCGCCGCGAATATCTTGGCCGTGTCCTGCTCGACGTGCCGACGGGCCAGGAACAGGAATCCGGCACCAATGATGACAATAGGCATGGCGATGGCGAACGCCACCCGGTAGTTGCCGCCGAACTGGTCGGCCAGCCCGGACATGACCAGCGGGGCGGCGGCCGAGCCGAAGATGACCGAGGCCATGTTGAAGGCCCCGAAACCGGTACCGCGCAGGTTGGCCGGAATGGCGTCGGTCAGGCCGGCCCGCAACGCCGGCACACTCGCCGTGGCCGCCAGCATGGCCGACAACTGGAGAACGTACGACGCCCAGAACGGCAGCGGGATGAACGAGATCAGAAACAGGACACCGCTGACCCCGATGCACACCCCGGGGATCACCATGCGGGCGCCGGCGAAGCGGTTCACCCATCGGTCGGCCAGCGCCCCGCCCACGACCGTCCCCGGGATGCCGGCGCAGACGATCAGGGCCCCGAAGGCCAGATTGGCGCTGCTCTGGTGGAGGTGGAACTGCCGCTCGTACAGCGTCGGCATCCACGTAGACACGGCCGAGACGGTGAACAGGATGCTGGACACGCCGACCAGCGAGTAGCGCATGGTCGGGATAGCCAGGATGGTCCGGACGTCGGCGCGCAGGCCACTCAGCATGTCCCTGATGAACTGCCTGATCCCGGCCGGGAACAACGGTTCGGGGGCCTCCTCGGCCATCTCGATCGTCTGGTCTCCGGTGACGTGGGCCCGGTCCGAGGTGCCCCGCCGGGGTTCGGGGAGGCGGCGGCAGGCGGCGGCGATGAGCAGGCCGGGAACGATCGACACCACGAAGGCGATCCGCCAGCCGTAGTGACCGAAGTGCGTGCCGATGGCCGATCCGATGGCCAGCCCGAGCCCGACTCCGACATAGAAGAGACACTGTTGGATAGAGAAGGCCCGGCCCCGCTTCTCGAGCGGGTAGTAGTCGGCGATCAGGCTGGCGCCCGACGGGTCGCTCACCGCCTGGCCGAAGCCCAGAGCACCCCGCAGCACGACCAGGAGGGCGAAGGCGGACACCGGAACGAAGCCGCCGAGAGCACTGAGCACAGACCAGACGGCGATCGTCACACCCATCACCCGGGTCCGGTTCCAACGGTCCGCCACGTAGCTGGCAGGCATGGTGACAATTCCGTTGACCAGGATGAAAGCCGAGAAGAGCACGGCGATGCTGAAGTCGCCGACGCCGAACGCCTTCTCGATCTGGTTGGAGGTGCCCCGGACGATGAACTGGTCGATGTTGTCGATCATCACGGCGAACCCGAGGACCCACATCGGCCACGCCGGCCACTGGCCGCCGCCGTCGGTCACCTGGCTCGCTTGGCCGTCGCTCACTGACAACCCCCAGCGGTTGTAAAAGGACGGGCCGGACGGTATCGCCCGCGCCGACATACGGGCAACCCGGGTCGGGCGGCCCGACCGAATCGCTTCAGCGGTTCCCTACGAAACCCCGAGCGGTGATCAACGGGAGGTCGCCGTAGGTGACGATGCCCGGCCCGGCCGCGCACACCGCCGGGACGGCCGCCACCGCCGGCAATGCCGTCCCGATCATGCCCAGCACCATGAAGTCGTCGAGGGACCGGGCCTCGAAGTCGGCCGGCGGCAGGATGTGCATCTGGAGGCGGACGGTCGGCCGCCCCTCGACCTTCACCGAGTATCCGCTGCCCACCTTCCAATCCGGCTCCAGCCGTGGTCCCTTCCGCCACCGGACCTGGAGGTCGATCCGCTTGTGGCCACCAGCCCAGCCCTGCCAGCTGGCCGCCACTCCGGCGACGGTACCGGCGGCGATGGTCCACGACTTCATGACCACCTCCTCGGGGGCGGCCGCCACTTCGGCCTCACAACGGACCTCGTCCAGTTCGACGCCGAGGGCGTCGGCCATCATGTGCACCGCTTCCTCGAAAACGGCGGTCCCCGACCGCACCATCGCCGGCAGCCCCGGGTCGTCGAGCGGCCGGCCGAAGCCGATCGGTATCTCGGTCTCGGGCGAGTCGTACCCGGTGGAGTCAGCCGACTCGAGCACGGTGACGCAGTCGACCCGGTCGGACATGCCGGTCGTGACCATGGCCAGGAGGTTGGCGAAGCCGGGGTTGATCCCACTGCCGAAAAGTGATGCCCGGCCCTGTTCGCACGCCGCCACCAGACGGTCGCGCCCGGCCCCGCGCATGTGGCCGGTGATGAAGGCAGCCGTGCTCACAATGTTGATCCCGGCCGCGAGGATGCGGGCCATCTCCTCGATGTCCAGCCACTTCGGGTTGTACACGACGCAGTCCGGCTTCAGGTCGAGAAGGGCATCGATGTCGTCGGTGGCGGTCACGCCGATCGGGTCGATGCCGCACAGCTCACCGACGTCGCGGCCGACCTTGTCGGGATCCCACGCGAAGCAGCCGACCAGTTCCAGCCCCGGGTTGGACTGGATGGCCATCACCGACCGGCGGCCGACGTTGCCGGTGGTCCACTGCACGACCCTGAGCGGCGCTTGATCGGTGGTCTCCATCGAGTCGAAGCTACTGCCACGCCTGGGCGGCGGCAGCGGCGGCGGGCGGGCGGCCGTGGCCGGCTGCGGCGTCGGCGTCGGCGTTGCGTGACCGCGTCGGGCGCCGGCGTTACGTGACCGCGTCGGGCGCCGGCGGCGAGCTCCGGCGGTGGGACGTAGCCTCGACTTCGACATGACCAGCACTGACCGGTTGCCGCCCCGGCCCTTCCCGGCCGCCCCCGAAGAGATCGAAGGGCTGCTCGGCGCGCTGGCCCGCAACCGGCGGACATTCGACTGGAAGACGAGCGGTCTCGATGCGGCCGCCATGCAGCGGACCATCGGGACATCCAGCCTGACCCTGGGCGGACTGGTCAAGCACCTGGCCCTGGTCGAGGACCACTACTTCACCCACCAGTTGCACGGCCGCGACTACCCGGACGTATGGACGCCGATCGCCGAAAACGAGAACTGGGACTTCACCTCGGCCGCCGGCGACTCCCCTGAGCAGTTGCGCACACTCTGGCTCGAAGCCGTCGCCCGTTCGGATGCCGCTCTGGACGAGGCGCTGGCCGCCGGCGGCCTCGATCGGCGGCTGGCCGTCACGGACTGGTCGGAGCCGCCGAACCTGCGCCGGGTGCTCATCGACATGATCGAGGAGTACGCCCGCCACACCGGCCATGCCGACCTGATCCGTGAGTCCATCGACGGACTGGTCGGCGAATCGGTACCGCAGTAGCCGCTCCCCGGGCCGGCCGGTAACGCCCTCGGTAGCTTCCCCGTCCCGCCCCGGCACCGGTCAGCTATGGTCCGAACGTCGGGGAAATTCGTCCGAAACGACGGGATTCGCCCGGCCCAAATGAGGAGGGAGGACACCCATGCTCGCCAGGCTGAAATGGCGTATTGGACTATCGGGTGCGGTAGCTGTCGGCATCGCCCTGTCGCTTCCGGGCATCGGATCGGCATCGCCCGGCAACCACGGGGCGGCGGCTCGCCAACAGGACCGGAACGCCTATTTCAAGAGCACCGGGGGTGAGCCGACGAACACCCACACGCCCGACGACGGAGACATGGCCGACGAGTCGGCCCAGTACTCCGCCGAGCGGACCGCCCCCGGGACGTCGGTCTCCGGTGATGCGTTGGTCAGCGCCGCGCAGCAGGCGTCCAAGCTGCCCGTCAAGGGCTCGGCGTGGCAGGAGGTCACCAACGAGCCCTACCAGGCCAACCCGTCCAACTACACCGATCCCTTCTGGTCGAACGTCGGCTCCGGCTTCGACATCGTCGGCGGCCGGACCACCGCCCTCGTGCAAACGCCCGACGGCAAATGGTTCGCCGGTACCGCCGACGGCGGCGTCTGGCGCTCCAGCGACCACGGCGCCCATTGGACGGCGGTGTTCGACTCGATGCCCACCTTGGCCATCGGTTCAATGGCCATCGATCCGGTCGACGGATCGCTCTGGGTCGGCACCGGCGAGGCCAACGTGTCCCAGGATTCCTACGCCGGCACCGGTGTGTACCGCTCGACCGACGACGGCGCCACCTGGTCCCGGGTCGGCGACGACTCCACCGGCAGCAACCCGCTCGTGTCGCACACGACGTTCCGGGTGACCTTCGACCAGGCCGGCGATGCCTACGTGGCCACCGACAACGGCCTGTTCCGGCTGGCCAGCGGCGCGACCCAGTGGGCCGAGGTGCTCGATCCGGCCGGGCCCAACGACAACCCGCCCTACGACCAGCAGGTCACCGACGTGGCGGTCGTACCGGGCACCAACGGCGCCCAGGTGATCGCCGCCATCGGCTGGCACGGACCGGGCAACACCACCTACAACGGCTTCTACCAGTCGACCGACGGTGGCAACTCGTTCAGTCAGGTGACGCCGACCGGCGATATCAACGCCGGCGACATCGGCCGCACCACCTTCGCCTACTCGGCGGACGGCACCAAGCTGTACGCCACCGTCCAGTCCGTCGCCGCTGAGGCGGCCGGCAGCGAGTCGGTCCTCCAGGGCATCTACTCGGCCACCGGCAGCCCGGCCAGTGTGACCGGCCCGTGGACGAAGGTCGCCGACGAGGCCAAGCTGGCCGCCTCCGGCTCCGCCTTGGCCGTGGGCTCAGGCTACGGAGTGGGCGTGCAGGCCTGGTACAACCAGGACCTGGCCGTCGACCCGTCCAACCCCAACCACGTCTACGCCGGCCTCGAGGAGGTCTTCGAGTCGAGCAATGGGGGCACCACGTGGAACACGGCCAGCCCCTACTGGAACTACGGCCTGGCCTGCGGGTCCAGCTGCCCGAACACGACCCACCCGGACCAGCACGCCATGATGATCGCCAACGGCCAGATCGTGATCGGCAATGACGGCGGCGTCTACAGCCGGCCCCTCTCCGACACCACCCAGTACGGCGATTGGACCGACCTGAACGCCACTCTCCACTCGTGGCAGTACTACGACGCCCGCGCCGGCACCCTCGGTGGCCACGGCGTGGGCGTGGTCGGCGGTCTCCAGGACAACGGCACCTCGGTGCTGGATTCCGGGGCCAGCCAGATGGTCGAGCCGGCCGGTGGCGACGGCTTCGACGTGGTCGTCGACCCGCAGAACGCCAATGACATGGTCGGCGAGTACACCGACGGCACGATGTACTCGTCCACCGACGGTGGCCACTCGTTCTACCCGTACGTGAGCCCGACCTGCGTGGCCCAGGAAACGGTGGGAATCACCCCCCGGGCCGACTGTGACGGGGGTGCCCGGTTCGTGACGCCGCTCATCCAGGACCAGCAGAACAAGACGGTCTGGGTGACCGGAGGCCAGGACGTTTGGGTCACCAAGGCGGGATGGCACACCAGCTGCACAGACAGTTCCTGCTCGTGGTCCCCGGTGTTCGACACCGGCTCCGGTAATGCCGTCACCGCCCTGTCCTCGGCCAACGGCGGCGGCATCATCTACGCCGCCTGGGTCGGTGGCGGTGGCAACCCGGGCCCCGCTTTTGCGTCCGGGATCGCCACCAACTACGGCGGCAAGTGGCACCAGGTCAACATGACCGGCCTGCCCGACCGCTACATCGCCGGCGTGACCGTCGACCCGACCAACCCGGCCCACGCCTACGCCATCTTCAACGGCTACTCCCGCCGCTTCGTGCCGGGCGGCGGTGTCGGCCATGTGTTCGAGACGACCAACGGCGGGGCATCATGGACCGACGTCTCCGGCAACCTGCCCGACATCGCCTCGGATGCGCTGGTCCTGAGCCACGGCAAAATGGCCCTGGCCACGGATCAGGGCGTCTTCACGGCGACTGCCGGCGCCGGCACCGCCACCACCTGGAGCCGTCTGGGGACCGGGTTGCCGAACGCCGCCGTCGATGACCTCACCGTCGGCCCGTCCGGATACATCTACGCCGCCTCCCACGGGCGCGGCATCTGGCGGATTTCCTTCTAGAGATCCGCAGGCCGGTGGGTCACCTCGACCGTTCGAGGTCGAGGTGACCCGCTTCGCCTTGCCCGGCTGACGTTTCGCCCGGCTCCGGGCCGAGCGTCGGGCCTGGCTGACGGTTGGTCCGGGCCAGGGACCGCGATATTTCGGGCCACGGTTGTAACGCTGCATCGCAGGTGGACCGCCAGATAGGCGAATGGCGCGTTATGGCGGTCCACCCGGTTCGGCACCCGAATCGACTGGACCGCCAGATAGTCAAAAAGCGCGCTCCTGCGGTCCAGGCGTCATCGCCCCTCGCGCGACCGGCCCGAAATCACGCGCCCGTCGGCCCCGCCTGGCCTGGCCCGCACCCCACGCCACACCACGCCACGCCGCCCACCCCACGCCGCACCACGCGTCGGGTGATCACCCTCCGCCCCAGCTACCCCGGGTCACGACCGCCCGTCCGGCTCGCCCGCCCGCCCATCTCGATCGAGATGACCAGCCACCCGGCTTGACCAAGTTACATAACGCGACCAATATAAGTTGCTGATGGCCACCCAGGAGGAACGCCGGGCGCAGACCCGGCAGGCGCTGCTCGATGCAGCGTCCGAGCTGTTCGCCACGCGGGGCATCGACGGCGCCTCGATCGACGCCATCGCCGAAGCCGCCGGCCGCACCTCCGGTGCCGTCTATGACCATTTCGGCGGCAAGGAAGGCCTGCTGTTCGCCCTCCTGGAGGGATGGGTCGACGACGTCACCGCCGTGGTCGGGGCGGAGCTGGCCACCGCCCAATCACTCGACGAGCAGATGGCCGCCCTCTGGCGCAACGTGACCCACCCGGTGACCGGCAACGGCCGCTGGATCGGGCTCGAACACGAGCTGTGGCGTTACGCGGCCCGCCACGAAGCGGCCCGTGAACGGTTGGCCCAGCGCTACCAGGCCGCCTGGGCCGGCGTCGACTCCGAGTGGGCCGGCGGGCCGGATCGCCCGGTCGGCCCGGCCGTCATCGGCCTCCTGCTCGGCCTCGAGATGATGCGGCGCATCGACCCGGCCGCCGTAACCGACGCCATGGCCGTCCGCGCCCTGCGCGGCGTGGTCGACGCCGCGACCACCACCACCGAACCCGCCGGGCTTTCGCCCTCAGCACTACAAGGAGTCCACCAATGAGCACTATCGAGCGGGCCAGCCTGCCGGGAATAGACCTACTGGATGAGACGTGGGCGGCCGGCGTGCCCCACGATCAGTTCGACCGGCTGCGTCGGGAGGCGCCCGTCTACTGGCACCACGAGAACGACGGCGGCCCCGGCTTCTGGGCCCTGACCAAGCACGCCGACGTCAAGCGGTGCAGCCACGACTGGCGGACCTTCTCGTCCGAGCTGGGGGCCACGTTCATTCCCTCCGCCGACGAGGAGATGCTGGCCCAGCTGCAGCTGACCATCCTCAACATGGACCCGCCCAAGCACGAGCGTTACCGGCGACTGGTGTCAAAGGGATTCACCCCGCGCATGATCCGCATCCTGGTCGAAGACATCGAACGGCGGGCGACCAAGGTGGTCGACGAGGTGTGCGAGCGGGGTGAGATCGAGTTCGTCGAGGAGTTGGCCGGCCAGGTCCCGGTGCAGATGATCTGCGAGATGATCGGGCTGGAGAAAGAGCTGTGGCCCCGGATGTTCGAGGTCTCGAACCAGCTCGTGGGCGGCCGCAACGATCCTGAGTACCAGACGTTGGAAGGCGGACCGGAGGCGGCCGCCCTCGAGGTCTACATGCTCTGCGACCAGGTCGCCGCCGACCGCCGGGCCCATCCCCGCGACGACATCATGTCCGCCCTGGTCCAGGCCGAGATCGACGGCGAGCGGCTGGGCGACGCCGAGCTGAACCTCTTCTTCGTCACGCTGATCGTGGCCGGAAACGAGACCACCCGTAACCTCATCAACCATTCCCTTCTGGCCCTGATCGACCATCCCGACCAGGCAGCCCGCCTCCGCGAGGACCCCTCGCTCTGGGACACGGCGGTCGAGGAGATGCTGCGCTGGGGCAGTTCCATCCACAACTTCCGGCGTACCGCGACCTGCGACACAGAGGTGCGGGGCGTGCCCATCCGGGAGGGCGAGAAGGTCGTCCTCTACTACGCGTCGGCCAACCGCGACGAGGAGGTCTTCGCCGACCCCCACACTTTCGACATCGCCCGCACCCCGAACGACCACGTCACCTTCGGCGGTGGCGGGGTGCACTTCTGCCTGGGCGCCAGCCTGGCCCGGGCCGAGATCAAGGCAACCATGCGACAGATCGTCGAGCGCCTTCCCGACATCGAACTGGCCGGGACGCCGACGCGACTCCGGTCCGATTTCGTCAACGGCATCAAGCAGATGCCGGTCCGTTTCACCCCCACCAAGCCCGTCGCCGGCTGACCGAGCCCGAACCCAAGGAGCCCCACCCCAATGCGCACCCCCATCTGCGACGAGCTCGGCATCGAGTTTCCCATTTTCGCCTTCACCCACTGCCGTGACGTCGTGGTCGCGGTCAGCCGGGCCGGCGGCTTCGGCGTGCTGGGCGCCGTCGGCTTCAGTCCCGAGGAGCTGGAGATCGAGCTCAACTGGATCGACGAGCACATCGGCGACCACCCCTACGGCGTCGACATCGTCATCCCCAACAAGTACGAGGGGATGGACTCCGACATGAGCGGCGAGCAGCTGGCCGAGATGCTGCGGTCCATGGTCCCCCAGGCCCATCTGGACTTCGCCCGCAACCTGCTGATCGACCACGGTGTGCCGCTGCCCGCCCCGGGTGAGGACAACTCGTTGCAGCTGCTGGGCTGGACCGAGGCCACCGCCACTCCGCAGGTCGACATCGCGCTGGGCCACCCGAAGATGAAACTGATCGCCAACGCCCTGGGCACGCCTCCGATCGACATGATCGAGCGCATCCACGCCGAGGGCCGGAAGGTGGCCGCCCTGTGCGGCTCCCCCTATCAGGCCCTGAAGCACGCCGAAGCCGATGTGGACATCATCATCGCCCAGGGCGGCGAAGGCGGCGGCCACTGCGGCGACGTGGGTTCGATCGTGCTGTGGCCTCAGGTCGTGAAGGCGGTAGCCCCCCGCCCGGTCCTGGCCGCGGGCGGCATCGGCAGTGGCGCCCAGATCGCCGCCGCCCTAGCTCTCGGCTGCCAGGGGGCGTGGTCCGGCTCCCAGTGGCTGATGGTGGAGGAGGCGGCCAACACCCCGGTGCAGCAGGCCGCTTATGTCAAAGCCAGTTCCCGCGACACGGTGCGCAGCCGCTCGTTCACCGGGAAGCCGTGCCGGATGCTGAAGAACGACTGGACCGACGCCTGGGAGGACCCGCAGAATCCGGATCCGCTCGGGATGCCGCTCCAGTACATGGTGTCGGGCATGGCCGTATCGGCCACCCACCGCTGGCCGGATCAGACGGTGGACGTGGCCTTCAACCCGGTCGGCCAGGTCGTGGGCCAGTTCGAGAAGGTGGAGAAGACGGCGGGCGTCATCCAGCGTTGGGTCTCGGAGTTCATAGACGCCACCGATCATCTCGACGCCCTGAACCAGGCGGCCTCCGCCGTCTAGAACCCCAGACCGCCCACCGCCAGGTCCGGCCCCGAGCCGGCGTCTCGTACCGGCCGGATCTTCCGTCGCGGACGGAAGAGCTGGTTGCGAATACGCGCCGTTACTGGCTACCGCTCGGGTCGTCGTCGTCCTTGGACTGGTGACGATGGAGGAAGCTGTTATGTGCAAATGGCATCAAGGTGGCCAGCGGTAAACCCGGGCTGACCAATACGGCGGTACGCAATAGCGAGTCGTGATATACGAATAGCAGGACAGCGGCAAGTGGAATTCCGAGAACAATGGTCACGAATATCCCGACCCTCAGGGC
Organism: Acidimicrobiales bacterium; assembly: GCA_035551615.1. Lineage (GTDB taxonomy): Bacteria > Actinomycetota > Acidimicrobiia > Acidimicrobiales > Palsa-688 > JAKCDU01. The sequence goes on from DASZNC010000119.1 coordinate 47,963, forward strand.
TCCCAATAGAGGATGGCGTATCTCGAACTCGGAGGCCGTCGACCGGGATGGAATTCCTGTCACGCGCTCGCCGTATCCACACGATCCGTTCGAATGCCGCCCAGAATCGCTCCTCGCGATCCGTACTCGTCATCCAACTCGAGCGGACGGATTCAGACTCGGACTGAGGTAGAGCCGACAAACAAGCGATCTGAAAACCGACGTGGCGATCGGTATTGGTGTGGCAGGAACCGGCCAACCCACCGCATTCCTGACTCCGACGCGTCCCGCCACATTCAGGAATATAGGCCGGTCCACTCTCCCTTGCCATCATCTGAGCACGTACAGTTGCCCGATCCACGGAGGCCGGTTCCCGGGTTCCGCGGCAGTCCTGGGGCCGGCGCATCGGTCAGCGCCATCGGCATCTCGGGACCGGCTCCTCTCCCGTAGTAGATCGCCGGACCATTCTCAGGCCCTGCACCGCCCCTGACCCGCACTTCTCTGGCGCGCTCGGAGGGATTCGAACCCCCAACCTTCTGATCCGTAGTCAGATGCTCTATCCATTGGGCTACGAGCGCTGGGTTTACCGCTTCTGACCAGCGGTTTTGTCGCCGCTGGGCTCAAGATCACCTTAGCACAGTGCTCTAACAGGATCTGACTCGGTTATCCTGGCGAGCATGGCTCAGGCGGTCGAGGGCTCTCCCACTGTAGGAGATCTGTCCGCCCTGCTCCCGTCCTGGCGCCGCCATCTGCAGGCCGAGGAGAAGTCGGCCCGTACCGTGCAGTCGTACCTGGAGGCGGCCGACCAGTTCGCCGCCTACCTGGGCTCCTCGGGCCGGCCGACGGTCGCGGCCGAGCTCTCCCGAGAGCACGTCGAGTCCTACCTGGAGCAGCTGCTGGCGATGGGCCGCTCGGCCAGCACCGTGGCCAACCGCTATCGCAGCCTCCAGCAGCTCTTCCGCTGGCTCGAGGACGAGCGGGAGATCCCTCGCACACCGATGGCCAAGATGCGGCCGCCGAAGGTGCCGGAGAAGCCGGTGCCAGTGCTCAGTGAGGAGCAGGTGCGGGCCATCCTCGCCACCTGCTCGGCCCGCACCTTCGAGGCACTGCGCGACGCGGCCATCATCATGCTGCTCTACGACACCGGCGGTCGCCTGGCCGAGACCACCAACCTGGGCTGGGACGAAGCCGACGCGCACAGCTGTGACCTCGACCTGGACCAGGCCACTGTGCTCGTCCACGGCAAAGGGGGCCGGCCCCGGCTCGTCCCCATCGGCCGCAAGACGGTGACGGCATTGGACCGTTACCTGCGGGAACGGCACCGCCATCCCCACGCCGAGGAGCCGTGGCTGTGGATCGGCAAGAAAGGCCGGCTGCGTCCTTCGGGAGTCAGCCAGATGCTCAACCGCCGGGCCGAAGCGGCCGGGCTCGGCCACGTCCATCCCCACCAGTTCCGCCACAGCTTCGCCCACGCCTTCTTGGCCAACGGCGGCAGTGAAGGCGACCTGATGCGCCTGGCCGGCTGGCGCTCGGCCGACATGCTGAGACGCTACGGGGCCTCGGTGGCCGACGAACGCGCTCGCGACGCCCACCGTCGCCTCTCGCCCGGGGATCGGCTCTAAGCCCGGGGCTCTGACCGGGCCTGACATCGCGGGCCGGGGTGCCGGTCACTTTTGAGCGCCTTTTCGGGTTTTGATAGGCGTCGTCCCACAGATGTCTCGACCTGGGTCGCCCCCGGCTGCCCGATGGTAGGTTTGTGGCTCGGCCGTTGACACCATGGTGATCGGCTGGCGGGGTGTCGATGAAGGGGGCAGATGTGCGACGTTGGGGCAAGGCAATCGCGGAAGTGGAACTCCTTCATGACGCGACCGGGTTGGGCCGGGTTCTGATGCGGCTACTGGCGGTTGTTTCAGTGGTGGTGGCTGGGCTCGTGGGTTTGTCGCCTCAGGCTCTGGCGTCCACGTCAGGTCCGCAGGCGGCCACATCGAGTTGGCGGCAGACGCCGTCGGTCGGGATGGCTGGGATGGCGCCGGCATCGACCGGGAGCCCGTTGGCGCCCAGCCGTTCCGAGGTGGGGGCGGTTGGTTCGCCGTGGCAGGTTCAACCGACTCCGAACCAGCACGGGCCCACCGGAGCGTTGACCGGGGTTTCGTGTCCTACGTCGACTCTCTGTGTCGCGGTTGGTGGCTACACCAACAGGGCGGGTAGGGGACTCACGGCTGCGGAGGACTGGGACGGATCGTCCTGGACCATCGAGTCCACGCCTGATCCGCAGGGAGCGACCAGTAGCGCCCTGAACGCCGTGTCCTGCCTCAGCTCGGATGCCTGCACAGCGGTTGGCTTCTCCCAGAATTACCAGGGCATTCAGCGGCCTCTGGTGGAGGTGTGGGACGGGACCAGCTGGGCCATCCAGACCACTCCCCCGGGGAAGGGCGCCCTCAGCGGCCTGGATGCGGTGTCGTGCTCCAGCTCGGACGCCTGCGTCGCTCTGGGAAGCTACGAGAACCTCGATACCGGCGCGCAGGGGTCCTTCGCCGACGTTTGGGACGGAGCCTCTTGGCAGTCCCAGGACATCCCCGCCCATCAAGGCGCGACGTACAGTTTCGTGTCCGGCCTGTCGTGTCCGGCGGTCAACTCCTGCACGGCCGTCGGCTCCTACGTCACCGCTACCGGGGCCGAAGCCGAGCTGATCGAGATCTGGAACGGGACCACCTGGAGTATTCAGAACCCTTCGAGCACCAACGGCTTCACCAACGCCACCCTGTCCGGCGTGTCCTGCCCGGCTGTCGACTCCTGCACGGCCGTCGGCTCCTACAGCAACGCCAGCGGAGTAGAAACGACGCTGATCCAAACCGGCAACGGAACCACCTGGACCGTTCAGAAGTCGTCCGGGCCGAAAGGCTCGGCGAACAGCTTCCTCTCGGATGTGTCCTGCTCGGACACGGTTTCTTGCACGGCCGTCGGCTCGTCCAGCAGCGCCACGGGAAACGAAGCCCCGCTGGTCGAAGTGTGGAACGGGACGGCCTGGAAGGTCCAGCCCGCCGCTGATCCCACCGGAGCCGACCTCGGCGCCGTCCTCAATGTGGTGTCCTGCGCCAGCGCCGGAGCCTGCAGCGCCACCGGATCGGCGGACACCGAATCCTTCCCGTCGGTCACCTTCATCGAGCAGTGGAACGGCACACGCTGGACGATCCAATCCCCGGCTCCACTCATCGGCACCGTCAGCACCTCCCTGAGCGCCGTCTCCTGCCCCGCCGCCAACTCATGTGAAGCCGTGGGCGGCTACGCAGGCGAATCCGGCCAGGCCACCACCGCGGCGCGCTGGGACGGAACGACTTGGAAGCTACAGGCCACGCCCAACCCGGCCGGCGCCCCCGACAGCATCCTCTCGGCCGTGTCGTGCACCTCGGCCGACGCCTGCGTCGCGGTCGGCTCCGCCGGCAGCATGGTAGGTCCGATCCCCGGCGGCCAGACCACTTTGGCCGAAGTCTGGAACGGATCGACCTGGAAGATACAGCCCACCCCCAATCCGACCGGCGCCACCGACAGCAGCCTGACGGCTGTGTCGTGCACCTCGGCCGACGCCTGCGTCGCGGTCGGCTCGGCCGGCACCACAGATGGTTCGACCTTCGGTTCGGCCACACCTCTGGCCGAAGTCTGGAACGGATCGGTATGGAGGATCCGGGCCACTCCCATGCCGAGAGCAGCTGTCGGGGGCGCCGACCTCGAAGGTGTGTCGTGCCCTACCACGCAGGACTGTGTCGCGGTGGGTGCCTACTACACCCAGGCCGGGCCGGAAGTACTGGCGGAAGGATGGAACGGGACCGTCTGGAAGATCCAACCGTCCCAGAAAGCCACCAACAGCACGCTGTTCGCAGTGTCCTGCACATCGACGCTCACCTGCATCGCAGTGGGCGACTACGAAAACCGCGCCGACCAGTACGCCCCGCTCAGCGAAGAATGGAACGGAACCAACTGGAGTACCAAGTCAGCCCCGCTGCCCGCCGGGGCTAACAACGCCAGCCTGTACGGCATTTCCTGCCCGGCGGCGAACTCCTGCACGGCGGTCGGCGGCGACTCCGCAGACGACACGTCCGGCCTCTCGGCGACGGTGAGCGAGATCTGGAACGGCGCCAGCTGGGAGGTACAGGCGACTCCGATTCCCCAGAAGGCGATAGGGGGCGCCTTGGCCAGCGTGTCATGCACCTCGACCACCGCATGCGCGGCCGTCGGCTCGTACACCAACATCTCCGGCCTTCAGAGCACCCTGGCCGAAGCCGAAGGTGGAGAGTAGGACCGCCCGGAACCCTCTCCACCGGGACCGTCGGGGTGGCGACCCGGCCCGGTGACAGAGCGTCGGCCTCACGGTCGCCCCCGAGCCCACCCGCCGAGCCCGCCCCGCAAACCCTCCGGAGCCAGACAGGACGCCGATCAGGGCTCAGCGCGATCCGCGGCCGGTCTCCATCAGGGTGTCGAGGAACGCCAGGAATTCGGCCGGGTCGTGGGACGTCACGGCGTCGTCGGGGCCGGCGATGCGGCGGGCCACCTCGACCAGCTTCATGTTGGATCGCTGCGAGGCCCGGCGCAGGACGTCGAAGGCGGCCGGCCGGGCGATGTTCTCGCGGGCCATCAGTATGCCCATGGCCACACTGATCACCTCCCGGGACTCCAGCGCGGCCCGCAGGTTGTGCTCGATGCGGTCCTTGGAGATGGCCAGTGAGGCGTACAGGGCGAGCACGCGGCCCCACTCGGCGGCGGCCGGGGGGTCGAAGGCGTGGGGGGCATCGGAGTACAGGGTGAGGACGCCCAACGGCTTGCCGTCGGCGGCCAGCCGGAAGCTGATCAGCGCCCGGAAGTCGGTGAGGGCGACGGCCCGGTCGGCGAAGGCCGGCCAGCGCCGGTCCCGAGCCAGGTCGGCGACCACCACCAGCTCCGGGCCGTCGATGACGGCCTGGCCGGGACCGACGCCCAGTTCCGTCTGGACCTGGTCGAGCAGCCGGATGCGGGGATCATCGGTACCGAGGGTGGGCAGCCCACCGTGGCGCCCGATCAACGAGATGGCCACCCGCTGGCACCCGTCCACCCGTTCACGAGCCAGCTCGAACACCCGCTGGAGGTCGGGATCCAAATCACGCCATTCCTTTGACCCACATCCCTCCACATGCCGCTCGGCGGCGGTCAGGACACTCTCCGGCGGTGAATCGACCCTCGTCAGCTCATCGTTTTGCATCATTTGACACATCAACCCCTGATTTGAGCCTCCGAAGGACATATTGACTGAAGTTGCGACGCGATCTAGATTAGGAAGTGTGGAGGTTCTAGTTAGGTTATACAGACCTATTGTCGATGGCGCAACGGTCGAGTTGGCCAGAGGACTCACCATGACCACGGTGGGCGGGCGGATCCGCCTGGCCGGTGAGCTGGATTTCGCCGGTAGCCCCGGTCTGCAGTCCGTGCTGGCCGACGTCGACGGCGACATCGAGATCGACTGCTCGCAGCTGACCTTCATCGACAGCGCCGGCCTGAGGGTGCTGGAAGAGCGCCACCGGGATTGTGCCGCGGCCGGCGTGCACCTGGCCCTGATCGACCCGCCGCCGTGCCTGACCCGCCTGGCCGGGCTCCTCGGCTACGAGGACCTGTTGGTCCGAGACGGCTCGAGGTCTTGACCGAACCGATCGGGTCACAGGCAGACGAGGGCGCCGGTAGCGAGGGGGACGTCTCCCGGCCGGTCTATTCGATCGGGGCGGTCGTCAAGATGCTCGGCGTGGATGCGTCCACCCTGCGCGCCTGGGAGGAACGTTACGGACTGGTGGTCCCCGACCGCAGCCGCGGTGGTCAACGCATCTACTCGCGTGACGAGTTGACCCACCTCCGCTTCGTGATCGACTCGATGGCCGACGGCGTCAGCCCCGGGGACGCCCACCGGATGCTGGCCGAGAAGATACAGTCGCCCGACCGGCCGGCTGGAACGGCGGCCAGCAACTCGAAGCTGATGATCCTCCTCGCCGAACGGGACCGCTACGCCGCCGACCTGGTCGAGTACCTCCTGCGCACCGAGGGCTACGAGATCTTCCTGGCCTTCGACCCGGCGGAGGCGCTGAGCTCACTGACCGAGCGCCGGCCGCAGTTGGCCATCGTCGAGTTGATGATCGCCGGGGGTGGCCTCGAACTGTGCGCCGATCTGGCTCGATCCGGCGACACCCCGGTGCTGGCCCTGTCCGCCCTGGACCTGGCCGAGGAGGCGTTGGCCGCCGGGGCCAGCGCGTTCGTGCCCAAGCCGATCAACCCTCTGCAGTTGGTGTCCGCCGTCAAGGACCTGCTGGGCCAGAGCGCCCTGACCCGCCGGGCGGTCGAAGGAGCCGAGCCATGAAGCGGATCTCGACCGGCAACACCGCCCTGGACCAGATACTCGACGGCGGCCTGGTCGCCGACAGCATCACCATGCTGGTGGGAGCGCCGGGGAGCGGCAAGACCATCCTGGCCGAGCAGTTCCTCTTCTCCTACGCCACCGTCGAACGGCCCGGCCTCTACCTGTCGACCGCGTCCGAACCTTTCGACAAGCTGCTGCGCTACGGGCAGTCGCTCGACTTCTTCGACGTGTCCGCCGTCGGCCGGTCGGTGTTCTACGACGACCTGGGCGACGCCCTGCTCGACCGCGGCATCGAAGGGGTGCTCGAGAAGGTCAGTGATCTGCTGAAGGTCCACCGGCCCGGCGTCGTCGTCATAGACAGCTTCAAGGCCCTCAACAGCTTCGCGCCCGACGAGGCCACCTTCCGCCGGTTCCTCCGGGATCTGGCCGGCCGCGTGACGGCACTGGCGGTGTCGTCGGTCTGGGTGGGCGAGTACGAGCCGACGACGTCGGCCAACACCGCCGAGTTCGCCGTGGCCGACGCCGTCATCAGCCTGGAGACCAGGCGCACCGCCGAACGCTCGGCCCGCCTGCTGACCGTCCGCAAGCACCGGGGCAGCGACTTCCTGTCGGGCGACCACCTCTACCGGATCACCCCGCAGGGACTGCGCATATTCCCCCGCCTGGCCGACTCGGCCGACGACCAGCATTACGACCCGGGCGACGCACGGGTGTCCACCGGGGTGCCGGCCCTCGACGACTCCCTCGAGGACGGCTACTGGCCGGGCTCCACCACCCTGGTGGCCGGGCCGTCCGGGGTGGGCAAGACGTTGATGGGCCTGCACTTCATCTTCGAGGGTGGCAACCGGGGCGAGCCGGGCATCCTCCTGACCCTGCAGGAGAACCGCCACCAGCTGTCCCGCATCGTGCGGCGCTTCGGCTGGTCGGTGGACGACCCGCATGTGACCCTCCTCTACCGCTCCCCGGTGGATGTCTACATCGACGAGCTCATCTATGAACTACTGGCGATGGTCGCCGACACCGGTGCCCGCCGGGTGGTGATCGACAGTTTCAACGATTTCAACCTGAGCGGCTCCGACGCCACCCGCTTCCGGGAGTTCGTCTACTCCCTGGTCCAGCGCTGCAGCCATCTGGGCGTCAGCCTGCTCTTCACCTGCGAGATCCCGGAGTTGTTCGACATCACCAGGATCGACGACAACGGCATATCCCACATGGCCGACAACGTCGTCCTCCTGCAGTTCGTCAAGCATGAGTCGGAGATCCGCCGCTCCCTCGCCATCATCAAGTCGAGAGGGTCGACGGCGACGAACCTGAACCGGGAGTTCCGTATTTCCGACGCCGGCATCACCCTGGGCGAGCCCATTCCCCACAGCTGACGCCGCCGCCGCGCCCGGCACGGGCCTTTTAGTGCGCCAGGTCTGCTCAGAGTCGCCGAGGGTGGGTACAAACCTCTCGGTGGGAAAATCTCGAGGATTCCAGGTCACTCTCTCCCTGCACCTGCCTCGGGACCAGATAAGCGTGCCCGTCGCCCGTCATCTGGTTGCCTCGGCGTTGAGGGAGGTCGGCGTCGTGGCCGACGACCGCTTCGACGTGGAACTGGCCACGACCGAGGCGTGCACCAACGTGATCGACCACGCCGGCCCCGGCGACGCCTACGAAGTCGCGGTCACGATCGGACCGGCCACCTGTGACATACGGGTCATCGACGTGGGTCGGGGTTTCGACCACCTGACCCTCGACTCGTCCCGGGCCCAGGCACCGGACTCCGAGCGGGGCCGGGGTATCTCGCTGATGGAGGCCCTGACCGATGAGGTGCGTTTCGAGTCGGAACCCGACACCGGAACCATCGTCCACCTGACCAAGGGACTGCACTTCGACGACTCGAACCCGGCCCGGCGCCTCATGCAGGAGGAGTTCACGCCGGACGAGTTGCGCGAAGTCGAGCCGGTCGACGGCCGGTAGCCCGTCCGGGCGCCGTCGGCCCCCGGCCGACATTTTCCGTGCTCAGATGTCGAGAACCGCTCGCCGGCGGTGTCAATCGGTTGAAGGCCCACGGTGGGCCGTCACCGAGACACCAGATGAGAGAGGCTCTGACCGATGAGATTCATGCTCCTGCAGCACTACACCCCGGCCGACAACTGCGGCACCCCGATGTACGAGTGGAAGCCGGAGGACATCCAGGCCCATATCGCCTTCCAGCACGCCTTGAACGCCGAGCTCCAGGCCAACGGCGAACTGCTCGACGCCCAGGGTCTGTCGGAGTCGGCCCGCACGGTGGTCAACTCCGGCGGCCCCCCGACCATCACCGACGGCCCTTTCCCCGAGTCCAAGGAACTGTTGGCCGGGTACCGCCTGATCGAGGTCGACACCCTGGACCGGGCCATCGAGATCGCCGCCCGGGCGTCGGCTGCGCCCGGTCCCGACGGTGTGCCCATCGGTGACCACATCGAAGTCCGCGAGGTGATGGGCGCGCCGCTGCCGGCCGACGGGTGACCGAGGCGGCCGTAACCCGCCTCCGGGAGCTGGCCCCCCAGGTCCTCGGTGTCCTCGTCCGCCGCTACGGCGATTTCGCGGGCGCCGAGGACGCCGTCCAGGAGGCGCTGATCGCGGCGGCCGAGACCTGGCCGGCGTCCGGACCACCCGACGACCCTCTGGCCTGGCTCATCCGGGTGGCCGGGCGCCGGCTGGCCAATCAGTACCGGGC
>DASZNC010000120.1:0-2152 GCA_035551615.1 Acidimicrobiales bacterium
TCGACCGGCAATCGCGGCCAGGATCACATGGCCGGCGGAGTCCATCATGTCAGGGCGGTAGTGCTCGGCGATGTTGAACGAGTCGATCCCGACGGCATCGGCAAGCACTGCCTCTTCGACAGTGTTGCGGATGACGACGTCGCCACTGAGCTCGTGACCCGATTCGTTCACAGTGATGGGAACGAACGAATCCAGGCCGAACTCAATGTCCTTGGTGGTCATCTTTGTTTCCTCGCTTCCTGTGTTCCCGGAGTTTGATGGCTGGTTGACCGGATCGGTCAGGGGGTGGCCGGCGCGACCAGCCCGAAGACCTCTCCGAAATGGTCGACCATCAGGTCCCTCCCTTTGACCTCGGAAACGGTCTCTCGCCCGACGATCTGGTCCTGTCCGGGGAATTGACCCGCCCCGCCTGTCGGTCCGATGGGCACCGCGATGGCGACACCCATGGACTCATACTCGACCAGGTCGGATCGTCCCTGGACCAGCGAGTCGATGTTGGTCGCCACGGTCGCAGCCTGATGCCGGGCGAAACCGGCCATCTTGCTGTCGGCGGTGGAGATGTCGGCTTCGCGGCCTGATCGGTCTGGTTCATATCTTTCTCCGCTTCATGTCCTTGTTGCCCGGTCCGTTCGTCTACGACGATGTTCTAGACAGATCATCATCTCTACAGAGCATCTTATCCGCAACGCTTCTGGGTTCAGCTCGTATGATGAGGTTGTGGACGATGACGCCTCCGGCTGCGAGGAAGCGCTGGCCGACGACCTCGGGTGGGGCCTCGGCATGATCTTTCGGGCCTACGTCAAGGCGGCCCACGCCGCAGTGGCCGACCTTCCCGGTGGTCCACGGGGTTACCAGGTCCTTTCCGCCGCGGCCCAGGGCACGGTTGGCAGCCAGCTCGCCCTGGCCCAGCACCTCGGAGTCGACCGTACGGTGATGACGTACCTCCTCGATGACCTCGAAGCGGCGAGATTGATTGAGCGTCGCCCGGATCCGGCCGATCGGCGCGCCCGTCGAATCGTCGCCACCGAACAGGGTAGCGAGCTGCTCACCAGCCTCAACGAGCGGCTCCGGGCCGCGGAAGCCCGCCTTCTGGCCCCCCTTGGCACCGAGAGCCGCGATTCATTCCGCGCTCAGGTTCGCGTGCTCGCCACCCAGCTCGATGCCGTCGACCCGTCCGACAGCCCGTGCGACCTTGCCGATGAAGTGGACGCCGAAATACCCGCACCTGGCCAGCGCGTTCGGTCAGCTCGATCGCGCTGATGCCGGTGGGAGGGAGCTCGTCCAGAACTACCACCGGGTTTTTCCGAAAGGATGTGCAAGTGCTCTTGGACGAGGCGTGGGAGGCCCTGACCGGCGGAGTCGAGCGACCCGCCGTGGAGGTGGCACCGGCCGGGCTGGCATCGAGGTTCCGGACGGGGGAGTTGGCGGTGGCGTGCGTCGGGGCGGCCCTACTGGCGGCGGCGGCCCTGGTCGAGCAGCGGGACGGCGAATGGCCGGCGATCGGACTGCACCCCGGACAGGTGCAGACCGCGGTGGTCAGTGAACGCCACTTCCGCATCGGACAACGTTTGGCCGGTCCGGGCTTCGCCCCACTGTCGCGGTTCTGGCGGGCGAGCGACGGGTGGGTGCGAACCCATGCCAACTACCCGTGGCACCGGGCCGCCCTCCTCGAGGTGCTCGGGGTGAACGACGATCCGGCCGAAGTCGAAGCGGCCGTGCAAGACCGGCCGGCCGGCGTGGTCGAGGACCGGGTGGTGGCGGCCGGCGGAGTGGCGGCCGCGGTCCGGTCGGCGGAGGAGTGGGCCTCGCATGCCCAGGGTCAAGCGGTGGGGCGGGAGCCGCTGATCGGGCACCGTTGGACGGCCGGCGGGCCGCCCCGGGCACTCGTTGCTGGCGGGCTGCCGGCCCAGGGGGTGCGGGTGCTGGATCTGACGAGGGTTATTGCGGGGCCGGTGTGCACCCGCTTCCTCGGGGCGTTGGGCGCTGACGTGCTGCGCATCGACCCGACTGGCAGGCCGGACATGGCGGCGGGCGCGGCGGCGGACACATTGTTGGGGAAGCGCAGTGCGGCGCTGGACCTCACGACGCCCGACGGCGGGGAGGTGCTGCACGACCTGCTGGACCAAGTTGACGTCGTGGTCGCCGGCTACCG
>DASZNC010000121.1:0-25531 GCA_035551615.1 Acidimicrobiales bacterium
ATCCACTCCATGTGGGCCTCGGCGTCGCAGCGGGCCCGCTTGGTCACCAGGTTGTAGACGTTGTTCGACCAGTTCTGGATGGTGGTGTAGGTGACCCGGCTGGACGGCTTGCAGATGATCTCCACCACCGCCGAGTGCAGCGAGTCGGTGCTGTACACCGGCGCCGAACAACCCTCGATGTAGTGGACCTGGGCGCCCTCGTCGGCAATGATCAGCGTCCGCTCGAACTGGCCCATGTTCTCGGAGTTGATCCGGAAGTAGGCCTGCAGCGGCATGTCGACCTTCACCCCGGGCGGTACGTAGATGAAGCTGCCGCCCGACCACACCGCCGTGTTGAGGGCGGCGAACTTGTTGTCGTTGGCGGGGATCACCTTGCCGAAGTACTGCTTCACCAACTCCGGGTACTCCCGCAGCGCAGTGTCCATGTCACAGAACAGGACGCCCTGTGCCTCCAGGTCCTCCCGGTTGCGGTGGTAGACGACTTCGCTCTCGTACTGGGCAGTGACCCCGGCCAGGTACTTGCGCTCCGCTTCGGGGATGCCCAGCTTGTCGTAGGTCGACTTGACCGACTCCGGCAACTCGTCCCAGGCGTTGACCTGATGGTCGATGGGCTTGATGTAGTAGAAGATGTCGTTGAAGTCGATGCCCGACATGTCGCCCCCCCAGCGCGGCATCGGCCGGCTCAAGAAGTGGCGGTAGGCCTTCATGCGGCGAGCCGTCATCCAGTCGGGTTCGCCCTTCATCCACGACATCTCGCGGACGATGTCCTCGGACAAACCCTTCTTCGGTTTGAAGACGTAGAAGTCCTCGACGTCACTCCAGCCCAGCTTGTAGCGGCCCAGATCCAGGTTTTCAGTGGTTGCCATATCGGCGTTCACCCTCTCGTAGGAGGACAGCGAGCAATTTCTCCTACGTAGATAGTAACAACCCGGGCCGGGCTACCCGAAGGCCCTATCGGCGGAAAGTGGCCACACCGGGCCCGGAGGTGCTGTCGTCGCCCTCGGCGGCGGCGAAGTCGGAATCCTCGGTCCCCGCCACCGATCTGAGGATCTGCACCAGGTGGCGCCCCTCGACGCCGTCCTTCAGCCAGCGGCGCACACCCGCCCTGGTCGCCCGCGACACCACGCCCCTGCGGGCGGCGTCCATCGGGTTGAGGCCCATGGCCGAGGTGATCGAGCGGCCCGGTTGGATGGCGACGACCGGCACGCCGGTCCGCTTCAAGGCGTTGACCTCGGCCTGGAGCCGGGCCCGCAGCGGCTGGCGCATGAGCACCGACGGGGAGATGGCGCCCCACGCCGCCGCCTGCGACAGGGGGGAGACGGCGATCACCAGATCCAGGCCCTCATCGGCCACCAGGTCCAGGTTGACCATGCTGTGCACGCCGCCGTCGACATAGCGGCGGTCGCCGATCTGCACCGGTCGGAAGTACATCGGGATGGCGCAGGATGCCGCCACCGCCTGACCGACCGAGGCGGCCGGCCCCCCTTCGCGGCCGAACACCACCCGTCGGCCGCCCCGCAGGTCGTACGAGCAGATCCACAGCGGGCGGTCGGGCCACGCCCCGTCGAAGACGGCATCGATGCCGCCCGAGATGGCGTCGGTCGAAATGCCCCCGGCGGGCAGGGCGGCGATGGCCAGGGCCCGCACCGACATCGAACAGGGATGGGTGAGGGCGTGGACCACCGCCCCGGGATCGCCTACGGGTCGGAACCTGAGGGCGTCGGCCGGAGTGGGGCGGGGCCGGTGCGGGCGCCCGAGAGCGGCCAGCCGTTCCCCGTCCGGCGACAGCGGGCTGCCCTCGCTGATGTTGGCCAGATCGGTAGCCGGGACCCCGGCCCTCAGCATGGCCGCCGTCAGCGATCCGGCCGACGTCCCTACCATGACATCTGCTTGCTGAGGATCCCACCCGGTCGCCTCTTGCAGAGCGGCCAGCACGGCGCCGTGGTAGGCCACCCCGACCGAGCCTCCGGCGGCGAGCACCAGTCCAATTCGCACGGCTGGACACGCTAGCGCCGAGCTAGCAGCAATCAGTGGTTTCTGTTGCAACCACTGGTCGGCGCCATCGGCGGTTAGTGCTAAAGATGGAACGGGGCCAACGGAGAGGAGCGAACCATGCCGTTCGAACGTCTGAGTCCGCTGGACGCGGGGTTCCTGCACATCGAGGACTCCGTGACCCATATGCACATCGGATCGATCTCGATCATGGAAGGACCGGCCCCCCGGTACGAGGACCTGCGGGACCGGGTGGCAGCCAAACTGCCGGTTGTACGGCGATACCGGCAGGTCGTGCGTACGGTGCCGTTCGACCTGGGTCGCCCGGTCTGGGCGGACGACCCCTGGTTCAACATCGAGTTCCACATCCGCCACACCGCCCTGCCCGCCCCCGGGAACGACGGCCAGCTCAACAACCTGGTCGGCCGGGTCATGGCCCAGCAGCTCGACCGCGACCGCCCGCTCTGGGAGATGTGGATGGTCGAAGGGCTGACGGAGGGTCGGTGGGCCATCATCTCCAAGGTCCACCACTGCATGGTCGACGGGGTGGCCGGCAGCGAGCTCCTCGGCCTCATTCTCGATCCCGAACCGGACCCGCCCGAGGTGGAGCAGCTCCCCTGGGTCCCCACTCTGCCGCCGGCCCGCTGGGAGCTGGCCGTCGAGGCGGTCACCGACCTGATCTCCAGTCCGTTCGAGCTGAGCCGCCTGGCCCGGGCGCAGACCCGGATTCCCAGGCGCATCCTGGGCCAGGTCGGCGACGCCGTGGCCGCCGTCCGGGGCGCAGCATCAGCCATGCGCACACCGAGCAGTCCCAGCCTCAACGGTCCCATCGGACCGCACCGCCGGTGGGTCTCCTCGTCGGTCAGCGTGGCCGACATCAAGGAGGCCCGGGCTCGCTTCGGCGGCACGTTCAACGATGTCGTCCTGAGCATCGTGACCTCCGGCTTCCGGGACCTGCTCGAAAAGCGGGGCGAGAGCACCGAGAGCCCGATCCGCTCGCTGGTGCCGGTCTCGGTCCGGGCCCGCGACGACAGCGGCCGGGCCATCGGCGACGGGACGATGGCCAACCGCATCTCGGCCATGTTCGCCGAATTGCCGGTCCACATCGAGAACCCGATCGACCGGTTGCACGCCGTTTCCGAGCAGATGGTCGGCCTCAAGGAGTCAAAGCAGGCGCTGGCCGGCGAGGTGCTCAGCACCATCTCCGGGTTCGCCCCGCCGATGCTGCTGTCGCTCGCCGGTCGCCTGGGCACCAAGGCGCCACAGAGCACGGTCAACACCATCACGACCAACGTGCCCGGTCCGCAGATCCCCCTCTACGCCGCCGGACGGCGCATGTTGAACGTGTTCCCCTACGTTCCGCTCGGCTTGCGGCTGCGTATCGGCGTCGCCATCTTCTCCTACGACGGCCAGGTCACCTTCGGGGTCACCGGTGACTACGACACCGCCGAGGACGTCCACCTGCTGGCCCAGGGCATCGAGGAGGGGATGGCTGACCTGTTGGCCGTCGATCCGAAGGCCGTGATCATCGACCTGCGGCGGAACGAGGTTCCGGCCCGGAGTTAGCTGTTCGAGGTCTTGACCGGGCGCAAGGCGATGGCGATCGTCACCAGCGTCATGGCCACGCCAACGCCGAACACGATCCACTTGGTCACGTCCGGGTCCACCCAGATGGAGCCGACGATCGGGGAAGCGGCCATCAGGATGGCGAACAGGAATTCACCGGGCGCGTTCAGGATCTGAGGGCGCATGCCGAGGAGCATAACCACCACCCGGCAGGCGGCACTAACTCAGGTCGGCGACCTCGTAGCTCCACAATTCGCTGTGCACGGCCACCGGCCGATCACCGGAGGGAGCGTTGGCCCCGCGGTGCCCGTGGGCGAAGGCGGGCGAGGCCACCCAGTCGTTGAACGACTGCTCGTCCTTCCACCGGGTCAGGACCAACCAGGTGGTGCGGTCGTCGGTGGGCTTCAGCAGTTCGAAACCCTCGAATCCGGGCTGGTTGTCGACGGCCCCGGCCCGGGCGGCGAAGCGCCGGGCCAACTCGTCACCCTGATCGGGACCGACATCGATGGCGTTGATCCGGATGATCGTCATCCGATCAGGCCGCCATCGCCTTGACCTGCTCGATGAGGCCGACCTCGGTCTGCCCGCCGGTCGGGATGGGCATGACCTGCAGATGGGTGATACCCCCCTCGCGCAGCGCAGCGACCCGCTCGGCCACCCAACCGGCCGGCCCGCACAACGAAGTCAGGCGCAGGATCTCCTCGGGGACGGCGGCGGCCGCCTCCTGCTTATTGCCCGACAGGTACAGATCCTGGATCTCCTTGGCCTCCTTCTCGTATCCGTACCGGCAGGCCAGGTCGTTGTAGAAGTTCCGGCCGCGGGCGCCCATGCCGCCGATGTAGAGAGCCAGGTTGGGGCGGGCCAGGTCCCGTAGGGCGACCACGTCGTCGCCGTCACCGATGGCCAAGAGGCCGCCGCCGGTGATCATCAGCGGGTCGAGCGAGGGATCCCGCTTGGTCGCTCCTGTGGTCAGGGCGTCGCCCCAGACGTCCCTGGCCTTCTCCGGGATGAACATCATCGGGATCCAGCCGTCGGCCACCTCCGCGGTCATGGCCACGTTCTTGTCACCCAGCGAGGCGATCCACACCGGGATACGGGGTCGCACCGGATGGGCGATGATCTTGAGCGCCTTGCCCAGTCCCGTGCCCTGACCCTCGGCGAGCGGCATCCGGTAGTACCGGCCGTCGTGCTCGAGCGGCGCCTCCCGGGCCCATACCTCGCGGCACACCGAGATGATCTCCCGGGTGCGGCCGATCGGCGCGTCGTAGGGCAGGCCGTGCCAGCCTTCGATCACCTGCGGGCCGGAGGCGCCCAGACCCAGGTGGCAGCGGCCGTTCGACAGGGCGTCGATGCCCGCCGCAGTCATCGCCAGCAGGGTCGGCGTGCGGGTGTAGATGGGCAGGATGCCCGACCCGATCTCCACGGTCTCGGTCAGCGCGGCGAGGTAACCCATCAGGCTGGGGGCGTCGAAGCCGTACGCCTCGGCGACCCACACCAGGTCGAGCCCCGCCTTCTCCATCTCCGAAACCCGTCGGGCCGACTCCTTGAATCCCCCGGCGTAGCTCAGCATCGTGGCGATCTTCATGGACGAGACCTTATTGGCACTGCGGCAGCATGGGTAAGTCCACCCATGGTGGACCACATCATCGACCGCATAGACGACTTCCAGCGCCGGCACCGGGGGGCCTCGTTCCTGTGGGCCGTGCAGAAGAAGTACGGCGACGATCGGGGCGGGTACCTGTCGGCCCTGGTGACCTATTACGGATTCCTGTCGATCTTCCCCCTGCTGCTCGCGGCCTTCACGATCGTCGCCTACACGTTGAGCGGCGACCACTCCGCAGCCAACACCATCCAGCGCCACATACAGGACTACCCCATCGTCAACCAGGTCGCCCCCAGCCTGGGCAACGGCACCCTCTCCGGATCGCCGATCGCCCTGATCGTCGGCCTACTCGGGCTCATCTGGGGTTCGCAGGGCTTGGCCCAGGCGGCCCAATTCACCCTGGACGAGGCGCTGAACATCGCCAACAAGGACCGCCTCGGCTTCCTCCCCCGCACCCTGCGCAGCTTCGGCTGGTACACCATGTTCGGCGTCGGCGCCCTGATCTCGACCTTCATCGCCTCTTTGGGTCCGGCCCTCGGTTGGGCCGGCGGCGACGTGCTGTCCACGCTCCTGTCGATGGTCCTCGACGTCGGGCTCTTCACCCTGTCGTTCTGGATCCTCACCCCGAAGGACGTGAGCATCCGGGAGGTGCTACCCGGCGCCGCCGGAGCCGGGGTCGCCTGGGCCGTCCTCACCGGTGTCGGCGTGGGCCTGACCAAGCAGTTGGCCCATTCCAACCCTCTGTACGGCAGCTTCGCCAGCGTCCTCGGCCTGCTCGGCCTCATTTACCTGAACGCCCGGATCACGATCTACTGCATCGAGGCCAACGAGGTGTACAAGCGGCATCTGTGGCCCCGGGCCCTGACCAACCGGAACCTGACCCGCGCCGATCTCCAGCAACTGGACAACCTGGCCGGCAAGGAGGAGCGGGTGCCGGCCGAGGAGATCGAAGTCGACGTCGACGGGGAACCGGCCCGCCAGGCCTGACCGAAACCGGGCCGGTCAGGGCCGGGAGAAGAGCTCGGCGGCCATCTCCTCGGCCGCCGAACGGACCAGGGCATCAGCCGGATCCCCGACCATGATCGCCATCCGACCGGGCACCGCCACGGCATCCGCATCGGTCGTCACGAGCACCGACCGGACGCCAGCACCGGCCGGGCCCTCCGGGCCGGACGCATCGGTCGTGTCCATCGGATCGCCACTGGGCACCGGGCCAGCGTACTTTGGCCTCCTATGGCCGTTACGCCGCCCCCCGAAGCCGCCCGCCGACCCCACGACCTGACCGCCCACGGACGGACCCGGGTGGACGACTGGTACTGGCTCCGCGATCGCGACGACCCCGAGGTCATCGCCTACCTGGAGGCCGAGAACGCCTACACCGACCAGATAATGGCGCCGACGATCCCCCTTCAGGACGTCCTGTTCGAGGAGATCCGCGGCCGGGTCCACGAGACCGACGCCGGCCCCCCGGCCCGCTCCGGCGCGTGGTGGTACTACTCCCGGACCGAAGAGGGACGGCAGTACCCGCGGATGTGCCGCCGCCCGGCCGGAACGGGCCAGCAGGCATCCGAGATCGCCGAGCAGGCCCGGGCCGGGACGCCGGCCGACGAGCAGGTCATCCTCGACGAGAACGAACTGTCCGAGGGCGACTATCTGGCGGTGGGCGTATTCGACCTGAGTCCTGACCACCACCTATTGGCCTACGCCGTCGACCACGACGGGTCGGAGGAATACTCGCTTTGCTTCCGGGATCTCGGCTGCGGCGCCGATCTGCCCGACCGGGTCGAGGGCGTCTACTACGGCTCGGCCTGGGCGACCGACAACCGCACGTTCCTCTACACCCGCCCCGACGATGCCATGCGGCCCTGGCAGGTGTGGTGTCACGTGCTGGGCACGGCCCCGACCGATGACCGCCTGCTCTTCCAGGAGGACGACGAGCGCTTCTTCGTCGAGGTCGGCCTGAGCCGGTCGGAGAGGAGGATCCTCATCACCTCGGCCAGCAAGACCTCAACGGAAGTGCGCTGGATCGACGCCGCCCACCCCCTGGACCGGTCGCCGGAAGTGCTGATCGGGCGGCGGCCGGAGGTGGAATACGAAGCCGACCACGACGGCGACGGCTGGTGGATTCTCACGAATGCGCCGGACGCGACCGGGCGGCCGGCCACCAACTTCGAACTTCACCGCTGGCCGGACGGCGGCGATGCGGTCGTCGTCGTGGCCCATCGCGACGACGTCAAGCTGGAAGGCGTCGACGCCTTCGCCGCCTTCACCGTCGTGTCGGAGCGGTCGGCCACCGACGGGCTGGAGCGCCTGCGCATCATCGAGCGGGACGGCAACCAGCACGTGGTCGAGCAGCCGGAGGCGGCCTACAGCCTGCTCGGCGGCCAGAACCCGGACTGGGCCCAGACCACCTACCGCTTCGGCTACACCTCGCTCGTCACCCCCCGTACCTCCATCGACTACGACGTGGCCGGAAGGCACCGGGAACCGGTGTGGACCCAGCTCGTGCCCGGGTACGACCCGGCCCGCTTCCAGACGACCCGCATCTGGGCGGAGGCGCCCGACGGCACCAAGGTCCCGGTCTCGCTCGTCGCCCGGGCCGATCTGGCCGCCGACGGCCGGGCCCCCGGCCTGCTCGTCGGCTACGGCGCCTACGAGTTCAGCCTGGATCCCAACTTCTCGGCCATCCAGCTGAACCTGGTCGAGCGGGGGGCGGTGTACGCCATCGCCCACGTCCGCGGCGGGGGCGAGATGGGCCGGCGCTGGTACGAGCAGGGGCGGATGGAGCACAAGGCCAACACGTTCACCGACTTCATCGCCTGCGCCGAGGCGCTGGTCGCCTCCGGCTGGGTCGACCGCGACCGGCTGGTCGCCCGGGGCGGCAGCGCCGGCGGGCTGCTGATGGGCGCGGTCACCAACATGCGGCCCGACCTGTGGCGGGCCATCGTGGCCGAAGTGCCGTTCGTCGACGTCGTGACGACGATGTCGGACACGTCACTGCCGCTGACCGTGACCGAGTGGGAGGAGTGGGGTGACCCGGTGCACGACGCCGACGCATTCGCCCGGATGCTGTCGTACTCGCCCTACGACAACGTGGAGGCCAGGCCCACCTGGCCGGCGATCTACGCCTCCGCCGGCCTCAACGATCCGCGGGTGGGGTTCTGGGAGCCGGCCAAGTGGGTCGCCCGACTCCGTTCGGTCGGCGCCGGGCACCACGGGCGCCCGGTGCTGCTGCGCACCGAACTGGGCGCCGGGCACGGCGGCCCTTCGGGCCGCTACGACACGTGGCGCGATGAGGCACGGATACAGGCCTTCATTCTCGGCCAGATGGGGCTGGCCTGATCTCGGCCGGATCCGTCTCCCGCAGATCCACGACCCGGTCGGCGTGGACGGCAGCGGCGTGCTCGAGGACGTCGGTGATCTCGTAGCCGATCAGTTCCTTGCGATCGAGGAGGGCGTCGCGCAACGCCTCGACCAGGTAGCGATGATCGCCGATCAGTTCCCGCACGTCGCTGCGGGCCCGGTCGAGGATGTCGTCCAGACGCTGGCGGGAGACCTCGTCGCTCAGCACCTTGGCCACCAGGTTGACCGCTCCGGTGTGGGCCGCGTCGATCGAGATCAGAGAGCCGGCCATACCGAAGCTGCCGATCATGGCCGCCGCCGTTTCGGTGGCGGCCAACAGGTCGCCGGCCACGCCGGTCCCGGTGTCACCGAAGAACGTCTCCTCGGCGACCAGGCCGCCCATGGCGATACGGATCAGGGCTTCGACCTCCGACTTGGTCCGGGTGAACCGCTCCTCGGTCTCGGAGTGGGCGAGCAGGCCGAGGGCCACGCTCCGTTTCACGATCGACAGCACTTCCAGCTTCCGGTCCGGGGCCACCAGCCAGGCGGTGACGGCGTGGCCGGCCTCGTGGGTGGCGATGGCGATGCGCTCCCGCTCGACGTAGGCGTAGGGCTGGGCCACGCCCAGCTCGACGGTCATCTTGGCCCTCTGCAGGTCCTCCCAGCCCAGCTGTTCCGAGCCCCGGCGCAGAGCCCAGACGAGGGCCTCGTCGAGCAGGTTCTCGATCATGACCGGCGAGTAGCCCATGGTCGTGGCCGCCAGGGTGTCGCGGTACTCGTCCTCATCGAGGACGGCCTCGTGGCTCTTGCGGCTCAGGTAGTAGTCGAAGATCTCGCGCCGTCCGGCCCGGCTGGGCAGATCGACGTTGATGATGCGGTCGAAACGGCCGGGGCGCAGCATGGCTGCGTCCAGGTCACGGGCCCGGTTGGTGGCCCCGATCACGAGAATGTTGGCCGACCGGAACGCCGGCTTCTTGATCACGTGGCCGGCCGGGAGGAATCGGTTGACCAGGTCGATGAGGCTGCCCTTGAGCCGGGCGCTGGGCGGCGGCTCGTCGAAGGATTGCAGCTGGATGAGCATCTCGTTGACGACGCTGGTGAAGCCGGCGGCTCCGCTGTTGCTCATGGCCTCCCGGCTGAGGCCGATGGCGTCGATCTCCTCGATGAAGCCGATGGCGCCGCCTTCGCGCCGGGCGTAGGAACGCAGCGCCTTGAAGTAGGCCCTGATCTTGCGGTTGGTCATGCCGTAGAAGTGGGACTGGAAGGCCGACGAGTTCACGAACAGGAACGGCACGTTGGCCTCGGCCGCCATGGCCTTGGCGATGAACGTCTTGCCTGTTCCCGGCGGCCCCTCGAACAGGACACCGCGCCTCGGGGTGCCCCCCATACGGTCCTTGAACGTCTGGTGGGCGAGGAACAGGTTGAGTGTCTTGACGACCTCCTCGACGACGACCTCGGCGCCCTTGACGTCGCTCAGCGTGACGCCGATCTCCTCGGGTCGGTAGAGCACGTGCGGCGACCGGCCCATCGCCATGAGCGGAACGGTGACGGCGATCACCATGATCGTGATGAGGATGACGGCCGGCAGGTAGTGACTGATGCCGGCCGGCATGTGCACCGACGGCAGCCCGAAGAGCTCGATGGCCACTTCGACGGTCAGCACGACGGCCAGGAGCCAGGCGACCTTCCGTAGCCGGAACTGCCGGTAGCGCTCCCGCGCCGCCGATACGTCCGCCGACTTGAGCACATCCGATTGCGCCAATGAGAGCGTGTCCACCCGGGCCTCCCCTTCTGTCGTCCGCCAACCGCGGTACCCAAAAGTAAGCCTCGGGCGGATTGTGCCGCCCCTCCCAGACGCCATTTTCCGGCTTTTCCGGCAATCCGGGAATCGGCGGTTAAAGGAACAGGCCCGACACGCCGAAACGCCGCCCTCCGGCCCGTCTACAGGGAGATACGCAGGCCCTCGAAGGCAGCCAATATCTCCGGATCGCCCGGTCCGGCCGACGCCCGGGCTTCAGCCAGCAACCGGTCCAGACAGTCGTCGCCGTGGGACGGATCGTGGTGGAACATCACCAGCTTCTTCACGCCCGCCTTGCGCCCGACCCGGATGGCGTAGTCGATCGTGCAGTGACCCCAGTGGGACTTCTCGGCGAACTCGGCCCGGGTGTACTGGGCGTCGTGGATGAGCACGTCGGCGCCGGCGGCCAGTTCGAGCACCGTCTCGGAGATGGTGTCGAGGTCGGGGGGCGCCTGATGGTCGCTGATGTAGGTCACGACCCTGCCCCCCAGGCTGACGCGGTAGCCGACGGTCGGCCCGACGTGGGGCACCGGCCGCACCAGCACCTCGGCGTCGCCGATACGGAAGTCGTCCTTCAACACCTCATGGAAACGGTAGGTACCCCGCAGGTCCGACACCCGGACCGGGAAGTAGGGAGGGCGCATGAAGTCGTCGATCAGATCCTTCAGGGCGCCTTCGTCCTGCTGGGGGCCGTAGATGTCGAAGCGGGCCCCGTCGCGGTCGGCGGCCGGGAAGAACGGGAGACCCTGGACGTGATCCCAATGGATGTGGGTGACCAGGGCGGTGCCCGCGAACGTGCCGTCGAGGGGCTGGGTCTCGCCGAAGGACCGCAGCCCGGTGCCCAGGTCGAAGACGATCGGATCGGCGCCGGGCGACGTCAAGCCCACGCAGGCCGTGTTGCCTCCGTAGCGGATGTTCGCCCCCGAAGGACACGGGCACGAACCCCTAACGCCGTAGAACGTCAAATCCAAATTCGAGGCACCCCCAGATGAACTCCCGACGAAGTTACTTAGATTCGTACCCCGGAGGGCGGCGATGTGACCAAAGGCATAGGAATCTAATCCCAGACATCGTCGCCATACGGCCGCCGGCGGGTCGGTGCCGCCTCCGCCTTCCAGACCATGAGCCGCCGTTTGAAGTAGCAGACCTCCTCGCCCCGCTGATTGAACGCCTTCGTCTCGACCGTGACGACGCCGCGGTCCGGCTTGGACTTCGACTCCTGCTTGTCGAGGACCCGGGTCTCGGCGTAGATCGTGTCGCCGTGGAAGGTCGGCTTCTTGTGGGTGAGCTGCTCCACCTCGAGGTTGGCGATGCACGACCCGCTGACGTCGGGCACGCTCATCCCGAGCACGATGCTGTAGACCAGGTTGCCGACCACGACGTTCTGACCCTGCACCGTCTCGTGCTCGGCGAACCAGGCGTTGGTGTGGAGCGGGTGGTGGTTCATCGTGATCATGCAGAACAGATGGTCGTCGTACTCGGTGATCGTCTTGCCCGGCCAGTGCCGGTAGATGTCGCCGGGCTCGAAGTCCTCCAGGTAGCGGCCGAACGGGCGGTCGTAGGTGGTCATCGCCGCCCACGCTAGACACATCCGGGCCTAACGTTCCCCTCCTGTGATCGAACTGGAGTTGCGCAACGACGTCTACCGCCGGCCCCTGGCCACCGCCCTGGACCGCCTCGGCCTGAGGGAGGGCTGGCGCTGCGCCGACGTCGGGGCCGGCGGGGGTGACGTCACCGTCGCCCTGGCCCGCATCGTCGGGCGGGACGGCCGGGTCTACGCGGTCGACTCCGACCCGGCCCGTCGCGACGAAGTAGCGGCGGCGGCGGCCGAGGCGGCCCAGGCCCAGGTGGTGGCCATCACCCAGGCCGGCGAGGAGCTCACCCTCCCCGAGCCGGTCGACCTGGCCTACTGCCGGTTCCTACTCCTCCACGTGCACGAGCCGGGGCTGGTCCTGCGCCGGATGGGCGCGGCCGTGCGCCCCGGCGGGTGGGTGGTCGCCCAGGAGCCGGTGACCTCGGCCGGCCGGGTGGACGGCGACCCGCTGTCCATGCCCGACGCCCGCCACCCCGACGTGGGGGCGGTGCTGCCCGCCCTGATACGCGACGCCGGGCTCGAGCTGGTCGACGCGTGGGCCGAGGCGCCGGCCTGGGCCGGTCCCTCCCCGGTAGCCGAGTACCTGGAGGCGCTGACCGAGGTCGACCCCGGCGATGCGCCGGTCCTGTTGCCGCCACTGGTCACGGTCGTCGCCCGCCGGCCGGGCGGGGCGTAGTCGGTACTGTCGAGCGTCATGGCCACCTCGCTCCCCCCTCTGTCCGCCGCGGCCGACGCCGTCTCCCTCGCCCGCTCGCTGGTCGACACCACGGCCCACCACCTGGCCGGGATGGGCCCTGGCCGCCTCGATGCCAACCAGGCGGTGGCGTACGACCTGGCGCACGGGGCGGCGGCGGTGGAAACGGCGCGGGCGGCGCTCGGCTACGGCGCCCACGGTCCGCTCGAGGCGTCGTTGGCGTGCGCCTTCGCGGCCGAGGCCATCTGGGATCTGGCCGGCCGGGTGCTCGGCCGGGAGGAAGAATGGGGGGTCGGCCCGGACGCCCTCGACGGCGCCCTCGATTTCGTGCGGGCCTGGCGCAAGCCCGAGGTGCTGGCCTCACTGGCCACGACGCCCGGTCCCAACCATCTAGACGGCGACTTCGAACTGGTCGCCGGCACCTTCCGACGCTTCGCCGAGGACCGCATCGCCCCGGTCGCCGAGCACATCCACCGCCGCAACGAGGACATCCCCGAGGACATCATCCGCGGTCTCGGCGAGCTGGGCGCGTTCGGCCTGTCCATCCCCGAGGAGTACGGCGGCTTCGCCTCCGGCGGCGAGCACGACTACATGGGCATGGTGATCGCCACCGAGGAGCTGTCCCGGGGATCGCTCGGTGCCGGCGGCTCGCTCATCACCCGCCCGGAGATCCTGGCCCGAGCTCTGCTCAAAGGCGGGACCGAGGAACAGAAACAGCGCTGGCTGCCCAAGCTGGCGACCGGTGAGATCATGGCCGGCGTGTCGGTGACCGAGCCCGACTTCGGCTCGGACGTGGCCGGGATCACGCTGGTCGCCGCCCCCGACGGCGACGACTGGGTGCTGTCCGGCACCAAGACGTGGTCGACGTTCGCGGCCCGGGCCGACGTGCTCATGGTCCTGGCCCGCACCGACCCCGACCGCTCGAAGGGCCACCGGGGTCTCTCGGTCTTCGTCGTGCCCAAGGAGCGGGCCGACGGGCACGGCTTCCGCCTGGCCCAGCCCGGCGGCGGCCGGCTCGAGGGCCGGCCGATCGACACCATCGGGTACCGGGGGATGCACTCCTACGAGCTGTCCTTCGACCGCTGGCAGGTCCCGGGCGACCACCTGATCGGGGGGCCGGCCGGCGCCGGACGGGGCTTCTACCTGCAGATGGAGGGATTCGAGAACGGCCGCCTGCAGACAGCCGCCCGCGCCGTCGGGGTCATGCAGGCGGCCTACGAGGCGGCCCGCGCCTACGCCGAGGGTCGGGTCGTCTTCGGCCAGCCGATCGCCGCCTATCAGCTGACGCAGGTCAAGCTGGGTCGCATGGCGGCCATCATCTGTGCCGCCCGCCAGTACATGTACGAGGTGGCCCGGCTCATGGCCAAGGGGGAGGGCGCCCTGGAAGCGTCGATGATCAAGGCCTACGTGTGCCGGGCCGCCGAATGGGTGGCCCGCGAGGCGATGCAGATCCACGGCGGCATGGGCTACGCCGAGGAGTACCCGGTCAGCCGCCTGTTCGTCGACGCCCGGGTCCTGTCGATCTTCGAGGGCGCCGACGAGACGTTGGCATTGAAGGTCGTGGCCCGGCGTCTGGTGGACGCGGCCCGCTCCTAGCGCGCCGTCCGGCGCCACCTGGTGGGCGGGGCGGGGGTGGAACGGGCCGGTCCTTTGACCACCTAGTCGGCGCTGCGGGACATGCCTGACCGCTCCCCTTTGGACACCAGGGTGATGGCGACCTTGCGGGAGGCCTCGTCGATCATCTCCTCGCCGAACATGACCGCCCCCTTGCGGTCGCCCTCGGTGGCCTGGCGGTAGCTGTCCAGAACGTCCCAGGCCTTGTCGAACTGCTCCTGGGTGGGGGCGAAGATCTGGTTCAGGATCCCGACCTGGTCGGGGTGCAGGCTCCACTTGCCGTCGAAGCCGAGGATCTGGCTGCGGGTGGCGTAGTCGCGAAAACCCTCCGGGTCACGGACCTTCACGTAGGGCCCGTCGATCACCTGCAGCCCGTTGGCCCGGCCGGCCATCAGGATCTTCATGAAGACGTAGTGGAAGTAGTCGCCCGGGTACTCGGGAATCTGCAGGCCACCCGACAACGACGGCATGCCCATCGACGCGGACATGTCGACCGGGCCCAGGATGATGGTCTCGATGCGGGGAGAGGCGGCGCAGATCTCCTCGACGTTGATCAGGCCCTGAGCCGTCTCGATCTGGGCTTCGATGCCGATGTGGCCGGGCGGCAGACCATGGTTGATCTCGACCTGGGTCAGGAGCAGGTCGGCGGCCACTATCTGGGCCGCGCTCTGCACCTTGGGCAGCATGATCTCGTCCAGCCGCTCGCCCGCCTGGCCGACCACCTCGATGATGTCCCCGTAGGTCCACTTGGTGTCCCAGGCGTTCACCCGCACGCACAACACGGCCTCGCCCCAGTCCTGGTCGCGGATGGCCTGCACGACCCGGGCCCGGCTGCTCTCCTTCTCGAGCGGGGCGACGGCGTCCTCCAGGTCGAGGAAGTACATGTCGGCACCGAGGGAGGGCGCCTTGGCCAGGAACTTGTCACTCGACCCGGGAACGGCATGGCAGGAGCGGCGCGGAAGGCTGCGGGAGCGCTGGGACATGGCCGGATGCTATGGGACCAGCTGCGCGGGCACGAACTGCTCGGAGATCAGGCGCTCGAAGCGGGCCGGGTCCCCGTGCACATACTCCCGGCACAGCCGCACGCCCTCGGCGTAGCAGAAGATGTAGGCCCGCCACGTCGGGTCGAGAAGGAACTGGATCTGCTTCTCGGCCCTCGCCTTCGGCAGCAGGGCCCACCGCTCCAGGTAGGCCAGGGCGTCGTCGGCCGACCAACCCCGGTCGTGGATGCCGATGGCGACGTTGCCCCGCACCCACTCCAGGTCGGCGGCGGCCTGCTCCACCTGGGCCATGGTGGCGGCGTCGTAGGGAATCCCGAGTGGCTTGAGGTGGGACTCGATGACCGGCTCCGGGCGGTCGCCGGCGATGACCTCCAGGGCCAGGTCGGCGAGGCCCTCGGCGATGACACATTGCGGAGTCCCGACCAGGAAGATGGCCTCCTCCATCCACTGGCGGCGCTGGACCAGCCCGACCTCCTTACGGCAGTGCTCCGTGTGGTGGCCGGGATAGGCCTCATGGGCGATGACGTGCCCGAATGAGGTGGCGAGCACCGGCAGATCGATGTTGAGGGCCACCCGGCTGCGCAGACCTCCGAGGTAGTAGTTGAACCCGCTCCACGGCTTATTGGACTCGAGTATGAACTCGACGTGCTCGCCGTCGGGCAGGCCGAACATCCTCCGGGTGCGCTCGCGGAAGTCCTCCGCCACCGAATGGATCGCCTGGTCCAGCCGGTCCGGGGCCACCACCTGGGCCTCCCGCCAGTTGTTGTAGCGCTCGGCCAGAGAGACCCCGGCCTCTTTGGGCAGCACCTCGTCCAGCCGCCGGTGGGCGGCTGCGAACCGGTCGGTGTCGACCTCCGGCGGCCGGATGCCGTATCCGGCCTCGATCTCGTCCAGGTAGCCGATGTTGTCGCCGGCCAGCTTGCGGGCCGACGTCCACAATCCCCGCACCTGGGCGGCCAGCCACAACCGCCGGTTGGGATCGAGATCGCGGTCGGCCTCCAGGTCGGACAGCAGACGGCGAGCCCGATCAGCCAGCTGGGCCGGCGGCTTCGGCGGGCCGGCGGCGGCCGCTTCGGACAGCGCCGGGGGGCCGTAGTAGGCGTCCACGAAACCGTCGATATGGCGGCCCAGGTCGAGCCCCAGACGGATGTAGTCCTCGACCAGCTCGCTCATCTAACCGGCGGCCCGGAACAGCTCGGGGGCGGCCGGGCAGGTGGCCGCACCCAGGCCGACCGCCGTCTCGACCGGGCCGTCCGGCCCGATCACCTGGCTGATCAGGGCGGCCGGGACGACCTCGACGGTCCGGTCCCAGGGTTCGACGCCGGACTCGTCCAGCCGGTTGAGAACGGCATCCCAGAGGGGCCCGGGCAGCACCCGGCCGACGCCGGTCACCGCCCACACCGGGACCTGCTGGTGGGCGGCCACGGCGGCGGCGGCCATCGATCCGGGGGTGGCCAGGATCCCGGCCGGCCCGGCGGCCACGGCCTCGACCACCACGACATCGGCGACGACGGCAGCCGGGCCCACGCCCGACTCGGCGACCAGGGCGGCGTCGCTCCCCCGGTCCTGCAACCGGCGGACCAGCTGGTCGCCCTCCATCCGCCACTCGACCACCAGGACCTCCACGTCGCCTCGCCGGCGCAGGGCGTCGGCGGTGATGTCGGGCCAGCCGATCACGACCGCGGTCGCCCCCTCCGGGAAGGCCTCGGCCACTTCCTCGCTGGTCCCGTCCTGTTCGAGTTCCGCCGCCGACTGGCGGCCGGCCGCCACCGGGTCCTCACTCCGCAGCATCCGGGCCGACAGCCACCACACCGGTCCGGACGCGATGTGCCGCTCGATCAGCCGGCGGCAGGCCGGCACCAATCCGGCCGGCTGCATCCGGGCCATCTGGACGAGCGCCTCGGCCGCCTCGGCGGCGACCAGCGCCGGGTCGGCGCCCGTCGCCCGGGCCACGTAGCGGAGGTGCTCGATCGGATGCATGGGACAGTCCTACCGCGTTTCGGTCGGAGGGGCGTGGTCTACTTCGGCTTGAAGACCATCAGGTAGACGGCGACGATGACCAGCACGTTGAACACACCCCAGCCGGCGCTGACCTTCTTCTCGAAGGACTGCAGCGCATTGACATCGCCGGTCCTCGATTCCAGCGTCTCCCCGTCGGCCAAGGGCTGCTCGAGCCGGGTAACCACGTCGGTGTACTGCCGCTGGTTGGGCCGGATCCAGGCGTGCAGGATGGCGATGTCGACGATGTAGACGGCCAATGCGGCCGACACCCAGGCGTCGCTGAACTTGAAGTGCTTGTTGCTGGCCGCCACTGCGGCCAGGCCGAATACGGCGGCGGCGTACACGAGGATCTCGGCCAGGCCGGAGATCATGCGGTTGATCTCGAGCACGGCACCGGTGCCCCCCGCCCGCCGGCGCTGGGCCAGGTTCAGGTAGAGCCCGTTGTAGGCGAGTGCACCGAAGCCGCCGATCACGCACAGCAGGTGCAACAGGACGAGGATATGGAAGCCGGTTCCCATTCCCGGCGACGGTAATCGCTCGGGGGCGGGGCGCTGTTCCGGCCGGCGGTTGGAGGGGTCGGTAACCGGCGAGCGGCGTCGATCACGAGCGGCGTGGGGTGCGGGAGGCCGGCGGTGGCTTCGGTGGCGGGTGGCTTCGGTGGCGGGTGGCCGGCGGCGTGGGCGGCCGGGTCAGGGGGTCGCGGCCACGCCGGCCGCGACCAGTTCCCGTTCGTCGGCCTTGGGCCCGGTGCCGGGCAGGCCCCGGCGGGGCTCCAACACGCTGTCGACCAGGCCGTAGGCGAGGGCCTCCGGCGCCCCTTGGATGAAGTCGCGATCAGTATCGCCGGCCACCCGCTCGATGGGTTGCCCGGTGTGATGAGCGAGGATCTCGTCGATCCGGCGCCGGAGGAACGCGATCTCCCGGGCCTGGTTCTCGATGTCGACGGCCTGCCCCTGGGCCCCGCCGTGCGGTTGGTGGATCAGGATGCGGCTGTTCGGCAGGGCCATCCGTTTGCCGGCCGCGCCGGCGGCCAGGAGCACCGCCGCGCCGGAAGCGGCCATGCCCAGGCAGATGGTGGACACCTCGGGCCGGATTATCTGCATCGTGTCGTATATCCCGAGCGTCGATGTGACCGACCCGCCGGGCGAGTTGATGTACACGCAGATGTCCTTCTCGGCATCCTCGGCTTCCAGGAACAGCAGCTGGGCCGTCAACAGGTTGGCGCTGGCATCGTTGATCTCCGTGCCCAGCACGATGATCCGGTCCCGGAGGAGCCGGGAGTACAGGTCATATGCGCGCTCGCCCTTGGACGACTGCTCGACGACGGTGGGAACGAGATAGCTCATACTGGGAATGCCTCCGTTACGTGCAACTGCTTGGTTGCAGGTTAGCGACGGAGCGACGATTGTGCAACCATAGGGTTGCACGCTTTTCGTTCGGAGGTTCAGCCATGATCCAGCGTCAGATCGTCGTACCCACCGACCCCGACCGCCTGTGGCGGGCGCTCACCGATCCCGAAGAGGCGGAGACCTGGTTCGGTGGCCGCATCGACTGGACCCCGCTCGAGGAGGGCTCGCCCCTCCGATTCACTCCGGCCCGGGGAGATGGTCCGTCCCGGGAAGGGCGCATCGACGCTGTCCAGCCCGGCCGCTACCTGCGGTTCCGCTGGTGGCCGGAGAACTCCCCGGCCACCGAATGCACCGATGTCGCCTACGTGCTCGAGCCGGACCCGTCCTCCGAGTCGGCCACCCACCTGACCGTCGAGGAAGCACCGGTCGCGGTCGACGCCACCGCGTGTGCCTCGGTATCGACCCCTGCCCGTTGGACCCTCGACGACGAGATGCAGTTCCGGGTGTGGGCCGGGTCCCGCCTGGCGGTCCGGGTCTGACGCCGTTCCCCTCGACCGGCCGGACCGACGAGGTCTTCGCCGCCCTGGCCGACCGGACCCGCCGGCACCTGCTGGAGCGCCTGTCCGAGGACGGTCCGCTCAGCGCCACCGACCTGGCCGGTGGTCTGCCCATCTCGCGCCAGGCGGTGGTCAAGCACCTGGCTGCCCTGGGGGCGGCCGGCCTGGTCCACTCCGACCGCCGGGGCCGGGAGGTGCTGTTCGCGGTAGAGGCTGAGCCGCTCCGGGACGCCACCGACTGGCTGGAGCAGATCGGGCGCATCTGGGACCGGCGGCTGGTCGCCCTGGTCAAGCACCTGTCCGAGTAGGCCCAGCCGTGGGAGGGCGGGGCGGCTCCTTTGACCGCAATGCGCCCATCTGAGGGATTCCGGCACGAGTTCACGCCGGCGGAACGAGCGCCTGGCTGTTCGGCCGGCCTGCGGCCGCCCGCTCCGCACGGCCGGCCGGGGCCGGCCGCTTGGTCTTGAACACGGCTGCTCACGGGTTTCTGCGGACGGGAGCGTGGCGTCGGGCGTTCTGTGGTCGATTTTCGGGGTTACAGCAGCACTATCGGCCACAGATAGGCATCGTGACCACAGAAGTTAGACTGTATTCTACTGTAAAGGCATGAGAGCGCGTTCTGAAGCCTGGATTCGAGAGCGATTGGCGCGCCAGCACTTCGTGATCACCCGGCGGCAGGCCCTGACTTCAGGACTGTCCGACAACCAGATCTCCGACGCGCTCGCCAGCCGTCGTTGGGTGCTCCTCCACCACGGCGTCTATGCCGTCGCCAGTTCGCCAGCGACGCCGGCCCGGTCGCTGATGGCGGCGTGCCTGGCAGGCGGCCCGCAGGCCGTGGCCTCCCACGCGTCTGCGGCCTGGATACTCGGCCTGACCGACAGGGCTCCGGCTCGGCCGGCCATCACTTTGCCGGTCGGCAGGAAGCGCCGGCTGGAGGGGGTGGACGTGCACCGGAGCCGGGACCTCGATCCGAGCCGGATTCTGGAGCGCCGGGGGATTCCGTACACCGACGCGCTGCGGGCCATCACCGATCTGGCTGCCGAGGTCGACGCCGGCCGGCTCAATCCCATCCTCGACCGGGCCCTGGCTAATCGGATAGTGACTCTCGACGGCCTGGAGCGAGAAATCGACCGCCGGTCGCAGCGGGGTCGGAAGGGACCGGGCCAGCTGCGGCGGCTGCTCACCGAGCGGGGCCTGTCCGGCGGACCGGCCGCATCGGTGCTGGAAGCCGAGGCCATGCGGATGTTCCGGGCCTGGGACGTTCCGGTGCTGAGCCGGGAGACCCAGGCCGGCCCGGGCGGGCGCTACCGGATCGATTTCGTGCTCGGCCCGAAATTGGCGGTTGAGGTGGACGGCTACGCCTACCACTGGAGCCCGGAGGACAAGGCCTACGACGACGCCCGCCGGAACCGGCTGCGCGCCGACGGCTGGACGGTGCTCGTCTACGACTGGCGGGCTGTCCGGTTCGAACCGGCGCGGGTGATCGCCGACATCCGGCGGGCGCTGGCCGCCTGACTGCCGGTCCCGTGGGCGGGCGCGGCCCGGGACTACTTGACGATGCCGCCCCGGGTCATGGCTTCGACATCGAGGGCCTTGTCCACCTCGGCCTCGGTCATCAGGCCCCGCTCGAGAACGATCGTGCGCAGGTCCTTGCCTTCGGCCACGGAGGCCTTGATGACCTTGGCCGCCTCCTCGTAGCCGATGTACGGATTGAGGGCGGTGCCGATCGACGGTGAGGACAGGGCGTAGGTACGGCACCGCTCGACGTCGGCCTCGATGCCGGCGATGCACTTGTCGGCGAAGGCGATGCTGACCGACGAGAGCAGCCGGATCGACTCGAGCAGGTTCCGGGCAATGACCGGGAGCATCACGTTCAGCTCCAGGTTGCCGGCCGCGCCACCGAAGGCCACGGCGGCATCGTTGCCGATGATCTGGGCGACGACCTGCGACACCGCCTCGGGGATGACCGGGTTCACCTTGCCCGGCATGATCGACGAGCCGGGCTGGAGGTCGGGGATGCGGATCTCGGCCAGACCGGTACGGGGCCCGCTGCTCATCCAGCGCAGGTCGGTGGCGCACTTGTAGAGCGAGACGGCGATGGTGCGCAGCACGCCGGAGGCCTCGACGAGCGCGTCTCGGGCGCCCTGCGCCTCGAAGTGGTCGCGGGCCTCGGTGAAAGGCAGGTTGCGCTCCTCGGCCAGGCGTTTGATCACCCGGGGGGCGAAGGACTTGGGGGCGTTGATGCCGGTGCCGACGGCGGTACCGCCGAGCGGCAGCTCGGCGACGCGCGGCAGGCACGCCTGCAGGCGTTCGACGCCGTGCTCGACGGCGGCCGCGTAGCCACCGAACTCCTGGCCGAGCGTCACCGGGGTGGCGTCCATGAGATGGGTGCGTCCCGACTTGACGACCGCCTTGAACTCCCGGCTCTTCTTGCGGAGGGCCTTGGCCAGGTGGTCGAGCGCCGGGATCAGCTTGTACTGGATCTCGGTCGTGGCCGCCACGTGGATAGCCGATGGGAACACGTCGTTCGACGACTGCGAGGCGTTGACGTGGTCGTTGGGGTGGACCTTCGACCCGAGCCGCTCGGTGGCCAGGGTGGCCAGCACCTCGTTCATGTTCATGTTGGTCGAAGTGCCCGATCCGGTCTGGTAGACGTCGATCGGGAAGTTCTCCGACCACTCGCCCGCGGCCACCTCGGCGGCGACCGCGTTGATGGCATCGGCCACCTTCTTGTCGACCGTCTTCAGGCGGGCATTCTCCATGGCGGCCGCACCTTTGATCGCGGCCAGGGCGGAGATGAGGGAGATCTCGACTGTTGTGCCCGAGATGGGGAAATTCTCGACGGCTCTCTGTGTCTGGGCCTGCCATTTGGCGCTGGCCGGCACCCGGACATCGCCCATGGAGTCGTGCTCGATCCGGAAGGCCCCGTGCTGCTCACTCGTCATGGCGGCGACCGTACGCACGGCGGCGTCTGGGGGTCAAGATGGGCACCATTCCGGTCGATGTTGCTCTTGTGACTGAAGTGACTAGAGTGATGGAGGGGCTGACATCAGGAAGTAGTCCTGAAGTCGCGCCTTCATTCCGCCGTTGACCGCCCGTCCAGCCGCACAGCCGCCCCGGACCGTCCGGATCCTCGCCACTCGGGCGCTTGCGGGCGGAGCCGCGCTCGCCGTTTCGCTCACCACTGGGGCGGTTCCGGCCCTGGCCGCCGGCGCCACGCCCGGCACCCCTGTGACGTCCGCTGCTCCAGCCAGTTCCTCCTCCGGCAGTGCCGGCGTGAGCAGCCTGCAGAACCAGGCCCAGGAACTGGCCAGCGAGATCAATGCCGACAGCCGGACGCTCGACCAGCTCGACGCCTCCTACGACGCCGACCAACTGACCTACACCCAACTGCAGCAGCAGCAGGTCAAGCTGCAACGGCAGATAACCGCGTCCGCCGCCGCCGTCGCCGCCGCCCGGGCCGCCCTCAAGCAGCAGGCCCTTCTCGACTACATCACCGGGGGCGCCCCCATCGTCCCGAACCTGCCCGACCATCCGGGCATCGATCCCACCCTGACCGTCGACTACGCATCCATCCTGGCCGGCGCCCAGAAGCGGATCGAGAACAACTACGCCACGACGCTCGCCATCCAGGCCCGCCAGGAGGCGACGCTCGCGGCGACGGCCAAGGAAGCGGCTCTGGCCCTCAAGGACGTCAAGAACGACCAGACCCAGGCCTACATCACGCTGAGCGCCCGCCAGCAGGCACTGTCCCAGGTCAAGGGGCAACTGGCGGTCGAGGTGGCCGCCGTCCAGGCCCAGCAGCAGCAGGCCGAGGAGAAGCAGGTGAAGCAGGCTTTGTCCGCCCAGGGCGAGCTGCCGGCGTCGACGTTCGCCGCCACCGGGACCCAGACCCAGACACCGGCGACCACCGCTACTCCGGCCACGACGGCCAGCAACCGGGCCCCGGTCGTTCAGGCGACCACCCCGACCACCAGGGCCCCGGCCACCACGAGGGGGACCTCCCCCACCACCCAGGCGCCGGCCCCTACGCCCACCACCGCGCCTCCGGCCCCACCCCGGAGCGGCGGTAGCACGACCCAGGCTCCGGGCGTGAACGCGGTGCTCGCCTACGCCCGCGCCCAACTGGGCAAGCCGTACCAGTGGGGCGGCGCCGGGCCCGACTCGTTCGACTGCTCCGGGCTGGTCATGCGAGCCTGGGGACAGGCCGGCATCGAGTTCCCGCACCTGGCGCAGGACCAGTACGACATGACCACCCGCATACCGTTGTCGGAAATGGTCCCCGGCGATCTGGTGTTCTTCGGGACGCCGAACGACGTGTACCACGTGGGCATCTACATCGGGAACGGCAACATGATCGACGCCCCCGAGACGGGCCAGAACGTCAGCATCCAGAACATCTACTGGAGCAATCTGCTCGGCGCCGGCCGGGTCACGACGAGCAGCTGACCCGCCCGGGAGCAGCCAGCCCGTAGCATCCGGGGCATGCGCATCGGAATCCACGGAGGGGTCAGCGGTCGGGCTGACAACGCCATCACCGAGTTGATCGAGTCGGCCCGCCAGGCCCACGAGAACGGTCTCGACTACTGGGTGCCGCAGCTCACCGACGTCGACGCCCTGACCGCCCTGGCCGTCATCGGGCGGGAAGTCCCGGGCCTCGAGGTGGGCACAGCGGTCGTGCCGACCTACCCCCGCCACCCGATGGTCATGGCCATGCAGGCCCTGACCGTGCAGGCGGCCACCGGCAACCATCTGGTGCTCGGTATCGGTCTGTCCCACCAGGTCGTCATCGAAGGCGCCTTCGGACTGTCGTTCGCCACCCCGGTCCGCCACATGCGCGAGTACCTGTCGGTGCTCATGCCACTACTGCACGAAGGCAAGGTGACCTACGAGGGCGAGGAGATCACCGCCCGCACCTTCGCACCCATGCGGGTGGCCGGGGCGGAGGCGCCCACCGTCCTCGTCGCCGCCCTGGGCAGCCAGATGCTGAAGCTGGCCGGCCGGATGGCCGACGGCACCGCCCTCTGGATGGTCGGGCCGAAGACCATCGCCGACCACATCGTCCCGACCATCACCAAGGCGGCCGACGACGCCGGCCGGCCGGCTCCGGATGTGACGGTCGGACTGCCGGTGTGCGTGACCAACCAGCCGGACGAAGCCATCGAGAAGGCGGCGTCGACATTCGGCTTCTACAACAACCTCCCCTCCTACCGGGCCATGCTGGACAGGGAGGGAGCGGGCGGCCCGGCCGATGTGGCCGTGGTCGGTGACGAGGAGACGGTCGCCGCCCGTCTGCACCACCTGGGCCAGATCGGCGCCACCCGCCTGAGCCTGCCGGTGTTCGGCACCAAAGAGGAGCGGGCCCGCACCCTCGCCCTGCTGCAAGAGTTGGCGGGGTGAAGGCGGCCACCATCGTCGACGGGCGGATCGAGGTTCGCGACCATCCCGACCCGGTCCCTGCCTTCGGGCAGATCCTGATCAGAGTGCGCGCCGCCGGTCTCAACGGTGCCGACCTGGTCCAGGTCAAGGGCCACTATCCGGCGCCCCCCGGCTGGCCGCAGGACATTCCCGGAATGGAGATGGCCGGTGAAGTGGCCGCCCTCGGACCAGGCGCGACCCGCTTCGAGGTCGGCGATCGGGTGATGGCGGTGGTGGGCGGGGGCGCCCAAGCGGAGCTGGCCCTGGTCCACGAGCGCGAGGCCATGCCGGTCCCGGAGTCTCTCGCCTGGGATGAGGCAGGCGGACTGCCAGAAGTCTTCACCACCGCCCATGACGCGGTGTTCACGCAGGCCGAGTTGAAGATGGGCGAACGGCTGCTGGTGCACGGCGCCGCCGGCGGGGTCGGCACGGCGGCCGTTCAACTAGGTGTGGCCGCGGGGGCCCGCGTGGTGGCCACGGTGCGCAACGCCGACCGGCGGCCCGAAGTGGCGGCCATGGGAGCGACCGCCATCGACCCGGCCGATACCGCCCAACACGGCCCGTATGACGTCATCCTCGAACTGGTCGGCGCCATGAACCTGGACGTCAACCTGCGCTCCTTGGTCACAGGTGGGCGCATCACCGTGATCGGCACCGGCGCCGGCGCCGTCGGGGAGATCAACCTGGGCCTGCTCATGGTGAAGCGGGCCCGCATGCACGGTTCGACTTTGAGAGCCCGCCCGCCGGAGGCGAAAGCGGCCGCGGCCCGCCTGGTCGAATCGCAGGTGCTTCCTTTGATCGAGGCAGGACGGATCCACGTCCCGGTGTGTGACCGGTTCCCGCTCGGGCAGGCGGCCGCGGCCTACGAGCGGTTCGCCGCCGGATCGAAGTTGGGCAAGATCGTCCTGACCATGGAGTGAGAGGTCAAAGGAACAACCTCTACATGGCCAGGAAGCCGCCATCCACGACCACTGCGGTGCCGGTCACGTAGGAGCTGGCATC
>DASZNC010000122.1:0-8442 GCA_035551615.1 Acidimicrobiales bacterium
TCCACCTGGCCCAACCCATCGTCGGCATGGCCGCCACCCCCACCGGCAACGGCTACTGGCTGGTCGCCTCCGACGGCGGCATCTTCTCCTTCGGCGACGCCCACTTCCACGGCTCCACCGGCGGCGTCCACCTGGCCCAACCCATCGTCGGCATGGCCGCCACCCCCACCGGCAACGGCTACTGGCTGGTCGCCTCCGACGGCGGCATCTTCTCCTTCGGCGACGCCCACTTCCACGGCTCGCTCTCCTCGGCTGCCGCCCAGGTGGCCGGCATCGCGCCGGCCTCCGGATCGACCGGCTACTTCCTCGTGACCGATGCCGGCCAAGTCGTGCCCTACGGCGTGCCCGGACTGGTGAGCGGTGTTCCCGAGCAGGCGGGCACCGTGCAGGCCGCATCTATCGGGAGCCGGAAGCCGAGGGTGGCGCCGACCCCGACCACGGTCGCCCCGACCACCACGGTCCCGGCGCCGACCACCACCGTCCCTCCGACGACGACCACCACCGTCCCTCCGACAACGACCACCACCGT
Source organism: Acidimicrobiales bacterium (assembly GCA_035551615.1). Taxonomy (GTDB): domain Bacteria; phylum Actinomycetota; class Acidimicrobiia; order Acidimicrobiales; family Palsa-688; genus JAKCDU01. The sequence goes on from DASZNC010000122.1 coordinate 530, forward strand.
CCCCCCCACCACCACCACCACCAGCGTCGAGCCCACCACCACCACCGTCCCCCCGACAACGACCACCACCGTCGCGCCGACAACCACCACCACCACCGTCGCGCCGACGACCACCACCACCGTTGCCCCCACGACCACCACCACGGTCGCCCCCACGACCACCACCACGGTCGCCCCATCGGGGCCGGTGCCGACGCCCTCCGCCCTGCGGTCGACCTATTCCAGCTTGTCCTTCGATGACGAGTTCACCGGTACGACGTTGAACAACCGGCACTGGGAAACCTGCATCTGGTATGCCGCGTGCGGCTCGTCGGCGACGATCTCCGACAACGGTGGCGGCACGGCCGATCCGGCCGACGTGAGCGTCGGCAACGGGCTCAGCCTGGCCGCCACATCCACCACTCCCACGAACGCCAAGTCCTGGGGGAACGGCTGGATCGACTCCGCTCCCTACTACGCCACACCGGCGGGCGGCTACTACGTCGAGATCGAGGCCAGGATGCCGGGGGCGGCCGCCGGGCTCTGGCCGGCGTTGTGCCTGTACGAGGACAGCAATCTTCACCCGGGGATCTCCTACGCCGAGATGGACATCCTCGAGCGGGTCTCCCAGCCACTGTCCAACGGCAGCGTCGCCGGTCCGGCTGCCTATCAGTCGTGGCACTCGGCGTCGGGCACCGACGGCGATGGCTCCCGCCAGATCGGCAGCCAGGGAATCGACCTGACCGGCTGGAACACCTATGGGGTGTCGGTGTCGAGCACCGGCACCATCCAGTACTACTTCGATGGTTCGCCCACTGGCACCGCGTTCAATGCCGGGAGCAACGCCCTCGAGCCGATGTTCCTCAACCTGGCCATGACCACCGGCGGGTCGCCGAGCGACAGCTGGGCCGGCGTTCCTTCGTCGTCGACGCCTGACCCGTCGGTCATGAATGTGGCCTACGTGAGGGTCTTCTCGTCCTGAGGCGGTCAGCCGGGCTTCGAGCCCGGCGGCGCCAACCGGTGGGCCGAGAGCAGGGCCTTGTCATCCACCTTGCCCGAACCGGTCGCCGGCAGCGGGTCCACGGCGATGAACCGGTCCGGCATCATGGTGTCGGGCACCCGCAACCGGACCCGGCTGCGGACCGACTGCATGTCCACCGTCCCGCTCACGAAGGCGACGATGCCCAACTGGCCGTCGTCGTCGAACGGTACCGCAGCCGCCCCGGTCACGCCCGGAGCCGATCTCACCGCTGCGGTCAGCTCCGCCAGCGAGATCCTCATGCCCCGGCGTTTCACCACCGAATCGGTCCGCCCGGTGCACACGTAGCGTCCTTCGTCGTCTCGGTAGGCCAGATCCCCGGTGCGATAGGCCAGCACGCCGGGAATCACATCCCTGCGCATGACGCCGGCCGTCAGGTCTGGCGCGTTCCAGTACCCGTCCATCAGCTGGGCACCACTCACCCACAACTCGCCGGACCGGCCGGGTCCGAGGATCTCGAGACCGTCGTCATCGAGCAGGTGGAAGCCCACCTCCGGGTGCGGTCGGCCGATCGGTATCACCCCGGTGGCGACCAGTTCCGGTGTGAGCTCCTCGTGGCTCACGGCGATGGTGCACTCGGTCGGTCCGTACCGGTTGACCACCCTCACCTCGAGCACCGCCCGGCGGAGGGTGATGATGTCGTCGGGTACCACCTGTTCGCCGCCGAGGGCGATGACCCGCAGCGTCGATCCGGCCAGGTTCGAGAGGCGGCGGTCGGTGAGCAGGATGCGCAGGTAACTCGGGGTGAAGCTCGAGTGGGTGATGCCTTCGTCGAGAACGGCCCGGATGAACGTCCTCGGGTAGATGAGGGCGTCGCGGCGGCGCAGCACCGCCGTCCCGCCGGCGCTCAGGGCCGGCCACAGGCACGAGTACGAACCGTCGAAGTGGAACGGCGAAACGCACAGAGACCGGTTGTCCGCCTGGACGTCGGCCGCCCGGGCGGCGGCCCGCACGGCGCGGGCGAAGGCTTCGACACCGATGGTCACGCCCTTGGGCGTTCCGGTCGTTCCCGAGGTGTAGATGATGTAAGCCGGGGCCCGCCGGCCGCCGTGCGGAGGCGCCTGCCGCTCGACCGCTGCCTCCGCTGTTGCTCCTATCGGGACGATGGGGATGCCCCACGCTTCGGCCTGGCTGGCGGACGCGTCGAACTCGTTCCCGGTGAGGACCACGACCGGTCGGGCGTCGCCGACGACGGTCGCCAGCCGGGCCGGTGGGTCGGCTTCGGCGAGCGGCACGAATGTCGCTCCTGCGATCATGGTGCCTACGGCACCGACGACGAACTCCACTGAGTTCCCGGCGGCGAGCGCAACGCGGTCCCCCACCTCGACTCCGTGCACCTGTAGGTAGTCGGCAACGGCAATGGCTGCCTCCCAGAGCCCTTTGTAGGTCAGGGACCGGCCCGGTTCTCGGATAGCCGGATGGTCAGGCCGCTGCTGGGCGTGCCTCCAGATCGCATCCAGGACGGTGTCCGACCGGTCGGTTGGCGTCACCGCCGGAGTTTGTCCGCAGTCGCCGTCTCCAGTGCCTGGTCGAGGTCCTCGATCAGATCGTCGATGTGCTCGAGTCCGACCGACAATCGGACCATCTCGGGCGGGATGCCGGCCGCCTGCAACTCGTTCGGGCGCAGCTGCCGGTGCGTGGTCGATGCCGGGTGGCTGACCAGGGATTTGGCGTCGCCCAGGTTGACCAGTCGCTTGAACAGCTTCACCGAGTCGAAGACAGCCAGCGCGGCGGCGGCCCCACCGACCGGGCCGAAGGTCAGTACCGAGGGCACCCGACCACCCAGGTAGCGCTGCGACAGCTCGTAGTAGGGGTGGTCCGGAAATCCGCTGAAGCCCACCCACTCGACCCGCCGGTCGGCGGCCAACCAGGCGGCTACCGCTCGGGCATTGGCCTCGTGGCGCTCCAGGCGCACAGCCATGGTCTCGAGACCCTGCAGCAGCAGGAAGGCGCTGAACGGCGAGAGCGTGGCGCCGGTGTTGCGCAGCGGCACGCTGCGCGCCCGCACGGCGAAGGCCTGGTCGGGAAAGTCGCGTCCGAAGACCACGTCGTGGAAAGCTGGCTCCGGGCGGTTGAACATGGCGAATCGTTCCGGGTGGTCACACCAGGGGAAGGAGCCGGCGTCGATGATCGCCCCGCCGAGGGTGGTCCCATGGCCGCCCACGAATTTCGTGAGCGAGTGCACCACCACGTCCGCGCCGTGGGCGATCGGCTTGAGCATCAGAGGAGTGGGCACCGTGTTGTCGACGATGAGCGGTACGCCTTGTCGGTGGGCCATCGTCGCCACCGCCTCCAGATCGACGACGTTGCCGGCCGGGTTGCCGACGCTTTCGCAGAACACCGCCGCGGTGTGGTCGTCGATGAGCGAGGCGAGCGAATCGGCCCGGTCGTCCGTGGCCAACCGGCCCTCGATCCCGTACCGCGGCAGCACATGGGCGAGAAGGGTGTAGTTGGCGCCGTACAGCTGCGGGGCGACTACGATGTTGCCGCCGGCCTCGGCCAGAGTCAGGATCGAATAGGTGACCGCGGCCATGCCGGAACTCACCAACAGCGCCGCGGTTCCCCCTTCCAGATCGGCCAGGCGGCGCTCGAGAACGGCATTGGTAGGGTTGTTGATCCGGTTGTAATGGAAACCGGGCACCTCGAGGTCGAACACGGCGCCTGCGTGCTCGGCGTCGACGAAGTCGTGGGCGACCGTCTGATAGATCGGTACCGCCACCGCTCTGGTGCCGTCGGCCTCGTAGCCACCGTGGATGGCGATGGTCTCGTCGCGCATCAGCCTGACAACGGGTTCGTCGTCGGATGACCGGTCAACAGCTCGGCAGTACGGTCTCGGCGGTCTGGGTCTCTTCGATCACGTTGGACAAGATACGGGCTCCGCGGCTCTGCCAGGGAGCTCGCAACCGACTGCGCATCGCCCGGCTGCTCAGCAGGTCGACGTCAACCCGCCGTCCGGCCAGTGCGTCCGCACGCACCGATTCGATCACCCGGCTCTGGGCCGGGTCGAAGTAGCCGGTCGGGACCGCTGGAAAATCGGGCCGCTCACCTCTGACGTAGCGGCCCACGTCGCGCCTGTACTCGCGCAGGAGGCTGTCGGCCTCGTACTCGAAATGGCCTTGCACGGCCACTACCCGGCACGACCCGAGCCTCCTGGTGATCACGCCCCAGCCGGCGTCTGACGCGACCAGGACGTCCCACCCGTGCCGGGCCACCTCGATCGTGGCCACATCGTTGAGTCGCGAGTGGGGCAGGGAGACCACGTCTCCCAGGCCTCGGGCCAGCCGGTGATCGGTCGATACGTGCTGATCGAATACGCCCGAGCACTTGGCGCCCAGCCGGCGGCGCGACAAACCGTCCACATGAGCCAGGAAGGCGTGGGCCGCCTGGCACGACAGGATGAGCGACCGGCTGTGGGCAACGGCCCAGTCGAAGATCTCGACCATGCCCGACCAGGACCGCTCGTCTCGGACATCGGCCACCTCAGGTTCGGAGCCGGTCACGATAACCATGTCGGCCCGGGTCCCGACCACACCAGACGGCGTCAGGTAATGCCGGTCGATGTGGTCCTGCGTCTCCGTGGACCGCCGCTCATCGGGAATCGTCATGAGGCGCCGCCGGCCGGGCGTGGCCTGGATCAGCCTTAACCACTGCTGCTCGCTGGCCACGAAGGCGGCATCGGGCATCAGGTTGACCAGAACGCAGCCGCCGGAACGCTCGGCCGCCGGGGTCATCCGAGTAGGGCCTCCACACACGACGACGCGTCCAGCACCGCCCGCAGCCGGCTCTTCGGCGACGGCAGGAAGTGGGTGAAGTACCTGGCTCCCTCGGTCAGCACCCCGAGTACGGAGATGTTGGCCTGGACCCGACCATCGGCGTCGTAGGGATGGAAGTCGGGGGTGATCCACACGCTGCCGACTTCGGTCCCGTCGTAGCTCAGTTCCCGGAGACGCCCGGAGGCGTACATGCGAGACAGGAGCGGCGACGCCGATGTGACCAGCGACGGTAGGTCGAGGTGGCCGCGGATCACCATCTGCACCGTGGCCGTACGCTCCTCGGCCAGTCCCACCGAGGTGATCTGGATACCGTTCTCGGTCCGGGTCACCGTAGGGCCCGGGCCGAATGGCACCTGGACGATGCCGGCATCGATCAGCGCCAGGAGTTGGGCCGAGCGCAGCGGCGGGGGGCCGGCCTCGATGCGGTTTATCCGGCTGCGGATGTTGGTCTGGAAGTCGAAGTACGACTCGAGGGACAGCCCGCCGAACTCGATGACCCCCCGGATGTCGTCGCGCAGGATACGGGTGACCTCCGATGCCGCCTTCACCGGGCTGCCACTTACCGCCAGGGCCGCCTCGAGGTCATCGGCGAGCGACCGGTAGAACCATTCCTCGTATTCCTCGCTGCTCTCGGCCTGTCGGGAATGCTCGGGGAAAAGGAGGGTGTCGGGGTCGAATGGCCCGTGCCGCTCGGCCAGGCCCCGGATCACCTCGGCCCAGCTTCCGTCCGACCATGCGGTCGCCATGGCGTGGCGTAGCGCCTCGGCGGCCTTCCGGCCGCCTTCCAGGAACTCGGAGTGGCCGTAGAAGCGGACCTCCATCTCGGCCTGGATCAGCGGGAGGACCTGCGTCCGGAAGTCCACCCCGGCCACTGACGACCGTAACGCCGCCAGCTTCTCGGAGGTGCAGATCACCGGTCGGTAGTCGCCCGTCGGGTCCGATCCGTGGGCCGCCTTGGCGCAGTACGGGTTACCGGACCGGCTGTAGAGGAAGATCTCCGGTTCCGCGCCCGAGGGGTGGTAGACGAGTCCTTCTTCGGTGGGGATGAACTGACCGCCCCGTCCGAGGGTCAACGCGGTGACCACATCGAATGCCACCAGCCCCATGCCGCTGATCGCCACCTTGGCCCGGGGGGCCAAATCGCTCTCGTAGGCGCTGACCGGATACGGATCGACGAGGGTGGTCGGCGCCTCGGACGGCCGGTTGGCGGTGTGGCCGGAGGTGAGGACCACATGGTCGACGTCGATCTGGTGGCCATCGTCGAGCAGGACGATCTCGCCGCCGGCTTCCGCCGCCCGGATATCCACCGCCTGGTTGGGATGGTGCACGACCCGGACCCCGTCGGGCAGGTTGGAGGTGAGGGTCCGGTAGAACCACTCGAGATACCGGCCCATGACCCGGCGGGGCAGGTAGTCGGTCGGCTCCACGGGCCGACCGCCGGGCTGCGGCCGGCAGTCCTCGCCGAACCAGTGGTAGCCCTCGCCGGTCGCCCACTCGTAGAGTCCGAGTCCGTACGGCGGCGTGTCGCCTCCGTCCGGCACGGCGTGCAGCGACAGCTGACCGCACGGGTTGTTGAGGATCAGATAGTCGGGCTGCTCGGCCGCGTAGACCCCACCACCAGGCGGTCCCGGTTCCACGACGTGAATGGTGACCTTCGCCCCCGTCGCCCGACCGCGATGAACGGCCCGCTCCAGCACACAGAGCCCCCAAGGGCCCAACCCGACGATGGCCAACTCGACCGCCGGCGCCGACAGGGTCTGGCGATCCGTTGCCTCGGAGAGCGCCCTCAGTCGTCGGGGGGCGGAAGGAACGGGGGCGTAGGCGTGGGAATCAATAAGCGCCATCGGACCTGAACACCCATGCCGGCGTCTGCCAGAGAATATGCAGATCCCACCAGAACGACCACGACGCGACGTACGAATAGTCCAACCGGCAGAGCTCGTCGAAAGGCAGGTCATTTCGGCCCGACACCTGCCACAAGCCCGTCATGCCCGGCCGCACGTCGAAGCGGCGCGATGCCCACCCGTTGATCTCACGCGACTCGCCAGGGACGAAGGGCCGGGGTCCAACCAGGCTCATCTCGCCCTTGAGCACGTTGAACAGCTGGGGAATCTCGTCCAGGGAGGTGCGTCGCAGGAACCGACCGACCGACGTGATGCGAGGATCCCGTCGGGATTTGAAGAGCGGGCCATCCACGTCGTTCCAGATTCCGGCCTTGTCATCTTCGGCGTTCGCCGTCATCGTCCGGAACTTGTGGATTCGGAACGGTCGGCGGTGCCGTCCGGTCCGCTCCTGGGAGAAGAAGACGGGACCCGGCGAAGTGGTCTTGACCGCCAAGGTGATGACGGCCATGACCGGCAGCAGTACCAGCAATCCGGCGCCGGCGACCAGTACATCCAGGACCCGCTTGGCGAAGCGATCGGCCGGCCCCAGCGCCGGCGGTGCCACGTCCACCACGGGGAGGCCCCGCAGATCATCGACGTGGGAACGAACGCTGAGCAGATCGAACAGGCGGGGGACGACCGAGATGCGGGCTACCGCCGAGAGCTCTCGCAGCAATCCGGCCAGAGTGGAACCTCCGGCCGGGCTGAAGGCGACGACCACGTGATCGACGTTCCAGTTGGAAACGACCTGGGCCAGCTCATCGAGGCCGCCCAGCCGACTGATTCCGACCATGTCGGACTTCGGCCCGGGCAGCAGGTCGTCGTCGACCCACCCGACGATATCGACACCCCGGAGCGTCGCCAGCCGGGCCAGTACGTGGCCGGCCACCACCCCACTCCCGACGATCAGGACCCGCGACCCGGCGGACTCCCCGCGTCGCTCCAGGAACCGGGCCACGGCCCGCGCCTGGGTCACGAGGATCAAGCCGAACACACCGACCGTCGCCATCTCCCAGGCGTCGGGCGACCGGTAGCCCGTGATCTTGGCCAGGCCGGCGCCGGCCACCAGACTGAGCACGCCGGCCACGATCAGCGAGTGGGCCAGGTGGCTGATATCGGGGAAAGATGAGCCGACCAACCGCCGGCGACCGCGCCGGTACAGCCCGTAGCAGGTCATCACGGCGAGGAATAGCGGGACCAGCAGGAGGTCCCACGGACGGACCGCCGGGGTGCGGCCGA
>DASZNC010000123.1:0-3114 GCA_035551615.1 Acidimicrobiales bacterium
TCGGCGCCGGGATCGTGGCCGTCTACCAGCTGTTCCGGCTCATGGGACCGGGGGTGTTCAGCCCCTCATCGCCTCACCCGGTCGCCGCCTTCCGGGTGCTCCTGCCCAGCCTGTACCTGTTGATCGCGGCCACCCTGATCCGCGTGGCCCACCAGCGCCTGGTGCTCATCCGTCCGGCGCCGCACCAGATGCCGCCACCGGACGGGGAGGGCCCGGTGGATGACGACGGCAGCCCCCTGCTCGGCGGCGACGGACCCGAAGCGGCTGCCGATCCCGGCGACGACGGCTTCGCCCCCGGTGGGGTCCCCGGCGCGACCGGTGGTCCACTCCTGGAGCCACCGGCCAACCCGTACTCGCTCTAGAGAATCTGATGACCACGGATGGCGACGCCCTCTGGGAAGAGAATGCCGGGTGGTGGCAGGCCGGATTCACCGAGGGGGCCGACGCCGAGTACGAGGAGCAGATCCTGCCGATGCTGGCGTCGTGGCTGGAGGGCGCCGGCCGGGTGCTCGACGTCGGTTGCGGCGAGGGCCAGGTCGGCCGGCTGGCGGCCCGGTCGCCGCATGCCGAGCTGGTGGTCGGCGTCGACCCGACGGCCGCTCAGGTCGTCGAGGCGGCCCGCCGCGGCGGGGGAGTGAAGGTGGGGCGGGCCGGGGCGGCGGCGCTTCCTTTTTCCGCTGGAACCTTCGATGCGGTCGTCGCCTGCCTGGTGTTCGAGCACATCGAGGAGGTGGACCGGGCCATCGCCGAGGTGGCCCGGGTGCTGCGGCCCGGCGGCCGGTTCCTGTTCCTGCTCAACCACCCGCTGCTGCAGACGCCCGGCTCCGGCTGGATCGACGACACCATCCTGGAGGAGCAGTACTGGCGCATCGGGCCCTACCTGATCGAGGACAACTCCTTCGAGGAGGTCGAGAAGGGCGTATGGATCCCGTTCATCCATCGTCCCCTGTCGCGCTACATCAACGCCATGGCCGGTTCCGGCCTCCTGCTGACCCGGATGGAGGAGCCGGCTCCACCGCCCGGTTTCCTGGCCCGGGCCGCGGAGTACCGCGACGCGGCGACCATCCCCCGGCTGCTGGCGCTGCGAGCGGAGAAGCACACGGCACAATGAAGGGGAGATGGCCGACTTCGTGATCATCACCGGCATGTCGGGCGCAGGGCGCTCGCAGGCCGGTGCCACCTTCGAGGATCTCGGCTGGTTCGTGGTCGACAACCTTCCGACCGCCCTCATCTTGGACTTCGCCTCTCTCATCGAGAAGCCCGACTCCGGCCGCGACAAGGTCGTGCTGGTCGTCGGCCGGGACACCAGCCAGCTGGGTGACCTGGCACCGGCGGTCGACGAGCTGCGCCGCCGGGGCACCGATGTCCGCACGCTCTACCTCGACGCCCGCGACGACGTGCTCGTACGCCGCTTCGAAGGGACCCGGCGCCGGCATCCGCTGGGCCGGGAGAAGGTGCTCGAGGCCATCGCCGACGAACGCCAGCGCCTGGCGTCGATCCGCGAGTCGGCCGATCTGGTGATCGACACCAGCGACCTGAACGTCAACCAGCTGCGGGACCGGCTGGTGGCCGTCTTCCGGGAGGACGGCGACGAGGTCATGCAGATCTCGGTCGTGTCGTTCGGCTTCAAGTACGGGTTGCCACCCGACGTGGACAACGTGTTCGACGTCCGGTTCCTGCCCAACCCCCACTGGGTCGCCGAGCTGCGCGACCTCACCGGCCTCGACGCACCGGTGCGCAACTACGTACTGGCGTCCTCCGAGGCGGACGAGTTCGTGGGCCGCATCGACGACCTGCTGGCCTTCCTGCTGCCCTGTTACGTGCACGAGGGTAAGGCGTACGTCACCGTCGCCGTCGGCTGCACGGGGGGCCGCCACCGGTCGGTCGTGCTGGCCGAGGAGATCGCCGGGCGGATCCGCAACCACGGGTTCGGGGCGGCCGTGTTCCATCGGGACATCAGCCGGTGAACGGCCCCGACGTCGTGGCGCTGGGTGGCGGCCACGGTTTGGCCTCCACCCTCCGGGCCGCCCGCCTCTACGCCGGCTCGCTGACCGCCGTGGTGTCGGTCGCCGACGACGGCGGCTCCAGCGGCCGGCTCCGGGAGATCGCCGGCATCCCGGCGCCGGGCGATCTGCGCCGGTGTCTGGTGGCCATGGCCGAGGACGACTCGGCGTGGGCGCCGGCGTTCGAGTACCGCTTCCCGGCCGGCAGCGGCGACTTGGAGGGCCACGCCCTCGGCAACCTGATCATCGCCGGCCTGGCCAACGTCACCGGCGACTTCGGGCAGGCCCTGCACCTGGCCGGCGGCCTGCTCGGCACGATCGGCCGGGTCGTGCCGGCCACCTCCGAGTCGGTGGTGCTGAAAGCCGAGGTGTCCGGTCGTGAGGTGCTGGGGCAGGTCGCCGTCTCCGAGACGGGCGATCCCATCAGCTGCGTGTCCATCGTGCCGCCCGACACACCGGTGCCGGCGGATGCCCTGGAGGCGATCGCCGCCGCCGATCAGGTCGTCATCGGCCCCGGCTCGCTCTACACCAGTGTGCTGGCGGTGGCCGTGGTCCCGGGCATCCGGGCCGCCCTCGGGGCCCGCCGCTCGGGCCGCATCTACGTGTGCAATCTTCGGGCCCAGGTGCCGGAGACCAGCGGGTTCGGAGAGGCCGACCACCTCCGGGCCGTGCTCGACCACGGCATCCCGATCGATGTGATGGTGGCCGGCACCGACCCCGACGGACCGGAGCGGGTGCACGGTGTCCCGGTGGTGCGGGCGCCGCTCGCCCGGCCGGACGGGCTCGGGCACGACGCCGCGGGGTTGGCCGCCGTCCTGTCGGGGCTGACATAGTTGTCAGTCGACCTACGTCGCCGGTGGTGCCGGGCGCAGGCTGGGAAGGAGAATCGATGACTGTACGGGTAGGTATCAACGGCTTCGGCCGGATAGGCCGCAACTTCGTGCGTTCGGCGCTCGAGCAGGCGCAGGCCAATCCGGGCGCCAACGAGTTGTTGATCGTCGGGGTCAATGACCTGGTCCCGCCGGAGACCAACGCCCACCTGCTCAAGTACGACTCCACGCAGGGTGTGCTAGCCGAGGTCGTCACCCACGACTCGGAGTCGATCACGGTC
>DASZNC010000124.1:0-16855 GCA_035551615.1 Acidimicrobiales bacterium
CCGCCTGGCTGGACCCGGCGACACCTGTGGACGTCGTCGATGGGCTGATGAAGCCGGCGGCCGACGGCCTACTGGAGGCCTATCCGGTCAGCTCCCAGGTCAACAAGGCCACCAATGAGGGTCCCCACCTCCTCGACCGCCTGCCCGAGCCGCCGGGTTAGAGCTTGACCTCGGTCCACGCCTCGGCGACCGAGCGGCGTCCGAAAACTTCGAGACTCTCAGTGGCCAGGGGAACCCGGTTCCACAGCCACAGGTACAGGTCCGAGGCCGGGCCCCGGACGGCGGTGTCGGCCTTGCCGTGCTCCCGGCGGACCTCGGTGCCGGACGGGCCGAATGACAGCATCCACTCGCCCTCGGCGTCGGTGCAGTGCACGTGGAGGGTGCCGTCGAGGCCGGCGGCCTGCCGGCCGCCCGGGTAGTTGGCCACGAACACGGTGAGGATCTCGTCGATGCCGTCGGCCGCCAGCTCGGGGTCGATGGCGCCCGGTGTGCCGACCGCCGACTCCATGTCGTAGAGGTGGATGGCCGTCTCCTGGGCCTGCCGGCGCCGCCACCAGGCCACGTCGGCTGTGCTGCCCCCCTTGAGGAACACCCACGCCGGGTCCTCGGGCGGGCGGCTGGTGAGGGCGTCGATGACGGCGTCGCGGCGGCCCCGGAACCATCCGGTCAGCGCACCCGGGTCCTCGGGCGCCCGCTCGCGCGACCGGGCCGGTCGTTCGCCGCCGCCCTCGACGGCCAGGATGACCCAGCTGTAGACGCCGCCCAGGTGGCCGACCAGGTCGGCCACCTTCCAGTCGGGGCACGTGGGCACGGCGCGGTCCAACCCACCCTCGGCCAGATCGGCGAACGCCTGGCTGTCGGCGGCCAGCGCCGACAGGTGGCTACCGGTGTCGATCATCAGGCCGGTCGGGGCAGGGCCTTGGCCACCGCCGCCGCGATCCCGGGCCCGTCCAGACCGAGCTGGGCCAGGATCTGGTCCTGCGAGCCGTGCGGGACGTAGGCCGTCGGCACCCCCAGGACCAGGAACGGCGGGGCCACCCGGGTCTCGTTGAGGTCGGCCACGGCGTCGGCGATGAACGAGCCGGCGCCGCCGGCCCGCACCCCGTCCTCGACGGTCACGACCAGGTCGTGGCGACCGGCGTCGACGACCATCTTGGGGTCGAGCGGGCGGACCACCCGGACGTCCCACAGCGTGGCGTCGATGTCGTCGGCGGCCAGCAGCTGAACCGCTTCCTCGGCCGCCTCCAGCATCTTGCCCACGGCCAGGATGCACACCGAGCGGCTCTCACTGCGATGGACCAGGCGGGCCGACAGTCCGGAGCCGACCTGGTCGGGACCCACCTGGCGGGCGGCACCGCGCGGGTAGCGGATGGCCGACGGGCCCGACATCTCGAGGGCGGTGTCGAGCATGACCGGCAGTTCCTGGGCCGACGACGGGGCGAAGATGCTCATCCCCGGGATGCGCAGGCAGAGGGCCATGTCCAGCACACCGTGGTGACTGGCACCGTCCGGGCCGGTGATCCCGGCCCGGTCGAGGGCGAACACGACCGGCTGGCCGTGCATCCCGACGTCCATGTTGGCCTGGTCGAAGGCCCGGCTGAAGAACGTGGAGTAGACGGCCACGACCGGGCGTAGACCGCCCATGGCCATACCGGCGGCCGACGTCACCGCCGTCTGCTCAGCGATGCCCACGTCGAAGCAGCGGTCGGGCCAGCGGGAGGCGAACGGCAGGAGACCGGTCGGGCCGGGCATGGCCGCGGTGATGGCGACCAGGTTCGGGTAGCGGTCGCCGGCCGAGAGCATGGCCTCGTTGAACGCCTGGGTGTACCCCTTCAGGGCGTGCGGATCGTCGCCCGGGCCGACCGCCGGGTCGAACACCGGCGCGTCGTGCAGGCAGCGCTCGTCGTCGTCCTCGGCCGGTGCGTAGCCCCGGCCCTTGCGGGTGACGACGTGGACCACGATGGGACCCTCGAACTCGGCCGCCTGCACCAGGGCCACCTCCATGCCGGCCACGTCGTGGCCGTCGATGGGGCCGACGTAGCGGACGCCGAGAGCCTCGAAGAAGGCGGGCGGCTCGATGACCTCGCGTACGGCCGAGTAGAGGCCCTGCAGGCTGCTGTAGGCCAAGTTGCCGACGCCCGGCAGATCCCGGAGGCGGTCCTCGATCTTGCCCCGCATCGAGCTGAGTCCGGGATGGAGGCGGATCTTGGTCAGGCTCTCCGACAACCGTGAGACGGTCGGGGCGTAGGAGCGCCCGTTGTCGTTGAGCACGACGACGACCTTGCTCTGGCTGTGGCCCAGGTTGTTGAGGCCCTCGAACGCCATGCCCCCGGTCATCGAGCCGTCGCCGATGACGGCGACGACGCGCCGGTCCGGGCTGGAGCTGCGGGCCACGCCGGCGGCCAGGCCGTGGGCGTAGCTCAGGATGGTCGATGCGTGGCTGTTCTCGACCCAGTCGTGCACCGACTCGGCACGGGACGGGTAGCCGGACAGACCGCCCGACTGGCGCAGGGTGGAGAACATCGCCTGGCGCCCGGTCAGCAGCTTGTGCACGTAGGCCTGGTGGCCGGTGTCCCACAGCAGGATGTCGCGCGGCGAGGAGAAGACCCGGTGCAGGGCGATGGTCAGCTCCACGGCGCCCAGGTTGGACCCGAGATGACCGCCCGCCTTGTTGGTGGCCACCGTGTTGACGACGAAGGCGCGGATCTCGGCGGCCAGGGTCTCCAGCTCGTCGTGGTTCAACCTGGCCAGATCGGTGGGCGAGCTGATCGACTCCAGGAGCATTGACCGAGGCTACATCGCGCTGCGGTATTCAGCGGTTGCGACCGGCCACGAAACGGGCCAAATCCCCCAGGGCGGCGACCGCGGCAGGAATCAGGGGAAGCGAGGCCAGCGCCCGTTCGGCCCGGCTCACCAGTTCGGCCACGGCCGCCTCCACCTCGGTCCGGGCCCCGGTGGTCTCGATGATGGCCTGGAGGCGGGCCACGTCGTCGGACCCCAGCCCGGGATCGCCGAAGCCGTCGTTGAACGACGGATCCCGCCGGGCGGCCAAGCCGGCCAGCATGGTCGGCTTGCCCTCCCTCAGATCGTCGCCCACCGGTTTGCCGGTGATCTCGGGATCGCCGAACACCCCGAGCAGGTCGTCCTTCAGTTGGAAGGCGTCGCCGAGCGGCAGGGCGAACTCCGAAAGCGGCCCGGCCAACGCCTCGAGGCGGTCGGGCGCCCCCAGGGCGGCGCCCAGGTGCAGGGGCCGTTCGATCGTGTACTTGGCCGTCTTGTACCGACGTATCCGCTGGGCCCGGTCGACGGCGTCGTCGCCGCCCACCCCTTCGGCCGACCCGACGATGTCGAGGTACTGGCCGACGTTCACCTCGAGGCGCATCTCCTCGAAGACGGCGGCCGCCTGGGCCGGTACCCCCAGCAGGAGCCGGCTGCTGTAGACGAGGGCCAGGTCGCCCACCAGGATGGCCGTACCTTCACCGAAACGGTGGGCGGCACCGGCCCATTCCTTTGACCTGTGCATCCCCTCGAATCTGACGTGGACAGTGGGCGAGCCGTGGCGGCGCAGGGACCCGTCGATGATGTCGTCGTGGACCAATGCGGCGGTGTGCAGCATCTCCAGCGCGGCGCCGGCATCCACCACCGCCGGATCGGCCGGGTCGCCACCGGCGCCCACGAAACCCCAGTAACAGAAGGCCGGGCGCAGGCGTTTGCCGCCGGCCATGACGTAGTCGCGCAGGGCGGCGAAGGGGGCTTCGAGGACGACGTCGACGGTGGACCAGCGGTCGACCTCGTCCTTGAACAGTTGGTCGAGCCGGGCGTCGACGGGCCCGGCCACCCGCACGACGGCCTCGGGCAGCTTCACGGCGCGGCGTCGGCGGCGACGACGTCGGACCGGTGGTGGGCGTCGTGGACCGCGGCCGAGGCCCGGCGGTGGGCCCTCCGGTCGGCGGCGCCGGTCACCGGCCGGGCGATCAGGACCGAGACGACGAGCAGCAGCAGGCCGGCGATGCAGTCACCGAAGTAGTGGTTGGCGGTCACGACCACGGCGAAGATGGTGAACGCCGGGTACAGGAAGAGCAGGACCTTGCCCCACACCGGCCGGACCACGGTGGACAGGGCACAGGCGCACCATGCGGCCCAGGCGCAGTGCAGGCTGGGCATGGCCGCGTAGAGGTTGGACACGTCGTTGACCGGCCCGCTGGAGAAGTTCCAGAGGCCGCCGATCTGCTCGAGGGTGTCGACGAAGTGGTAGCCGGGCGGGAGCAGCCGCGGTGGCATCAGCGGGAAGAAGTAGAAGCCGACCAGCGCCAGCCCGGTCGTCAGGGCCAATGAGTTGCGCCAGGCCCGGTACTTGGTCGGGAACCAGAAGAACATGACCACCAGGACAGCCACCGTCACAATGAAGTGGGCCGACCCGTAGTAGTCGTCGCACAGGCGGATCAACCAGCGGGCCGGCAGAAACGCCTTCTGGACGTCGGCTTCGTGGAAGATGCCGACCCACCGCTCGAGGTGGATGATGCGCCGGGCGTTGGTGAACGCCTGCACGGCCGATACCGGCTTGTCGCCGCGCAGGTCGCGGACGAGTGTGTACAGGCCGTAGAAGGCGGCGACGATGATGACCTCGCGCCACCAATGAGTGCGCTGGACGGGCCGGGCTTCGTCGATTTCAGCGGGCGGGGGTTGAGACAACCCAGGCAGATTAACGGCGGCTGGCTGGACCCAGGTGGGGATGAGAGGATTGGGGCACGATGTGGTGGAACCGGGCCCGCCAGGTGAAGGCGCTCGCTGCGTGCGTGGCCGTGCTCGTAGTGGCCGCCCTCACTGCGTCGGCCCTGATGGTCCCGTCGCCGTTCCAGGAGAAGGGCCAGGGACGGGCGGTGGCGGCGGTGGACCCGACACCGAGCCCCCCGGCCCCCGCCCCCCGGTCGCCGGTGACGACGGCCGCCGGCCCGCCGCCGGCCCTGATCGCCACCCTGTCCGGGCCGCTGGCCTACCGGTCGAGCCCGGCGGGCAAGGTGGCCGGGACGCTGCCGGCTAACGACCCGTTCGGCGCGGCCAACGTGCTGGCCGTCGTCGGCGTGTCCGGTTCAGGAGCGGGTACCTGGCTGCACGTGGAGCTCCCGGTGCGGCCCAACGGGTCGCTCGGCTGGGTGCCGCAGAGCAGTGTCAGCCTGAGCGAGACCTTCTACCGGGTGGCGGTGAGCCTGAGCGCCCGTACTTTGACCATCACCAACTACGGGAAGGCGGTGCTGACCACGTCGGTGGCGGTGGGCAAGTCCACCACGCCGACCCCGCCGGACGACACCTACGTGTGGGAGCTGATCCGCCCGGACAACCCGGCCGGGGCGTACGGGCCGTACATCTTCGGGCTGGGCGAGTTCTCCGACGCCTACTCGGTGTTCAACGGGGGCGACGCCCAGATCGGCATCCACGGCCAGGACGAACCGTGGTCCATCGGCCAGGCCGCGTCCAACGGCTGTGTCCGGCTGCCCAACGACGTGATCAGCAAACTGGCCGGGATGCTGCCGCTGGGCACGCCGGTGACCATCTCGTAGGTCGCGGCGGGGGACCGGTCGGCGCCGGGCCGGGGCGAAGGGTGGGCGGGGGCCGGCGGTCGGCGGCTTGGTGTTCGGCGGCGGCGGTCGGGGGGCGGTCCGCCGGTGCGGATTGATTGTGGTCGATTCACCGTCATAGTGACGGTGAATTGACCACAATCAGCGGGCTTTCTCCATGAAGGCGTCCTTGCCGACCAGCACCCGGACGACCTTGCCGGCGGCGACCAGGCCGCAGCGGTCGGTGACCGTCACGTTGAACACGATGCGCTTGCCCTCGGTCCGCTCGAACGAGGCCACCGCCGTCACCCGGCTGCCGACCAGAACCGGCACCAGGTGGGTGATCTCGGCCCGGAACCCGACGGAGGTCTGCCCGTCGGTCAGGTGGGGGAGCAGGGCGTCGCACGCGGCCCGCTCGCACAGGGCGATGAGGCGGGGCGTGGCCAGCACCGGTACGTCGCCCGACCCTACGGCGATCGCCGTGTCGTTCTCGGAAACCTCGAGTTCGACCTGAGCACAGAGTCCCGTCGTTAGGGTCACGGCTTTTCACGCTACGCGGGTACCCTCACGATGGTCCAGTGCCGGTGTCGCCGGCACCGGAGGAACCGGAAGAGGAGCGAGATGCTGATCGACGAAGCGGTGATCGGGGGCGTGCTGGGCACCGCGTTGAGGAGCGGGGGCGATTTCGCCGAAATCTTCGCCGAGGACCGCCGGGGGACCGGCGCCCGCCTGGATGACGGGCGGGTCGAGGACCTGGCGTCGGGACGCGAACGGGGCGCCGGGATCCGGGTGGTGTCCGGCGAGACCACCGGGTTCGCCCATACGAGCGATCTGAGTGAGGCCGGCCTGAGGACGGCGGCGGAGGCGGCGGCCGCCGCCGCCCGGCGCGGCGGCGGGGGCGTGAGGACGGTGGCGTTGACGCGGGTCGACGCGCCGGCGCCGACCAATGTCTCGGTGTTCCCGGAGACAGTGGCCAAGGCCGACAAGGTCGCCCTGCTGCGCCGGGCCGACGAGGCGGCCCGTCGGGCCGGTAGCCAGATCCGCCAGGTGAGCGCCGTGTACGGCGACAGCCGCCGGCGCATCCTGGTGGCCAACAGCGAAGGCGTGCTGGCCGGCGACGACCAGGTCAAGACCCGCTTCGCCGTGTCCAGCGTGGCGTCGGGCGATGCTGGCCTGCAGACCGGCCGGGAGTCGGTCGGGGCGACCATCGGCTTCGAGTTGTTCGACCGGGTGTCGGTCGAGGAGCTGGCCGAGGCGGCGTCGGCCCGGGCCATCACCAAGCTGAGCGCCCGCCCGGCTCCCTCAGGTCGGGTGCCGGTCGTGATCAAGCAGGGGAGCGGCGGTGTCCTCTTCCACGAGGCGTGCGGCCACGGCCTGGAGGCCGATCTGGTGGCCAAGGACTCATCGGTGTTCGCCGGCAAGGTGGGGGAACTCGTGGCCAGCCCGCTGGTGACCCTGATCGACGACGGCACCATGGGGCCGGAGTGGGGCGCCCTCGCCATCGACGACGAGGGCCACCCGGCCCAGCGCAACGTGCTGATCGAGAACGGTGTCCTCACCGACTACATGTGGGACTGGCTGCGGGCCCGCAAGGAGGGCCGGCCCGGATCGGGCAACGGCCGCCGGGAGAGCTACCAGCATCTGCCCATGGTCCGCATGACCAACACCTATGTCCTGGCCGGCGAGGAGGACCCGGAGGAGATCATCCGCCAGACGCCGCACGGGGTGTATGTGGCCCAGTTGGGGGGCGGCCAGGTCAATACGGCGAGCGGGGACTTCGTGTTCGGTATGACCGAGGCCTACCTGATCGAGGACGGCCGCATCACCGAGCCGCTGCGCGACGCCAACCTGATCGGCAACGGCCCCGAGGTGCTGCGCAACATCGACGTGGTGGGCAATGACTTCGCCATGGGCAGCCCCGGCACGTGCGGCAAGGACGGCCAGGGGGTGCCGGTCGGTGACGGCCAGCCGACCCTGCGGGTGACCGGCCTGACCGTCGGCGGCACCGCCAGATGAGCGGACTGGTGGAGCGCATCATCGGTGCGGATCGAGTGGCCGGGGCGGGGGCTCGATGAGCGAGCTGCTCGAGCTGGCCCAGAAGGTGGCCGGGTGGGCCCGTGACGGCGAGCAGGTGGAGGCGTTCGTGGCGCGCGGGCGCGAGACGAGCGTGGTGATCTTCGAGGGCGAGGTGGAGTCGCTGTCGTCGGCCGAGTCGGCCGGCATCGGCATCCGGGTCGTCACCGGCAGCCGGCAGGGCTTCGCCTACGCCGGCTCGCTGGACGCCGACGTCATCGCCGAGACCCTGGACGAGGCCCGTGACAACGCCGGCTTCGCCACCGAGGACGAGTACTTCGGCCTGGCCGAGCCCGACGGCGTGGACGCTGCCCACCTGGACCTGTGGCGGGACGACCTGGCCGCCTTCCCGAGCGACCAGAAGGTGGCCCAGGCCATCGAACTGGAACGGGCGGTACGGGCCGGCGACCCCCGGATCCGGCAGCTCCGATCCTCCGAATGGGGCGACACGGCGGTCGAGTCGGCGGTGGCGTCGAGCACCGGTATCGCCGCCTCCACCCGGCGCACGGCCTGTTACCTGGCCGCCGACGTGATCGCCGGCCAAGGGGACGAGACCCAGACCGGTTCCGGCTACAGCGTGGGGCGGGGCCCGGCCGATCTCGATCTGCAGCAGGCGGCGGCCGACGGGGTGCTCCGGGCCACCCGCCTGCTGGGGGCGGTGAAGCCCCGCTCCGAGCACCTGACCGTCGTCCTCGAGCCGCGGATCACGGCCACCCTGCTGGCCATCCTGGCCGGCACCCTGGACGGCGAGTCGGTGCTGAAGGGCCGTTCGCTGTTCGCCGAGCGGCTGGGTGAGTCGGTCGCCGTCGACGGGTTCACCCTGGTCGACGACCCGACCGACCCCGACGCCTACAGTGCGGCGACCTACGACGCCGAGGGCCTGGCCACCCGCCGCAACGTCCTCATCGACGGCGGCGAGCTGCGCATGTTCCTCTACAACACCTATGCCGCCCGCCGGGCCGGCACCGCCTCGACCGGATCGGCGGTACGGGCCGGGTACAAGAGCGGTCCCGGTACCGGCGCCCGGGCCGTGTCACTCACCCCCGGTGAGCTGACGCCGGAGGAGATATACGCCCAGGTCGGCGACGGGCTGCTGGTCCAGTCGGTGTCGGGCATCCATTCCGGCGTCAACCCGGTGAGCGGTGACTTCTCGGTCGGCGCCGAAGGGGTACTGATCCGGGGCGGGGCGTTGGCCGGCCCGGTCCGGGAGTTCACCATCGCCTCGACCATCCAGCGGATGCTCTCCGGTGTCGTGGCCGTGGGCAACGACCTCGAGCGGCTGCCGTCGTCGGCATCGGGCCTCACGCTGGCCCTGTCCGACATCTCGATGAGCGGCGAGTAGGTCCGGGCCGGTTGCCACCGACGCGCCGCCAGGCGGCCCGGGCCGTCGTCCTGGACAGCGAGGACCGGGTCCTCCTGATCCGGTCGCGCGACCCGTTCAACCCCGGTAAAGGGCAGTGGTGGGAGCTGCCCGGCGGCGGGATGGACCCCGGCGAGTCGAGTGCCGTCGCGGCCGGGCGCGAGATCCACGAGGAGACCGGACTGGTCGAGATCGAGGTCGGGCCGTGCGTGTGGCAGCACGACGCCCGCTTCACCTTCGCCGGCCTGCGCTTCGACCAGCTGGAGCACATCCACGTGGCCCGCTGGACCGGCTCCGGGCCGACGACCTACCGGCCCAGCGGGCTGGAGATGCTCGAAGCCATGGCCTTCTCCGGCTTCGAGTGGTGGACGGTCGCCGACCTCGTTCGCATGCGGTCAGAAGGCCAGCGGATCATCCCGCCGTGGTTGCCCGATGAGCTGCCGAGGTACCTGGCTGACGGGCCGCCGGATGCGCCCCTGCACCTGGGTGAGCTGGGTCCGGTCTTCTGACGATACGGGGCCGGCTATCGGGGCGACCGGGCGTAACCTGGCCCCCTGAGTTTCCCGCCCCATATCGAGACGGAGGTAGATCGGTGAGCGACCGAACAGAGAAGGCGATCCTGGCCGGTGGGTGCTTCTGGGGCATGCAGGACCTGATCCGCAAACGCCCCGGGGTGCTCGCCACCCGCGTCGGCTACAGCGGCGGGGACGTGGAGAACGCGACCTACCGCCGTCACGGCACCCACGCCGAGGCCATCGAGATCACGTTCGACCCGGCGCAGACGTCGTACCGGGACCTGCTCGAGTTCTTCTTCCAGATCCACGACCCGACGACCAAGAACCGCCAGGGCAACGACATGGGCGCCAGCTACCGCTCGGCCATCTTCTATACCGACGACGAGCAGCGGCGGGTGGCCGAGGACACGATCGCCGACGTCGAGGCGTCGGGTCTGTGGCCCGGCCGGGTGGTCACCGAGGTGGCCGCCGCCGGCCCGTTCTGGGAAGCCGAACCGGAGCACCAGGACTACCTCGAGCGCTACCCGAACGGGTACACCTGCCACTTCCCCCGCCCGGGTTGGGTGCTGCCCCGCCGCACCGACGCCGTCGCCGGATAACCGTCTCAGGGGGTCGTTACCCTCGGGTCCATCACTGAAGTCACCGGATCCCGCTGCCACTGGGCCACCTCCTCGCAGGCCATGACTGCCTACCACGACACCGAGTGGGGGAGGCCCAGCCGCGACGACCGCCACCTGTTCGAGATGCTCATCCTGGAAGGGGCGCAGGCCGGCCTGTCGTGGTCAACCATCCTGGCCAAGCGGGACCGGTACCGGCAGGTCTACGACGGCTTCGACCCGGTGGTGGTGGCCGGCTACGGGGAGGCCGAGACCCAGGCCCTGCTGGCTGACGCCGGTATCGTCCGCAACCGCCTGAAGGTGGCGGCCAGCGTGGCCAATGCCCAGGCCTTCCTCGCCGTTCAGGACGCCCACGGCTCGTTCGCCGACTGGCTGTGGACCCAGGTGGGTGGCCGACCGGTGGTCCACCACCCGACATCCATGGCCGAGGTCCCGGCCCGGACCGAGTTGTCCGACGAGGTCAGCCGGGACCTGAAGAAGCAGGGCTTCAAGTTCGTCGGGACCACGATCGTCTACGCCTTCCTGCAGGCGGTCGGCGTGGTCGACGACCACCTGGTCGGGTGCCCGGCCAAGCCATGACCTGCGCCACTACACACAATGCGTGGAAAAGCTGTGGACGCGCTGACCGTGACCGAAAGGAGGCCAGATACCTTCTCGCACACGAAGTGCGGTGGGCTACGACGCCTTGCTGTCCGAAGACGAGGTCGAGGCGCCCGACGATGCGGTAGATGACGACCCCGAATCCGACGATGACGACGAGCCTGAGCCCGAACCCGATGCCGATCCCGAGTCGGATGACGATGTCGACGAGCCCGAATCCGACGACGACGAGGACGACGACGACCCGGAAGCGGCCGTGGCCGACGACGTCTTGGACGACGACGAGCGGCTATCGGTCTTGTAGAAACCGCTGCCTTTGAAAGCGATGCCGATGTTGCCGAACACCTTGCGCAGGTCCCCCCCGCAGTTCGGACAGGTGGTCAATGAGGCGTCCTTGAACGACTGGACCACTTCAAGATGCTCACCGCAGCTCTTGCAGGCGTATTCGTAGGTCGGCATCGGACTCTGGCCCTCCGGGACGGCTTTAGCACTCTCTGGTTGCGACTGCTAAGTCTATCGGAAGGCCGGTCGGTTTGCCTTACGGGGCGGGTGGTAGAAAAGGCGCCATGGCCTCCTCGGTGCGCAAAGCCGTCATCCCCGCCGCCGGCATGGGGACCCGCTTTCTCCCGGCCACCAAGGCCGTCCCCAAGGAGATGATTCCCCTCGTGGACAAGCCGGCCATTCAGTACGTGGTGGAGGAGGCGGTGAGCGTCGGCATCACCGACATCCTCATCATCACCGGACGCGGCAAGCACGACATCGAGGACCATTTCGACCGGTCGGTCGAACTCGAGGAGCTGCTCCGCCAGGGCGGTAAGGAAGCCGAGCTGAGTGCCATCCGGGCCATCTCCGGGATGGCCGACATCCACTTCATCCGCCAGGGTGAGCCCCGCGGCCTGGGCCACGCAGTGGGGATGGCCCGCCGCCACGTGGGCGACGAGCCGTTCGTGGTCATGCTGGGCGACGACCTGATGCACCCGAAGTCCGGGATCCTGGCCGGGATGCTGGTCGCCCACGAGCGCACCGGCGGGTCGGTGCTGTGCCTGCGCAAGGTCGACCGCCGGGAGACGGCCATGTACGGGGTGGTCGAGGCCCAGCCGGTGTCGGAGAACCTGGTGCAGGTCACCGGGCTGGTGGAAAAGCCCCATCCCGACGAGGCGCCGTCCGACCTCGGGGTGCTGGGGCGCTACGTCCTCACCCCGGGCATCTTCGAGGCCATCGCTGCCACCAAGCCGGGCCGGGGCGGAGAGATCCAGCTGACCGACGCCATCATGGGTCTGACCGCCTCGGAGAAGGTGTTCGGGCACGTGTTCGCCGACGGCCGCTTCGACGTGGGCAACAAACTCGACTACCTCAAGGCCATGGTCCACTTCGCCCTCGAGCGCGACGACCTGGGCCCCGTCTTCCGGGCGTTCCTGCAAGACGTGGTCCGTCCCGCTTGATCACCCTCGAAGAAGCCCAGGCCATCGTCCTGGCCGGCACTGACCCGAAGGCGCCGGCCGAGTTCGCCGTCGCCGACGCACTGGGCCTGATCCTGGCCGAGGACGTGGCTGCGGCCGAATCGGTGCCGCCGTTCCGCAACTCGGCCATGGACGGCTACGCCGTGCACGAGGCGGATGTGGCGGGCGCCGATGCCGACCACCCGGTGCGCCTGGCGGTGATCGGCACCGCCGCCGCCGGCCGGGCCGCCGATCAGGTGGTCGGGCGCGGGGAGGCGTTGCGGATCATGACGGGTGCTCCTTTTCCCAACGGGGCCGACGCCATCGCCATCGTGGAGAACACCCGCACCGACGGCACCACGGTCGAGGTCCTGGCCCCTTCGGTGGCCGGGCGGCACATCCGCGCCGCCGGCGAGGACGTCACCGCCGGCCAGGAGGTCTTCGCCGCCGGCGCCCGACTCGGACCGGGCCACCTGGGCGTCCTCTGCAGTGTCGGATGTCAAAGGATCAGCGCCGTCCCCCGGCCCGTCGTCGGTGTGCTCTCGACCGGTGATGAGCTGGTCGAGGGGCCGGGGCAGCTGGCGCCCGGCCAAATCCGGGACTCGAACCGCCGTACGCTCATATCGCTGCTGACCCGGGACGGCTTCACCGCCGTCGATCTGGGGATCGCCCGCGACGACGAGTCGGTGATCGAGCTGGCCCTCACCGGGGCGGCGGCCAGCTGCGATGCCATCCTCACCAGCGGAGGCGTCAGCATGGGGGACTTCGACTACGTAAAGGCTGTCCTGGACCGGATCGGCCGCATGCAGTGGATGCAGATCGCCATCCGCCCGGCCAAGCCGTTCGCCTTCGGGGTGATCGGTGGCACCCCGGTCTTCGGCCTCCCCGGCAACCCGGTGTCGTCGATGGTCAGCTATGAGCTGCTGGCCCGGCCCGGCCTGCGGCAGATGGCCGGGATGGCCGCCGGGGAACTGCACCGCCGGCCGCTACCCGGGATCGTCGACGATGACGGATGGCGGGCCGGTAGAGACGGGCGCACCGGATATGTGAGGGTGGTGAGCCGCTTCGACGACGAGGGTCGCCTCCGCGTGACCAGTGCCGGCGGGCAGGGTTCGCACCAGTTGTACGCCATGGCCCAGGCCGACGCGTTGGCCGTCGCCCCGCCCGGCGTGGACGTCGGCCGCGGCGACACCGTGAGTGTTCTCCGGCTGACCCCGTAGGCTGGTAGGCCAAGTGGTCCAGCCTCTCGTAGATCCCCACAACCGGACGGTGCGCGACCTGCGCATATCGATCACGGACCGGTGCAACTTCCGTTGCACCTACTGCATGCCCAGCGAGGGCATGATCTGGATGCCGCGCGAGCAATTGTTGAGCTACGAGGAGCTGACCCGCATCGCCCGCATCTGTGTGGAGCGCTACGGCTTCGACAGCATCCGCATCACCGGGGGCGAGCCGACGGTGCGGGCCCACCTGCCCGTTCTCGTCCGGCGGTTGGCCGACCTGGGCGTCGATCTGGCCATGACGACCAACGGGGCGTCGCTGTCCCACCTGGCCGGCGACCTGGCCCGGGCCGGGCTGAAGCGCATCAACATCTCGTGCGACTCGCTCCGCCCCGACCGCTTCGCCGCCATCACCGGGCGCCCGGCCCTCGACCAGGTGCTGGACGGGATCCGGGCATCGGTGGCGGCCGGGCTCGACCCGGTCAAGCTCAACTGCGTGCTGGTCCGTGGTGTCAACGACGACGAGATCCTGGACTTCGCCGCCTTCGGCCGCGCCCACGGCGTCGAGCTGCGCTTCATCGAGTGGATGCCCCTCGACGGGGGCGGCCAGTGGACGGCCGACCAGGTGGTACCGGCGTCAGAGATCATCCAGACGGTGGCGGCCGAGTGGCCCCTCCTCGGCGATGACGGCCGGGCGGCCGAGCCGTCGGCACCGGCCGAGAGCTACCGCTATGCCGACGGGCGGGGGAGGGTCGGGGTCATCGCCAGCGTGACCCGGAGCTTCTGCAGCAGCTGCGACCGCATCCGCCTGACCGCCGACGGCCAGTTGCGCAACTGCCTGTTCTCGGTGCGGGAGACCGATCTGCGGGCCCTCCTGCGCAACGGTGCCACCGACGACGACCTGGCCGTGGCGATCGAGGCGGAGGTGGGGCGGAAGTGGGCCGGGCACTCGATCGGCCAGGTCCACTTCATCCGACCCGATCGGAGCATGAGCCAGATAGGTGGGTAGCTAGACTCGGCCCATGTCGGACCGCGGCCTCACCCATCTTGATCCACTCGGTCGTGCCCGGATGGTGGACGTCACACCGAAGGAGGCGACGCACCGACGGGCCATCGCCCGGTGCAAGGTGTTCATGCTGTCATCGACGGTCGGCAAGGTCGCCTCGAACGCCATGAGCAAGGGCGACGTCCTGGGCGCGGCCCGCATCGCCGGCATCCAGGCGGCCAAGCGCACCGCCGAGATGATCCCTCTGTGCCATCCCCTGCTGGTCGGCGCGGTGACGATCAACTTCAACCTGGGCGACAACTATGTGGAGGTCGAGACCCAGGTCGAGACAGTTGACCGCACCGGCGTCGAGATGGAGGCCATGACCGCCTGCTCGATCGCCGCCCTCACCATCTATGACATGTGCAAGTCAGCCGACCGGTCGATGATCATCGGGGAACTGGCGCTGTGGGAGAAGACCGGTGGCCGTAGCGGTCACTGGCGGCGTCCGCCGGGCGAGCTGTCGATGCCTCTGGTGAACACCCCTATGCCCAATATCGACGATCTGGACAACGACATCGACGCCCTGATCGGCGGCGAGAGCGACGACGACCCGATCGACTGACCGGGCCGTCCTACCCCGCTGAGTGGCCGCCAAACCGTTCGGGTTGGCAGCCTCCCCCCGGTCGACTAGGTTGTTCGAATCTTGAAGATTTGCTGAAGCCCAGCACGTTTTTTGCAGCCCTAAATTAATCCGGCTGGACCTGATGGCTTGTGTGAACTCGAGGTGGGATCCACCACTTTGGGCGCGTCATGGCTTACGGTCCCTTACTTCGAAGGGTAGGCCGAGGAGTCTTGACCACCGTGGTTCTGCTGTTACTCGCACTGGTATGGGGCGCGCTGCTCATCTCGTGGTTGCGCAACCGCACGTCGACGACGTTCGGCGACTCCGTCGGCAGCTTCCGGCGTGACCTGAATGTCCTGCAGCGCACCTCGCCCACGACGGTCCGCCCGGCCAACCGGCTGAGCGACGGCCCGTCCCGGCGCTCTCCCGGCCTCCTGACCACCAGCTCCTCGCCGACCCGCGCCTCGGTCCGCACCCGGCCCATGGCGGCCAACACGGTCGCCCTGCGCCGCCGGCAGACCCAGAAGCGCCGCCGGGACGTGTTCTTCGCCCTGCTGGCCGGTGCCCTCGGCTCGCTGGTCATCGCCCTGGTTCCCGGTATGTCGATCATGTGGTCGGCTCAGGTCCTCTTCGACCTGCTCCTCGGCAGCTATGTGGCCGTCCTCATCCGGATGCGCAACCAGGCGGCCGAGCGGGAGATGAAGCTGCGCTACATGCCCGCCCAGCGGCCGGTGCCCCGGGCTCGGGTCACGTATGACTTCGCCGCCGGCTACGGCGATCTCGAACTGCGTCGCGCCGCCAACTGAGCACCGATCTGCCGGGCCTGGTCGAGGCCGCCTCCCGACAGCTGGCCGCCGCCAACGCGGCCCGTGAAGCTGGATTGCCGGCGTGCCGCCAGGCCATCCGGGCCTCGAGCAGCGCCATCCGCTCGGTGCACCGACTGGATGACGAGCGGGCGGCTGCTTTCGTAGCCGATGCCCAGAGCCATATCCGCAGGGCGCAGGAGGCGCTGGCTCCCTTCCCGGCCGTCGCCTACGCCGGGTTCCTGCACGATGCCGAGAAGGAGTTCGCCGAGGCGGTGCTGACCCGGGCGTTGGTCGCCGGGGCCCATTTGCCCAGCGCGGAAGAACTGGCAGTAGGTGTGCCAGCGTGGTTGAACGGGCTGGCCGAGGCAGCCTCGGAACTGCGCCGGCACCTACTCGACCGGCTCCGGGAGGATCAGACCGAAGATGCTGAGCGGCTGGTGGCGACGATGGAGGATGTGTACGAGGTGCTGGTGGGCGTTGACTTCCCCGACGCCCTCACGGGTGGGTTGCGCCGCACGGCCGATGCCCTCCGAGCCGTGCTCGAGCGCACCCGTAGCGACGTGACAACGACCATGATGCAGTTGCGGCTGCGCCGGGCGCTGGAAGGCCATTGACCTGCCGATGGGCCCGTCGTGGTCCGGACCGATCGTCCGGGCTGCGCTAGCCTGAGGTCTCCCATTCCGGGGGTGTAGCTCAGTTCGGAAGAGCGCTACGTTCGCATCGTAGAAGTCGCCGGTTCAAATCCGGTCACCTCCACCACAAAAGCGCAAAGTCAGGTCTTGGATGGTGCATGAGGATGCCGTTTTCACTTAGGAGCCGACTCGCTCTCGTAACCTCGGCATTCGAGTTACAGGGGATTGAGGGGGAAGGAGCCCAGCACTAGCGCTGGTCCTTGCCGCGTATTTGTCGCGACACTAACCGGCAGGGAGGATGTAGGTAGAGCTGGTTGGGGCATCCACCATGACGGTTGTGGTGGGGGCGTACGGTCGGCTCGCCAGGGTCGGGTCTGACTCGATAACCGGCTGACGGTCAGCCTGTCTTGAGATCGATCCGTCGGCCC
>DASZNC010000125.1:0-46468 GCA_035551615.1 Acidimicrobiales bacterium
CATTCCATTTGCATAAAGTATAGGACACTTCCCTTGTACAAATACCAAGCCGTGGTCTACACGAGAAGTCAGAAGCCGAATTGCAAAGGGAAGCGATGATCGATACTTCCATACCCGGCGAACGTACGGTTGAGACATCTAGTTCCCATCAATTCCTCTCGGACGACTTGGGCTGGGCGTCGCCTCAAGTGCCGGGGCAAGACGCTGATTACCCGCTACTAGATACCAGTCTAGTGGCCGTTGGGTGTAAGCCTTGCCCGAGCGGAGGGCCGATCAGCGGGCCGGTGGCTCACTTGGTGATGCCATCGGCGATCTCTACTTGGGGTGGTCGTGGTCTAGAATGTCTTTTCAATATATGACGAGGTATTGGGGTTGTTTCCAGCTTCGATAGAAGATGAGCCGGCGTCCCAGTAGACGAGGCCGTCTGCCCCCACGGAGTTGGCCCATGTAACGATGTCGTTAATGAAGGCTGGATCGTCGCCGCCCGATGCCATGCTGCTTCGGTTAAAACCCAACCCAACCTCAGGAAGAATGATGTTCTCGGATTCATCCTGCGCAAATGCTTGCAGCCACTCTAATCCCCAGTTGCGCGTCAGGTAGCTTTGGTAGACTTTCGCTTCTCCGGGATAGGTTAGATAGGCTACGTCGTAGATGTCGACGCCGACGTAATCCACATAGGCGCTACCAGGAAAATAGCTTGCCAAATTCCCCATTGCCGCGTCACTTGCACCTGAGTCGCCGATCGAAGGATTCCATTCGAACTTGAAGTGCTGACCTGGTACCGCCCGCATGGTGAGCACGATCTGGCGCCAGTACGACACAAAGGTGTCTGCTTGATTCGCTGCATACCATGGCGAGGTGCTTGTATTGAATTCCCATCCTAGTCGGAGGATGCTGTTTCCTTGATGGTTCGCAACGAGGGTGTCAGCTAAGGTCGTAAAGTAATTGTCGTAAGCGCCGGTTGCTCCTTGAATCAGGGAGTAGTTGCCCGTGATGGGAAAGAGAGGCACACCCCAGATCATCGGGACATTTGCTTTGTTCCACAGATCGATAGCCCATATGTCGTCATCAATGCCGCTCCAGGAGCGATCATCGAAATAGTCCGATCCGTAGCCGAGCGGCCTAGCAACTCGTGAATCTAGATTTGCCATCCCCTCCGGATTTCCTGCGCCTACGTAGGCACCAAACTGGAGTGCAGATGTGCCGGAGGACGTCGTTGGCGGGACGATCGATGTCGTGGGTGGCGCTCCAGGTGGAACCGTTGACGTGGTTGGTATCGGCAGCGTCGATGCAGACGTGGGGGGTGATGCCCCACCGGAGGTGTGCGTGTTGGCCGTGCCCGATGTCGTCCTGACACTCTCGGCTCCGCCGAACACTTGACCATCTGGTGTGACATAAGCCAGTTCGATCGCACTGCTCGGCTGTCCTGCAACAGCGACGACTGAGAGAGCGTTCGGGAGTGCGGAGGTGACCTTCGGCGCTGTTCCGTGAGGAGCTACTGAACCATCCTGCTTGATCTCCCAGTATCCGGTGCCGCCGTTCGCTACTTCAATTCCGATGACCGGGGAAGTCGTAGATGGCCCAGAGCCCGTGAAAGTCGCTTTGCCATACGAGAAGATGCCGCCGTCGGAAGCAACCATCCAGTAGCCCTTGCCATCCGGCGTCGCCGCCATACCCACAATCGGCTGCGCCAACCGCACCCCGCCCGTCGAACCGAAGAAACGCGCATCGCCGAACGCAAAGATGCCGCCATCCTTGGCCACCATCCAGTAGCCCTTGCCATCCGGCGTCGCCGCCATACCCACAATCGGCTGCGCCAACCGCACCCCGCCCGTCGAACCGAGCGCCTTCAGAACCAATCCCTCGGCTGGCGCTGCGGTGCTGGCTAAGGCCGCCGGAGTTCGAACACCCTTCCCCATCAGCGGAATGAGCGTCACGAGTAAAGCTACAACGGCTGCTGGTCCTAGGCACAGCGAGAGGATCCGCAACCGCCTTCCGTTCTTGTCGCTCGGCGTAGAGCGATCCTTGTTATCGAACTTCGTCACCTGAGGAGAATCGACGTGCAGAAAATGCTCCTTGAGCGACCCTTCTCCGCGACCGGCCGTATTGTCTTATTCTTCAGATGTAGGCCATTTGGACGGGTTCGACATGGAGACTCCAACGTCCTCGATGGCTACCAAGCGTCCATACTGCGGGTTTCGTTGCCGTAGCTGCGGCGGTCGGGACCGTGGTCACGGACGGGGACGCGGCCCCGCTGGACGTGCGGATCGCGGCCGCGCCGGTGGTCGTCACCACCCAGACAGGCGTGGGCCAACGCCAGCAAGGACGGCACCCAAAGGGTGACGGTCAACGTGGCCAACTACTGGACCACGACCGTCTAATCCTCAGCTGGCAGCGGCTTCAACTGCTTTCTCGAACTCCGGAGCACATGCCGCTGGGGTGAATCTCTTCAGCGCCTCTTCACGAGCGGCGCTGCCGAGCCCGGAGCGCAAATCGACGTCTTCGAGACGCAGCATCACTTGCATAATCGCAGCCACCGAATCCGGTTTGAACGCCATTCCAGCATCTCCGATGACCCACGGCAGCGGCCCTACCCCACTGACGGCTACCGGCCGCGCTGCCAACATCGCGTCGATCAGCTTCATCGGTACCTGCCCGCGCGCATAGCCGAAACTCCTCGACGGCAGAATGATGGCGTCGGCTTCCTTGGTGATCCTCATCCCGGTCTGTTGATCGGTCGGGCCTACCCAGTGCACCCCTGGGCGAGCACCGAAGGGAGCCGACTGAGTGACCACAAGTTCCCACCGGTCGTTAAGGCCACCGACCGCCTCAAGAAGGAGATCGAGCCCTTTATGCGGTCGGTCGGTACCCACGAAAGCCACCGTCAAGGACCCGCTCTTGTCGTAGTCGGCTCCCACTCCGATGTCCTCCCGTGCGTGAGGCACGATGTGGCCGCCGTACATGCATTGCAGAACCGGGTTTGACACGATGGTGGGGTACCGCCTCGCCGGCAGGCGTTGAGCGGCGATCCCAAGTAGTTCGCCCCGGTAGAAATGAGCCGACTTCGCCATCTCCCGGACCCATGGCCGGTTCCACAACAGGGTGGCCTCAATGTCCGGGTCGTCCACATCAAGCAGTACAGGCCGGTTCGCTATCTTCCCTACCTTGCGGGCCACCCCGAAGCTACCGGGTAGGACCTTGACCGCAATGAGAAGGTCCGCCCTACGAGCGTCCTCGACCATCTCATCCATGGACACCACGCGACAAACATCAACGAAAGGATCACTGAGTAGCGGCTCCCAGATCTCGCCAGCGGATACAGTCCTGACCGCTGTCTCGTAGCCCAAGTACCGAGCGATCAGGTGCAGCGAATGTGTTCTTCCCAACTGATTGTCACTGAATGTCTTCGTAATAAACAGAATCCGCACAGACAGTGACGTTATCTGAGCGGACCACCTCCACCACGCCCGCTTACAGGCACGATGATGCGCGGCGCCGGCTACGGCATCGCGCCCGACGCATGACGAAGCACGTAGAGCGACTGACCGTCGGTTTCATCACCGTGTTCGAACAGATCGACCCGTAGCCCCGCCTCAGCAATAAGTCTTTCGAAGTAGGACTGTTCGAACCGCACGCAGTGCAGCGCCCCTTTCCATTCAAGAGGGCCGTAACCGGTCGGGTTCTCTTCTTCGTCAGGCACGTTCCGTTCGACGAAGGCGGTCACCCAAGCGAACCCGTTGGGGCTCAGCAGCCGGCGGATTTCGGCGAGGTAGGTGTGAACTTCCTTAGTGTCCATATGGCTGAGGACCGAGTAGCCATACAGGGCGTCGTAGCCGCCATCGTCGCCCGGAATCTGCAACACGGGTGAACCATCAGGGTTATACCTTGCGTTCGCAAGGTTGACGTACGTAAACCGGATGCCGGGTCGGGCGAGATGACGCTGATCCCATAAGATGAGATCCTTCTGCACATCGACACCGTTGTAGAAAGCGATACCGCCCCAAGTCTCAATAACGCCGATGGCCAGTCGACCTGCACCGCAACCCCAATCGAGAAGACGGCTCTCCTTGGTCAACCCGTGATCAGCGAGCCGCTGAACATCTCGTTTAGCCGTTTTCACCAGTTCGGTGTTGTCGAGAAAGTGTTGTCCGCCCATCCGGAACGCCTTGGGCGGCAGCGGGGTCCCTAACGAGGACGCTCCACCCGTCGACCGGACGAGCTGCCACTTTCGAAGGTTCGTCACCGTCTTCAGCACCCTCAAAGCATAGGCCCCCCGCACATGTCCCAACGCCCTGCCGGTCCTTCACAAAATGCCGGGCCCGTAGTCGGGACTAACGAAGACCGACGGCCCGGTAATCGCAGCCCGGCCGGTGGGTTCCTCTGACATAGCGATCGGGAGCCCCCGCCAAACGGCCCTGGGCCTGGGCCTGGGCACGGAAGAGAGGCGGTCGATGCTACTTGCGTCAAAAGCGTTCCCGCTGGGTCCCTCGCCTCCGACATCGGTCGGCAACACATCCCGTAGAGGGGTGGAGCGACTCTCAAGTAGCCAGTGTCGGTGGGAACCAGAGCCCGGGTGCCGAACAGATTATGGCTCGTCCTTAGGTACCACACCCCGGCCGAACCCGGCAATAGCAATCATCAAGCATCGTAACCGGCCTACCGGATAGAAGGGATCGTGATTGACGCGACTAATGGAGGATCCGAGCGACGGATTCGTCCCAAAATCTATCCCACGCCTCTTCCAGCGCATCCAGGGGCTCTGAATCGCCTTTTACCTTGGGCCGGAACACGTGTCCGCAGTGCTCTCGTTAAGGGTGCACATTTCTTCAATGGGAGGTAGATGAGTAGATGAAGGGGTCAAGTTGTCGCCCATTTCTGCCGACGGTCCTCTAGCGGCGAAGAGTTGCGAAGTGTCAGTCGATCATCTGGAATTTTGAGATTTCACCTGTTGCTATAAAGTTTATAGAGTCGTGGACTATAGGGGTCGGCGCTTCCGGATCGCCGACATCGCCAATCTCGCCCCCGGTTATGAGCAAGTCGTCCTAGAGGACCTTCGGTCGACCGGAGGCTCGCTGCATCAGCGCCGGCCTCCGATCTGCGCCACGCCATCGAAGGTCGCTCGAACTAACCGAGATCTTCAAGGACAGTCCAGAGCTGGCCTCAGACGGTCAGGGAGCTTCGCTGCCGGCTCCGAGGTCGTGTTGCTCCCAATGCGACAACGCCGAGGCCGCCCCCTCGTTCCGGTATATCTCCAGGTACGGGTCATATTCGGTGTGATCCGCGCCTATGAGGCTGAGGAAGGCCAGGGGGTCGGTGCCCTGCTCAGCCACGCTCTGGATGAGGAAGGGGAAGCGCTCCTGCGGATCGAGGTCGTGGAAGAAGTGTCGCTGGGCGGTGATCCTCTCCACCTCGAACCGGAACGGCGGGAAGATCTTGTTCACCAGCTCGTCCTCGATGGCCTGGGCACTCTCCTCTTGGAAGCCGAGCCCGTCAGAGAGGGCCTTGTAGTC
Source organism: Acidimicrobiales bacterium (assembly GCA_035551615.1). GTDB lineage: Bacteria > Actinomycetota > Acidimicrobiia > Acidimicrobiales > Palsa-688 > JAKCDU01. The sequence continues at coordinate 5,511 of DASZNC010000125.1, forward strand.
CTGATCGGTGGCCTGCAGCGGCGTCGGGTGAGCGGTGATGTACTCGTCCAGCGCCTGGTTCAGCTTCTCCACGGCAGCTGATTTGGCCTGCAGGGCGGCGACCGCCGTCTTCTCGGCCGTGTCCTTCGTCAGCGCGGTGCAGTGGGTAACCGCCTCTTCGATGCTGTTGGCCACGAACTCCTTGTGCATCTCCTCGTAGGCCTCGAAATCGATCTTGCTCATCTCCCGAGCGCTGTTCACCGCCTCGACGATGAGCGCCGCCATCAGCGCCTCCTCCGGGATACAGAAACTCACGGCGATCATGGCGATGTCGAAGAGGGCGCCGGCGATGTTCATGCTTCCCGGCGGCTTGGTGAACACCTCCTTGACCAGGGTGTCGGCCTGATCGCGAAATCCGTCGATGCCGTTCCTGATCCCGTCGTAGCGGGTCTGCAGCCGGGCACTGGCGATCTCGAACGCCCCGTTGCGAATCGTCGGCCAATCCGGGTGGTCCACGGTCATGTTCTCACCGTCGGTCATGGATGCCCTCCTCCCTCCCCCCCACGAGACTCAGGCCACGCCCTGCCGGGCGGCGTCAGCCTGGTTCACGTCCTTGTGGAACTTCTTGGCCACCCACATGCGCTCACCCAGGGCATCGGTCTTGCACCACAGGCCCTTGGCCGGGCCGATGGTGGTGGAGCGGGGCAGTTCCCGCAGGACACCTTTGACCTCTTTGGCGCTCATCCGGCCCGTGCTGCACACCAGGATCCGGCGGTCGGTCACGGCCACCACCCGGAACGAGTCCTTCATGAACATGATCCAGTAGGAGATGACGAGCAGCCACGGATTCGTGGTCTGGGCCACGAAGATCGAGTTGATCGTCTCCCCTGGGCCCAGGTAGGGCTGGACCTTCTCCTTCAATGCATCGCGTACGGCCACGGGATTTCCCCTTTCGGTTGGTTTTCCCCCTACTCAGCGTGACGTTGCCGTGCCACGGCGTGGCACAGCCAAAGTACGCTCGGTCAAATGGCGGTTTCGCCTGAGTTCATCGGAGAGGCGGCCGATACGAACGCCTTGTTGCGGTCGGCCCGGGCCGCCTACGACCGCGGCCACCTGGGCGCGGCGCGGGAGCTCTATGCCGCCGCCGCCCGGTCCGCCCAAGCGGCCGACGATGCCGACTCGCTCGTCGCCGCCGCCATCGGCATCGGGGGCCTCTGGGTCTACGAGCAGCGCGACTTCATGGAGCGGATCGCCCTCGAGAACCTGTGGGATCGGGCCGAGCGGCTGGTCGAACCCGGCTCGCTGGACGCCGCCCGCCTCCGAACCCGTATCGCCGCCGAAGCCGTCTACCAGGGACAGTCCATCGCCGATGTCGAACGGGCCGTCGAGGCGGTCGACCGCTTCCACAATCCGGCGGCGTCGGCCCAGGCCCTCTCCCTGCTCCACCATGTCCTCCTCGGCCCGGCCCATGCGGGGCGCCGGCTGTCCATGGCCGAGGAGATGGTCCGGGTGGCGGCCGAGGGTGACGACGACGTGATGGGCCTGATGGGCCTGTGCTGGCGGACCATCGACCTCTACCTGATGGGCGACCGCCGAGCCGATCAATCCCTGAGAGAGCTGCAGGAGCGGGCCGACGGGTTCGCCGCCCTCCGGTTCATCGTCGAGGTGCTCGACGCCATGCGTCTGGCCCGCGCCGGGCAACTGGCCGACGCCGAAGCGGCGGCCCAGGCCGCCTGCGATCGCGGTGTCGAGGCTGGCGATCCGGATGCCATGGCCTACTTCGGTGCCCTCCTGTCGGCTCTGCGGTGGTGGCAAGGCCGTTGCCCGGAGATCGCCGATTCGGTCCGGGAGCTGGCCAGTAGCCCGCTCCTGTCCGTCAACACGCATGCCTACGTGGCCGTCAACGCCCTCCTATCGGCGACCGTCGGCGACATCGACAGCGCTCAGGAAGCGCTGGCCGCCCTCCGGGGACCGAACCTGGACACGCTGCCCGACAACAGCTCGTGGCTGGCCACCCTGTTCCTCATCACCGAAGCCGCCTACCTCCTGGGCGACGCCGACCTGGCCGCCCAGGTGGCGCCGCTCATGGCACCCTACGCCGACCTGCCGGTCATGCCGTCCCTGGCCGTGGTGTGCCTGGGCTCGGCCAAGCGGTCGCTCGGGCTGGCGGCGACGGTGGCCGGCGATCTGGATGCCGGCATCGCCTGGACGGACGCGGCGCTGGCCGACACCGAGCGTCTGGGCAACCGGCCGATGACCGCTCTCACCGGGCACTACCTGGCCCAGATGCTCGAGGTGAGGGGCACCGACGCCGACCGGGCCCGGGCCGCCGAACTGTTCGAACGGTCCGTGGGCCGGGCGCAGCGCATCGGCATGGTGCTCCCGCCGGCTCCGTCCTGGCTGGCCCGGCGGGGCCACCGCCATCACGCCCGGCTGGTCCAGGAGGCCGGGGGGTGGCGGATCGAGGTGGACGGCCGAACGTCGATGGTGGCCGAGTCGATCGGTATGACCTACCTGGCTGCGCTGCTCCAGACGCCGTCAAAGGAACGGCATGTCCTCGACCTGGCCATCCTCGAAGGGTCGAGCCGCGCCGGCCGGAGCGACGACCCGGTCATCGACCGCCAGGCGATGCGCAACTACCGGGCCCGCGTCCAGGAGCTGTCGGAAGTGGTCGCCGGTGGCGGCCACGGGCCCCGGGTCGAGGAGGCCCGCCTGGAGATGGAGAGCATTCGCCGCCTGCTCAAGGCGTCCACCTCGTGGACCGGGTCGGCCCGTCACTTCCCGACCGACCAGGAGCGGGCCCGCACCTCGGTCCGCAAGGCCTTGGTGCGGGCCATCCGCGCCACCGCCGAGTCCGAACCCGCCCTGGCCGCCCACCTCGAATCGTCGGTGACGACCGGCTCGATCTGCTGCTACCGCCCGGACCCGGCCTGGCAGGTGGAGGTCAGCCGGTAGCCGGACCGTCTGCCGTCGTCGAGTTCAACCTTTGGGTTGACAACCCGCCGATCGTTACATATCCTCGTATTCAACCAAATAGTTGAGGAGGGTGATGGCGGCCGATGCGATGGTGACGGTGTTCTCGGCGTTGGCCGACGAGACCAGACTGGACATCGTCACCCGCCTGGCCGAGGGCGACGCCACCTTGAGCGAGCTGGCCGAGCACTACGACATGTCCATCCAGGCGGTGTCGAAGCATCTCTCGGTGCTCGAGGACGCCGGGGTGGTGTCCCGCCGTCGTGAGGCGCAGCGTCGACCGGTTCGACTGGAAGCGGAGATCTTCGACCTCATGACCAGGTGGATCGAGCGGTATCGCCAGAGCGTCGAGGCCCGCTACCGGCGTCTCGACCAGCTCCTCACCCAACTCGACGACCAGACCCCCGACCACAACGAAGGAGAGACGACATGACGACTGCAACCAACCGAGAGGCCCACATCACCATCGACGACAAGACACCGTCGATCACAATCGTGCGGGACTTCGACGCCCCCGCTTCAGCTGTCTACCGCGCCCACACCGACCCGGAGCTCTTCGTGCAGTGGGTCGGTCCCGACAGCCTCGACTCCAGCCGCATCGATCGGTGGGACTGCCGCAGCGGCGGCGAGTGGCGCTACGTCTCCGTACGAGACCGCGACGAGCACTGGTTCCGCGGCTGCTTCCACGAAATCCGGCCCGACGAGCTCATCGTCCAGACGTTCACCTACGAGCCGATGGCCGACAGCGTTTCACTCGGTCGTTTCACCTTCGAGGATCTCCCGGGCGGCCGTTGCCGGCTCACCGCGACGTCGCTGGTCGACAGCTTCGAGGCCCGCGACGCGTTCGTGGCCAGCGGCATGGAGCTCGGCGTCCAAGAGGGCTTCCGCAAGCTCGACCGGCTGCTCGTCCGCTGAAGGCGGATCAGCGGGCGGCTGCGTCGAGGACCTTCTCGAGGCGCAGGGCGAGGGCCGGGCAGTTGGTCACGGCCCGTTCGGCGTGGCCGATCAGGTCGTCGGAGAGCGGTGAGGGGTCGACGATCGGGTAACCCCAGTCGTCCAGGGTGATCCGCTCGGGGAGCAGGTCGGCGCAGATGCCGTGCCCGTCGCAACCTATTGGGTCGAGCCGCAGTCCACGCCGGGTCATGGCCACGGCTGGGGGGTCGGGGTGGGCAGGAGATGACGGTCGGGGCGGGTGCACAGGCCGGCTTGGTGCTGGGCGATCTCCTCGGCGAAGACGTCGATGCCACTTTCGAGGAAGGCGGCCGCCCCGTCGGGAAGTCGGCAGGCGCCCCGGCCCCGGACCATCGCCGTCCACCGCCGCACGTCGGCCGGAGCTCGGGGATCCGGGGAGCCTTGGTGGATGGCACCCGTAGCAGCGGCCAGGTCGCGCAGTCCCCAGGTGCAGGCGCCGCACTGGCCGGCGCTCGACTGGGCATACCATTCCGCCACCCGGGCCAGCTCGGCGACCGCGCAGCAGTCGTCGTCGATCACGGCGATGACACCGCAGCCCAGCCCGGCGTCGTGGGCGCCCAGGCTCTGACGGCTGATGGTGAGCGACTCGGCGATGCGTGCGGGCAGCCAACGCCCGAAGTAGCCGCCGACCAGGACCGCCCGCGTCGGGCCGACGCCGGCGTGGGCCAGCACGGCTCGGAGGGAGATCCCGTGCGGCACCTCGTAGATCCCGGGCGTCTTCACCGCCCCGCCCAGCGTGAGGAGGGTGGTTCCCGGGTCGGCGGGGGTCCCTACGCTCCGGTACCAGTCGGGCCCGAAGCGAGCGACGAGGGCGAGATGGGCGAGGGTCTCGACGTTGTCCACCAGGGTCGGTCGTCGTGACACTCCGGTCTCGAACGGGCGGTCGAGGGTGGGGCGGCCGGGCCCACCGTTCAGCAGGTCGACGAGGGCGGCCTCTTGGCCGCTGATGTAGCGCCGGGGGGCGAGCACGACCTCCAGGCGGCGGTCGTTTCTCTCGGCCAGGGCTATGCGTACCGCCTCGTGCACGGCCGGGTTGCCCCGTTCGATACAGAGGATCCGCCGGTTGGCCCGGACCGCCCGGGCGGCGGCGTCGATGCCATCGAGTACCAGGTGGGGTGAGCGCACAAGGAGGGTCTTGTCCTTGGCCGAGAGGGGTTCGCCTTCCGTGCCGTTGGCCACCACCACCCGGGGACCGGCCCCGGCGGCCACCGCCGACAGCTTGCGGGCGGTCGGAAACCCGGCGCCGCCGCGACCGGTCAGGCCGGCCGCCTGGGCGAGGTCGATGAGTTGGGCGCCCCGGTCGGGCAGTCGTCCCAGCCGGGCGACGTGGGACGAGAGGTCGGGTGGACCATCGAGCAGGCGGGCGACCCCTGCCGGGCCGACGGCAGACACGGGACCGACGAGCGTTTCGGTCCGTTCGGCGGTGAGGGTCCTGTTCATGTGTTCCTCCGGGGTCGGGTGGTGCCGGCGGCGGCGAGCGGCCGGGTCTCGGTGGGGGCGGTGGCGGACGGGGCGTAGCCAGCTGGGCGCCGGGCCGAGGCGGGGAGCGGGGTGACGGCGTCGCGGCCGCGTCTGGTCAATCGGACGGTCACCGCGGCGGCAAAAGCCGATCCGACGACGATGTAGATGACGGTCGACCATCCTTTGCCGGTGTCCACGCCGGTGCCTGACCCGGACCCGATGGAGTGGGCGAGAGCGGTGGGCCAGCACAGGTAGGCGAGCCAGTGGACCAGCTGCCAGGTCCGCTTGCGCAGGTGCGAGCGCAGCAGGCTGGTCACCATGACGGCGATGAGCAGATCGATGGATACCGCTCCCAGCCCGATCCAGAACGGGTCGTATCCCGACAGCCCGGGGACCAGGAGAGACAGCGCCGGGACCTTCACGTACTTGTCGCTGATGGCGGTGAGAATGTGGACGACGGTGAAGACCACGGCGAGGAGCGACACGTTGCGGTGCACCAGCGCGGCGACCGTGCGGGTCCAGGGGCCTTTGGCCACCCGGGCCAGGTTGGCGATGCCCAGCCCGACCGTGGTCGTCAACAGGATGAGGGCGATGAAGCCGGTGGCCCGCATCAGGTACCAGTCGGCGGATGTGCTGAGAAGACCGCTCACTGCCCGACCTGCTGCAGGAGCACGGCCGGGTCGGCCGGCCAATCGCCGGTACGGACGACGTCGCCGTCCGGGGTCACCAGGCGGGCGTCGAAGCTGCGCTCCTGGAGCCATGCCGCGGCGGTCGGCCCGAGGATCATGGCTGCCGTGGAAGCCGTGTTGGCGGCCACACATGTCGGCGCCGCCACGCTGACCGTCCTCCATGTCTCGTGGGCGGGTCGGCCGGTGCGGGGGTCGACCAGGTGGTGCATGACGGCCCCGGCCCGAGCCCAGCGCCGCACGGCGGTCCCCGAGGTGGCCAGACCGCCGGTACGGATAGCGACGGTCTGGCCCGCTTCGGGGACGTCGGCCGGCTGGTCGCAGCGATCGGTGACGCGAACGATCCAACCGTCCTCGGGGGGTCTTCCCGCCACCGCGATGTCCCCTCCCAGGCTGACCAGAACCCCTGTTCCGGTGGCGGCCGCGGCCCGCGCGGCGGCTCGATCGGCGCACAGCGCCTTGGCGGTGGCGCCCAGATCGAGCCGGACCTTGGCCGGCACGTATACCCGGCCATGTTGCTGATCGACTCGAACGCGCTGCCAGGCCGGGATGTGGGTGGCGGTCACGGTGAGCGGGCTGTGCCGATCGAGATGGTCGAATGAGCGGTCGTAACCCAGGTCGATCAGGCACTGCCCGATGGTGGGGTCCACCAGGCCGTCGGTATCGCGGGCGGCCGCCAAGGCGGTGGCGACGGCGTCGCAGAGCCAACTCGATGCCCGGGTCAGCTGTTGCCCCTCGTTCAGGCGAGACAGTTCGCTGTCGTCTCGGAAGCGGCTACAGGACAGGTCGCAGGCCTCGATCTCGTTGCGGACGGCGGCCATGGCACCGGCCAGAGAGTCAGGATCGGTCGCGCCGACCACGACCGCCGTGCCCAGGGCCCGGAATTCCGAGAAAGCGGGGCCGGGGATCACGACGCCCCCGAACTGACCCCGCCCGGCCCGGACGCCGCGCTCGGCGGTGAGTAGGTCGGAGTGGTGGTGGCCGGCGCCGCCGTGGTCGGAGTGGTGGTGGCGACCGTCGGGGTGGTGGTGGCCGGCGCCACCGTGGTCGTGGTGGTCGGCGCGGCGGTGGTCGTGGTGGTGGCCGCGACCGTCGGTGCGGTCGTGGCCGGCGCCACCGTGGTCGTGGTGGTCTGGGCCGGTCGGGCGGTTGACGTCGGGCTGGATGCCGCGCCCCTGGACGCCGAGACCCGGCTGGTCGGGCGGGCGACGGCGGTGTGGGCCACGACGTCGGTGAGGACGACCACGCCGGCTACCGAACCGCCGGCCAGTGCGACGCTCAGCGTGCGGGCCCGTCGAAGAACGCCTTGGCGCCGGTTCGACCGGTTCTCGTCCGTGCTGTTCATCTCCGTCCAGTCGTCGTTGCCATCACTCGATCAGCTTCGAGGACCGGTCTCAGATCGTCCGCCGACCAACCTTGGAATCTCATCAGGATGCGCCCGACGTGACCTGGGCCGACGATGACGAGGAGGTTGGAGCGGTATAGGTCGTCGTCGACGTGGTCGATGTGGTCGACGAGGATGAGGACGAGGACGTGGTTGATTTGCTGCTCGATCCGGACGTACTGGCGGAGCCGGACGTGCCGGTCGAGGTGGCGGACGTGGCCGCCGAGGCCGATTTCGTGGAGGTCGTGTGGGCCGCCGCGTCGGCGATGGCGATCCCTCCGACTATCGAGGTGCCGGCGGCCGCCAGGGTCACCGCCCGGGCCAGTCTCATGCCGCGGGTGCGGCGGGTGGGAAGGTGGTCGTCGTTCGATCTCATGATGCCTCCGTCTCGATGGCGTGGTCACAGGATCTCGGTCGGGTCTGGGAGTTGGTGGTGGCCGTCCTGGGAATCGCCGCCGAAACGCGCCGCTCGAGCTCGGCCCGGCGCACCCCGACCGACCGAAGAACCTCGCCGCCAGCCGAGGGGGTCGGCTGGCCACCTTGGACGAGGCCCTCGCATCTGCGCGGCCCGGCGTCACCGAGTTGATCACCTCAAAAGACACCCTGGAGATAGCTACTGCCGCTCTGCCGGGAGTGCCACCGATATCTGCGACCCTCACGTTCCCGACCGGGCCGAACAGTTTCCCGAATGGGCAGACTTGGCCGCCCGACACACAGGACCGGCTCTTGCGTCGGTAGCGTCAGCGCTGGGCAGCGGGAGCCGCCCTTCGGCATCGAGTTCGCCCCCTACGTCGCCTTCGGAGGTTCCATGGAACGGATCGACTTCATCGGGAGTTCCGAGAACTCCTGGTGGCTACTGGCCGAAGATGACGAGTTGGGTGCGGCCCTGGCCGCCCAGCGCCTCGAGCTCGGGCGGGCTCTGGGCTGGATGGAGCCCACCTGGTACACCGACGAGGAACGACTCGGGCGGCTCTATGACGAGTTGCTGGCGGATTCCCCCGACCTGCTCCAAGCGGCACCGGATCTGTCTCGACCTGACGAGCAGGCGGCCTGGTTCACCGATGCCTTGGTCGCCCTCACCCGCGACACCGACGAATCGCCGCTCGGCGAGACCGAGACCGAGACCGGCGAACCCGAGTCCGAAGACGCGGTAGGCACCAGTGCCGCCCCGGCTCCGGCGACACCCGCGGCGGCGCCCGCCAAGAAGTCCATCTTCAAGTCCAAGGACGAATCCGAAGCGAGCGAATCCGAGGATCCCGGTGAACCGACCCTCGAGGAAGCCACCGAGACCGTCCTGGCCGACCTCACCGGCGCCACCCTGGCCCAGTTGGCCGAGGAGTTGGGGGTAGACGTCGCCGAGTTGGAGGAGATCGTCCAGAGCTCGGACTTCGACGACCTGGTCCGCGCCGAAGCGGCCCGATTGATCGCGGAATAGGAGGGGTCGTGCAACCCGGTGAAAATGGCAACAAGGAAGTTCTGAAGAAGGAAGTGGTGGGCACCATCGCCCAGCGCATCGCCGCCTTGAAGTCCGGAGGAGGCATGCAGACGCAGGCGCAGCCCCCGACCCCCAAACCGTCTTCGGTGTTCAAGCCGAAGCCGCAGGTGCAGCCCAAACCGGAGGTGACGCCCTCTCCCTCGGTCAGCAAGCCGACCCCGTCCGGTTCCGGTTCCGGCAAGATCGACAAGGAGGACGAGTACCTGAAGGCCGTGCGCGACTCGGCCGAGTCCTACGCCAAGGGTCTGGACGACGAAGCCCAGTCGAAGCTCACGAAACTGGCCGACGAGGCCCGGCGCAGCCAGCTGAAGGAGCTGATCGCGGAACGGACCAAGGACCTGGTGCCGGCCCGCCCGTTCTGGAGGGACAAGGCGCTGAACGCAGCCGTCGACCACGCCAACCGGATCATCACCGGCGCCCTCGACGAGTCGCAGAAGATCGTCGCCATCGGCAAAGAACTGCCCGGCTCGATGTTCGTCGATCCGGCCGGCGACAACCTGTTCCGCAACGCCAGCGCTTTCCTTTCACCGCAAACGCTGCTCGATCAGGGGTGCCTGCGGGGACGGATGGAACCCGACGACCCGGTCGCCGGGCTGAAGCGCATCTTCGCCGATCCGAAGGGGGCCTTCGCGGTGGTCGACGGCTACGTCCGCAAACCGTCCGGGTCGGGCGGGATGACCCTCAGCTCCGGGCCCGAGGTGGCAGCCATGTCGGCGACCACCGCCCGGGACAACACGCTCGGTAACAGCCCCACCTGGCAGTACACGTTTCCCCGCCCCGAGTTGTCGAAGGTCGAGCCCGACACCATCAGGGCCGACCTGGGGGTGACCGAGAGCCAGGCGCGCAATCTGGAGGGCACGGCCTACGAGCTGAAGAGCGACAGCGGCGGCATCGCCGGCGCCACCATCCTGGCCTTCGTGTCGACGGCCAGTTCCAAGGAGCACATGTTCCTCACCACGTTGGACATCCCCGGTGACCTCGCCTTCCGGGCGTACACCGGCATCCCGCAGACCACCTACCGCACCAAGTGGAAGCGGCTGAACGCCGACACCCTCGACCTCTACACGACGGCTACCGAGAAGTACGACCTCCCGATGTAGCCGGTCTCGGCGGACCGGCGATCACCTGCCCCCTTCCGGACCGCCGCCACTTCAGTCGGAGTCGTCGGTGACCGTGCCGGACCCGGCAGAACGCGAACACGCAGGCATACTTTCGAGTCAGATCCCAGAGAACGAGATGCCCGGTTCATCCCGATCCTTATTGGGGATCCGTTGTGTACTCGGTGCTGAGCAGATGATCCGGAACCGGCAGATTCGCGCCCAGAGGTTCGTGGCAAGGCGGAGGCGTGACCGTTTCGGTATTCGTACAACATTCCTATTTGGACGCCCTGGAGTCGCAGGCGGCGCCCTGGCCCGCGCCATTCCCGGCCTACTGCCCGGCGTGAGCGCGTCGGTTCGGAGCTGACCCGACGGTGACTGCGCTGGCCACTCCCATCAACACCCACGGGCTGCTCCTACTCGTCATGGACGGCTTCCTGCTCAGCTTTGCCGTGCTCCACGGCCTGAACCGGAACTTCGACGACTCCGACCGCGGCGTCGGCAACCAGGTCGCCATGACCCCGCCGCTGCGGCCCAGCTACAAGCGCTGCGCCGCCTTCACCTCGGTCAGCTTTGCCGTATCGGTGGCGCTCGTCTGCCTCCGCTCGCCGGCCCCCACGGACATCTACCACCGTCTGGTCGGATTTCTGTTGGGCTCGGTGATCCACGACCCGGCGGCGGTGGCCGTCTACGCCAAGGCTGTCCCGCCGGTGTTCCAGCTGAACTTCATCGCCTTCGGCATCGCCTTCGCCGTCGCCTTCCGGGCCTCGCTCGCCCGCCGGCTGGTGATCCTGATGAACATCGCCCTGGGCCTGGGGGTCTCGGCCGTGGTGGACGCCTTCTTCGGTCTGTTCGTCCTGGAGACCCGCTTCCCGGTCGGACCGACTCCGGTGCTCAATGTCCTCCTGCAGTACTGCGTGGCCGGGGTGGTGGCCCTGCGGATCAGCTTCACCTCGTTCCAGTTGCCGCGCAAGACGCCGGTGCCTCTGCGCCGCGGTAACGATTTGGGAGCCGACGCCGTGCTGGCCGTGGCGGTGGTTTTCGGCATCGCCGTCACCGCTGCGTTCGCCAACTACGCCGTCGCTTGGTTCGGCAGCAGCCCCACAGTCATCGCCCTGGTGGTCTTCGCCTGCCCGACCTACATGTTCATCAGCACCAACCTGGCCCTCCTGGCCATACGCACCGCCCGCCGCCGGCGGGTCAGCCCCGGCTCGCACACTCCGCCCATAGAGGTGATCATCCCGGCCTACAACGAGGAGGTGGTGATCGCCCGGCTGCTCCAGTCGCTCGACGCCGCCGCCGCCCGCTACGGCGGACCGGTACGGGTCATCCTCTGTGACGACGGCTCCAATGACGACACCGTTCTGATCGCCCAGGAGACGATGGCCGCTTACACCCACGCCCGGGGTGAGATCATCACCGGTCGTCACGGCGGCAAGTCCGCAGCGTTGAACCTGGCCCTGGCCGAGTGCACGGCCGACTACATATTCCGCCTCGACGCCGATTGCGAGGCCCATCCGGACTGCTTCCGGTATGCGATGCCGAATTTCCTGGCCGACCCGCAGATCGGTCTGGTCGGGGGTTTCACCATGCCGAAGGAGCCGTACACGACCTGGATCGACCGGATGCGCCTGTTCGAGGTGTCGGTGCTGTTCGGCTTCACCCGGCCGGCCAGCGACGTGGTCGACGGCATCTATTGCGTCCCCGGCTTCTTCACCGGTTTCCGCCGGGAGGCGGCGCTGGAGATCGGCGGGTTCATCGACGGCATGTACGGCGAGGACGTCGAGTTCACCTACAGCATCAGCCGGCTCGGCTACCGGGCCGTGATCGACACCCGGGCGATCACCTACGAGGACGTCCCCAACACCCAGCGCCAGCTGCGCATCCAGCGGACCAGGTGGAACCGGGGGGGCACCATGTCGTTTGCCCGCAACGTCCCGGTGGTGACCGGATTGGCCGGGCCCCGCTCCTGGTTCTTCGCCACCCGGGCCGGAATGAGCCGGGCCATGAACCCGATGAAGCTCTCGCTTCTCACCTTCATCCTGGCCCAGGCCCTGTTCGCTCCCTCGGCCCATTCCAACCTGCCGCGGTTGCTCGTCGCCACCACCCTGCGTCTCACTCCAGCCGTGCTGCTCGTCGTGGTGTTCACCGCGTGGCGGGGCAAGGCCAGGGAACTGGCCTGGCTGCCGGTCTTCTACGGCTACGTCCTCCTCCGCCACCTCTACTCTCTCGAGGCCTACCTGAGCTTCAATCCGCGCCCGGTCGTCACCCCCCGGCTGGCCGAGGCGCTCAAGCCCAGCCGTCCCGACCCGGTCGGCGCCGTCGTCGGCAGATCCTGAAGTCGCGGTCTAACCGGCGATCGCGACCTGCGCCGAGCGACACTCAGCATGCCAGCGGGGTAAACGGCTGATGCGTCGGCTCCTCCCGGGTCCGGCCCCTTGCCGCTGATCCCGGCGATCAGGCCCGCGCCGAGAAATAGGGTTGGGAGGCCAGGGCGGCGAAGGCCTGTAGGCCGCTACCTTGCAGCACCCAGTCGCCGCTCGTGCCCGGCGCGTCGAACCAGACCAGCGCCTTCACGGCCGGAAACTGAGAGGGCAGGACGGAGGCCAGGCCCTGGACGTACTGGGCCTGGTCGCCGCTCTGGGCCCCTGTCTCGGCGATCATCATCGGCTTCCCACGAGCGGCGAATTGGGCGTAGTAGTTGCCGAACACCTGGTTCACGGCGGCCCTACCGCTCCCGCTCCTGTCGTAGCCGTCGGCCGCCACCCAGTCCACGTAGGAGTCACCCGGATAGTAGGCCGAGAAGTCCTTCCGCCCGCTCATCGCCGGACACCACACGAAGGCCACGTTGGTCGCGCCGGCCCCGCGAAACAGGTCGTGGATGCGACGCCAGGCGGCACCGAATGACGCCGGGTTGCCGCCCACGCACTTCCCGTTGTTGCCGTGGGCCAGGTTCATCTCCCAGCCGTAGCGCAGGAAGACCGGGTAGCCGAAATCCTTCAAGGAAACTGCGAAGGCCCTGATCGCCGAATCGTCGGCCCCGGAGAGAACCTGGCTGTCGGGTGCACATGCCCAGTCGAGCAACGGTACGGCGCCACCGGAGACGATCCCCTGAAGAACGGGAGTGGGCAGAGCACTGTCAAAGGGGATGTATACGTGCAAAAGAGCCAGCTGGCGGCCGATCGCCTGCTGGAGTGTGGGGAGCTGGCGCATTTCCGCCGAGGCCGCCCCAGCGGTGATCTTGGCCGGGTTGACCCACGCCCCGAGGTAGGCGCCATCCGACGGCACCGGGGGCGGTTGCAGCGATTTGGCGAGCGGTAGTGACCCGGACCTTTCGGTTCCTCCCGGCCTCGGGGCAATGGTGCTGGAACCTGGTTCTGTGCTCGTGGCTGTTTCCGGCCCGACGCTCGTAGCTGATCCGGGTCCGGTCGTGCCAGCATCACCATGAGACACCGGTTTGTGAGCGGTAGTGCACCCGGTTAGCGCCATTCCGGCCGCCAGCAGCAAGCCCCACCAGGCGTGGCCCGCCTTCCGCTCAGGCATCGGCGCCAACCTAGCGTTGGCGGGCTGGCCGTCGGGACCGCAAATGTTGGGAACGGGTTGTCTAACGCGTCCGCTAGGTTCCGTGGACTGGGACAGCCGGGCAGAAGGCTCCGAGAGTATGAGGGTGGGAAATGAGCATCAACCGTCGTAAACGAAACCTGTTTGTCGCGTCTGCGGCGCTGGTCGCCGCTGCCGCCGGGATGCCGTCGGCGCATGCCACCTCAGCCGCCTTCGTCAACTGGCCGGGCTATCTGGGTGGTCCGGCGCACGACGGCTACCAGAAGGCGGCCAAGGCCATCACGCCGGCCAACGCAGCCAGCCTGACCTCGGCGTGGTCGGACAGCATCGGAGTGCTGTCCACCCCGGCGGTGTACAACGGCGTCGTTTATGTGGGCGGCAGCAGCGGGAACTTCTACGCGTTGAACGAGGCCACCGGGGCCACCATCTGGTCGGACACCATCGGCACCGTCAAGGGAACGACGTGCGGAGGTAGGGGCTTCGCGTCGAGCGCCACGGTCGCACCTGCGCCTGGCACCGGCGCCATCACCGTCTACGTGGCCAGTCCCACCGGATACATGTACGCGTTCGACGCCGCCACCGGCGCCGTGGACTGGCAAACGGTCATTGACATTCCCTCGACCACCCAGAACGACTATTTCGACTGGTCGTCGCCGGCCGTGGCCAACGGCAAGGTCTACGTCGGCGTCTCCTCCCAGTGCGACCAACCCCTCGTCCGGGCCGGCGCCATGTCGTTCGACCAGGCCACCGGTAAACATCTTGCGACCTACTTCAGCGTCCCGGCCGGCAGCGTGGGCGGCAGCGTGTGGTCCAGCCCGGCTGTCGATGCCGCCGGCCACGTCTGGGTCACCACGGGCAACGGCCCCAGCACCAACCAGTTGCTCGCCGATTCAGATTCCATCGTGGAGCTGAGCGGGACCACGATGAGGAAGCTCGCTCGGTACCAGATTCCCAACCCGCACGGAACCGATTCGGACTTCGGAGCCAGCCCGACATTATTTTCGGCGGTGCTGCCTGGCCAGACCACTACCACCCGGCTGGTCGGCGCCTGCAACAAGAACGGCGAGTACTACGTACTGAATCGTGATCACCCGGCGGCCGGGCCGGTATGGACCAAGGTGATCGGCGCCCCGTCGGCCAATGGCACGCCTGACGAGTGCATCGAGGCGGCCAATTACGACGGCAAGCATCTGTTCATGGCCGGTCCGGAGGTCACCCTTGGCGGCGTTTCTTATCTCGGATCGGTGATGGAGCTCGATCCGGCCACTGGTAACACCATCTGGCAGAGCGGGGTCGACGGTGTGACCGACGGTTCGTCGACGCTCAGTGGCGGTGGTCTGGTCTCGGTCGCCACTTTCGATATCAAATCGGGTACGCCGGAATCGGCGGATTACCTTTTCAACGCCTCCACCGGGGCCGCCGTTGCCACCATCCCCACCGGATCGCCGCAGTACGCCACACCCGTCTTCGCCGACAAGACGCTCTTGCTCGGCACGGTGAGCGGGTTGTCTGCCTATACCCTTCCCTCGGCGTCGTGAGCGCTCCCGGTAGCAGGTGGCGGGGACGGAGGGCCGCATCCGCGGCGGCCGTGGCCCTCGGCGTGGGCGCGTTCAGCGCCGCCGCCGTCGCTCAACCGGCCTCGGCCAAGCCCACCGCCGCTTCGGTTTCGAGCGCGACTAACCCGATCAAGCACGTCGTGGTTCTCCTCCAGGAAAATCACAGCTTCGACAACGTCCTCGGACCACTGTGCGCTGAGGTGGGATCCCATGCCATAAAGAGGCCGGGGACGAACAGTCACTGTGACGGTTCGACCACCGGTTCGGAGAACAACGGCACATCCATTCCCTTGGCCCCCGCGACCGACTACGTGGCCACCGCCGCCCACAGCGTGGCCGGCCAGCAGGCCGATATCGATGGCGGGAAGATGGACGGGTTCAACACTGACCCCAACTGCTCGTCCCAGTTGTCCAACTGTTACAACGCCTACTATCCGAAGTCAGGGCCCTGCAGCAGCGCTACCGGTTCCTGCATTCCGAATCTGGCCGTGCTGGCCGAGCGCTACACCATCTCGGACCGCACCTTCGAATCGGACCAGACGCCGTCGTGGGCCGGCCACCTGGTATGGGCGACGGCCAACATGGACGGCTTCCAGGGACTGATTCCGGCTGATCCGACGGCCGGTCAGCCTCATGCCGCGAGCAGCGCGCCGGGCTGGGGTTGCGATGCCGGGACGGTGACGGCCTGGGGCACTCCGGGCACGATCGTGCCTTCCTGCGTACCCAACTCCGCCGGGTCCCTTGGCCCGAACTGGGCCGGCTATGACGGGCCGATGGCTCCATACGTCCCCACCATCTTCGATGAGCTGCAGGCCAAGAAACTGAGCTGGAAGCTGTACGGAGGTGCGGGAAGCCCCGGTACCACCGGCTCCACCGGTGGTCATTTCACCGGAAGTGGCTGGGCCTGGGCCATCTGCCCGACTTTCGCTGAGTGCCTGTACAGCAACCAACGCAGCAACCTGGTACCGGCTACCAATGTGATGAGTGACGCCGCCGCCGGCACGCTGCCGTCGTTCTCGATCATCACCCCGACGGTTGCCAACAGTCAGCACAACAACGACGACATGAGCGTCGGCGACAACTGGATAGGGCAAGTTCTGGGCGCCCTCGAGGCCGGCCCGGAATGGTCGTCCACTGCCGTGTTCGTGACCTACGACGACTGCGGCTGCTTCTCCGATCACGTCAACCCTCTGCAGTACAACAGCCAGTGGGGTATCAGGGTGCCTATGGTGATTGTCAGCCCCTGGGCCAAGGCCGGGTACACCGATTCCAAACCGACCACGTTCGCCGGCACGCTGGCCTTCGTTGAGCATCTGTTCGGCCTACCGGCACTCGATCCGTCGACCGACGGACAGGCCTACAACTACCAAGGCGCCTTCTGCTTCAACCCGTCGACCGCCGGCTGCAAGGCCGCCGGTTCGCAACCCGACAAGTTCGTGACGACCAAGCCGACACCGATGAGCAAGTCCCAGACTGCTGCGCAGGCAGCAGCGGCCGACGACGACACTTGACGGAACTCCTCCCTCGGACCCCAATCAGGGTCTGGGCTCGAGCTCTCGAATGACACGTGTCCGCCGACCCTCGGTCAGCCGGAGTCGTCGATGACCATGTCGAGCGCGCCCAGGAACGTGTTGGCCCAGTGGTGCACGTCGAACTCGGCGACCCGGCGGCGCAGGCTGCGCATGCGCTGCGACTTCTGCCGGCGCGACAGCCGGCCCGCCTCCACAATGGCCGCCTTCATCCCGTCGATGTCGTGCGGGTTGACCATGAGCGCCTGACGGAGCTCGTCCGCCGCCCCGGTGAACTCCGACAGCACCAGGACCCCGTCCAGGTCGAAGTGGCAGGCCACGAACTCCTTGGCCACCAGGTTCATGCCGTCACGCAACGGGGTCACGATCATGACATCGGCGGCCAGGTAGAGAGCCGCCATCTCCTCTTTCGGGAACGACTGGTGGAGATACCGGATCGCCGTCTTGCCCAGCGAGGAGTGCTCCCCGTTGATGTGGCCGACCATGGTCTCCACCTCCTCCCGCAGCCGGCGGTACTCCTCGACCCGGTCCCGGCTGGGGCTGGCCACCTGGACCAGGACGGCATGGGCCGGGTCCAGGTCGCCGTCGTCGAGCAACTCGCCGTAGGCCCGCAGGCGGTGCCGGATGCCCTTGGTGTAGTCGAGGCGATCGACGCCCAGCAGGACCATCTCCGGGTCGCCCAGGTCGGATCGGATCTGGCGGGCCCGGGCCTGGATCTCGGGCTGGCGGGCCAACGCCTCGAACTCGGCCGCATCGATGGATATGGGAAACGCTCCGGCCCGTAGCCGGCGGCGGCCGGCGGGGCCCGGCCGCATGGCGATCACCGAGCCCCGCGTCGTCACCTGGGCCAGTCGCCGGCAGGCCCGCAGGAAGTTGCTGGCGTCGTCTCCCCGCTGGAACCCGATCAGATCGGCGCCCAAAAGACCCTCGATGATCTGCCGGCGCCAGGGCAGCTGCGAGAAGATCTCGAAGCCGGGGAAGGGGATGTGATTGAAGAAGCCGATACGCAGGTCGGGCCGGCTGCTCCTCAGCATCTGCGGGACCAGCTGCAGCTGGTAGTCCTGGACCCAGACGGTCGCCCGGGGACCGGCTTCGGCGGCGACGATGTCGGCGAACCGGCGGTTGACCACCCGGTAGGAGTCCCACCACTCGCGGACGAACTTCGGCTCGGCGGCCAGGTCGTGGTAAAGCGGCCACAGCGTGCCGTTGGAGAAACCCTCGTAGAAGTTGGCCACCTCGTCGGCGCTCAGCTTCACCGACACCAGGTGCAGGCCCTCGGCCTCGAAGTGGCCGAACTCCTCGTCGGCCGCCCCGCTCCAACCCACCCATGTGCCGTCGTGCTGGCGCATGACCGGGCTCAGTGCACTGACCAGCCCGCCCGGGCTGGTTCGCCATTCCGCACCGCCATCTGCATTCGGCACCCGGTCGACCGGGAGCCGGTTGGCCACCACCACGAAGGAGGCGGCACCCGCCTGAGACATCGCCGTCAAGGTACCCCGCCCCAGCGCCGCTCAACCGGCTCCCCCGTCGCCGCCTCCCCACCCGGTCAGTCGTAGTGGCGTAGCGCCGGCCACATCTGCGCCCAGGGCCGCCGGGGTCCGGTGCAGATGTATATGTGGCCACCCCATTCCTGGTTGTGGACGCCGTCGGGGTTGGAGATGGTGGCTACCACGCGCACACCGGTGAAGTATTGGGACAGGTAGGAGTCGTAGCCGGTGACGTCGCGTGGGCCGGGAGCGATGGCGATGACCGTGGTTGCGTTCGGGTCCCCGGGTCCCCACCACCACTCGTTGTTCTGGCCGCTGACCGCTCCGGGCAGCCCGGCCGTCCGGCCCAGCTCGTTGATGGCACCGGCTTCGCCGTAGTCGGCGGTGAACAGGACGGAGTGGGCCTGCACGGGGGCGGGCAGGCCGTGCCACACCTGGGCGACCTGGGCGATGTAGGCGTTCCAGCCGATGGACTCCCCCGGCACCTGGTTCACGCCGTAGGTCCATTCCACATCTGAGGCGGGAAGCACCGGCAGCACCAGGGGGAGGGCGGCGACAGTGCTCAGTGCGGTCCAGCCGGCCAGGCGTCGCAGGTCGGCCGGCGTGCGGCCGCGCTCCTCGAAGGTGACCGCGCCGGCCGCCAGCAGGTACACGTAGGCGCCGAGGAGGTAGTAGATCTTCGCCCCCGTGGTCACGGCGAAGAACACGAACAGGATCCCGTAGGTCCAGGCGAGGGATCGTTGGAGAGGATCGGCCGAAGCCCACAGGCGGCGCCACCCGACCACCCACAGCCATACCAGGGCCAGTGTGACCATGATCAACTGACCGGCCACCCAGTTCGGGATGTGACCGGCCCCCCCGTTCTCGGAACTGAGGCTGCGCGTCATGGCGATCGTGGCCCAGTGGTGGCCGGCCTGCCACCACAGGTCAGGCACGGTGAACACCCCGGCGATGACCACCGCTCCCAGCGCCCACCGGTTCAGCAACCGGCGCCGGCCGCCGCCGATGACGATCCCGGCGAGGAGAGCCACTGCGAAGATGCCGATGCTGTGCTTGTTGGCCAGCCCCAGACCGAGATCGAGGCCGCCCAGAATCCACCAGCGGGAGTTCCCGCTACGCCCGACCCGCACGACGACGAACGCCAGCACCGCCCAGGCCAGCACGTCGAACGCGGTCGGCCCGAACAGGTGGTCGACGGCCAGCACCGCCGGGGACGTGGCCACCCCAGCCGCCGCCAGCAGCTGCGCCCGCGACCGGCCGCCCAGCTCACGGGCGATCAGCCCGGCCACGAGGATGGTCGCCCAGTCGGCCAACGCTGGCCACACCCGCAGCCCGGGCAGCGAGACCCCGAACAGGTCGAGCGAGACGCGAGCCAGGAGCGGCGTCAGCACCGGCTGGTCGACATACGACCCGGCCAGGTGACGGCCGCAGTCCAGGAAGTACAGCTCGTCGCGGTGGAAGCCGTACAGTCCGGACAAACCCATCAGGACCACGAACACCGCTGCCCCGACGGCGATCACCCGCCGGTCGAAGGCCGGAAGCGTGCCTCCGGGCCCCGGGTCGAGAGCCGAGGCCGGCCTGCTCATGAGGCGGACCCGTCGCGGTGCCTCAGGAACAATCCACGGCCACCTCCAGGGCCGCACAGATCTGCCGCATCCGCTGATCGGCCAGACGACCGAGCCTCTGCACCAGGACGGCCACGGAGACGCTCTCCACCGAATCCAGGTTGACCACGCAGCGGGTCGGGACCGGATCGTCGCCCGGTTCCAGGATCACCTCGCTGCTCAAGCCGCGCACGGTTGTCGTGCACGGTCCGACCAGGGTCCGCCGCAATCGCGGTATGGCCGCGTCGCGGGAGAGCACCACGACCGGCCGGCGGCCGATGCCCGCCAGCTCGCACCACCACACCTCACCGCGGGCGGGGAGCGCGCTCACGAGGCGGCGGCCGCCTCCCGGAACGAGGCCAGATCGCCCCAGTCGTCGGGCGCGGCGAGCGGCCGTTCGTCATAGGCCGCGTAGCTGGCGTCGACCTCGACGGCCCGGTGTCGGGCGACCAGCGCGGCCAGGGCCTCATCGATCAGGGTGGCGTCGGCGACGCCGGCTCGGGCCCGCCGGGCGCTGGCCAGCAGGTTTTCATCGACGGTCGTACTGACGCGCACCCGAGCCATGCCATAACTATGCCACAAGTATGCTACGACTGGTCCATGGGTGGGGTGCGCTGGTGCCACCCGGGGCGGGGGGCCACGAGGGCGGTGGCCAGGCCGGGCCGGTTCCTTTGACCGCCGTCCGTGGATCAGGTCAGCCGGCGTCGCCGGACGGGTCGAGCGCGGCGGCCGCCGCCCACGACGCCTCGGCGTCGGCCAGCGCACCGCCGTCGGCCACGAACCGCTTGAGGACCGCCTTGTTGACCTTGGAGATGGTGGAGCGGGGCAGGGCGGACACCACCTCGACCCGCCGGGGGACCTTGAAGTCGGCCAGCCGGTCCCGGCACGCCTGCGCCACCCGGTCGGCCAGGTCCGGACCGACCCCGACGACGAAGGCCACCGGTATCTCGTCCAGCTTCTGGTCGGGGGCGGCCACGACGGCACTCTCCTGGACGCCGGCCACCTCGGCGATGACCCGCTCGATCTCCGAGGCGGCGACGTTCTCGCCGCCCACCCGCAACATGTCCTTGGCCCGGTCGGCGAAGGAGATCACGCCGTCGGCGTGCACGGTGACCAGGTCGCCGGTGCGGAACCAGCCGTCCGGGTCGTGGCTGTCGGCCGTGGCGTCGGGCTGGTTGAGGTACTCGGCGAACATGGACACCCCGGGTACGCCTCGGATCCACAGGTCGCCGGTCTCGTCCGGCCCGACCGCGGTGATGCCGTCGTCGCCCACCACCCTGATCCCGTACTCGGGGGCCGGGCGGCCGACGGCGCCGGGCCGGGTCGGGCTGGACGGGTCGGAGACGATGCCGTGGCTCACCGTCTCGGTCATGCCCCACCAGCTGATGCTGCGCACGCCCAGCCGTTCCTCGTACTCGGGGAGGGCCGCCGCCGTTCCGAACCACCGGTAGGAGTGTTGGGCCGGCGGGTCGATGGAGAGCACGGCCCGCATCGACAGCCCCATCAGGGATGCCCACGTACAACCGTGGTCGACCGACACGTCCCAGAACCGGCTGGTCGACCACTTGGGCAGCAGCACCGCCCGGGCGCCCATCCACAGCGTCGGCAGGAACGAGTAGGCGAAGGCGTTGGCGTGGAACAACGGCATGGTGATCAGGTGGCAGTCGTCGGACCGCATGTGCTCGTGGGTCGAGTTGAGACGACCGGCCCACAGCGCGTTGGCGTGGGTCCAGACCACCCCCTTGGGCCGGGACGTGGTGCCCGACGTGTACTGCACCGACATCGGTGCGCCCGGATCGACCGGCCGGGCCGGCACCGAGTCGGGGTCGCCGAACAGGGAGGTCCACGGGTCCCCGTCGCCGCGGCCGCCCCGGTCCCCGGCCGGATCCTCGTCCAGGACCGCCAACCATTCGACCTGGGGGGCGGACCCGGCGACCATCGCCGCGAACCGGGGCTGGGTGATCACCCCGACCGCTTCGGAGTCGGCGGCGAAGTAGGCGAACTCGTCGGCCGCCGAGCGGGCGTTGGTCGTGACCGCCACCGCCCCCAGCGCGGCGCAGGCGAACCAGGCCACCAGGAACTCCGGGCAGTTCTCCAAGTGGATGATGACGCGGTCCCCGCGCCGCACGCCCCGGGCCGACAGGCCGGCGGCCACCGAGGCCGCGTCGCGGCGGAACTGCGCGTAGGTCCACTCGCGGCGGTCACCCTCGAACGGCTGCCAGGTGAGCAGCCGGGACTGCGGCGCCCGCGCCGTCCGGTCGGCCAGGAGGCTCCATGCGTCCATCCCGAGGAACGGGTGGAAGGCCGGTAACGGGTACGACGGGCGGGGCGCCATAGGCCCTTCCTACTTCGGCCCGACGGTGTAGCGCGGCGCCCCCTGGTAGCTGGCCAGGCCGGCGCCGGCCGGAACCGCCTCCGGTTGGCCGACCGGGTTGCGCAGGTGGCCCAGTTGCGGCGACACGAACTCGACCACGTCGCCGGGCCGGATCCACTTGTCGATCTCGATCCCGCAGCCGCCGCCCACCGTCCCGACGGCCAGGAACTCGCCGGGCTGGATGTCCTCGCAGTACGACGCCCACGCCAGCACCTCGGCGAACGAGTAGCGCCGGTGCTCCGTGGTCCCCTTCGACCAGGTCTCGCCGTTGACCCGAGCCTCTAGTTCGATGGCCCACTCGTCGAGCTCGTCGATGGTCGTGATCCACGGGCCCATGACGCTGCAGAAGTCCTTGCCCTTGGAGGGCCCTATGCCGAGCGACATCTCCCACAGCTGGATGTCACGGGCGCTGACGTCGTTGAAGTAGGTCACCCCGACGATGGCCGCCCCCGCTTCCTCGACGCTCAGGTTGCGGCCGGCCCGGCCGACGAAGAAACCGATCTCGAGCTCGTAGTCCAACTGGTCCGAGTAGGCCGGCCACACGATCGTCTCGTCCGGCCCGATGATGCTGTCGCAGTTGCACTTGTAACAGATGGGCATCTGGTTGAACGCCGGCGGGACGGCCCGCCCGGCGCCGTTGGCGTGCTCTTCGTAGGTGAGGTAGTCGCGGATACGCGGCGGGCGGGGCACCGGTGCCAGCAGCCGGACCTGGTCCAGCGGGACGACCGCCGCCTCGTGGTCGGGGCCGAGCAGGGCATCACCCTTGGCCATCGCCTGGCGGGCAATGTCCACCGCTCGGGCCAGGGTGCCCTTGCCGACGGCGTCGGCGGTGAACAGCCCGACCATGTCCCGGGGCGCCTCGGCTGCCGCCCGGGCCGCCGCCGCCAGGCCGCCGCCGTAAGAGCCGTACAGGACGGCCAGCGGATCGACGACCGATGTCCCGTCGACCACGCCTGTCCGTTCGAGCCGGCCGGTATCGGGGTGGGTGAAAGTGGCAAGTTTCATGACAGTTCCTTTCGGGTGGAGGAGCGGCGGCGGCGGCTGCCGGCGGGGAGCAGGCGGCCGCCTCCCTGCCGGCGTTGGCCGATGACGGCCAGGCTGACGGCGAGCAGTAGTGCGGCCCCGTTGAAGGCGTCGGTGATCCAGCCCTGGCCGCCGCCCAGCTGCAGGCCCTTGACCCCGGTGGCCAACAGGTAGATGGCCACGATGGTGCCCCACACGTTGAACCGCCCGACCTTGATCTGGGTGGTGCCGAGGAAGACGGCGGCGAACACCGGCACCAGGTAGCCGCTGCCGATGGTCGGCGACACGCTCCCGATCTGGGGCGGTGACGAGGATGCCCCCGATGGTCGCCATCAGGCTGGAGGCCATGAGCCCGGCGAACATCATGCGGTCGGTACCGACACCGGCCAGGCGGGCGGCGTCGAGGCCGGCGCCGGTCGCCTGCAGCCGCCGGCCGAAGGGGGCGTGCTCCAGCAGGTACCAGACGATCAGGGCGGCGACCAGGAGGTAGACGGCCAGGATGGGCACACCCAGCGGCTTGGGGCTGGCCAGTTCGGTGAACGACTTCGGGAACCCGCTGACGAACTGGCCGCCGTTGGTCGCCCGGTCGATGACCGCCTGGATGAGCGAGCTCATGCCCAGGGTGGCGACGATGGAGCTGACCCCGACCTTGGTGACGAGCAGTCCGTTGACGGCCCCGACCGCCATCCCGGCCAGCAGGGTGAGGCCGATGGCCAGCCCCGGGGCCAGATGCCAGTCCGCCATCATCGAACCGTCGAGGACCGCCGCCATGGTGAGGAGGGTGGCAAAGGACAGGTCGAACGCGCCCGCCGCCAGCGACACGACCATGCCGAGAGCCACGATCCCGGTGATGGCCTGGTCGCCCAGGACACTCTGCAGGGTGGTCGTGGTCAGGAACGTGTGCGGGATCCACAGCGCGTAGGCCAGCACGAAGGCGGCCCACACGTAGACGCCGCTCAGGCGGCCCAGTTGCAGACGACCCAGTTGGAAGCGGCCCAGTCGGAGGCGGCCCAGTCGGAGTCGGCCCGGTCGGAGTCGGCCCAGTCGGAGGCGGCCCCGGTCGGGCCCGGCCGGGCCGGTTCCGAGCGGGGTATCGGCGTCGGCGTCGGCGTCGGTGGAGGGCACCGTCACGTTCACGATGCCATCCGGGCCGTGAGGGCCAGGCGGGAGATGGCGTCGACGGTGAGCCCGGACCCGGTCAGCTCGGCGCCGGCGACGCCGTCGCGCACCACGATCACCCGGTCACACAGGGCCGCCAGCTCCTCGGTGTCCGACGAGGCCACGATCACCGATGCCCCGTTGCGGGCGGCCCCGGTCAGCAGCTGGTAGATCATGCTCTTGGCTCCCACATCCACTCCCTGGGTCGGCTCGTCGAGGACGAGCACGGTTGAACCGCACCGCAGCCAGCGGGCCAGCACGACCTTCTGCTGGTTGCCGCCGCTGAGCGTCGAGAAGACCCGATCCGACCCGGGCGGCCGGACGTCCAGATCGGCCAGCCACCGGTCGGCGTCGGACCGCTCCCGCCGGTTACCCAACCAGCCCCGGCGGGTGGACAGGTGGGGGAGGGTGAGGTTCTCCCGCACCGTGAACGACGGGATGGCACTCTCCCGCTTGCGGTCGGACGGGAGGTAGGCGATCCCTGCCCCGATGGCGGCCGCCGGCGTGAGCGGGCTGACCGCCCCAGACCGGGTTGCCACCTGGCCGCCGGTCAGGGCGATGGCGCCGAACAGGGCCGGGGCCACGTCCTCCCGGCCGGAGCCGGTTATGCCGGCGATGCCGAGGATCTCGCCCCGATGGGCCGTGAACGAGAGGCCCCGGAGGCGGGGGGTGAGGAGCTCCCTCGCCTCCAGGGCCGTCTCCCGCCCGGGGGTTGGCGGCTCGGGATAGAAGTCGGCCACGGCCCGGCCGACGATCAGCTCGACCAGCCCGGCGCGGGTCACCTCGCCCACCGGCGCAGTGACGACCCGGCGGCCGTCGCGCAGGACGGTCACCCGGTCGGCCAGGTCGAACACCTCGCTCATCCGGTGGGTCACGTACAGGACGGCGGCGCCCCGGGCGGCCACCGTGCGGATGAGCCGGAACAGCCGGCCCACTTCGGCCGCCGGCAGCGATGCCGTCGGCTCGTCCAGCACCAGGACGCCGCGGGCCGACAGCCCGCCCCGCAATGACCGGGCCACCGCCACGATCGTCCGCTCGGCCGCGCTCAGGCGGCCGACCGGCTGGGTGACGTCCAGGTCCAGTTCCAGTTCGGCCAGGAGGGCGCGGGCGGCGGCCCGCTCCCGCCGGTCCGACAACCACCACCGGGCGTCGTAGGACTGGCCCAGCGCCAGATTGTCGACCACGTCCAGCGTGGGCAGGAGGCCCAGGTCCTGGTGGATGAAGCGCAGCCCGGCGTGGTGGGCGGCGGAGGCTGATCCCAGGGCCAGTGGTCGGCCGTGGACCCAGGCTTCGCCGTCGCCGTCGGGTTGATGGAAGCCGGCCAGGATCTTGATCAGGGTCGACTTGCCCGAGCCGTTCTGGCCGAGCAGCGCGTGGATCTCGCCGGGCTGCAGGTGGAGGTCCACTCCGGCCAGGGCGACCTGACCGGGGAAGGACTTCTGCAGCCGGCGGACCACCAGACCCGGGAGGTGGGGACCGAGGGCCGGACCGGACGGCTCGCTCATGAGCCCAGGTGCCAGGCCTCGAGGAAGTCCGACTGGTAGCCGGTGACCGAGTAGGGCACGTTCACGTTCGCCGGCAGATCGGCCTTGGTGATCACGTGCACGGTGGCGATCGGATCGGTGCAGCAGGACATCGAATCGCCCTCGAACTGGCGGGCCGCGGCATCGACCATGCGCCAGCCGATCTCGAACGTCTCCTCGGTGACGCCCATGGTCTCGGTGCCGGCGGCGATGTCCTTGAAGTTGATCGTGTCGGCCAGGCGGGTGACGATCTTCACCTTCCCGGCCAGCCCGGCGGCGGCCAGCGCCTGGGGGACACCGGCGGTGGCGTCACCGATACCGATCACCAGGTAGTTGGTGGTCGGGTGGGCCTGGAGATAGCTGACGATCTGGCCCGGATCGGTGGTGCCGATCCCGGTCGTGAAATTGGTCGCCTGGACGCTGACCGAGCACGCCGGGCACAGGCTGCTCATCTCCGCCACGAAGGCGTTCTTGGCCGCCAGGTGCTGGGTGAGCACCGGGTCCCAGAAGTAGGCGACGTGGGCCGCGGCCTGCGAGTCGGCGATGATCCAGTCGGCCATCACCTTGCCCGACAAGGCGATTTCGGCGGAGGCCGAGAAGTTGGCCAGCATGTCCGGACCCACCTGGCTGGCCGACGCCACCGCGATCCACGGGATGTGCTTGGCGGCCAGCGCCGACAGCTGGGTCTGGATGGCCGAGTTGGGCAGGATCCCGATGCCGAGGACGGCGGCGCCGGGGTTCTGGACCACGTCGTCCATGGCCGACACGAACGTGGCCGGCGACACCCCGCCGTTGAACACCTTCAGCGTCCACCCGAGTTCCTTGGCCGCCGCTTGGGCGGCATCCTGGATCTCGGCGCACGACGCCAGCGGGCAGGTGACGAAGTCGAGGGTCTTGCCCTGGGGCGGTTTCGACGACAGGGCCGGCAGGGTGATGGTCGGGTTCGGGTTCTCGTAGGTGGTCAGCGCCGCCTGGGCCTGGGCGACGGCGCCCGATCCGCTGGTCGGCGACGAGGAGCTACCCGCCGTCTGGGCCGCGGTGGTGGGGCTAGGTGTCGACGCCGCCTTGGAGCTGCTGCCGCACGCGGCCAGGGTGGAGGCGGCCAGGCCGAGGGCGGCCAGGGCGGCCAACGACCGCTTCACTGGTGGGCTCCGGTGGGGGCGCCGTGGCGGGCCTCCAGTTCGGCGATCTGCTCGAAGATGGCGATCCGTTCGCGTCGCGGCAGGGTGGGGTCGAGCTCGTAGTAGACGGCCAGCACGTTCTGGGCGATGCGGCCGCCCTCGTTCCAGGTGGAGAACTGATCGAGCGAGATCTGCCGGGCCGCGTCCTCCGGCGGTACCCCCTTGGCGAACATGGCCCGGGCCTGCTCGTTGACGTACTCGAGGTAGTGGCGGACGGCCACGATGCCCTGCTTGTCGGTCACCGGGCCGTGACCGGGAACCACCGTCTCGACGTCGAGGGCCAGCATCGTGTTGCAGGCCTCGACCCAGTTCTCCAACGGGCCGGCCCAGATGACCGGTGTGCCGCCGATGAACAAAAGGTCCCCGGCGTAGATCGTCTTGGTCGACGGCACATAGGCCACCGCGTCGCCGTCGGTGTGGGCCGGACCGAGGCGGAGGAGGTGCACCTCGGTGCCGCCCACATCGACGGTGTGCTCCTTGTCGAAGGTGGTCGTCGGATAGGTGAAGTCGAGGTCGGACCAGTCGAACGGACCGAAGATCTCACGGGCGAACTGGCCCACCCGACCGGGCGTGTCGCGCAGGGCGGCCGGCGTCACCGAACCGCCGTCGTGCATCTCGGCGGCCGTGGCCTCGGTGGCGATGATGTCGGTGTCGCCCAGCAGTTGGTTGCCGTACCAGTGGTCACCGTTGCTGTGGGTGTTGAACACCGTCCGGATCGGGCGGTCGGCGGTCACCTCCGCCATACCGTCGAGCATGGCCCGGGTCATGGGGACGTCGAAGAGCGTGTCCACCAGCAGGGCCTGGCCTTTACCCGTGATCAGACCGGCGTTGCTCCAGCCCCAACTGCCGTCCGGCTCCAGCCAGACGTGGCAGTCGCCCCCCAGCGCGTGCAGTCCCCTGTGGAACGGGACTTCTTTCATTAGGTTCCCCCTTGTGGATGTTATCGGTCCCTGCCGATATTCGACCCTGTAAGGTCGAATATCGGAACGATATCTGGCTACTGTGTCCGAGTCAAGGAGGTGTTTGTGGCGGAACTCGACCCGATGGACCGACAGATCTTTGAGCTCCTGGCCGAGAACGGGCGTATGTCCAACCTGGAGGTGGCCGGCCACATCGGCGTGTCGGAGAAGACCGTCCGCCAGCGCATCCGCCGGCTGATCGAACGGGACGGCATGCGGGTGCGGGCCAGCCTGGAGCAGGCGGTGGCCCCGTCGCGCCTCATCATCCTGATGCGGGCCGAGACCGGGCAGCGCTTCAGTGTGGCCGAGCGCCTGGCCGCCCTACCCGAGGTGGACGCCGTCCACCTGACCAACGGGGGCTACGAGCTGATCGCGGTGGCGTCGTTCGCCACCGACTCCGAGGCGCTCGAGTTCTACGTACGCCACATCGAGCGGGGCGCCGGGATCCAGGAGTCGCAGTACACCCACATCGTGGAGACGGTCGTGCCCCGTACCGGGTTGCCGTCCGACCACTTCCATGTCTTCGACGAGCAGGCCGCGTCCGTCGATTCGATCGCCGAGCTGCTCGACCTCGGGTGCGACGTCGTCACCTCGGCGCTGAGCGCCGACCGGGTGTGCATCGGTACCGGGCTGATGTGGGCCAACGACGAGGACCTGCCCTTGTGGTCCAACGCCAACATGCGGTGGCGGGGCCTGTCGTCGCGCTACGTGGAGGTCATCTGCACCCGGAGACGGGCCGACTCGGTGGTGATCCCCAACGTGGTCGAGCGGCACCAGCACCTGTTCGTGGCCGATGCCCACACCGACCCGTTGTTCGAGTCCATGAGGGACCTGGTCGTATCCGAGGGGTTCCACAGCTTCATGGCCCTGCCGGCCCGCCACGGTGACACCCGAACCGGCACGATGACCGTGTACTGGGACTCCGTCATCGAGTTCCGGGCCGACCTGGCCGCCCAGGCCCAGGAGCTGGCCGACATCCTGGGCAAGAACATGTCGAGATTCCTCAACCAACCGGTGGCCACCTGACGGTCATCGCCACCCGGGCCGGGGTCCGGCTCAGCCGCCGGTTGTGGTGGTCGTCGGCGGTGTGGTGGTCGTCGTGGAGGGCGGTGGTGGCGCCGGCATCTGGAACACCAGCGTCTGGGTGGCCAGCGGCGTCGAGCCGGGCCCGGTCACGTTCACGGTGAGGATGACCGGGACGCCCTGGGGCGGGTTGAGCGGCCCGAGACCGGAGATGGTGTAGGCCTGGCCGACGGTCAGGTTGACGAAGTCGCGGACCGACGAGCTGCCGTGGCCCACCGGGGCGATCGAGGCCGTCACCGTCAGGTTGTTGGCCGGCTGGTTGCCGGTGTCGGCCACGGTGACGTCGAGCGTCATGGCCGTGGCATCGGGCAGCACCTGGGTCCCGCCCGAGGTCGATACCGGGGCTGGGTTGGTGGTGATGCCCACCACCTTCACCTGGTTCACCGGGGTGGTCGACGCCGCGTTCTGCAGGGTGGTCAGGAACACCTGCGCCGCCTGGGGCGCGTAGGGACCCAGGTCGGCCGCCCACGCCGACGGCTGCGGCTTGAACCCAAGCGACGCCGGCAGCGACGACACGAACAACTGGTAGGTCTGGTCGCCGACCTGCAACTCCGTCCCGGCCGCGTTGATCTGGGCGGCCAGCGCAGCGTCGTCATTGGCCGCCGGCACCGTCGTCGCACTCGTCCCGGCGACGGTGGAGCTGGTGGTCGAGGCGGTGGCCGGGACCGTCGTGCTGGTGGTGGGCGCCGTTCCCGCCGTGCTCAGGGCACTGGCCAAGGAGGCGGCCAGTTCCGCCGCCGCCTTGCTCCGGGCATAGAGCGCCGCTTCCAGGAGGCCGGCCGGCCCGGCCAGGGTGACCGGCGGGCTCAGCTTGGCGATCGTCTCGTAGTTGGCCTCGGCGCCGGTCGCCAGCTGCTTCATCTGTGAGAGAACTGAGGCCGGCGGGGTCTTCAACCCGTTGGTCCACACCGCCGCCAGCTGCTGTCCCTCGGCCTCCGACGACGTGAGCACGGGCAGGACGGTGTCGACCCACTTGCCTCCGCTGATCTGCTCCACCTGGCCGGTGGAGCGCGAGTGCAGGGAGGCGTCGATCAGCAGGATGAACAGCGTGATCACCAGCCCCACGGCGATCCATCTGAACCCTGCGCTGGTTCGCCGTGAAGCACGGCCGCCGAGCGCCATAGCCGCCATACAGTAGTCAGGATGAAATACCGCCAATTGGGCCGCTCCGGCCTGTCCGTTTCGGTCGTCGGCCTGGGTTGCAACAATTTCGGGGGCTCGTTCGGCGGAAAACTCGACGTCGACGGCACCCGGGCGGTGGTGGACACCGCCATCGAGTGCGGCATCAACCTGCTCGACACCGCCAACTCCTATGGCGACAGGGGAGGCAGCGAGACGCTGCTCGGTGAGGTGCTCAAGGGCCGGCGCGATCAGGTGGTCCTGGCCACCAAGTTCGGCTCCGACATGGGCGAGGGACCGGACGTGCCCCGGGCGTCACGGTGGTACATCAAGCGGGCCGTCGAGGACAGCCTGCGCCGGCTGCAGACCGACCACATCGACCTCTACCAGCTGCACCGCCCCGACGGCATCACCCCGGTGGAGGAGACCCTGGCCGCCCTCGACGACCTGGTCCGCGACGGCAAGGTCCTGTACATCGGGTCGTCCAACTTCGCCGCCTGGCAGGTCCTCGACGCCGACTGGGTGGCCCGCACCACCGGCACCAGCCGGTTCATCTCCGCGCAGAACCACTACAGCCTGCTCGAGCGAAAGGCCGAGGACGAGCTGGTCCCGGCCTGCGAGAAGGTGGGCGTGGGCATCCTGCCGTTCTTCCCTCTGGCCAACGGCCTGCTCACCGGCAAGTACCGCAAGGACCAGGAGCGGCCCACCGGCACCCGTATGGAGGGCCGGGACATCTCCGACCGGACATGGGACAAGGTGGAGAATCTGGTCGCCTTCGCCGAGGAGCGCGGCCACACCGTCCTCGAACTGGCCTTCAGCGGCCTGCTCGCCTCGCCCGCCGTCTCGTCGGTGATCGCCGGTGCCACCCGCCCCGAGCAGGTGAAGTCGAACGCCGCCTCCGCCGACTGGGAACTGAGCGAAGAGGACCGCGACACCCTGCGCCGCGTCCGCTGACCCAATCGGTTCTTTCCCGAAATTCGAGAAAGGGCTAAAGCGGGCGGCTCACCCGGCCGATACCTGGGTGGACGGGTTGTAGATCATCGGTGATCCCGCCTCCCGCCCCGGCCCGTCAGCCGGACGTGCAGGGGGACCCGGAGTACGGCCAGGTGACCACGATTTCCCCGGCGCCGCTGTTGGCCCCATCGTCCGCCGCCGGGCACCCGCCGGGTACCAGATCGGATCCGCCTCCACCCGATCCGCCCTCGCCCTGGTAACCGTCGGACCGGCCCTGGGCCCCGCCGCCACCCCCGCCGCCGAACAGGCCGGCCCCGCCCCCGCCCCCCGGACCGATGTAAACGCTCTGCTGCTCGCCCTTCCCGCCGGCGCCGCCGTGTCCGGCCGTTCCATCCGCACCGGCGGTGGCCGTCCCTCCACCCGACAACCCCCCCCCGTTCCGCCGCCGGTCGCGGTTCCCGCCGTACCGCCATGGCCGGCCAGACCAGTGCTGACTGTCGTGTCTCCGTTGGCCCCGCTGTCGGCCCCGCCCGCGTAGCAGCACCCGCCGGCCGTGGCGCCGCCACCCCCGGCCGCGATGATCAGCTCCGACCCGGCCGCTGACTTCACGTCTGACATACCTCCACCGCCTCCGCCGCCCTGCCCGTTGGCCCCGGTGCCCCCGCCATTCCCGCCGCCGTTGTAGCCGCCGGTCGCGTCGGCGCCGCCCGCCCCGCCGGCGGTCAGGGTGAACACCTCACCTGGGGTGACGGTCATGCCCAGCGCCACCGATGCGCCCCGGCCGCCTGACACCTCCCCCTCCGCGCCTCCCGCACCCCCGGTCACCACGAAACCGACGCTCGTACACGCGGCCGGCACCGTCCATTGCACCGCCTTTCCTGGCGTGATGGTCACGGACCCGGCCGTGCACACGGCCGGAAGCATCGTGGTGGTGGTCGTCGTGGTCGAACTGGTCGTGGTCGTAGAGGGCGCCGTCTGGCTGACGACCTGCACCTGGCGCTGCACCGGATACGACAGCCCACGATCAGTCACCACCAGGGTGACGGTGTAGGTGCCGGGCAGGGTCCAGGTCACCGTGGGCAAGGTGGCCGCCGACGTGGCCGGTGACCGGCCGGTGAAGGTCCACTGGAACACCTTGTGCGTCCCGGTGGTGGCGTCGGTGAACGTCACCGGCCCTCCGGCCACCGCCGGGACGGGCGACCAGCCGAACCACGGCACCGGTTTCGGCGACGCGGTCGTCGGTGAGGCCGACGTCGGGGCCGCACTGGTCGGCGAGGAGCCGCCCGGCGGCGGGGTGGCGGTCGACGCCGGCGGGGTGAGGGTCGACGTCGGCGGGCTGACCGTCGAGATGGGCGGTAGCGAAGCGGTCGTCGGGGTGGCGGATGCGTTGGTCGTCGGCGACACCGATGTCGTCGGCGGCGTCTTGGGCGTCGCCTCCTTGGACGGCACCGGCCCCAGCTGGCCGATCCGTCTGCCCTTGCCCGCACCGGTCGTCTTGGAGATGAGGATGCTCTCCAGGTTGGAGTTGATGAGCCCGGCCAGGTCCGACGCCGGGTCGTCGAACCAGACGCTGCCGTCGTACTGCACGACATCGAACCGGGACGCGTCCACCGGGACCTCGCCGAGCAGTGTCAGCCGGTCACCCTGCACCCGCACCACGATGACGCCCTGGCCGACGAAGTCGGGGATGAAGACGAGCTGTCCTTTGACCACTGCCGGGCCGTAACGGGTGACCGCTCCTGACTCGTCGCCGATGATGAGGTTGGTCGACCGGCCGGTGTCGATGTCGGTGACCTGCACCTCCCCCTCGGTGGCGCCGACGGTCACCACGTAGGGCTGGTCGCCGCCGCCGCTGACCTCCGTGTGGGTCCCCGCCGGGTTGTAGGCGACCGACCGCTGGCCCCGGCCGGATGCCGGATCGAGGACGAGGATGCGGCCGGCCGTGGCGCTGACGGCGACGGCGTGCGACGCCGCTTCCACCAGGGTGTAGTTCCCGTTGAACAGCCGGGTGCGGGCCTGGGCCTGGCCCGCCCGGAAGCTGTAGAGCTGGCCGCCGGCGGCGGCCGCCCACATGGTCCCATCCGGCGTCTCCACCGGTGCCGCCGTGCCCGATGCCAGTGCGTCAGGGGTTCCGAGTCCGGCCATGGTAAAAGGATCGATCTCTTGCGCGAACGTCGCCCGCCGCTCGACGACCCACGTGGCTTTGGCGTTGGAGACCACGGCCAGCGACTGATCGTCGGCCAGGCCGGTGTTGACCGGCGTCTGGGGCTCGAGCGTGGCCCCGTCGATCCGGGTCACCGACCCGGCGGTGTGGTCGACCACGTAGGCACCGGTGCCCAACTAGACGCCGGCCGGCACGGCCTCGATGGCGTGATTCGGGCTGGCCACCCTCTGGATGCTCACCCTCGACGCCGTGGCCCCGTCGAGCAGGGACACCTGACCGGTCGCCCGGTCCGGGAACCAGACGGTGCTGGCGCTCAGATCGATGTTGGACGACGCCACCCCCCGATGGCCGAGCGACGACACGGTGAGCCCGGCCACGAGGGCGCCGCACGCCACGAACGAGGCGATGGTCTGTGGCCGCTGGAAGCCCAAAGGGAAGTGCATCATCCCGCCCTCTAGCCCGAACACCCTGGTGAGGCCGAGTGTAAGTCCCGACCTGCTCCGATCGCCCTGTCCTGACCAGAATCCAGTGCCCGCACTTAGGACGCTCGCGCTCGAGACCGAACCGCACCAGTCGTGCATTGTTTCGCCCCGAAGGCCGGGTCACGGGCGCTTACTTCCCTCCTACCGTGGTAGTAGCCATTTCTCGTGCCTAGAGGAAGGCCCTCCCGAAGTTGGCGATCACCGTCGACCCGGAGGTTCACGAGCGGGTGGTAGCCGCCTCGGCTGAGGAGGGATTGAGCGTTTCCGCATGGATGACAGCTGCGGCGCGCCGTGCTCTTCTGTGCGGGACGGCCTGGCCTGCGGTTGCCGAATGGGAGGCGGAGCACGGCCCGCTGACGGACGCCGAGTTGACGGTGGCCCGCCAACGGCTTTCCGACTGCCTCCCCTAGCCGATCGTCCTTCAGCCGGTCGTGGCCGGACGACGGCGAAGGCGACGGTAGGGGTACCGGCCGCCCG
Source organism: Acidimicrobiales bacterium (assembly GCA_035551615.1). Lineage (GTDB taxonomy): Bacteria > Actinomycetota > Acidimicrobiia > Acidimicrobiales > Palsa-688 > JAKCDU01. Next base: position 39,792 of record DASZNC010000125.1, read on the forward strand.
CCGACCTTCACGTCGAGAGCAGGTCGGCGTTGGGTCCGAGGAGCGCAGTACCTCCGCCGCCTGCTTCCTCGCGTCATCGTCCGCGGGCGATCGACCTCAGCTTGTCCAGGCTCGGGCTGGGCGTTCTCCCGGATCAGCTCCGGGAGGCGGCTCCCACTATCGGCTCATGGAGGGCGATGTTGCCTGTGGACCCGAGGAACTTGGCGTCCCCGTAGGCGAACACCCCTCCGTCCGATGCGATCAGCCAGTAACCGAGGCCGTCCGGCGTCGCCTGGGCGGCCACGATCGGTTTGTTGAGCGCGATGCCTCCGGTGGAACCGTAGAAGGGAGCGTTGAAGGCGAAAACCCCGCCGTCTGAGGCGACCAGCCAGTAGCCACCCGTGGCCGGGTCGGCAAGCATGGCGACGATCGGCTTCTGGAGCGCGATGCCCCCGGTGGAGCCGTAGAACGGCGCGTTGTAGGCGAAGATGCCGCCGTCTGATGCCGCCAGCCAGTACCCGCCGGTGAGGCTGTCGATGGCCATGCCGATGATGGGCCGAGCCAGGTGGACGCCGCCCGTCGAACCCTGGAACTTGGCGTCGCCGTAGTTGAAGACCCCGCCGTCGGAGGCGACAAGGTAGTAACCCAGCCCGTTCGACGTGGCCGCCATGCCCACGACCGGCTTGGCCAGGGGCGCGCCCCCTGCGGACCCGTAGAACGGGGCGTCGAAGTTGAACACCCCGCCGTCGGTGGCCGCCAACCAGTAGCCGCCGGTCGCCCGGTCCAGGGCCATGCCTACGATCGGCTTGGCCAGGGCGACGCCTCCCGTCGAGCCCTGGAAAGGAGCGTTGAAGCCGAAGACGCCACCGTCGGAGGCCGTGAACCAGTAGCCCTGCGGGGAAACGCCGGCGTTGTCGGTCACCTCGATGCTGCCGTTGTTCGGCGAGTAACCGGCCGCCACGCACACGCTGGCACTCGGACAGGCGATGTCGACCAGCCCATCGGCCGGGCCGGTCACCGGCTGCACCTTCCAGGACGTGCCGCCGTTGGTCGTGGCGAAGATCACCGTGCCCCCGCCCCGGTTCTCGGCGTCGTTCTGGCCGACGATGTAGCAGTTCGCCGCGTCACCGCAGGCCACGCCGTTGGCGTTGGCCAGCCCGAACGGCAACGGGCTGGCATGCCAGGTCGAGCCCCCGTCCCGGGTGAAGTAGGCCGCCGCCTTCGGGCCGGTGGAACCGACCGCGATGCAGTCGCTGGCCGAGGAGCAGGCGATGTTCCCCAGTCCGGCCATGGAGGACGGCGTGTTCTCCCAGGACCAGGTCGAGCCGCCGTCGGAGGTGTGCAGGACGACGCCCCGGCACGCCGGCCGCCCCGATGTCCCGCAGTTGGTCGTGGTGCCGACGTAGTAGCCGTCGTTGTCGTCGACGAAGCTCGGCGCGTTCAGAAGGATGGGTTGGCCGTCGTTCGAGGTGGGGACGCTGAGCTTGGTCCAGGTGTTCCCCCCGTCGGTCGAGCGGATCGCCGTGCCCGTGACAGTGGTGGCGAAACAGGCGCCGGTGGGCGCACAGCCGACCCATCCGACCACGTCGAGCCCGGCCGGGAGACTGGCCTCCGACCAGCCGGAGCCTCCGTCAGATGCCCAGATGGATCCGGCGTACGAACTGCTCCCGGCCATCTTGGCGCCCCCGCCCACGGCCACGCACAGGTTGGCGGCGGTGCAGGACATGTCGTCGAAGAAGACGCTCGGAGCGGACACGACCTTGCTCCAGTCGGAGCCACCGTCGGTCGTCTTCCAGACCACGCCCGAGTACTGCGTCGCGTCGCTCGTGCTCCCCGCCACGTAGCACGTGGAGTTGGACACGCATCCGGCCCCGTCGTAGTAGGACGAGCCTCCTGTCAGTGCCAGCCACCCGGCGCCGACAGAATCGCCCGCCATGTGCACCCCCGACGAGCTCGGGCGGGCCGCGCTCGTGGCATGAGTCCCAGTCGACGCCGAGGCCGACGGGGCGGCCACCCAGATCGCCGCCAATAGGGCGGCGACCACAGCCAGCCACCGCGACGACAGCCTGGGCCACCGAGACCCACAGTTCGTATTCATATGATTCGCCCCTCCCACCGATCCAGGTCGCACTCGCCCCTAGTCAGCATGAGATTAGCCCCGTGGTCGTCGGTCCATCCGGGCCGTCCGTCCGGCCACCGCCGGCACGACCAGCTGCGGGGGTCGATCGGATCGGCGGTCGATCCTCCCTTCGGCGCCCGTGGGCACTTCGGGCCCGAGCCCGACTCACCATCACCCAAGCACGAAGGGCCCATAGAGGAAATCCGAGAAACCCCTCCAGCCGGGCCGCCCGGCGGCCGATACAGCCAGTGGGACCGGGTTCCGGGCACCGCACCCGGCGTGACGGGGGCCGGAGCCCCGCCTACCCCCAGCGATAGGCCCGCAGCGCTGGCCACTCCCCGGGCGTGGCGCTCTGCCACACCCAGCACGAGGCGCGGACTTGTACACTCTTGGCGGTCGGCCGGTGAGTCGACCTAGGGGCGGTCATGGCAAGGGTGAAGGCGGTTGTTACCTGTTTGGCGCTGCTGATCGGGCTCTGCCTGCTGTCCCTAGGGCTTGCTCCCGTCACCGCCGGCGCCCAGAGTTCGACCTCGGACGAGTTGTCGACTACTCACTACCCGTCCGATTGGGCCGAGCCGACCTCCTTGACCGTCGGCCCGGACGGCGGCATCTGGTTCACCTACACCTCCGACACCGGGACCGCCGGCGTCGGCCGCTACGACACCAGCTCCGGATCCACCCTGTGGAGCGATCCGGGTATCAAGAACCCCGGCAACATCGTCTCCGGGCCAGACGGCGACCTGTGGTTCACCACCGCTGGGACCACGTTCGGGAAGGTGTCAACCACCGGCGCCATCAGTTACTTCTCGTGTCCCGGTCCGGCCATCACCATTCAGGATCTCACCATCGGCCCGGACGGTGATGTCTGGTTCACGACTGTCGAACAGCAGATCGGTACGGTCGACTCGGCCGGTCACTGCCGCTTCTACTCGACCGGGTCAGCGTATCCGGAAGACATCACGACGGGTCCTGACGGTGCGCTCTGGTTCACCACAGCCTCTTCCGCCGGTATCGGCAGGATCACCACCTACGGGTCGATCTCGTACTTCACATCTAGCGGGGTGAGGGATCCCACGTCGATCGCAAGCGGAAGCGACGGTGCCCTCTGGTTCGTCAACGCCGACACAGATCAAGGTGCCGGGCCGCTGGGCCGGGTGACCACCGACGGCACGTTTTCGTTCTACAACGACGATTTCATTGGGGCCCAGATCGTCGCTGGCCCCGACCATGACCTCTGGTCCATCGGGAACCTGAACTCGAATCCGAATCGCGTGTACCTGGACCAGATCACGACTTCGGGTCAGGTCACCAGCTACGTGGTGCCGGACGCGATCGCCGAGCCGACGGCCAGCCTCGTGGTCGGCCCTGGCGGCGAACTGTGGTACGGAGCCCACGAAGCACTGGGCCGGATGACGACGTCTGGGACGGCCTCGATCGTTGCGCTCGGGAACCAACTCGCCAGCTCCGTCCGCAACCTGGTCAACGGACCGGACGGTGCCATCTGGTTTCTCGATGGTTACAGCGGTGCCCTCGGCCGCATCACGACGACCGGTCAGATCAGCGCCTTCCTCGAGCTGGGTGCGGTCGGCGAGGAGGGCTCTCTGATGGTCGGATCGGACGGCGACTTCTGGATGTACGACGGAAGTGACGTGGACAGGATCACCCCTCAGGGAGTCAAGACCAGCTTCGCCGACATCAACACCACGTCGCTGGTCCCTGGTCCCGATGGCACCGTGTGGTTCTCGGCCGGCGGGCCGACCGGTTCGCCACGGCCTGCCGGCATTTACAGCATCGACGAGTCGGGCACCATCAAACTCATCGAGCTCACCCCGCCTTGGCCAGTCCCGCTGGTGCCCGGAGCGGACGGCCAGAGCGTCTGGTATGTGTTGTCCGGGAACCTGCACAAGGTGAGCGCCGACGGAACCGATATCGCCTACAGCGGCTCGGATATCCAGGCCGAAGGCCCAATGGTGGTGCAGCCTGACGGCGAAGTCTGGTTCGGCCATTCTGACGGCACCGTGTCGCGAATGGCAGCCAATGGCACCGTGACCGAGGTTCCGCTGCCGAACGGTCTCTCCTATGAGCCCGGGTTCAGTCTCACCTGGAGCTATCCCATGATCAGCGGCCCTGATGGCGCGGTTTGGATCGAGACCGCCGGTGGCACGGACCGTGTAACTGTCGACGGGGCGATCACGTACTATCCCCAGCTCTTCTTGAGCTCGGCGGTGGTGGGACCCGACGGTGACTTCTGGTCCGCCGGCTACGGTATCCAGCGGATCGCGCCCCCGGCCGATCCGCCACAGGTCACCGGAATCAATGTCTCCGATGACATTGCCGGCGACCAGGCTGAATATCAGATCGATCTGACGACCTCAGGCAACGGCGCCGTCCCGTCGTCGGGGCAGTCGTGTCCGGAAGACTGCTCCGTGACTTTGACCGCCCCGGCCGGCACCGCCCTTCCGGCGGCGCCTGTCGACTACTCGATAGTGGGCGACAGCGGCAGCCAGGAGGCCACCGTCGGTGTCGTCGCGCTCTCTCAGGCCGACGATCCCTACACCGGCCTCACGAGCTCCACACTGAACCAGGCCAAGCTGACCCTGGTCAGCTCATCCATCGCCGCTGAGGACCAGCTGACCATCACCATCGACGGTGTAATCAATCCGACTGATGCCATCGCCGGCACCGGAATGCTTGCGTCGACGTCCGCCGATCCGGCAGAGGGATCCCCGGTGTACTCGATCGTTCCCGGCCCGACTGCGCAAGTGGCCTTCTCCACTGACAAATCGACCACCGCTGGAGCGACCGGAAACGTGTTCGTCTATGCCGCCGATCGGTTCGGCAATCCAGTCGACGGCGTGCCGCTCACCGTGACGTCACCGCTCACTGATCCGACGGCCACGTTCGACTCCTGCCAGATCGCCTCCTCGGACTCCGGCCATATCTGCACCAATGCCACCCAGCCGTCCTTCGATCCGGAATCAGAGCAAATGGACGCAATGGCCACGTTCGACCTGACGGCGAGCGACATGGCGGGGACTTTCCCCATCACGGTTACGGCACCGAACGGGCCGTCCGCTCAGATCGAGTTCACCAATACGGCCGGGTCCCCGGCCGCGGTCCAGATTCTGTCCGGGTCTCCTCAGACCGCAATAGTGAACACCAGTTTCAGTGAGCCCCTTTCGGTCAAGGTCGTTGATCGGTTCGGCAACCCGATTCCCGGCGTCGACATGGTGTTTCTCCCGGAAAATCCTGGCTTCAAGGCAACTGCAAGGTTCAACTGCGGCTCCGTCGACAACTACTGCTACGTGGTGACTGACAAGGACGGTGTAGCTACCGCTCCACCACCGAGGGCGTACGGCGCCTCTGGCACCTACCCGATGGTGGCCGAGCAGAATGTCGACGCGTACGACCAGCCCTACGCCGAGTTCCAATTTACGAACGTCAGTCCCCCGGATCGACTCCATCTGGAGAATCAATACCTCTACGTTGCGCCCGCGCAGACGGCGGCCGTGAGTCACACCTACCAGCCACTCGTCGTGCAGGCCACCGATGCTTCCGGTGCGCCGGTGAGCGGAGTGTCGGTCCTGTTCAGCGCACCCTCGTCCGGACCAAGCGGCACGTTCGCTCCTTGTCCGGGCGGCAATCCCCAGCCGTGGGAATGCCTGGTGGTGACCGGTTCCGACGGAACGGCAACGGCCACCCTGGTGGCCGGATCCCGGCCCGGCTCGTTCGACGTTCAGGCCACGTCCTCCATCGGCACCGTCACCTTCCCCTTGACCAACGTGCCCGGTCCGGTCCAGAGCTTGGCGGTGGTGTCGGGAGGCTCGCAGAACGCCGTCATCGATCACCCCTTCGCCCAACCCGTCGTCATCAAAGCGACCGACTCCGACGGCAACCCGGTTGCCGGCAGCCGCATCATGCTGGCCGTGCCCGCTTCGGGCCCGTCGGCGACAATGGCCGGCGGGTGTACTGCGGCATCCAACGGCTGGTGCTTCACCTACGCCACCACCGGCGCTGACGGAGAGGCCACCAGCCCGGCCCTGACCGCCAATAACCAAGCCGGCCGCTTCGAGTTCGCCGCCCTGACCACGACCGGGCCGTCCACGATAAGCACCTCCACCACCCTCAACAACCTTCCTGCCCCCGTCGTCCCTCCGCCCACGCCGCCACAGGGATATCGGATGGTGAGCTCTGACGGACACCTCTACAGCTACGGCTCGGACCCCGCCCTCTCTCGCTCAGGCGGCGACGCGCCGACCGCCGGAACCGTCTCGGCTGCCTCCGACCCGGCGGCGGCCGGGGTATGGACCGTGAACCGGGCCGGGGCGGTCACCACCTATGGCGCCGCCCGGTTCTGGGGGTCGCTGGCCGGTATACGCCTTTCGCAGCCGATCGTCGGCATCGCGGCCACGCCTTCCGGCAACGGCTACTGGCTGGTGGCCTCCGACGGCGGCATCTTCTCCTTCGGCGACGCCCACTTCCACGGCTCCACCGGCAGTATCCACCTGGCCCAACCCATCGTCGGCATGGCCGCCACCCCCACCGGCAACGGCTACTGGCTGGTCGCCTCCGACGGCGG
>DASZNC010000126.1:0-33856 GCA_035551615.1 Acidimicrobiales bacterium
GATTCCTGTCCATGCCGGTTCGTAGGCAGGGGTGAACGACAGCGGCGGGATGTTGGGCGGCAGGTAGTAGGTCTGACGGTAGAGACCGCTGGCCGAAAGCATGGACAGGACCCCTTGGAGGTCGTGGCCGACGACACTGCCTCCCTCGTTCGTCATGTATCCGTCCATCGCGGATTCACCGTCGTAGCTGACGTCGTACTGGCTGTCGCTGGTGCCCTGCAGGAAGGGGGTTATCGGCGGCTGGAAGCCGGGAACGTGGGAGAACTCACTCGGTGCCGCCTGCGAGAGGTACTCCTGCAGGTAGTAGCCGGACTCCGAAGGGTCGGATCGGAGGAGCGCGAGGATGTGAGTCGTCTCCGGGGTGTTGTCGCTCACCGTCGGAGATGAGGCATCGTCGCCCTGCGAGAGCTGGCTGTCGGTGGCGTTCAGGATCGATGCGTCCGAGAGGCACCCGCAGGTCGACGGGTCCGTGTTGCTGAGCAACATGTCGGCGATGTCGTTGGCTGGCAGGTCCAATGGTCCCGTGTACTTGCTGGTGGCCTGACAGTCCGTCTGCCCGGACGAACAACTGCGGTTCAGCGTGTAGGCCGGACCCCAGCTGACCGCCAAACCTAGGGCGCTGACCATGATCGGTGCGGAGATCAGGGACCCGTAGCTGGACGGAATCTGGGCTAGCTGGCTCGTGGTCAGCGGAGTACCCGATACGAGGAAGTTGCCGAGACCGGTCGAGTAGTCGAAAGCGCCCTCGGGACCGCCGACGACGGCGTACGTCATCGCCAGCTTCTTGCTCGTTCCGTAAAGCTCCGAGGACCACCCGGGGATCTCCGCCTCCAGGTCGTCTGACCCCTCGCCGTTCAGGGATACGGCGTTGGTTGCGGGCGCGGCCGCATCAGTGAGCCGGCTCAAGAAGGCTCCCGCTTTGCTGCTGGGTACCACCCAGAAGACGAGTACGACGGAGGCAGCGGCGATCGCGGTCGTCCGGCGCAGGCGACGACGCATCATGATCTGGACTTCAAACCCGCGAACGCGACACCGACGGCGCACAGTCCGGCGCCTTCCAGGATCGACCAGAGCGCGTCGTAGTTGGTCGGCGAGTGGGTTGCCGCTAGCGCGGCCGAGGCATTGGCTTCGGTAGTCTCCGAGGTCCCGTTACCAGTGGAGCTACTGGCGTTGGTCGATCCTGATCCCAGTTGCTTTCCTCCGGACGAAGAGGTGCCAGCGCTGGAGTGCGAACCGCTCGATCCGGCAACCTGCGATCCTGTAGTCGACCCGGCACCGGAACTCGTGCCCGAGGAACCGGTACCCGAACTCGATGTTCCGGACGTCGATCCGGTACCAGTCGATGTACCACCAGGCGAACCAGGGGTGACTACGGGTGTCACCTTGTGGAGCGGCGGAGGCGCCGAACTCACGGCATGGGCCAAGCACGTACTCCCGGGTGGCGCTCCGGGAATCTTCTCGATCGCCGTGAGACCGATATCCTCGACCTGGGTGGAGAGCGGAGCGTACAGGAGCTGGGCGGCCCGGCCCTGCCCGGCGCCGATGGCGTAACAGAGGAACTGACTCAGGGTCTGCCCCTTGCTCAACGCAAAGTTGGCGGTCTGAGCCAGGATGTAGGAGTACGTCGAGGGGTTGTACGCCCTGGGATCGGCGCCACTGGACTCACTGAAGTCCAGTTTGAACGTTCCGTCTCCGATCGGGCTGGCGTACTCGAGAGCCACCGTCACACTCTGGGCGTTCGGCAGGGTGTAGTCACCCGCTGCGTTCTCCACGTAGGCGTTGGGGAACTGCCGAACTTCTGCATATCCGGCGGCGTCATAGGTGATCGAACCGGGGCCCTGCGAGGGATCCTCGACGGTGTTGGCGACTCCATCGGCCCCACTGGCCACCGATGCGGACTTGCAACCCTCGAGGATGCTCGGCCATATCGGGATCGGCTCACCGGCGGCAAAGTACGGGGCGTCGATGCTCGTGTAGTCCTGGCCGCCGGTGCATGCGGCTGTGTCCTGGAACTTGACGAAGGTGTTCCAGTCTGCCGGATCCTCGGCAATGCAGTACTGGGAGAGCACATAGCTCTCCCCCGCCTCGTCCTGTCGGACGACGGGAGTGATGGTCTGTGTACTGCCGCTGAGCCAGGGGTTCAGTGATCCGGCCAACTGACCCCAGCTACTGATGGCTCCAGTGAAGATCTGGCAGACCTGCGCAGGCGTGAGCTTCAGATCGGTGGCTCGCGAACCGCTCGAGTCGGAGAGGTTGTACATGAACCCCAGGCCACCGGCACTCACCGGTACGTAGACGAAGCATTGCGCGGCTGTAGTCCCTCCGCAACGGCCGCTCTGCATCTGGCTCAGGTACTGGTTCTCAGCCGGAACGATGTATTTGATGTCGGATGCGCCGAAGTCCCACGTGTTCGACGCGAAGTACTGTCGGCCGATCCCGGAGCTCTGCGACGAGAAATTGATCTGTAGGCCGCCGTGAGCCGGAGAGGCGACGTCCGCCTGCCACTGGGAGATCTCCAGACCGGCGAAACCGGAACCTCCGCCATTCAATGCCGCCGCCGCCGACGCTGCTGTGACGTTGGTGAGCAACAGCGACGAACAGGCTACGAATGACGCGCCGATCACGGCCGACACGCGCGCCAGCAATGTCTTCATCCGAAGCGGCCGGTCACGTAGTCCAGGGTTCGGGGGTCCTCAGGGGACTCGAACATCTTGTCGGTCGGTCCGGCCTCTACGATTCGGCCTGGGGACCCTTGGTCCTCTACCAGGAAGAAGGCGCACTGCTGGGAGACTCGAGCCGCCTGCTGCATGTTGTGGGTGACGATGACGATGGTGATGTCATGGGCCAGATCCTCGATTGTCTGTTCCACCACCCGTGTTGAGATGGGGTCGAGAGCCGAACACGGTTCGTCCATGAGCAGGACCTGAGGACTCACAGCCAGGGCCCGCGCGATGCACAGGCGTTGCTGCTGACCGCCGGACAATGCCATCCCACCTTCATTAAGGCGATCCTTGGTCTCTGTCCACAGCCCGGCGCGGGTCAGGCACTCTTCGACCAGTTGATCCTTGTTCGGCGTTGACCCGCCGCCCAGCTTCAGGCCGGCTAGGACATTTTCCCGAATGGTCATCGAGGGGAAGGGGTTCGGCTTCTGGAAGACCATCCCGATTCGATTGCGCACCTGGGTCAGAGACAGAGAACCCCCGTAGATGTCAACGCCGTCCAATTCGATCCTGCCGCCGACCTGCGCTCCTCCGATGTTCTCGTGCATTCGATTGAGCGTCCGCAGGAAGGTCGACTTCCCACACCCAGATGGCCCAATGAGCGCCGTGACCACGCGCTCCGGCATCCTCAGGCTGCACCGCTCGAGCACCTTGCGCTTACCGAACCAAGCGGACAGTGCTTTGGCTTCAAGCGTCGCCGGGCTCGATGCTTGGCGCAGGAGGCTGCCCTTGGGCAGGACTTCCGGCTCGGTCACGGACGTCATCGTCCACCTCGTAGTTTCTTCTGGCCGCGATTGGACACGAATCGGGCGGCGACGAACAGGACCAGGACGAGGATGACCAGCACCAGAAGCGCCGAGAAGGCACGCTGGTTGTCCACCTTGTTGGGTTGGAAGATGAGGTTGAAGACGAACAGCGGGAGATCAGCCTGCTGTCCGTGAAGCGGATTGAGATTGGTGTAATCGCTGCCACCGGCGGTGAGCTGCACCGGAGCCGTTTCACCTACTCCGAATGCCACACCGAGGATGACCGCAGTGAGAAGTCCCGCCCGGGCGGTCGGCACCACCACTTGCATGATGACTCGCCAGCGGGGGGCGCCCAGCGCCAGCGAGGCCTCGCGTAGCGAGTCCGGCACCGTTCTCAGAACTTCCTCGGAGACCCGGGTCACGTAGGGCAGCATGAGAACGGTCAACGCAGCAGACCCGGCAACTCCCGAGAAGCGGTGGTGCACCACCCAGATGCTGTAGACGATCAGGCCGGCGACAATCGAGGGCAAGCCGACGAGCGCGTCCACGATGAAGCGGACCGGCCAGGCCAGGCGTCCCTTGATCTCGTTCAGGTAGATAGCGGTGAGAATCGCCAGCGGGACGACCAGAACCGTGGCAATACCCACCTGCTCGGCCGAGCCGATGATGGCGGCCTTGACCCCTCCTCCCGGATTGAGCGGGCCCACTCCCTTCATGTCATGAACGAAGAATCCGGGCGTCAGGTCGTGGGCCCCCTTGACGACGAGATAGATCAACATCCACGCCAAGGCCCCGGTGATGATGAGGGCGATCGACCAAATGGTTACGGTCACCACCCGGTCCAGGGCGATCTCGTTGCTCGCACTGTTGCGAGCCAGGACATAAAAAACGGCGAGGAAGACCACGAGGGCCACGGCTGCCGTACCCATGATCCCGTTCCAACCGAGAACCTGGCGGAGGATTCCGGCGAATGCCGTGGCCGCCACCACAGAGACCGCGAGGTCCTCGAATTCGGCTCTCGTCCAACTCCGGGCTTTTCGCGCCTCGTCGCTTACGAGCTCCACCTCGTCATCCGGTTCGAGCCGGGCAATATCCCGGAGGTCGAGAGTCATTGCGCAGTCCTCGAAACGATCAGTCGGCCGATCAGGTTCACGAGCAGGGTGACCAGGAAGAGCACCAGACCGCACGCCACCAGTGCGCTGCGCTCGAGTCCCACGGCCTGTCCGAAATCGATGTCGATCCATGCCGCGATCGAACCTGTCCCTTTGGCCAGGACGTGCGTATTGGCCTTGAAGACGACGCCGCCGATGATCAGCACGATGGCGATCGTTTCGCCCAAGGCCCGGCCGAAGCCGAGCAAGATACCCCCGACAATGCCATTCTTCCCGAACGGCAGGACGACATCGCGGATCATTCCCCATCGGGTCCCGCCCAGAGCCAGGGCTCCTTCACACAACTCGCGGGGAACCTGGGAGGTCACGTCTCTCGTGATCGAGGTGATGATCGGAACGATCATCAAGGAGACCACGAGGCCCGCTTCGAAGCTGGAACCGACGACCGTGGCCTGATTCGCGGACAGCCTGAAGAAGGGGAGCACCGACAGGTTGTGATTGAACCAGTGCGCGATTTTCACCTGGGTCGTCCGGAACGCGAATAGACCCCAGACGCCATAGAGCAAGCTCGGGAGAGAGGCTAGGAGGTCGATGACGCTGGTGATCGGTCCTCGGACCCGGGCGGGAGCGTACTCATTGATGAACAGCGCCATCGCGATGGCGAATGGCACAGCGATGAACAGCGCAATGAGGGCGATGATGGCGGTGTTCTCGAGGAGCCCGAGGACGCCGTACTTCTTACCGTCGAGCCCCCATACGGCTGACGTGAGGAACCGCCAGTAGCCGCTGGAAGACAGCGCCGGTCTGGCCCGATCGAAAAGGAAGAAGAGCGTCAGCAGGACTATGGCCAAGCTGACCATCGCGGCCCCGGTCGACAAGCCTCGGAAGAACCGGTCGCCGGCCGAGTCTGCCTGCCGGTGGGCGATCGGCCGGTCGTCTAGGTCGACTTCCGGACCGGCGTCGATCACGGTCACGGCGTCGAAGAGTAACGAGTCGAGTTGAACATCGAATGGCCGGGAGGTTGCGTGGAGGCGACGGTCACGTGCCGGGTCATCCGAGGAAGTTCGTCGCCGCCAGTATCGGCTTGGCCAGGGCGACTCCCCCCAAGCTGCCGAAGTATCCAGCCGACCCGTAGTCGAACACCCCGCCGTCGGATGCGAAGAGCCGGTAGCCACCGTCGGTTGGCGATATGGCAACGACCGGCGCGCTCAGGTGATAGCCCCCGGCGGACCCGTAGTAGGGCTCGTCACCGAAGGCGAACACACCTCCATCGGAGGCAACGAGGTAATAGCCACCGGCATCGGTACTGGCCACGTCGACGATCGCCTTGGTCAGATGCACCGCCCCGAGCGAGCCGTGGAACTCAGCGTCGCCGAAGGCGAAGACACCGCCATCCGCAGCCACCAACCAGTACCCGCCTTGATCCGGAGTGGCAGCAATGCCGACGATGCGCTGAGACAGCCGGATGCCACCGAGCGAACCTTGGAACTTGGCGTCGCCGAAGGCGAACACCCCGCCATCCGCGGCCACCAACCAGTAGCCGCCGCCGTCCGTCGTGGGGACCATGCCGACAATCGGTGAAGCCAGTCGAATACCGCCGAGCGAGCCGTGGAACTTGGCGTCGCCGAAGGCGAATACGCCACCGTCAGCCGCAACCAGCCAATAGCCGGAGCCATCTGGGACGGCGGTCATGGTCACGATGGGAGCCACCAGCCGATCTCTCCCCAACGATCCGAAGAAGGGGGCCGATCCGAAGGCGAAGACGCCTCCGTCGGATGCCGCCATCCAGTAGCCGCCGGCGGGAGGCCCAACGGTCAATGTCTGCGCGGGCGACGCAACCGGAAGATACGAGGAATCTCCGCTGTAGGCGACCGCGATGGCGTATGTACCGGACTTCGAGAAACTGGTGGTGCAGATGGCCAATCCACCCGAAACCGCCACTGTCTGACAACTTCGCACTGGGCGGCCGTCTTCGTAGAAGGCGGCGGTTCCGGACGGCAGTGTGGCTGTTCCGTAGATACTCAGCACCAGTTGGGCGGTGCCCCCGGCGGCTGGTTTGGCCGGGGCGAAAGTGAGCACGGTAGACGGAGCCTGCCGGCTTCCCGGGGGCGGCGAGGCCACGGTGTAAGGCAGGGCGGCCGACGTCGACTGGAGATACGTGTTGTTGCCCGAGTACTTGGCGGTCAGAGCCACCGAGCCGGCCGGCAAAAGGGCGGTCGCACAAGTAGCGGTTCCATCCATGTCAATCGCCTGATAACTGCACCCGACCACCGGGCTGCCGTTGACGGCGAAAGCGACCTGGCCGGTGGGAGTCGAAGCGGCACCGTTCACCGCGGCTGTGATGGTCACGACATCGCCCTGATTGGCACCGGACGCGGGTGAGGCTGTTAGTGAAACCTGGCTGGCGATTGCCGTGACCACGAAATTCTGCGCATCCGACAACTGAGCCTTGTAGTCGGTGTCGCCCGAGTACTGCACAGTCAGCGATTGGGTTCCGGCGTTGTCGGGCACCCAATCGCACGTATCGGTGGGCAGCCCGACAGCCATACAGTTCGCTATCGGAGAGCCGTTGTCCTCGAATACCAGCGTGCCCGTCGGGGTGGCTCCGCTGCCGGTCACCGATGCCGTGAGAGTCACGGCCGTGTTGGCTGCCTGTGATGAAGCGGGTGCCGCGGACAGCGTGACGGTGGGTGTGAGCGACCCTTGCTGGGTGTCCGGTATGACCAACCCGAGAAATCCCTGATCGGAAGTAACGGCCGCATTGTTGCTCGACACTCTCACCTGACAGTTGGTCCACGCCGGCGATGATGGGGCGAGCGGCTCACCATTGGTCGTCTGGGTGTCGGCGGAGGTGAGGGTGTAGCTGCCATCCAGGTTGTGGGTCGCATCCGCCGGCACGTCCTCAGCCGCGAGGCAATTGAACGTGCCACTCGGGCTCTCACCTCGAAAGACGCCGACCTGGAAGTTGGCGTTGGTTGCCGGGAAGTTGGCCACCCCGCTCGAGTTGGCGGTGGCGGCCGCAGGAGAGGTGGCATTGTCACAGTCGAACGTGGGATCCCATCCCTTGGTCGTCGACGGCAGCCCATCGCAGATCTCGACATACACGGACTGATTTGGCGCGAATCCGGTTGCCGTAACAGTGAAGGGCTCCGGGCCACCCGCTGGGTAGTCGGGGTTGCCAGCAGTGGCCTCAGGCACGCTGTAAGGGTTGGTCGATGGCGTCGTGATCTGAGTCCCCGTGCTAGGTGAACTGATCACATAGGAGGCCGATGTCGACGATTCGCTCGGATACGTCGCGTCTCCCGCGAAGGCGGCCGATAGGGAGTAGGTGGCGGCCGAAGCCGGGACCCATGCGCACGTGGCCGTGTAGACGTGGGCATTGGAGGTCGACTGCGTCAGCGTCAGGTTGCTGCACTCTGAAATCGGAGTGCCGGCGGCGTCGTCGAAGGTCAGCTTGCCGCCAACGGTATTCGCCGAGTTGGCCGTGGTAACGGTGCCGGTGAGGGTGATGTCGGTGTTGGTGTCCTGCGGCGACGACGGACTGGCGTCGAGCGTGACCGTATCGGACGGCGGAGTGGCGGCGTTGATCACGTAGCTGATCGAGTTACTGGCGCCCGGGTAACCCTTGGTGTCGCCTCCGTAGTCGACGCCCAGGTTGTACGTGTTCGGCGACGATGGCGTCCAGGTGCACGTACCCGAGCCGTTACTGACTGACACCGAGCCGCATCCGGTGATGGTGGTCCCGTCCGCAGTGAAATTGAAGTTCCCGTTGGGCGCAGCTGACGAACCCCCCGTAGTCAGCGTGGCCGTGAGCGTCACTGGCGTGTTCACCGTCTGCGGGGAGCTGGGATCGGCACCCAGTGCCACGCTGACGGTCGGTCCGGTACCGCCACCGCTCACGGTGTAACTCACGGCATCCGAAGTTGCAGTCCCGTACAAGGCGGTGGAGTTGTAGCCATTCGTATCTCCGCTGTACACGGCGGTCAGGTTGCCCGTACCGGCTTGGCCGGCGGTTGGGGTCCATGGACAGGTGGCGGTGGCCTGACCAGCCGTCGCGGAGGCGGACACCCCTACAGCGGAGCACCCGGTCAGCGCGGATCCACCTAATTCGAACTCGACTTTGCCGTTGGGATCGACCGTTTGATCACTACCCGAGACGGTCGCCGTCAGGGTGATCGGGGTGCCGACCGTCTGCGGGGAGGCCGGAGAAGGGCTGAGCCTGATCGAGTCACTCACGTCTGGGATCAATATGGTGAAGAACTGCTGATCCGATGTAACCGCCGCATTGTTGCTCGATACCCGGACCTGGCAGTTGGTCCAGGCCGGGCTGGGGGCGGAATTGATGGTCAGAGGCACGCCGGTATCGGCGACTGCGTCATCCGCGGGGATCGTGTAGCTGCCGTCTGCGTTGGCGGTGGCATCAGGGGGTAACTCGTCGGGCGAGATGCAGTCGAATGTTCCCGACGGGCTGAGACCATTGAAGTCCACGATCTGGAAGTTCGGATTGGTTCCTGGGAACGTTGCCGTTCCGCCCGTGTCAGCCGATGCGGCGGCCGGGGAGGTCCCGTTGTCGCAATCGAGAGTTGGATCCCAGCCCTTGGTCGTCGTCGGCAGACCGGAGCAGATCTCGATGTACACGGACTGCTTCGCCTGAAAGCCGTTGGCGGTAATGGTAAACGGCAGCGCATTGTCCGTGGTGTCGACCGGAATGGTGTAGGGATTTGCACCCGGTGCCGTGACCGACGCTGACGCAACTCCCACTTGCAGGCCCATTGCTCCGCACCCGGTCGCGACAGCGACCGTTATCAACCGCCTCAAGCTGTTCATTTCGCCTATCGCCTCTCGACCGTTCCAAAAACCCGCTCGGCGGCCATCCAGAGAAGAACGCCGACCAGAAGCCCGACGCCGCCGTATCCGATCAAGGCTTCCCCGCCTGCGGTGAAGGTGCCCTTCGACTTCCAGCCGATCAGAGGAAGCTGTCCGCCGGCCAGGCCGACGACCGTCGCCCACGTCACGATCCCGGCGAGCAGGAGGACCACCATGGTCTGGGCCAACCGGGCGTCAGACAACACCCGCCGAACCTTCACTGTGGTGGCGGCCATGGCGATCACCCTAAAAGCGGTGGGTGGACCGAACCTGAACGCCAGGGAACCGGCGGGTGACATTCTGCCGATCGACTAGTTGTAACCTTTGCATTGGGCCGACAGGGTCGTGTCTTGGGCTTGACTGACCCCTTTCCCCGACTCGATCGCGTCCACGAACGAATCGATGTTCTGGGCGAAGACCTTGTAATGCGCGGCGTCGAGACGGGCGGCTTCGTCTGCCGAACCCTTCGACTGTTCGAGCGAATGGGCAATCGATGAGCCCTGGACGCCATTCGATGCAGAGGCACCCGATAGTGCTTGACCCACTGACACCAGATCCGCACAGGCCGACTTGGCTGCGTTGATTGCAGTCGTGTCCCGGTGCCCCGAGCAGGCTGTCAGCGTCACGGTCATCGCTACGGCACCGACCAGGCACCTCTTCGCATTCCGACCTCCCATCGGGCTGAGGTTAAGTGGCTCGCGTCCCCACGTGACCGTTGCTGTACACGAGGTTCACCGTAGATTCGGTTGATCGTTACCGCTGCGTTGCCTTAGCGTTTACCTGGGACGACAAGGATGGCCCCTGTGGGCAAGGGGTCGACAGTGCTGCTGGAACTAGACGGTCAAATTTTCGACCGGGCTCGTGTTCTGGCCCGGGAGGCCGCCGCCGCAGCCATACATGGCGGCCCGTCGGGTGAAGGCGCGCTGGAGTTCGTCCTCACCGAAGCGGCCGGCGATCGACTCCTGTCTACGTTCGTCTGTCTCATCCTGGCCAACCTGTCGGGCGCCGTAGTCCGCACTCTTGCGACCGAAGGTTCGACGGGAGACATCACCCAGGCCGCGGAGCAGTTGTTGGACGAGTTAATGGGACAGATCAGCATCGACGCTGAGCTTTCGGGGACGGAGAAGAGTTGACGACGGCACATCGGGCTACGTATGTGTTGGAGCGAGGTACTTGGGTGGCCCGCTGCCGGGAGTGTTCTTTCCAGACCTCGGATCCGGTACGCCGTCGAGCGGCAAGCCAGTTCCGATTCCATATCCGAGAGGCGGACACGATCATCGACCTGAGGGAGTGCTCGGTCGCGGGCGACGAGGCGGCATTGGCCGGATTAGCTCCTGGTCTGACCGTTTCCTTCGACCAGGTACTTGGTCGTCGTCAGCTCACGTAGGCCCATCGGTCCCCGGGCGTGCAGCTTCTGGGTGCTGATACCGATCTCCGCCCCGAACCCGAACTCCTCGCCGTCGGTGAAGCGGGTCGAGGCGTTCACGACGACGGCGGCGGCATCCACCTCGGTCTGGAAGCGCTGGGCCGCCTCGAGGTCGCGGGTGAGGATGGCCTCGGTGTGACCTGAGCCGAACCGGCGGATGTGATCGATGGCCCCGCCCAGATCGTCGACCACCTTCACACTCATGATCAGATCCAGGAACTCCCGGCCGTAATCCTCCTCGGTGGCCGGCGACACCCGATCCGCGCCGAGGATGCGCTGTGCGGCAGAGTCGCCCCGCAGTTCGACGCCGTCCAGAAGTGGAGCCACCAGGGTGAGAAACTCCGACGCCACGTCGGTGTGCACCACAAGCGACTCGGCTGCGTTGCAGACACTCGGCCTCTGGGTCTTGGCATTTACCACGATGGCGGCGGCGGCGGCCAGGTCGGCGGAGCGGTCCACGTATATGTGGCAGTTGCCGTCACCGTCGATGACATAAGGGACGGTGGCGTGCTCGCGGACAGCGGCGATCAGTGACGGGCCGCCGCGCGGAATGAGGCAGTCGATGGCCCCGTCCAGCCGCATGAACTCGCGGGCCGATTCGTGGCTCACGTCATCGACCAGGACCAGTGCATCGGCCGGCAGGCCGGCCTTGTCGTAACCGTCACGGAGTAAACCGGATACGGCCAGGTTCGACTGCAGAGCCGCCGAACTGCCCCGGAGGAACGCGACGTTGCCCGACTTCAGGCACAGGCCGGCGGCGTCGCTCGTCACGTTCGGCCGGTTCTCGTAGATGATCGCCACCACACCCAGCGGGACCCGCACCTGCCGGATGCGCAGCCCGTTCGGGCGCACCCAACCGTCCACGACCTGGCCGACCGGATCGGCGAGCGTGGCGACGGTACGAAGGCCGGTGGCCATGGCCGCCACCCGGGCCGGGGTCAGCCGGAGCCGGTCGATCACCGCCGGGGCGGCGCCGCCCTCCTCTGACCGCTGCACGTCCACACCGTTGGCCGCGAGCACGGAATCTGTGGCCTGCTCGAGCAGGTCGGCGGCGGCCAGGAGCGCACTGTCCTTGGCCGCCGTCGGTGTAGTGGCCAGGACCCGGGCCGCGTCCCGGGCCCGCCGGCCGAGCGCTTCCATGGCTGAGACGGACACGCCGGCGAGCGTACCTTGCCGCAGGTCAGGGCTACTCTCGGTCATGGTGTCCAACCTGCCCGAACCGGTACGTGGGCACCGTCAGTTGGTGGTCCACCCGAGCCTGGTCCGGGCCGCCGTCTCACCCACGGCGGTGGCCGTGACGGCGGCCGGTGCCGGTATCGGCGTCCTCGACCATTCGCTCATAGTCGGTGTGATCCTGGCCGCCGTGGGCTGGACCGGGCGCATGGGGGCCGCCGTCCTCAACCGGCGCCGCAAGGATCAGGCCGCGGCCCCGAAGCCGGCGACCGTCGACCCTTGGTCGGTTCCGGAACCGTGGCGGCAGTTGCTCACCCAGGCCGCCGCCGCCCAGAGTCGATTCCAGCAGACGGTGGCCGGCTGGGCGCCCGGCCCGACGCGGGACCGCCTGGTCGGGCTACAACCGAGGGTATTTGCCGAGGTGGCGGCCCTCACCACGATGGCCCACCAGGGCGCCGCCGCCATGGGCTGGACGGGCGCCACATTTGCCACCGGACGACCGGCCGCCGATCGCCTGACCGCTGATCTCCAGCAGGTCCAGGCCGAGCGCCGGGGATTGGGCGAGGGCGCCACAGTCCGGGCGTCGGAACTGGTCCGTCGCGAGGAGGCCATCGCCGCCCAGTTGCGGGCGGTACGCCATGGCGAGCAAGCAGCGGCGGAGATCCAGGACCGCCTCCGGCTGGCGGTCGCCCGGCTGGACGAGACGGTCACCGACCTGGTGGCGGCCCAGAGTGGGGCGGCCGCTGCCGATCCGGGCGGGCTGACCTCGGCCCTGGACGAACTCAGTGATGGCGTCGTGTCGCTGCGTCTGGCCCTGTCCGAAACGGCCGGACTGCCACCAGATACCCAAAGCCCGTAGCATGGGCGCCTATGGGCATGCTCGATGTGGTGCGCAAGCGATGGGCTTACTTCACGGCCAAGACGAATAGCCGGTTCGAGGAGAACGCCGACCCCAAGATCCAGCTGGAGCAGGCCATCAGTGAGGCTCAGGACCAGCACCGCCGACTGGTGGAGCAGGCGGCCATGGTCGTGGCCAACCAGAAACAGCACGAGCTGCAGCTGAACCGGGCGATGGAGGAGCTGGAGAAGGTCAACCGTTCCACCCGCCAGGCGCTGATGATGGCGCAGGAGGCCGAGAAGGCCGGCGACGTGGCCAAGTCGAACGAGTACAACCAGACGGCCGAGGCGTTCGCCAACCGGCTGATCGCCACCGAGAATCAGGTCAACGATCTGAAGACGCTGAGCCTCCAGTCGGCCCAGGCCTCGGACCAGGCCCGTTCCGCCGTCCAGCAGAACTCGTTGGCCCTGCAGCAGAAGTTGGCCGAGCGCCAGAAGCTGCTCTCACAACTCGATCAGGCGAAGATGCAGGAACAGCTCAACACGGCCATGAGCAACCTGAACCAGACCGTCGACCAGACTGCACCCTCGCTCGACCAGGTCCGGGAGAAGATCGAGGCCCGCTACGCCAAGGCGATCGGCACGTCGGAGATCTCAGGTCAGACGGTCGAGGCCCGGATGCTCGAAGTGCAGCAGGCGGCGATGGGGTCGGAGGCCAAGAGCCGCTTGGACACCATGCGCATCGAACTGGGCATGACGTCGGGCGCCGAGCTCAGCGGGCCGAAATCAGCCGGGGCCATCGGCAGCGGCACCTCGGCCGTGGATGCCACCGCCACGATCGCCGAGGATGTGGCCGAGGTCCCTAACGAGAAGTAGTTGTCACGGTCACGACGCCTTTTCGTCGTGACCGCCGAACTCCTTGCGCATGGCGGAGAGCAGTTTGTCGCCGAAGTCGGCTTCGCCACGGGAGGAGAACCGCTCGAACAATGCTGACGCCAACACATGGGCGGGGACCGCTTCGTCGATGGCCGCCATCAAGGTCCACCGTCCTTCTCCGGAGTCGGAGACCCGCCCGGCGAATCCGCCGAGCTGGGGATCCTGGCTGAGGGCGTGGGCGGTCAGGTCCAGTAGCCACGACGCGATCACACTCCCCCGCCGCCACAACTCGGCGACCTCGGGGACGGGGATGTCGTACTTGTAGTAGTCGGGATTCGACAGCGGAGTGGTCTCGGCGTCGGCCACCGCGCTCGGGTCGTTGCCGACATTGGCCTTGTGGAGGATGTTCAGGCCCTCGGCGTAGGCGGCCATGAGGCCGTACTCGATGCCGTTGTGAACCATCTTGACGAAGTGGCCGGCCCCGTTGGGCCCGCAGTGCAGGTAGCCCTGCTCGGCCGTCGACGGCTCGCCGGTGCGGCCGTCGGTGCGGGGGGCCGCCTCCGTGCCGGGGGCGATCGTCTTGAAGATCGGGTCCAGGCGCGACACCACTTCGTCCTCGCCTCCGATCATCAGGCAGTAACCCCGCTCGAGGCCGAAGATCCCGCCGCTCGTGCCCACGTCGACGTAGTGGATGCCCTTCTCCTTGAGCTGCGCCGCCTTGTGGATGTCGTCGTGGTAGTAGGAGTTCCCGCCGTCGATGATGATGTCGCCCGGCTCCATGGCTGCGGCGATGCGGTCCACGGTGTCGCCGGTGTAGGCGGCCGGGACCATCACCCATGCGGCACGGGGCTTGCTCAGCTTCCCGACGAACTCCTCGATCGAGGTGGCGCCGGTCGCCCCCTCCCCCTCCAGCCCCTTGATGGCGTCGGCGTTGACGTCGTAGACCACGCATTCGTGCCCGTCGCGCATGAGGCGGCGCACCAGGTTGGCGCCCATCCGACCCAGACCGACCATTCCAAGTTGCACGTGCAACCTCCTCATCCCTCGATACCGCAGCCATCCTGCCAGACCCCTACCCACCCCGGCGCGCCGGTCCCGAAGGGCGGGCCGATCAGCGGTCGGTCTGGTCGTCTGCGGGGGGATACGGCGGCCGCGCCGGCGGTGGCTGGTACGGCTCCGCGGCGTGAGACCCGGGCGGATACCCGGCCGGCGGCTGGTACGGCTCCGGCGGATGGGGCCCGGACGTCGGATAGTACGGCTCCGGGGGGCGAGACCCGGGCGGATATCCGGCCGGCGGCGGGTACGGCCCCGGCGGCTGCGATCCGGGTGGGTAACCGGGATGCGGGTAGGGGCCGTACATGCCGTAACCGGCCGGGGGGTATCCCGGGCCCGGATACGGCCCGGCCATGAACGGCGCCCGGGGATGCCGGCGGCGGTACATCCGGACCGTCAGAACGGCAACCAGACCACCGACAGCGAGCACGCCGAGCCCGACGTAGGCAGCCACGGCGAAGCTGTGGGTGGTCGAGTCCTCGAACGTGGTGGCGTTCCAGGCCGGGTTCCTCGGTCCGAACGCATCCTGGACCTGGGCGAAGGAGTAGACCTCCTTGACCTCGGTGCCGGAGCCGTGCACGTAGATGTACAGGTAGGCGAACCGCTCGTGGTAGTTCTGCCATACGACCTGAGCGACCTGTTTGGCGTCGTCGACGGTCGGCGTGGCGTCCACTGCGACCGAAACGGTCAGCGAGTCCGAGCCGGCCACGTTGACCGACACGGACTGGAATCCGGCGTCCTGGACGGCCCGGGTGGTACCGATCAGCGACCCGATGGCCGAGCAGGCGGTCAGACCGATGACCAGCGCCATAACCCCGAAGATGAGGGCCAGCCGGCGTTTCACGGTAAAAGGACCAGGTCGTCACGGTGCACGATCTCGGCCACGGTGTCGGCCGGGAGGTCGGCCGTGCGCCGGCCGGCCAGGCCGCGGACAGCCGTCGCCGAGTGACGGCTCAGACCCTTGGCAAACACCTTGCCGTCGGGCCCGGCCAACTCCACCGCCTCGTCAGCTTCGAAGTCGCCGGCCACGTCGATGACGCCGGCCGGCAGCAACGAGACGTTGCGATGGGTCAAGGCGTCGCGGGCGCCGTCATCGACCACCACGGTGCCCGACGCTCCGATGGCGAAGGCGATCCACAGTTTGCGGGCCGGCAGGCGCAGCGAGCGGGGCACGAACACGGTTCCCACACCGGGGGCTCCGGCCAAGGCGTCGGCGAGGACGGACGGCCGACTGGCGGCGGCGATCACGGCCCGTACCCCCGACCACGCCGCCATCCTGGCCGCCGTCAGCTTCGAGGCCATGCCGCCACTACCCCGGGCGGTGCCGGCCCCGCCGACCACCGCCTCGAGGGTGTGGTCGAACGCCACGATCTCCTCGATCAGCGACGCCTGCTCGTTGCGCCGGGGATCGGCGGTCAGCAGCCCGGCCTGGTCGGTCAGCAGCACCAGCAGGTCAGCTGTCAGCAGATGTGACACAAGAGCGGCGAGGCGATCGTTGTCACCGAAGCGGATCTCGTCGTCGGCGATGGCGTCGTTCTCGTTGATGACCGGTATGACACCGAGGTCGAGCAGGACCCGCAGAGTCTGACGGGCGTGCAGGTACTGCCTCCGGTCGACGAAGTCGAGGGGGGCCAACAGCACCTGGCCGGCCACCAGGCCGTGAGCAGCCAGCGCCCGGTTGTACCGATCGACCAGGTGGGCCTGGCCCACCGCCGACACCGCCTGGAGGACGGCCGGGTCGGTCGGCCGGTGATCGGCCAGGCCCAGGACGGGCAGTCCGGCGGCGATGGCGCCGCTGGTCACGACCACGACCCGCTCGCCGTTGGCCCGCAGGTCGGCCACCTCGGCGCACAGCTTCTCTATGGCGGCATCGTGGATGACACCCCGCTCGTCGGTGAGCGAGGACGTGCCGATCTTGGCCACGACCAGCCGGCCGGCCATCAGTCCGGCTCGTACTCGAAGCTGAACCCGCCGATGTGGACGATGTCGCCCTGCCGCACCCCGGCCCGGGCCAGGGCCCGGTCGACGCCGAGGCTCTTCAGGCGGGCCTGCGCGTACTCGAGAGCCTCGGGAATGGTCAGGTCCGACAGCGCCACCGCTCTCTCGGCGACCCGCCCGACGACCAGCCACGATGCGTCGTCGGCCCGGGTGACGGCTACCCCCGCCGGTTCGGGCCGGTGGATGACGAAGCGGCCGGAAGCGCCCAGCTCGGCCCGGGCCCGGGCGACCAGCTCGGCCAGTTGGCCGAGGAGAGGGCGCAGGCCGTCGCCGGTGAGGGCGGAAATGCGGGGCCCGGTCCACTCGATCTGGTCAGGGACGCTGTCCGCTTTGGAGCCGATCACCATCCGGGGCCGCCGGATCAGCTCGGGCTGGTACTTGCGCAGCTCCTCGAGCAGAACCGCCTCCTGCTCGGCCGGGGACCGCCCGTCGGCCGGGGCCAGGTCGATCAGCACCAGGAGGGCGCGGGCTCGCTCGATGTGGCGCAGGAACTGGTGGCCCAGGCCCTTGCCCTCACTCGCCCCCTCGATCAGGCCCGGGATGTCGGCCACGACGAACTCGTGCTCGTCGAAGCGGACGACACCCAGGTGGGGCTCCAAGGTGGTGAACGGGTAGTCGGCGATCTTCGGTTTGGCCGCCGAGATGCGCGATATCAGAGTGCTCTTGCCGGCGTTGGGGAAGCCCACCAGCGCCACGTCGGCCATCAGCTTCAGCTCGAGGTCGAGCCAGCGCTCCTCGCCCAATTCGGCCTGCTCGGCGAACGCCGGCGCCCGTCGCCGGTTGGACAGGAACCGGGCATTGCCCCGTCCGCCCTGCCCGCCGCGCGCGGCCAGCCAGCGGTCGCCTTCGGCGGCCAGGTCGGCCAGCACGGTGCCCGAACCGTCTCGCACGACAGTCCCTTCCGGCACCGGGACCTCCAGGTCGCCGCCCGCTTTGCCGTGGCGGCCCTTGCCCATGCCATGGACGCCGTTGCCGGCCCGCCGGTGGGGATGGTCGCGAAAGCCGTACAGCGAGGCCACGTTGCGGTCGGCGACCAACCAGACGTCACCGCCGCCGCCTCCGTCGCCGCCATCGGGCCCACCTTTGGCCACATGCGCCTCACGACGGAAGGAGACGGATCCGGCGCCGCCGTCTCCTCCTTTGACATGGACCTGGGCTTCGTCGACGAATGCGGACATGGCGAGGAGCCCGGGCCTCCCCGGGGGAGGGTGGTTAGCCCTCGGTGAGGATGTCGACCAGCTTGCGGCCCTTGCGGCTACCGAACTTGACCTTGCCGTCGCTCATGGCGAACAGCGTGTCATCGCCGCCCCTTCCGACGTTCTCGCCGGGGTGGATGCGGGTGCCGCGCTGGCGCACGATGATGGAACCGGCAGTGACGGCGGTGCCGTCGAAGACCTTGACACCCAGCCGCTGAGCATTGGAGTCACGGCCGTTGCGGGTGGACCCGCCGCCCTTGGTCTTGGACATCTACTTGTCTCCTGCGCTAATGCCGGTGATCTCGACGGTCGTGTAGTGCTGGCGGTGACCCCACGCCCGGCGCCCACGGGACTTCGGCTTGTAGGTGAAACCCTTGATCTTCGGGCCCTTCTCCTCGCCGACGACGCGGGCCGACACGCTGGCCGCACCAAGCTGCTCGGCGCCGGACAGGATCCGATCCCCGTCGACCAGGAGAACCGGACGGAAGTTGATTTCTTCTCCGACGGCAATGCCCAGCTTCTCGACGGCGAGGGTCTGACCCTCTTCGACGCGCTCCTGCTTGCCACCGGTTGCTATGACCGCATACACAAGAGGTAGATGATACACCGGCGACCGCCGGCGGGACAGGCGACCTCCGGTTCGAGTAGTCATCGCCGGGCCAACCCGAATTCACCTCTGCCTCACCCGCCCGCCCAACCCCACCTTTACTCTCGGTTGCATGACACGACTAGGACATTTGGCGGTGTCCTTCACCTGCGCGATGGCCGGTGGGGCCACCGTGCTGGCGGCCACCGCCGTGCCGGCCTATGCCGCCCCATCGAACTGCCAGGCGCTACCCGCATCGTTCGGGTACACCGAGTTCTCGCCCGGGACAGTGAGCGAGGTCCACGGCGACTCCGACGGCCCGACCGCCTACGGCGGCAATGGGAACACGGCGTCGGCCTCGATCAACACCGGTAACTTCGCCATCTCCAACAATCAGGCGCTGCTCGGCTCCGGGAACGTCGGTTTCGTCGCCGGCGGCACGGTCAACGGGAGCACTGGCGCCGCCAACTCGACCGCTCTCCACTATGGCAACGGTTACTACGACGGCAACATCACCGGTGTCACCGTGCAGAACGGCTACAGCCTCAACGCGGTGAGCGCATCCAATTTGCCCGTCGACTTCGGCGGGACCGCCGGCCAGGACGCCTCCTTCGCCACCCAGCTAGGGGCATTGACCACGACACCGGGCGACTCGATCAGCTCCACCAGCAGCTCGATCACCCTGACGGCCACCGCCCCGTCGGCCAACGGCGACTACATCTGGGACCTGCCGGCGGGCACGCTGACCACGTCGATCTCGAGCATCTTCGTCAGCGGGGTCCCGGCCGGCGGCTCGGTGATCGTCAACGTCCCGGACTCGGGGGTCGTGACCCTGGGGTCGATCAACGTCACCCTGGACGGCCAGACGTCGAATGTGACACCGACCACGGGAACCGCTCCGACCCTCGCCGGCACGACGATCTTCGACTTCTACAAGGCGACCACGTTGACCCTCGCCGGCGAGTGGTCGGGCGTGTTGTATGCCCCAGCCGCCAGCACGACCTTCAGCCACGGTCACGTGTGGGGCTCGATCGACGCCGCTGACCTGAGCGGAACCAACGAGTCGACCTATGGTCCGCTGTCCACCCTCTGCGTGGCCACCCCGGCGGCGGGGCTCCCCGAAGGCCGACCCGTGTGGCTGGCGGCCGGCGGGCTGATCGCCGTCGGGTCGGCCGCCGGAGTCATGCTCCGGCGGCGTCGCCGGACGGTCTAGTTCGCCACTGCTCAGCCGACGGCGTACTTCACCGAGTGCTTGGTGATCTTGGCCTTGCCGTGATGGTTCATGTAGTCCTTGACCAACTCCTCGGCCTCGGCGTCGGGGAAGGTGAAGGTGATGGTCGCAGCGAACATCCCGGAGCCGGCCTTGGTCACCGTGACCAGGCCGTTGTAGCCTCGGCCGCCCTCGACCATGGACCGGGCGAACTGGAAGTTGCCGTCACTGTGGGCGCTTCCCACCAGCAGGCCCACGCCACGGGAACCGACCTGCGTAGACGAGAAGACCAGCGCCTGCGACGTGGCGCCCAGTTCCTTCAGGTTGGCCAGGGTGGCAACCGTCTTGTCCTTGGCGTCGTCCTCGTCGTAGGCGTAGTCGATGTTTATCGACTTCATGGTGGCCAGCTCGTCGGCCATCTTCTGGACCGACGCCCGGGCGCCCGAGATGCTGGCCTTGATCTGCTCCTTGTCGGCCAGTTCGAAGGCCGGAACGACGTCCACCAGGATCTTCTTGAGGGGGGCGCCGAGGATGGCGACCACCGCGTTGATCACCAGCTCCACCGGTTCCTTGGCCCCGCTGACGTAGTCCTTCCAGTCCTTGGCCGTTTCGGCCGCCGACTCGATGCCGACCTTCACCGTGCTCAGGACCGAGTCCTTGATGACATCCTGGATCTGTTCGATCTCGGATGTGACCTTCGCCTCCTTGTCCTCCTTCTGCTTCTTGGCCGCCTCCTTGAGGATGCCGATGGCCAGGGAGACCCCGCCGTTGATGGCGGCCCGGATCACGGTGCCCACGCTCGGGATGAAGCCGAGCGGCTCGGCCGCCCACGACAGCCCGATCTTGATCAGGTCCAGCTTCTGCTGGATGAAGTCATCGGCCTCGAGGTCGTCCAGGAGGTCCAGGACCTCCCGCTTGTTCAGCTTCCAACCCTCGATCAGCGCGGCCAGGCCCTTGATGGCATCGCAGATGCCCTTGATGAGCATGTGGAGGCCCTGGACGCCGGTCGACGAGATCGGCTCCCCGGCCCCCAACTGGACCAGGCCCACGGCCCCGTTGAGGATGGCGTCGAGCCACTCGGTGCCTTCCCGGGTGTCCTCGGACTGACGCCAGGCGATGGCGGCGACGACCATCGCCTTGATGGTCGACTCGATGGTGTCCTTGGAGGACTCGGCCTTCTCGTTGATCGCCTGGCACTGACGCCGGATCTCGACTTCGGACTTGCGGACCGCCTGGATCGCTTCGGCGAAGCTGGCCCGCGCCCCAATGACCTCGTCCATGGTCTGCGGCGGGTCGCCCTCCAGCAGCTGGACCAACTGGACGAACTGGGTGAGTTCCTCGACCGCCCTGCCGGCCGCCTCGCTCAACGGTTGGAGCGACTCCCGGGCCGGGACCAGGATGTTCAGGGCCCGGGAAGCCAGGGTCTTGGCCGCCGGCACCGCCGACACCTTGGCCTGCTCCAAGGCCTCGATCAGCGGATCCATGTTCGTACCGAACTCGATCAGCGAGACCTGGAACAGGATCTCGCTGTCGATGGCCGCCTGATTCCACTTGGCCTTCAGGTCCTTGTGCTCGGCCAGCACCTTGGCCCACTCGGAGGCGATCGCCTCCTCATCGCGCGGCTTGGCCCCAGAGGCCATCAGACCAGGCCGCTTGTCCCCTCGCAACCGGGCCTCGGCCGCCGAGCGGACGTCACGGGACAAGCTCTTGATCTGACCGCCGATGACCATCTTCTCCACGGCGCCGCCGTCGCCCGAGCTCAGCTTGTCCATCTTCTGGAGCAGCTTCATGGCCTTGAGGACCTTCTTCTCGAAATCCAGATCGAGCTTGGTCTTGCTCACGACTCGGCCTCCGCCATCTCGGCCAGCTCAGCTTCCAGTTCGGCTTCGACCTCGGCTTCGAGCTCCGCTTCGAGGGCGGCCTCGGCCTCGGCCAGCTTGGCCTCGAAATCAGGTTCGGACCGGGCCAGGTCGACCTCCTCCTGGGTGAGGGGGATTTCGGGGTCGGCGACCAACGCCTGAATCTCCTCCGGGGTCGGGGGGGCGGCCGGCGTGTCCTCGGCCGAGCCCGCGGCGCCCTCCGCATCGTCGGCCGGGGCCGTCCCCGCCGACTCCGCCTCGGCCACCGGCGCATCCCCGCCCGGCGCCGTCCCCGCCGTCTCAGGCTCAGGCGCCTCCACCTCTTGGGCCTTCGACTTGAAGATCGAGCTCTTCTTCGGCGGCTCCGGCGTCAACGGTGGCGCCGGTGTCTGATCCTCCGCCTCCAGCCCCGCTTCCTCGGTCGTGGCCGGCTCACTCGGTGCTTCGGCTTCGGCTCCGGCCGGCTCGGCCTCGGCCCCGTCATCCTCGGGCGCCCGCACCGAGAGCAGTTCGTCCAGCCATGAGCGCCGCTTGTCGTCGTCGATGGCCTCGTCCAGGCTGCGCAGCAGGGCGTCCTGCTCGGTGGAGAGGAACGTGTACAGCGTCTCCAGGTTGGTCCGCTGCTTGTACCAGGCCAGATCGGTCCAGCCGAAGCTGGTGCCGAGCTCGTGGCGTTGGCCGTCGAGCTGGTCATCGAGGTCGTCCTCGAGCAACCACCACCCTTGACCCTCAGCGTCGACGAACAGGTCCCGTTCCATTTCAGTACCTCCAGAGCGCGTTTGAACCCGACCCCCGAGGGGCATCTTCGTAGTGGCGCAACCGGATTTACAAGGGGCCAAAATGAAGTCTGCCCGAGGGGGCAGCGCTTACCGCCCATAAGTGGACAGCGAGGCGGCTACAGAAGCGATTCGTCGAAGACGATGCCGCGACCACCGCACGTCGGGCACGACTCTGACAGCGACTCGATCAGTCCTTCGGAGATCCGCTTGCGGGTCATCTCGACCAGGCCCAGCTCGGAGATGTCGAAGACCTGGGTCCGGGTCTTGTCCCGCGAGAGGGCCCCCCGGAAGGTCTTGATCACCTCCTGGCGGTTGGCGGCTATCTCCATATCGATGAAGTCGATGACGATGATGCCGCCGATGTCTCGCAGCCGCAGCTGCCGGGCCACCTCCTCAGCCGCCTCCAGGTTGTTCCGGAAAACCGTCTCTTCCAGATTCGAGGTGCCCACGTTCTTGCCGGTGTTCACGTCGATGACGGTGAGCGCCTCGGTCCGCTCGATGATGAGGGACCCCCCCGACGGCAGCCACACCTTGCGGTCGAGGGCCTTGTGGATCTGTTCGTGGACGTGGTACCGCTCGAACACCGGCAGCGGGTCGTCCGAGTCGCCCGCCCACTCGATCCGGTCGGCCAGTTCCGGGTTGATGCTGCTGACGTAGTCGCGGACCTCTTCGAAGAGGGCCCGGTCGTCGATCACCACGGTGCGGTAGTTGCGGTTGAACTCCTCGCGGATCACCCGCACGGCCATGTCCGGTTCCCGGTACAGAAGCGCCGGCGCCCGCGTCGACTTGGCCATCTGGTCGATCCGTTCCCACTGCTGGGACAGGCGGGCCACGTCCC
Organism: Acidimicrobiales bacterium; assembly: GCA_035551615.1. Lineage (GTDB taxonomy): Bacteria > Actinomycetota > Acidimicrobiia > Acidimicrobiales > Palsa-688 > JAKCDU01. Next base: position 23,276 of record DASZNC010000126.1, read on the forward strand.
GGCGCAGCTCGTCGGCGGTGGCGCCCTCGGCCGCGGTGCGGACGATGAGGCCGTGACCGGCCGGCCGCACCTCGTCGAGGATGCGGCGCAACCGCTTGCGCTCGTCGTCGGCCAACCGCTTGGAGATCCCGTAGGTGTCGCTGTGCGGAATCAGCACGACGAAGCGGCCCGGGAGCGATACCTCCTGGGTCAACCGGGCACCCTTGGTCCCGATCGGGTTCTTGGTGACCTGGCACAGGATCGTCTGGCCGGTCTTGAGCAACTGCTCGATACGGGCATCGCGGGCCGCCCCCGGTAACTTGCCCCGCGTCGGCTTGGCGTCGGAGTCGCCGGCCTCGATGTCGTCCTTGTCGTAGCGGACGTCACCGCGGTACAGCACGGCGTTCTTCGGCGTGCCGATGTCGATGAAGGCGGCCTCCATACCGGGCAGCACGTTCTGGACCCGGCCCAGGTAGATGTTGCCGTCGATCTGGTTGGCGTCGTCGGCCGGGCGGGACACGTAGTGCTCGATGAGGGCCCGGCCCTCGAGGACGGCGATCTGGGTGACCGGCGTGGCCGGACCGGTGCCCGCCTCTCCGGCCGGCCGAGAATGCACGACCATCGTGTACCGGCCGACCGGGCGGCCCTTGCGCTCGCGGCCCCGGCGCCGCTCCAGCGTCTCCTCGTCCAGTTCCACCGGTTCGTCGACCAGCACCGCCTCGACCGGACGTCCCGGGGCGGCGCTGCCGGACCCGCCGCCCTTACCCCGGTTCCGCCGGCGCCGCTTGGCCCCGGACCCCTCGCCCGCCGTCCCTCCGTTGGCCCGACTGCCCTGGGCCGAGTCGCCGCCGTTACCCCGGGTGCCGTCACCTGCGTTGGCCCGAGTGCCGTCGCCGCCGTTGCCCCGGCCGCTGTCTCCGCCACGACCGGACTTGGCGGCCGGACCGGCCGGAGTCTTGGCCGCGGCCGGCGGGGCTGGCCGGCTGTCGCCGATGCGGGGCCGGGGGGGCGGGATCAACGGCACCAGCGGGGCGGTGGTGTCGACCCGGCCGGGGACCGGCACGGTTCCGTTCGTCAACTCAGCGGCGGTAGCCGCCGGAGTCGCCGCCGACGACTCCCCGCCGTCATCGCCGTCACTGCCGTCGTCCTCGTCGGCGCCCGTCTCGGTCGCCGGTCGGCTGCGACTCCGGCCGCCCCGACTTCCGCGCCGCCGCCGTTTCCGGGCCCCGCCCGGTGCGCCATCACCGGTGGTCTCTTCGGAATCCGATTCCGCTCCGGTCGGCTGCTCGGGCGCTACCGCGTCGGGCGCGGGTGCCTGTTGGCCCTCGGGGGCCGGTCCGGTCTGGGGCTCAAAGGTCCCCGACCCGGTCTGTGTGTCGTCCGACATTTCCAAAATCCCTTCTCATGACGCACGCTCCATGGCGTGCGGCGCCGGCGCCTCGTCCCGGGCCGCAGCTAGCGGCTCCTGGTGGGCGCCATGGCGCATAATCCATTGGTGAGTGCGGCGTACCTGCCGCTCCTCGAAACCGGGACCGATCGCGATCATCACGTCGGTCGGGCGAACCGCCCTGGGCACCGCGGCCAGGTCGGCCGTGAGCACCGCTCCCTCCGCCGTCACCGACTCCACTTGCAGTGAGAGCAGGCCGGGGCGGATGTCCTCGACTACCTCGACACCCTTTCGGTGGCGGGCAATCTCCAGGGCGTCGGCGGCCATTACGGCCGGCACCCGTTCCACTATCTCCTCTACGCCCGCCGGCGCGTCAACCGCGGGGACCGCGGTCCATCGCCACGAGCACAGGGCCACTTCCTCCTGGAGCGAGGACGCTCCCTGGGGAAGCCGGGCGATGGCGGTGGCATCCACCCCGATCGGCAGGGCAGCCGAGAGCCGGCCGGCCAGCGCGTCCAGTTCGATGCCGTCCAGCGACGTCAGCTCGACGTCGAGGAACTCGGCCACAGACTCGTAGCCGGTGGGCAGGGCCAGCCCGAAGCTGACCCGGGGCCGCGGGGAGAATCCCTCGCTGTAGGCGAGGGGTAACTGCACCCGGCGGAAGGCCCGCTCCCACATGCGGGCCACATCTCGGTGACTGGTCCAGCGGATCTTCCCCAGCTTGGAGAAGCGGATCCGCAGGCGGATGCGGTCGGGTCCGCTCACGAGCGCACCCCGGTGAGGAACCGGACGGGCACGTCGCCCCCGGTCCCCAGATCCTGGCCGGTGCCCTGGCTGCCACCCGCGGGGGCCACGTTGGACGCCACCACGTGCTCCAAGCCGTAACCGGTGCACGCCCCGCAGTCGTAGCAGGGGGTCCAGCGGCAGTCGGGGGTGCCGGCGGCGGCCAGCGCATCCTCCCACTCCTGCCAGAGGAAGTCGGGGTGCAGCCCGGCCGAGATATGGCTCCACGGCAGGACCTCGTCACGGGTCCGGTCGCGGTTGACGTACCACTCGATGGCCAGGCCGTGCGCGGCCATGGCGTCGCGCCACAGGTCCAGCGAGAAGTGCTCGCTCCACTCCTGGAAGGTCCCGCCCCGCCGCCACACCTCCTCGATCACGGCACCGACGCGCCGGTCGCCGCGGCTGGCGATGCCCTCGGCCAGGGTGGCCCGCGGATCGTGCCAGCGCAGCTGCACGCCCTTGTCCTTGCGGGTGGCGTCGCGCAGGAGGTGGATCCGGTGCTGCAGCGCCTCGGCGGTGGCCTGACCGAACCACTGGAACGGCGTCTGCGGCTTGGGCACGAACCCACCGACCGAGGCGGTGACGGTCACGCCCTTCTGGTGACCCCGACCGACGGCCACGCAATTCCGGGCCAGTTCGGCGATGCCGAGGGTGTCCTCGTCGGTCTCGGTCGGCAGACCGGTGAGGAAGTACAGCTTGACCCGCCGCCAGCCCTGCGAAAACGCCGATTCGACGGCCCCGTAGAGGTCCTCTTCGCGCACCAACTTGTTGATCACCTGGCGCATGCGCCACGTTCCCGCCTCCGGGGCGAAGGTGAGGCCGGTCCGCCGGACCTTCTGGATCTGGCTGGCCACGCCGACGGTGAAGGCGTCGACGCGCAGACTGGGCAGGCTGACCGACACCTGGCCACGACAGGCCGGATCGTCGATGATGCCCTGCACGGTGCTGTCGATGCCCGAGAAGTCGGCGCTGGACAGTGAGGTCAGGCTGACCTCGTCGTAGCCGGTCCGGGCCAGTCCGTCGGAGGCCATCTTCAGGACCTGTTCGGCCGGCCGCTCGCGGACCGGCCGGGTGATCATGCCGGCCTGGCAGAACCGGCAGCCGCGGGTGCAGCCCCGGAAGATCTCCACGTTGAGCCGGTCGTGGACGACCTCGGTCATGGGCACCAGCTGCTGGCGCGGGTAGGGCCACGCGGCCAGGTCGGTGATGGTCCGCTTCTCGACCCGGGCCGGGGTCTCGGGCCACCTGGGCGTCACCGACACCAGGTCGGCGCCGTCGTAGGCCACGTCGTAGGCGGATGGCACGTACACGCCCGGGATGGTGGCCAGGTCCCGGAGCAGCCGCTGGCGCGACCCCTCCCCCCGGCCGCCGGCCTTCCATTCGGCCAACCGCTCGGTGATCTGGCCCACGACCTCCTCGCCGTCGCCGATGACGAAGGCGTCCACGAAGTCGGCGAGCGGCTCGGGATTGAACGTGCAGTGGCCACCGGCCATGACCAGCGGATCCTCGGGACGGCGGCGGTCGGCGTGGATGTCGACGCCGGCCAGATCGACGCAATTGAGCAGGTTGGTGTAGACCAGCTCGGCCGACAGGTTGAAGGCAATGACATCGAAGTCGGCGGCCGGCCGGTGACTGTCGACCGAGAAGAACGGGATACCCCGCCGGCGCATCTCCGCTTCCATGTCGGTCCACGGCGAGTAGGACCGCTCGGCCCGGGCGTCGTCGCGCTCGTTCAGGATCTCGTACAGGATCTGCAGGCCCTGGTTGGGGAGGCCGACCTCGTAGGCATCCGGGTACACCAGCAGCCAGGAAACCCGGCCCTCGAGGGGGCCGTCGGCCACCGCCCCGTCCTCGCAGCCGATGTACCGGGCCGGCTTCGCCACGCGGGCGAGCATCGGTTCGATTTCCGGCCAGAGGGACGTCATGTCCCTAAGCAGTCTAGACCGGCCGGGTGATCTGGGGCCGTACCGGGAACCGGGCCGTTCCTTTGACCACGTCTAAGCGAAGCGGCGCATGCGCACCGACAGGACCAACCCGACGCCGGCCATGGTGGCCAGGACCGAGGAGCCGCCATAGCTCATGAGTGGCAGCGGGATGCCGGCCACGGGCATGATGCCGATGGCCATCCCGACGTTCTCGAACACCTGGAAGGCGATCATGGCCAGCACCCCGACACAGACCAGCGTGCCGAACAGGTCGCGGCTGAGCAGCGATGTGCGCCAGGTACGCCAGATCACCAGGACGTATATCAACAGCAGGCCCACCGAACCGACCAGACCGAGCTGCTCGGCATCGGCGGTGAAGATGAAGTCGGTCTGCTGCTCGGGGACGTAGGAGAGGTTGGTCTGCGTGCCCCGGCCCAGGCCCTGGCCGAATATGCCGCCGTTGCTGTCGGCCACCTTCGCCTCCGAGACGTTGTACTCGTTGGCGCCGGCCGAGGTGGCCAGCAGGGCGGCGTTGGGCTGGGACGGCGCGTCGGCGAACGAGGTGAGTCGGGCCTGCTGGTAGCTCTTCAGCACGCCGAAGTGCACGACGCCGAACGACAGGGCGATGGTCAGCACCCCGAGCACGGCCATGTGCCGGCCGGACACTCCGCCCACCAGGAGCATGGCGATCAGGACGGCGCACAGGACCAGCGCGCTGCCCAGGTCGGGCTGCTTGTAGATCAGGGCGAACGGGAGACCGGCCATGACGAGGACCACGAGCAGGGCCCGACCCGACAGTCGTCCCTTGGCCGCGGCGATGTAGGCGGACAGAGCCAGGATCAGACCGATCTTGGCGAACTCCGACGGCTCCAGCTGGTAGCTGCCGACCTGGAACCAGGCCTGGGCGCCCCGGCTCTTGTGGCCGACGGCGTACACGGCGAGCAGGACGAATATGCAGCCGCCGTAGAGGATCATCGACCAGTCCCGTAGCCGGCGGTAGTCGATCGAGGCGACGACGGTCATGACGACCAGGCCGATCACCATGAAGATGGCCTGCTTCTTCACGTCGAGGGTGGGGCTGTAGCCCTGGGACTCCAGGCTCTGGCGCGACGCGTAATAGACCATCAGGCAGCCGAACATGCCGATGAGGACCATGCCGCCGGCCAGCGCGAAGTCGAAGTGGCGCCAGATGCTGGGGGCCCGCCCGTGGGGTTCGCGCACTAGTTCTGGCCTCCCGACCCGGTAGCTGAATAGTTCACCGGCTGCACCGCCAGGTTGTACAGGGCGTCGTAGATCTCCCGTACGACCGGCGCCGCCACCGAGGCGCCGTAGCCGGCGTCCTCCATGAAGGCGTCGACCACGTACTGCGGGTTGTTCGCCGGCGCGAACGAGGTGAAGACCGACGTGTTCTGCCGGGGTGCGTTCACCTGGGCGGTTCCGGTCTTGCCGGCGATCTGCAGGGGCTGGTCCTCGGGGTTGTCGAAGACGCTGTAGGCCGTCCCCTTCGGGTTGTCGACCACCCCCTGGAAGCCGGAGACCAGGGCGGCCTTCCAGTCCGGTTGGATGTTGACCTTGCCCTTGACGGGCGAGGAGAAGACCTTGACCACCTTGCCGGTCGGGGTCACCGCCTCTTTGACGAGCGATGGCGTGTAGAGAGTGCCGTTGTTCAGGAACGTCGAGTAGGCGTTGGCGAGCTGCAACGGGGTGACCAGGTCCTCGTCCTGGCCGATGGCCAGCTGGTCGCTGTTGCCCGGATACCACTGGGCCTGGGTGAAGATGTTGGGATGTTGCTGGTGGTCGCTGAGATACGACGCCGGCGTCGGGATCTTGCCCGGCGACTCGTAGGGCAGATCGATGCCGGTGGTCTGGCCCAGGCCGAACTGGTTGGCCATCTTCTGTAGCGCGTCGGGGCCGACCGTCTGGCCGGGCAGCGGTTCGGTCCCGGTGTAGGCGTACCAGAGCTTCAGCCCGATGGTGTTGAAGAAGTTGTCGCTGGACACGGTGATGGCAGTGGGAAGGTCGATCACGCCGTAGGCCTCGCCGTTGTCGTTGTGGGCGATGAAGCCCCCATGGGCCGGATCACCGATGGTGATGTGGCCGACGTCGTCGAACGGGCTGGTGGGGGTTATCACGCCGTACTGCAGACCGGCCATGGCCGTGATCAGCTTGAAGGTGGATCCGGGGGCGTACTGGCCCTGGATGGCCCGGTCGAGCAGCGGGTGGTCCGGATTGCCGAGCAGGGCCTGGTAGTTGGCCTGGCTGATCCCGCCGACGAACTGCTGCGGGTTGAAGTCCGGGTTGGTGGCCAAAGCGACGATCTGGCCGGTGTTCGGATCCTCGACCACCGCCGAGCTGCCCGGCGCCTCGAAGTTCCGGCCGCTCACCTTGTCATAGGTCTGCTGGGCGGCCGCTTGGCCCTGCTGAAGGGCGGTGACCGCCGCCTGCTGGACGGCCCCGTTGATGGTCAGCACGATGTTGTCGCCTGGCACCGGCTGGGTGTAGCTCAACGTGCCGAGCACGTTCCCCTTCGAGTCGACCTGCACCTTCTCGACGCCGGGCTGGCCCCGCAGGTAGCTCTCGTACTCGGACTCGATGCCGCTCAGGCCAATCTGGTCGCCGGCCTGGTAACCCTGGTTCTTGAGCTTGGCCAAGCGGGCGGCGTCGATGGCACCGACGTAGCCGACGACGTTGGCGGCGGCCACGCCCATTGGGGTGTAGCTACGTTCAGATATGGCGGTGGCCTGAACGCCGGGGAACTGCGACTGGTTCTCCTGGATGTAGAGGATCTGCTGCGACGTGGCGTTGGTCTCGACCGGCACCGGCGAGTACGGGCTGTACTGGACGTTGTTGATCGCCTTCTGCAACTGCGGCACCGTCATGTTGAGCAGCGGCGCCAGGCGGGACACCATCATCGGGTTCTGGGCGGCGATCTCCTGGTTGACCTCGATCACCGGTTCGTTGACGTTGTCGACCAGCACCTTGCCCTGGCTGTCCAGGATCAGCCCACGCGGCGCCTGGACGTAGATGGTGCGGACGCCGTTGTCCTCGGCGACGGCCTGCGCGGCCGGGGCGTTGATCACCTGGAGGAACCACAACCGGGCGAAGAGGGCGGAGAAGAGGCAGGCCACGACGACGAGGAGGATCGTCAGTCGCAGCTGGGGGGAGGCGTTGTCAGGTGTGGTCAAAGGATGAGCCTCTTCGGCGCTCGGTCGTACTCACAGGGTTGTCGTCTTCGGGCGGGCGGTGATGGAGGTGCCGACCTTGTCGGCGCCGACTGAGCCCCGGGCCAACCAGACGTACAGGTAGCCGACCGGCAGGGCGAGCACGGCGTTCCACAGCGCCTCCACGATCATGACGCGAATCAGCCACGACCGCCCGGCAGCCAGCAGCTGGGTCTGGCCGAGCACGTCGCCGCAGCCGACGAACAGCAGGACCCCGACGGCGGTGCCGATGAACGCAGTGAGGGGCAGCAGGGCCCGCCTCTCCTGGAGGACGGTGGCCCGCAGCGAGCCGACGGCGGCCCCGACCAGGCAGTAGGCGAGCGCCGACAGCCCGATGGGGGTGTTCACCAGGAACATGTCGTACAACAGGCCGGCGCAGAAACCGACCCACGCCCCGGCCTCGGTGCCCCCGGTGAGCCCGGCGCAGATGACCACCAGGATCATGAAGTCCGGGGTCACCCGCCCCACCCGCAGGTCGGTGGCCAGGGCGGTCTGGATGACTACGGCGACCACCAACAGCAGCCCGATACGGAGGCGGGCGACGACCACCGGGTTCATGGCCTGATCCGGGCCCGGCTCATGGCGCCGTCTGCGAGGACCACAGCATGATCTCCACGAACCCGAGGGACGCCGGGTTGACCAGGGGCTGCAGCTCGATCTCGGGCTCGATGGAACCGGCCGGCTTCGACACTTTCGACACCTTGCCGACCGGGATGGCCGGCGGGAACTTCTCGAGGGCCAGGCCCGACGAGGTGACGATCTGGCCGACCCTCTCGTCGGGCACCTTCGGGGCGTTGGTCGACACCACGGTGATCTTCAGCGGCAGGTCGCTCCCCTGCCCCGATGCCGAACCGACGTTGCCCCCCTGCAGGCCGACGCCGACGGTGAAGCTCGGGTCGGTCAACAGCTGGATGCTGGCGGTGTGCCGGCTGGCATTTTCCACGGTTCCGACCAGACCGCCGGCGGCCACCACCGGTTGCCCGTCGGCCAACCCGTTGTCGGTGCCCTTGTCGACGATGATCGTGTTGTCGAAGTTCGACGACCCGATGTCGATGATGGCGGCGGTCACTGTCGGGATGGATCCGACGAACGGCAGATCCTGCTCTTTGAGAACCTGCTCGGCCTCGGCCCGCTCGGCGGCGGCGGCCGCCTCGGTCGACTGGGCTTGGGCCAGCTGCCTGCGTAGCTCCTGGTTCTCTTTCTGGAGCGACCCGTAGTTGGCCGCGCCGCTGATGAAATTGCCGAGCGGGCGGAGGGCGGCGTGGGTCGCCCGCTGCAGGGGTGAGAAGGCGTCCGAGAAATCGCCTCGCACCTGGCTCAGCATCCCGTGGCCGTTGCTCCGCGCGTCGATGGTAACGAGCGTCAGCGCGGCCAGGACCAGGACCGCCAGCACGTTGCGGGTGCGCGAGGAACGACGGTAAACGGCCAAAAGCTCTCTTTACTCACTTGGCCCCCGAGGACGGGGGCGGGTCTCAGTGGCTCTGGGAGGACATCAGGACGCCCTTCAGGACCTCGAACTCCTCGAGGCACTGACCGCTCCCGATGGCGACAGAATGCAGCGGATTGTCGGCAATCACGATCGGCATCCCGGTCTCGGACATGAGCCGGGCGCCCAGCCCGTGGAGCAGGGCGCCACCGCCGGTGAGGACGATGCCCTGTTCCATGATGTCGGCCGCCAGCTCCGGCGGCGTCTTGTCGAGGGTGACCTTGACGGCGTCGACGATGGAGGCGACCGGCTCCTCGATCGCCTCGCGGATCTCCTCGGTCGTCGTGACGATGGTCTTGGGCAGCCCGGTGATCAGGTCCCGCCCACGGATCTCGGCGTGCAGCTCCTCTTCGAGGGGGCAGGCCGAACCGAGCGCGATCTTGATCTCCTCGGCCGTACGCTCGCCGAGGGCCAGGCTGTATTCCTTCTTGATGAACTGGATGATGGCCTCGTCCAACTCGTCGCCGCCGATGCGGACCGACTGGCTGGTGACGATGCCACCGAGGGAGATGACGGCCACTTCGGTGGTACCGCCGCCGATGTCGACGACCATGTTCCCCGTCGGCTCGTGCACGGGCAGCCCGGCACCGATGGCGGCGGCCATGGGCTCTTCGATGATGAACGCCGGCTTGCGGGCGCCGGCCGACTCGGCTGCCTCCTGCACCGCCCGCTGCTCGACGCCGGTGATACCGGACGGGACGCAGATGACCATGCGGGGCTTGGCGAACTTCCGGGGTCCGTGGACCCGCCGGATGAAGTAGGCCAGCATCTTCTCGCAGATGTCGAAGTTGGCGATGACCCCGTCGCGCAGCGGGCGGATCGCCTGGATGTGGCTCGGCGTCCGGCCGATCATCCGCTTGGCCTCCATGCCGACGGCGAGCGGGCGGTCGTCCTTGGTGTTGACGGCCACGACCGACGGCTCGTTGAGCACGATGCCCCGCCCCCGGACGTAAACGAGGGTGTTCGCCGTCCCGAGATCCACGGCCATGTCACGGCCGAAGAATCCGGCGAGGAAGTTGTCCGACAAGAGAAGAGGCCTCCTAGTGAAGGGTGGAGGTCGGAAGCGATCTGAGGCTACCCGCCGAGACGGGTTGAGTCCACCCACTCGGAGAGGGGCCGGACTACTGTTCGTTAGTTTAGGCCCGGAAAGAAGATCCCGATTTCCCGGGCGGCCGAATCGGCGCTGTCCGAGCCGTGGACCAGGTTCTCAGACGTCTCGACGGCCAGGTCGCCCCGGATGGTTCCCGGTGCGGCGGTTGCCGGGTTGGTGGCGCCCATCAAGTTACGGACGATCTGCCACGTGTCGGTCGGGCCCTCGACGACCATCAACATGACCGGCGAGCGGGTGATGAAGGTGAGCAGGTCCTCGTAGAAGCCCTTGCCCTCGTGTTCGGCGTAGTGGCGGGCGGCCGTTTCCCGGTCCAGGGTGCGCAGTTCGGCGGCCACCAGACGGAGGCCCTTGCGCTCGAGCCGGGCGATGATCTCGCCGGACAGCCCACGCTCGACGGCGTCCGGCTTGCAGATGACCAGGGTTCGATTCACGAGGCGGGCAGGCTACTCGGCTGCTCGAGGTGGCGCCCGTCGGCCGGCGCCGGGTGGCGTCCCAATTGCGGGTCAGGTGGGTGGTGGCCGCCGGGGCGCGAGCGGACTGGTCCCGGGGCCGAGCCGGCCGGGGGGATGGCAGGGTCAGGCGGCCCGGCGGCGACTCAGGCGGCCCGGCCGCGGCTCAGGTCCGGCGGCCGACTCAGGCGGCCCGGCGGCGGCTCAGGTCCGGCGGCCGACTCAGGCGGCCCGGCGGCG
>DASZNC010000127.1:0-51277 GCA_035551615.1 Acidimicrobiales bacterium
GGATCCACCGGCAACACCAAACTGGCCCAACCCATCGTCGGCATGACCCCCACCCCCGACGGCCACGGCTACTGGCTGGTCGCCAAAGACGGCGGCATCTTCAACTTCGGCGACGCCCAATTCCACGGCTCCACCGGCAACGCCACCCTCGCCCAACCCATAGTGGGCATGGCCTCGGCCACGCCCACGGCACTGTCCTGTACAGACGTGTCCCCGGTCGGGACGCCCGGGGTCACGTCGAGCCAGATCACCATCGGCAACGTCAGCACGGTGAACGGCCCGATTCCCGGTGAGTACCAGGGCGCGGCGAAGGGGGTGGAGGCATACGCCGACTACCTCAACCATACGGGCGGCCTGTGCGGCCGGAAGTTGGTGGTAGACGCCGTCGACGACCAGTACAACCGCGCCACCAACCAGTCGGAGACCCAGTCGCTGTCGAAGTCGGTGCTGGCCTTCGTCGGTTCTCGCTCGGACCTGGACCAGTCCGGAGCGGCCGCCCTGCAGTCCGGCGACGTTCCCGACATCGGCGTGGCGACCAGCGCCCAGCGGTTCGACCTGGCCACCAACTTCTCGCCTCTACCGGAGCCCCCGGGCGCCAATCTGGCGCCGTACATCGGGTACCTGCATCTCTCCAACCTGACGAGTGCCACCCAGCACATGGCCCTCCTCGTCGAGAACACCCCGAGCGCCCAGGCGGCCGGCCAGTGGATGGAGGCGGCGCTGAAGTCGATCGGTTACAAGTTCGTGTTCACCGACTTCACCCTCCAGCCGACCGACCCGACGTTCAACGGCGACGTGGCCAAGATGCAGCGATCCGGGGCGGCCGGGCTGGTATTCGAACCGAGCACTGCCGCCCAAGCCGGTCAGCTGGCCAATGACATCTATTCAGCAGGGCTGAACCTGGCCCTCGCCGACTATTCACCCAATGCCTACAGCCCGGCATTCATCCAGAACGCCGGGCCCGGGACCACCAACGCGGTTCTGGTGCAGTCGCTCGCCCTGTACGAGGGGGAGGATTCCTCGAGCATTCCGATGGTCGCGACCTTCGATCACTGGTACGGACAGGTGGCACCGGGACAGACACCCGACCTGTCCGCGGCATACGGATGGCTGTCGGGAATGTTGCTGGCGCAGGCCCTCGAGTCGGGGCATCCGGCGACGCGGGCCGGCCTGCTCGCCGGCCTGCGGTCCATCGACAGTTTCAACGGGGACGGATTCGTCGCCACCGATGACCCGGCCGCCAAGACCCCTCCGGCGTGCTACCTCTTCATGTACGTGCACAACGGCGTGTTCACCCGCCTGGCGCCGGCGCAGGGGTTCGACTGCGCCTACGCGCCGAACTACTACCGCTATGGCTGACGCGATCGGCGAACCGCTCACAGCACCTGGAGGGTGACCTCGATGTTGTTGCGGGTGGCGTTGCTGTAGGGACACACCTCGTGGGCGCCGTGCACGACCGCTTCCGCGGTGGAGACATCTGCACCCGGGAGGAGGACATCGAGCTCGACCGCCAACCCGAACGCATTCCCTTCGATCGTGCCGATGGTCACCCGGGCCGTCACCTCCGACCCGCTCGTGTCCACCTTCATCCGGCGGCCGACGACACCCATGGCGCTCTGGAAGCAGGCGGCGTAGCCCATGGCGAACAGTTGCTCCGGATTGGTCCCCCCGCCGGCCCCGCCCATCTCACTGGGCGGACGGATGTCGAGGTCCAGCACCCCGTCCGACGACACTCCATGACCGTCGCGGCCCCCCTTGACGGTGGCGGCGGCGGTGTACAACGGGTTCTTCAGTGTGACCGTCATGGGACGACACTACGCCGCGATCAGAATCGCCTGTGCGCCGCTCTACCCGGTGGGCCCGGGAACGGGAGCCCGGAGCCTGAGGCGGCGGGCCGGGCCTGAGCCTGCGATGATTCCGGGCATGACCAGCGAGCCGGGAGCCTCGACCACACCATCGCCGATCGGATTCGACCTGGGTGACCGCTCGTTCACCTACCGAATGTTGGACGGCGAGGTGGTCGTCCAGGACGGGCTGGGCGGGGCGGCGACCGTCGTCGCACTGGCCGGGGAGGACTGGACCCACCTGCTGGACCAGACCCGGACGTTCATCAACCTGTTCCTGGCCGGTGACCTGCACTTCGTCGAAGGCAACTTCCGGGCCATCGTCGAATGGGAACCGGTGCTCAAGCAGCATCACTGCGCCATCCCCGTCTACGATCCGGCCCGCGTCGACCTGACCGGCATCGATGTCACCCGGACGTTCACCGTCGAGGACTCCGATGACGACATCCGGGCGTTCCTGACCAGTGCCGGATTCGCCCTTCTGAAGGGCGTCTTCTCCGGCGACGAGATGCGCGCCCTCGACACCGAGGTGGACCGGCTGGCGGCCACCGCCAGGCCCGAGGACGAACGGTCATGGTGGGTCGACGACGCCGACGGCCACAAGGCGCTGTGCCGACTCGTGTACTCCGGGCAACGATCGGAACTCATCGCCGGCTTCGAGAGCGATCCCACCGTGCAGCGCCTCGGTCGGCTGGTCCGCGATGACCTCCGGGTCGCCGCCGACCGGATGGAGGGCACGTCGATCCTGCTGAAGGTGCCGGGCCGGACGACGGGTCTGTCCAACATTCCGTGGCACCAGGACTGCGGGATGGGCGGCCACTCCGTCTACTGCCCGTCGGTCGCCGTAGGGATCCAGATCACCGGGGCGGACGCGGCGCGCGGCAACCTGCTCGTCGTGCCCGGCAGCCACGGCCAGACCCTGCACTACGACTGGAAGGATCGTTACCCCGAAGCGCCGGTCGTGGCTGTCGACACCGAGCCGGGGGACGTCACCCTGCACATCGCCGACGTGATGCACGCCTCTCCGGAGCCGGCCGGCGCGGGCGGCCGGCGCACCATGTACATCACCTTCTTCCCGCCGGCCCTGTGGGACCGCGTCGGCACCGGCCAGGCGTCCAACGACCTGATCCGCCGGCACGGTAACAAGGCGGCGGCCCTGGTGAGGTCGTCTCAGCTCTCCTGAGCTACTCGGGTGAAGCTCATCACCCAGTTCGCCGACCAGGTGTGGCCGACGTCGATCGAGAACGACTGCTCCCAACGGGCCGACACCGCCGTGATGTCGGACCAGATGTAGCGGACCTGTATCGGTCGGCCCTCGTACATATCGTCGCCGAGGAACGTTCCGACGCCATCGGCGAAGCGGCCCACCACCGGCGGCTGCAGCCGACCGTCGCGACTGCTCGCCCAGTAGAGGGACCACTCGCCGGTGGCCACGTCCTGCAGACGCAGTGTCAGCCCGGCCGTGTTCAGCGTTGGAAAAAGGAACGAGTCGGCATTGCCGGCGCCATCGAACAACCGCACGCATGTCGAGGTACTGGGGAACTCGTGCCACTCGCCCGGCTCACCCAGATACGGCGACCGCCGCCGGTTGGCGATCGCCCAGGAGCCGACCAGGAAATCGAAGTCGTTCATCCCGGACCTCCGCACCGGCCGTCCGGGTAGGCGTCGGCCAGGTAGCTGTCGAGGTCGGGCTGATCAGGCTGCAGAACGTGACGCACCCAGCTGGACCGCTCGTGACCGAAGGGGGCCAGTTCCCAGACACAGCCGATCCATGGTCGATCGAGCGCCCGGAACCGGGTGGGAACGTCATCGGGACAACCGAGGGCCTCGACCCCGGCCGCCGCCGTTCGGCACTCGATGACGTTCTCCCACACCCAGCTGTAGGCATCGAGGAACGCCCCCTGCCGGTTGCGGTGCAGGACGGTGAATCCGGCCGGCGGCGCCTCCCCGTCCGGTTCGGGCAGGAGCTCCGGAAGGAACCGGTAGGCGGCCGCCTCGACGGCCGGCTCGATCAGGTCGGTCGCGCTGTGCACGTGATACCGCTTGACCTGCCAGCCGGCGATCCTCGCCACTCCCATGAAGGTGATCTGCTTCTCGCTGAACGGCATATGCCGATCCTTCCCTACGTATGCGGAGTTCGGTCCGGGTTGAGGAGGTCCCGAACCGAACCCCACGCCGTCGCCATCGGGTTCAGGTGCTAACCGAGCCAGACGTTGGCCAGGTCGCAGCCCTGCCAGGCCCCGATGAAGACGCAGTTGTGGACGAGCGAGTTGTGCAGCGTGGCGATGTTGGGCGCTTCGACCGGGTAGACGGCGACCTGTGACATCGCCTCCTCGTCAGCCTGGTGCCACAACGGGGCCGCCGCCGCATCGCTGGGGGCGGCCAGAGCCTGCTGCACGATGCTGTCCAACTTGGGATCGCAGAAGAAACCGAAGTTGCTGGTGGTCGGCGGGAACTGGTTGCAGGTGAGGATGGGCAGGAAGTACGACTTGCCTCCGTCCGGGTACCAGTCCGGGCCCCATCCGGCCTCGGCCAGATCCCACTCGCTGTTCTTGGCGGCGGTACCCGGTGTCAGGTACTTGCCGTAGAAGTCGCCGCCGGCGACGGCCCGACCCTTTAACGTGATGCCGACGTTGGCCAGCAGCGACTGGGCGGTGGCGAAGTCCTTGGCTGCGGTCACGCTCTGCGTCGGCCGGTAGAGCCAGGTCAGGGTCAGGTGGGTGTAGCCGGCCTGGGCCAGCAGTTGCTTGGCCTTGGTCGGGTTGTAGGGATAGTCGTCGAAGTTCGGCGTCGACCCGTTGGTGCCCGGAGCGAGAAGATGGGTCAACGGCGGGGAGACGGCCGGTCCCCCGGCGTTCTGGACGAACTGCGACCGGTCGAGGGCGTAGGCGATGGCCTGGCGGACCTGGACCTTGGACAGGGCGTCATTGTTGTTGTGCGAGATGGTGTTGAACACGATGTAGGGGTTGGTGGACCCCTCGGTCACCAGTTGGAAGTTCGGGTTCTTCGATGCGATCAGCCCGGGCACGTCGTTGGACGGCACGTGCACATCCCACTGCATGTCGGCCTGGGGCGTGTTGGTCAGGATCTCCTGGTAGATCTCCTGCGGGTTCCCGGTTTCGGAGACGTCGATCTGGTTGACATAGGCGTGGCGCACCGGATCGCTGGCCTGGTTCCAGGCCGGGTTGCGGACGAAGGTGATCGACCGGTTGGGCACGTAGCTCTGGGGGATGTACGGGCCGTCGGAGAACTCGCTCATGTGGGCGGCCAGCGAAAGGCTCCCCGGGACATAGTTGAAGATCTCCTCCGGTACCGGATTGGCCCACGACAGGTTCAGCGTGCCGGGGAAGTAGGAGGCCGGCTTGCTCAGCATGAAGTGGACCTCGAGCGGGTTGGACGGATCAGCGAACACGCCGGCGATGTTGTGGGTGTCCACATATGCCTTCTGGGCGGCGGCGCTGGTCTGGGAGACCTTGACGAAACCGTTGCAGAAATCGCTGTAGCCGATCAGCACATCGTTGTAGTCCGGCTGCCCGGCAAAGGCGAAGGTCGGGTTGCAGCTCCGCTTGACCCCGCGGACCACATCCTCGGCCGAGACCTGACGGGCCGGCGTGGTGTTCCACATGGCGCCGGTGCGGATGGTGAAGGTGAACTCCTTGCCCCCGTCCGACACCTCCGGCATAGCGGTGGCCAGGTCGGGCACCAGATCGAACGTCTGGCCCTGAACACTCGGGTAGCGGTACAGGTTCCGCTCGTAGAGCGCGTAACTCAGGTAGTCCAGGGTGTAATACCCGTAGTTGGGATCGAGGTTGTCGTCGACGTCCCCACTCCCGAGAACGGTGAGCGTGCCTCCCACCTGCGGTGTTCCGGCTCGCCCCGGATTGAAGATCTGACCACCGGTGGTGGAGCCCGAGTCGGTGGTCGTGTTGGAGTTGGTATTGGTATTGGCACTCTTGGTGCCGCTGCTTCCGCACGCACTCGCCACCAGCACCATGGCGACAGCCGCGACAACCGCGCCGCGGGGACGATTCATCGACCGCATTCTGTAGAGACCCTCCTCATCTCAGTGCCCTCGACCGAGGGCGATCTGCAACTGCCGGGCGATTCTGAGCCGACCGCCCCCAGCCCAGACAAGCTTTTTCATCAACGTGAAAGCGTCAGTGCAGGCGGATCCGGGGGTTGAGCACGGCGTAGGCGACGTCCACGACGATGTTGGCGACCACGACCGCGGCCGACGCCAGAATCACGACCCCGATGATCACCGGAAGGTCGTCGTTCTGGATCGAGTTCACGGCCGTGTAGCCGAGCCCGGGCAACCCGAAGACGACCTCGGTCACGATGGCTCCGCCGAGCAGGGTGCCCAGATCGATCCCGAACTGGCTGACCACGGGCGTCAACGCCGATCGCAGGGTGTGGCGGTATATGACCCTGGTCTCCCGTAATCCCTTGGCCCGGGCGGTGCGGATGTAGTCCTCGCCCATTACCTCGAGCATCGACGCCCGGGTCAGCCGTAGATAGGTGGCGGCGGTGATCAGAGCCAGGCTGAACCAGGGCAGCACCAGGCTCTGGAACCATTTCAAAGGGTTGGCGCCCAACGGGGTGTATCCCTGCCCGGGGAACAGCCGGAGGCCGTGAATGGTGAACTGGTAGTAGAAGACGTACAGCAGCAGCAGGCCCAGAACGAATACCGGCATGGAATAGAAAAAGAGGGCGACGGTCGTCGCCAGCCGGTCCCAGACGGACCCCCTGCGGACCGCCGACGCCACCCCGGCCAGCACCCCGATCAACAGCCAGAGCACGGCTGCGCCGAGGGCCAATGACAGCGTGACCGGGAACGCCTGCTTCAGCACGGTGTTCACGCTCTGCCCCTGGTAGTACGAGTATCCGAGGTTGCCGTGAAGCAGGCGGTCGAGAAAGTGCCAGTACTGGACGACCGTCGGTTGATCGAGGCCCAACCGTCGGCGCACCAGTTGCACTGTCTCAGGTGTCGCTTGCCGGCCGGCCAGCCGCTGGGCCACGTCGGCCGGTCCGGGCCCGACGAAGAACATGGCGAAGACGGCCATGGTGACGATCCACATCACCAGCAGGCCTTGGGTCACCCGGCGCAGGAGGAATCTGACCACCGGCTATATCCGGTCGGAACGGGGATCAAGGGCGTCGCGGACGCCGTCGCCCAGGATGTTGAAAGCCAGTGTGGTGACAACCAGGGCCATGCTGGGGAACGCCAGGAACCACCAGCTCTGCTGGTAGACGGACTCCGACTCGGAGATCATCTGGCCCCAGTCGGCCGTCGGCGGCGGAACCCCGAGTCCGAGGAACGACAGAACCGCTTCGAAGACGATGACCACCGGGATGAGAAGCGTGGCGTACACGATCAGCTGGGCCATCACGTTGGGCAGGATGTCCACGAGCATGATCCGCCATGGACCGGCACCCAGCGACCGGGCCGCCTCGATGTACTCGTTCTCCCGGATGGAGAGCACCTGGCCCCGGACGATGCGGGCGGCGGCGGCCCAGCTGAACACGGCGATGACGAAGATGATGATTCCCAGTCCCGGGCCGCCCAGGAAGTTGATCGACACCAACGAGATGGAGAACAGCAGGTACGGCAGCGACAGGACGATGTCGATCAGTCGGGCGATGACGGTGTCGACCAGACCACCGAGGTAGCCGGCGGCGATACCGAGGACGGCTCCGACGCCGACGGTGAGCGATGTGGCGACCACGCCCACCAGCAACGAGATGCGCGTGCCGTAGGCGACCCTGACCAGAATGTCGCGGCCCTGGTCGTCGGTGCCGAAGATGAAGGCGCGGCTCGGACCCTTGGGCAGACCGTCCGGTGTCAGCCCGGTATCGCGAAACTGCTGGTTGACGCCGTGACCGGTAACAGAGGCGAACAGCGGGGCGAAGATGGCGACCAGGACGATGACAACGATGACCCCGAGCGAGATCATGGCCGCCCGGTCCCGTTTCAGCCTGGTCCACGCCAGCTGCCACGTCCCCCGGCCCTCTATGGTCGCACTCGCCGCCAGCACCGCTGCGATATTGGGCTGACCCCGAGGGGTCGCCACAAGCATTTTCAAACGCCTGTAAAGACGGCTGGCGAGCGGTTGTCGGCACTCGCGCCGGCCGGCCTGGTCGATGCGGCCGTCCCTGTTACATCAGGCCAGGAACAGGTCGAGCAACTCCTCGCCGTGGGCGGTGAGGCTGGCCACCACGAGCTGACCGCGCCTCTCGCGGACCACGAGACCGGCGGTCTCCAACGCCGAGCAGTGATAGGTCACCGTGCGAGGAAGGCAGTCGATCCGGGTGGCGACCTGCCCCATCGTCATCGGCACCCGGAGGATGCGCAGGATGTCGGCCCGAACGGGTCCGATGAGCGAGGACAAGTGGCTGGAGCTGACCTCCTGCCCGTCCAACGCGTTGCTCCCGTTCAGCCGGGCCAGCCCCGGGATCGGATAGGCGACGTAGGCCAGCCCCGGCAGGTCGAAGCTGACCATCACTTTGGAACCGTGGATCATCGGGACCAGCGCCAGCTTGCGGTCCCCCAGCTCGGCCACCGAATGGCAGCCGTTCCCCAGTTTCAAGACGTCGCCGTCCATGTGCAGACGAGGATGCAGCGAGTTCAGGAAGTAGCTCATCCCACCTCGGACGGCGGCCGTTCCGGCCCGGGCGATCTCCCGGTCCAACAGCGACTGCGCCCGATCCCAGTAGGGATTCAAGAGGGACCAGGCCTCCAACGAGGCGGAGACGAGCGAGTCGATCCACTGGTCGGGCCGCTCCATGGCGGGCCGCCAGTTTTCCGGCACATCCTCGGCGAAAGCGAGCCCGATGTCGGTCTGCAGAGCGTGCGGGGATGCGCCCCGAAGTACGCCGACCTGGTCGGCCATGGTCGAATCGCAGTATGGCAGCATCGGGCTGGCGACCAGATCCGGGACGTGCGACCACCTGGGGAGCAGCGTCTGGACGGCCAGGCAGCTGCGGCTGCTGAACGTCTTCGGGTGCGAGCCCAGGAGGGAGGTGGGATGACGGGCGGAACCGAAAAGTGACATGACCGAGAGATACGGCGACTTGACCACGACGACATCCACCTGGTCGGCGCTACCGATGGCCAGGCGTGAGGTCATGTTCTACTCCTAGCCGACACGTCGGTCATATCGGTGTCGGTAACGGGCGAATCATCAATACACACGTTACTGCCATTTCGGATCAGTCTCCGCCAGCCCGATGTCGACGGACTCTCATAAGAGTCCCACACGGCGTGGTGGAGCAGTACTGCTTCGATCCGTTGAGCGTCGTGTCGTAGTACGCCCAACTGCAGTCCGGGTTGCCGCACCGCTTGTACCGACGGTGATCGGCGGTCGCCATCAATTCCGCCGCCGACAGGGCGATGGCGGCCAGAACCCACGGCCAGTCGCGCGATACGGCTTCCGTGGTGACGGCGATCCGGCCGGATACCACCGAGACCCTCGGTCGCACCCTCGTCCGAGCCACCCATACGTCCAACTTGGCGGCGACCCGACGGTCGATCCGCCGCCCACCACCCCACTGATCGAGCACCGTGGTGAGAACCTGGCGGAGTTGCCGCAGGTCCGTTTCCGGGATGTCTCCCACCACGTCGGGGACCAGCGCATGGCGACCCAGGAACCACGTCTGCCACTCAGCGATCGGCAAACGGTCGACCACACCGGCCTGACCCAGATGGTCGGCGAAACGGCTGTTGACCAGGTCGATGCATGCGAGGTCGCTGGCGTGGACGGGGATGGCCCGTCCGGTCAAAGTAGGCATCCGTCCCCGATTCAGTCGCGGTGCCTGTGTAACGATCGAATCATCGGTTCACATGTTACGCACCCGTCGCCTGACGGTCGTGCACCTCGGTCAGCAGAACCGCGCCATCCTGCTCCGGCCAGATGGCCGTGAGGCCGATCGGCGGCTGGGGCCCAGGTCGAGGTCGCCGGTGCACGATCAGATCGAAGCGGTCGTTGCGAAGAGTCGAGGCACCGGCCTCGTCGGAGCGCCCAGCGCCCGGCGACCCTGTCAGCTACCGGCGGCCGCCGCCTCCAGGTGGGCCAGGTGCAGGCGGTCGAAGTCCTCTGCGGCGGCCTCATCACCCGCCATCTCGGCGTCGATGTCGGCGTCCGCGAAGGCCATCACGCCCATGTCCTCGAAGGCGTTGCGGACCTTGGGACCCCATAGACCGATCTCACGGATGATGGGGACGATCCGGGTGAACAGATACACACGGAACTGGCGGAACAGCTCGCTCTCGTCGACCCATTTGGTCGCCTCGGCCGGCAGATCCAGTCGCTCCCACACCTCTTCCGCCATGAACCGGTCGCGCATGCGGTAGCAGGCGTCGACGCAGAACTCCTCCCGCTCCTCGCGCTCGGCCTCGGTGAGCTGAGGGTAGTAGTCCCGCAGGGCCAGCCGCCCGAACATGACGTGGCGGGCCTCGTCCTGCATCACGTAGGCGTTGATCGCTTTGGCCAGCGGCTCCTCGGCCATGTTCCGAATGAGTCCGAACGAGGCCAGAGCCAATCCTTCGATCAGGACCTGCATGCCCAGGTAGGTGATGTCCCAGCGGCTGTCCTCGAGGGTGTCCTTCAACAGGCTGGCCAGGTTGCCGTTGATCGGGTACACCAAGCCGATCTTCTCGTGCAGATAGCGGCTGTAGACCTCGACGTGGCGGGCCTCGTCGATGGTCTGGGTGGCGGCGTAGAACTTCGAATCGATGTTCGGGACCGTCTGCACGATCTTGGCCACCGATATGAGAGCGCCCTGTTCGCCGTGCATGAACTGGCTCAGCCGCCAGGCTTCGAACTCCCGGTGAGCCAGGTCCTTCTGCTTACGGTCGAATTTGTCCCACCACGGGGAACCGAACAGCGGGTGGGCCTCGTCGGGCATTCCGATCGGTCGGTTGGGGTCCACCTCGGTGTCCCAGTCGAGCCGCTCCGAGCCCACCCACTGCCGCCGGGTGCCTTTGTCGTAGAGCCGCAGCAACTGGCCCCGACCGCCGGTGTAGTCCCAATCGAACAGGGTCGTGTTCGGCGACTCCACGCTCCAGGCCTGGGCCGACTGCTCGATGGTCAGATCGATGATCTGGACAGCATCGTCGGACTCGGTACGGTCGTTGGCTGACATGCTCGACTCCCCCCTAGAAGTGTGACACCGCGTCACACTTTTTCATGAGACGGTACGCTCGTCAAGTGGCCCTCCCTGCCGACCCGCTGCTTCCACTGCCGTCCCCCCGAGTAGTCCGCCGGGAGGCGAACCGGCAGGCCATCATGACCGCCCTCGAGACGTTGCTGTCGCAGACGCCCTACGACGACCTGCGGGTCGAGGACGTCATGGCCTGCGCCGGGCTGACCCGCACGGCGTTCTACCGGTACTTCCCCGACCTGGAATCGGTCCTGCTGGCCTGGTTGGACATCATCCGGGCCGAGCTGGAGGACGCCGCCAACCGCTGGCTGGCTCCCGACGTTGATCCGGATGGCGGGATCCTGGCCGCCACTACCGGACTGGCCCAGGTGTGGTCCCGCCACGGCCGGCTGTTGAAAGCCATCCTCGATGGGGCCACGTCCGGCAGCCGCGTCCAGGCCGCGTGGCGGATGACCGTCGAGTCGTTCATCCCGCCGGTCGAGACCCGGTTCGCCGACCTGGCCGCTCGAGGCCGCCTCGCCGTGACCCATCCCGAAGAGACGGCGCGGGCGCTGGTGTGGATGTGTGAGCGCTACCTGTCGGAGGTCTTCACCCACGACGTGAACGTCACTGTCGAGACGGCCGCCGTCACCCTCGCTGACATCTGGCGCCGAGTCGCACTGGGTCCCGGTTGATGCGCCTTCTGCTGATCAGGCACGGCGACGCCTACGCCGGGTTCCACGGGGTGATCGGGGGACGTCGCGGTTGCCGGGGCCTCACCCCGCTCGGCCGTCTCCAGGCCGCTGCCCTGCGGGACCACCTGGCGCATTCCGGCCAGATCCAGGCCGACGTTCTTCTGGCCAGCGTCCTGCCGAGAGCGATCGAGACCGCCGAGATCGTCGCCCCCGGACTGGGGCTCTCCTCCATCCGGCAGGACTGTGATCTGTGCGAGGTTCACACCGGGGAGGCGGACGGCCTGACATGGACCGAATACGCCGACCGGTACGGCTCGTTCGACATGGAATCCGAACCCGACCGGGTGTTCGCCCCGGGGGGCGACAGTTGGACGACCTTCCATGAACGGGTGGGATCGATCTTCCGGCGGATCGCCGAGGAATACCCCGACCGGACGGTGGTGGCGGTTTGCCATGCCGGTGTGATCACCGCCTCGCTTCGGGTTCTGTTCCAGATTCCGCCGTCCACGACCGGTGCCCACTTCCGGCCGACCAACACCGGCCTGACCGAGTGGGAGTACGACGCGACCTACCAGCGATGGGTACTGCACTCGTTCAACGAGCGCTCCCATCTGCACCAACTCGAAGCACAGAGCCATGGGTAGCGGCTCCGATGTCGACCCGTACTCCGTCGCTGCGGCCCGGCTCGCCGCCGACCGGGATGATCTGGCCGGCTGGGTGGCCGGCTTTCTGGCCAGCCCGGGAAGCGACAACGCCGTCCTGGCCGCACAGCTCACCGATGAACTCGGCTGGTGGGTCGGCCCCCGGCGCCTGCCCATTTCCGAACTGCAGCGCTTGGCCGGGCCGGCCGGCCATCCGGTGCTCTGCCCGGTCGACGACGACTACTGGGACGATCGGGTCGACGCCATGGACAAGATGACCGAGGAGGGCTGGCAGCCCCCGCCAGTGATCGTGGCCTACCGGAACGGTGTTCTCGTGCTGGAGGACGGCAACCACCGGGTCGAGAGCGTCCGCCGGGCCGGGTCCGGGGAGGCCTGGGCGGTCATCGGATTCGAGACCCCCGGGGACCATGACCGGTTCCTGACCGAATGGCCCGCGGACCGGTGAGCCCGCTCAGCCTGGCCCACGGCGACTCCGGCGGCGACCGCCCCGACACGCCCCTGCACTGGACGGCCAGCAACCATGACCTCGACGTCGCCGTCGCCGTCATCGCCGGCGGGGCCGACCTGAACTGGGTCCCCGAATACGCCGAAGGCACCCCTCTCGACGCGGCGAGAGGCGAGGGCACCCAGCGGGAGAACGTCATCGGCTGGCTGCAGGAAATCGGCGCCCAGGCCACCCGACCACAGGATTAGTCCAGGCCGGGGCTGTTACCTGTCGCGTCCACGTGAGCCCCCTGCAGGGGCCGATAACAACGACCCGATCCAATCGACGGCGCGCTCCACGATGGGACGGACATCACCGAGGAAGTGATCGATGCCGACCACGGTCTCGACGACGGTCGACCGCCAGCCGGACGTCGCCTGCTCGATGCTCGCCGTCGTCGAGAACTGATCGTGTTCCGGCACCTGGATCGACTTGGGCCGGAGATCGGCGCCGATGACGGCGTCGCCCAGCATGGCCGACGGAGGTGCCAGGAGGTACCAGCCGACCAGTTCCGGAGCGTCGACCATGGCCCCGATGGCCGCCCCGAACGAATAGCCGACGAGGACGACGGGGAGGTGGGGCCCGCCTGCGGTGGCCGACTCGATGCCGTCCAGCACCTGCCCACGGGCCTCCGCAGGTGAGGATGTGGCGAAATCGAAACGGACGGCGCTCACCGATACCTCCGGCAAACGTCGGAACAGCCCATCAATGAAGGGGTGGTGGCGATTGCCTCCGTAGTCGGGATGGGGATGCAGCAGAACGGCGGCTCCGACGGCAACGTCGGCGGCGTTGATGTCCGTGGCCATAACCGAATTATCGTTCAGAAGCGGAGAGGCAGGGACTCAGGACCATAGATGCCGACGGGGGGGCGCCAGGTCGGCTCACCGTCGAGGGCCAGATCGGGCATGGCCGCGACCAACAGAGGGAGCGCTTCTTGCAGTTCGGCCCGAGCCAGGCTGGCGCCCAGGCAGTAGTGCGGCCCGGATCCGAACGTGATGTGCGGCTTGCGCTCCGCGGTGATGTCGAACTCCATGGGATGGGTGTAGAGATCGGGGTCGTTGTTGGCCGAGATCAGCGACAGCATCAGGATCGTCCCGGCTTGGAACTGGTAGCCGTCGTACTCGAAGTCCTCGATCACCAGCCTCGGCGTTCCGCTCACGGGCGGGCGGAACCGCAACATCTCCTCGACGGCCGGCGCGACGAGTGATGGGTCCTCGCCGAGCTGCTTCCACTGGCCCGGGTGCTGGGCGAAGACCCACATCCCGAGTCCCAACTGGTTGCGGGTGGTGTCGTAGCCGGCGAAGAGCAGCGCGCTGATCATCGATGCGATCTCGACGTCGGTGAGATGGTCGTTGGCCTCCTCGGCCTGGACCAGGCCGGTCACCAGGTCGTCCCGGGGCTGGCGGCGCCGATCGGCGATGAGGCCGTCGACGTAGGCACCCATCTGCTCCATGCCCCACTCGACCTCCTCCATGTGCTCGCCCAGGCTGAACGACAACGCCCAGGTGATGGCCGAGTTCCAGCGGGCAAAGTCGTCGTGGTCCTCTTCCGGGACGCCGAGCAGCCGGCACATGACCTGGATCGGGTAGTGGTCGGCGACTGCGCTCACGAACTCGCACCGCCCAGTGGATGCGACCGGCTCGAGGAGCTGGGCCAAGATGGCCCGCATGTCGTCGCGATGGCGATCGACCGCCCTGGGGGTGAAGGCTCTGGAGACCAGGCGCCGCAGCCGGGTGTGAGGCTCGCCCTCCAGCGCCAGCACGGAGCCTTCCATCGATTCCGCCACAGGACCATCCGCCACCCCCTGGAGACGCATCAGCTCGGGTATGGCACTGCGCAGCCGCCTATCACCGAGAAGGGTCTGCACCTGGTTGCGTCCGACGACGATGGCCCCGATCGGAGTCCGAGCCAACCACGAGCGGCTACGGACCTCGGCCATGATCGGGGCCGGATCGGCCATGAAGTCCGGGCCGAAGATATCGATGAAGGGCGCATCGTCGATGGAGCGTGCGGGCATAGGGCCTCCTCCTTTGAACTGCTGTTGACACTCTGAATGATGTTCATTCATAGTGTCAAGGTGGCGTTGGTCACTAGGAGATGAAAGCGCGGAGCCGGACTTCCAAGGGCCCGGCGGAGCTGCGATCCGACCTGCTGGCAGCTGCCGCCGAGCTGTTCTCCGGTCGCGGATTCTCCGATGTGGCCGTCTCTGACATCACCGATCGGGCGGGCGTGGCGGCGGGCACGTTCTACCGCTACTTCCCGAGCAAGGACGACGTGATCACCGAGCTGCGGCGCGACGTCTTCCGGCAGGTCCTGGAGCGCACCGCGTCGGTGTTCCGGGACCCGGGCGACGACGGATGGTGGGGGGCCGCCGACCGGATGATCGACGCGTCCATCCGTTTCTGGTTCGAGGATCGGGCCCGCTCGGTCGTGGTGCTGCGGGGGGCAGCCGGAGTGGAGGGGGCCAGTACCGAGCTGGCGTTGTTGAGCGCCTTCGCCGCCGGCCTCCGTATCGGCCAGGAGGAGGGGGCAGTGGCCGCCGACCTGGACGTTTCGGTGGCCGCCACCGTGCTGCTGCACGGCTCATTCGGCCTGGTCCGCAACGCGTTGATGGACGACGGGCACGACATCGACGCACTCATCGTCGCCGTGACTCAGCTGGCGGAACGGATGCTGAAACCGGTCTGACCGGCTCAGGGTGTCTGCGAGCAGGCCTGCACCGCAGCCGGCAACTGCTTCTGCAGGGCTTGCACCGCCGGCGAGTTCGGATCAGTGGCCTGCTCGCCGGCCTCGAGCTCCTTCAGTCCGACTGATGTCAGGAGCCGATCGGACGTGCAAGTAGCGAGCGGCACGCTGAGGTGGGCGTCGGTGATCAACTGGT
Source organism: Acidimicrobiales bacterium (assembly GCA_035551615.1). GTDB lineage: Bacteria > Actinomycetota > Acidimicrobiia > Acidimicrobiales > Palsa-688 > JAKCDU01. The sequence continues at coordinate 15,705 of DASZNC010000127.1, forward strand.
AGGTGAGGACCGACTGCGTGGCCAGAGCGGTATAGGTGTCGTCGCCCGACTGCGCCGGCTTCCAAGCCGAACCGGGGTCGCAGGAATGGAAGTCGACGATGGCACCGGACCGGGTGACCCGGGCACCTGGGAGATGCGATGCCCACTTCTCCCCGGCCTGCAGGAGTCCGGCCGCCGAACCGGAACTGTTGCTCAGTACGGTCAGGTCGACGCAGGACCTGCCGTCGACCGTGTATCCGATCCACTGGTCCTGCTGCCAGTTACGGGTTGCCGACCACGCCGCCGGGTATCCGATCTCGTCGCCCAGCATCTCGGTCAGCGGTAGCTGCCCGAAGCCGCTGGGCGATTGGATCTCGTGGGCCCCCCGGGGAAGAACGGGTGCCCTGACCGACGGAGGGCGGCCACCCGGCGCGTATGAGCCGGGGGTGATGATCTGCGAGTCGAGAGTGGGTGGATCCCGAAACGCGGCATTGACCTTGTCATTGCCGCCTTCGGCCACCAGCGCGGCGACGAAGGTCGGACCGAAGTCGTAGGGGAAGTCGCCCTGATCGATGAGGAACTGCGGGATCTTCTGCTCGCTGTTCGACTTGTCGATCTGGCCACCCGTCTGGTCCTGTTCTTGTATCAGGAGTTGTTGGTCGGACGATGACAGCGACTGCTCGTAGGCGTTCTGCACCCGGACGGCGTCCCCCTCGATCAGGGCGGTGACAGCGGAGTCGTCGTCCTGGTGGCCGCTGCGCATCTTGTCCAGGTTGAAGTACTGCGCTTGCAGAGCATGGGTCAGCTCATGGGCGAGCACGCTGCGGACATTCGGGTTGAGCGTGTCACCGCGGACGAAAACGGTGCGGTCGTTGTTCTCGTAGAGGCCGACCACGTCGGTCTGCTGGAAGTCCTGACTGGACTTGGACAGGTCGACGTTGCCGGAGATGAGTCCGAACGCCCTGACCGCGCCCACGTAACTCTGGTCGTCGGGAGATCCGGAGCTGTCATCGCCCTGAGAAATGGCCGCCACGAATTGCTTGTCGGCCAGGAACTCCACCTTCACCGGGTGCTTCCAGTGCAGCCCCCGCTGCTTCTCGACGAACTGGGCGATGGGCGCCACCCTCGGGTCCCATGCCTTCGGATAGGACGGCCCCTTGGCCAGGGCGCCGGTGGCCACGACGACGACGCCGACAATGAGCACCAGAGCGGCTGCGCCGGCGCCGACCCAGACACCGACCCGGCGCTTCCTCGTCGGTCCTCCGACCGGCGCCGGCCACGTACCGGGCGCGGCCCAGGCGCCGGGCGGCGGCCATACCGGCAGGCCGGAGGCGGCCGGCGGCGGCCAGGCCGACGGGTCGAACTGCGATGGCTCTCCCGGGGGCGCCTCGTCAGGTTGGTTGTCCGGTGGTCCCGCCTCCACACCACCATGGTGCCAGAACCACCGGAAATCCTCGGGGATCGGCCAGATCGGCGATCCTGATCGGAATCTACGCGTCCCGGCGGACCGGTGGTCCGGTTCGCTCCAGTGCGGCCCAGCCGCTGTCCCGGGCGTGCTCGGCGTCCTCCGCCGCCCGTCCCCCGCGGGCCCCGAAGAGGCGGTGCCGGACCAGGAGGTAGATGACGACAGCCAGATTGATCACCAGCGTCAGGATTTTCAGATAGGAGATGGTGCGGGTCAGCTCATAGACCTCGAACGGGACCAGGACGGCGGTTTCCACGAATGTCAGGTATTCGGCCCACCTCCGGGTCAGCCAGAGCCCGACCATCTCGATGGCGAGGAGCGCGGTGTACGCAGTCACGGCGGCACCGGTGAGGTACAGGCGGGTGGCGGACAGGGCGAACAGCTTGTTCAACTCGGAGACGATGCCGTGGTGGGTGTCGTTGACCGGCCCCCCGAGCCCACCTTGCAGGTCGGCGAGGATTCTCGTGTAGTCATGGTCCAGCGCCGACCGGTGCGAGGCGAAGATGAAGATGGCCACGGCCAGAGCGGCGAGTACCAGCACGTGCACCAACCGGTCGACGGCGATCAACCTGAGGACGTACCGATCGCGCAACGCCCGACCCCGCAGGGGTACCTCGATGTCGTTTCGATCCGGAGGAACTGGAGCGGTCGCCGCGGCCGGCTCCGCCAGAGGCAGCCAGGCATCGCAGCGCAGGCATCGATACCAGCGGAACCCCTGAGGATCGTTGCGCACGAAGACCTCGTCCTCGGCGCGGATGTTCCGGGCGTCGGTACCGACCAGCTCGTGCCCGTTGAGGCCGCAGGCGATGAGCTCGTAGCGGAGGCGGGGACGGAACCGCTTCGGCCGCTCGCTACCCGGAGGGGTCACAGCACCGCTGCTCGCTCATGAACCACCATCATCCAGGCATACCCGCCAACGGTCGCGGCGGAACCAACCCCGACCCGTGGTTCCACTAGACAGTGACGGTTCGAATCAGGAGCGTAAGGGGCAGGTACAAATGGCCGTCGAGGTTGAATCGAGGCAGCTGAAGGAGAACTCGGTAGGTGCCTTCGGCATCGTCGCCCAATCGGTCGGCGCCTCGTCCCCCGAGATCGCCGCCTCGGCGACCACCATCTCGGCCGTGCTCATCGCCGGAGCCGGGGCGCCGTCGTCGTTCCTCCTGGGCGGCATCGCCGTGGCCTGCCTGGCCGTCCTCATCGCCTACCTGTCCCGCCGGGTCGTGACCGCCGGCGGTCTGGCCGGGCTGGTCGAGGCCACCCTCGGTCAGCGCTTCGCCCTGGCCACTGGATGGGCCAGCCTGCTCGGTATCGGCCTGATCACAGGCGTGAACCTGATGCTCGGCGGACTGTTCTCCACGCTCTTCTTCAGCGAAGTGGCCCCCCACACCCAGTGGCTCTCCTCCAACTGGATCTGGTGGTCAGTGCTCATCGGAGTGGCCATCGTCGGTCTATCGATCGCCGGTGTCCGGCCGTCGGTGGTCGTCCTGTTCTCCGTATCCGTTGTCGGCATCGCCTGCCTGACCATCCTGGCCATCGCCATCCTGGCCAACGGCGGAGCCCACGGGATCGCCTGGTCGACACTGATTCCGGGCCACGAGAAGACCGCGTCGCTGGACTCGACGCTGAGAGCCATCGGCGTCGTCGTCATCGGCTTCCAGGGCTTCGAAAGCGCCACGTCTCTCGGCGAGGAGACCGCCAACCCGCGCCGCACCATCCCGCGCGTCGTCGTGACCGTCGTCCTGATCGTCTGGGTGCTGCTGCTCCTGACCTCGTTGTCGCTCGTCACCGGATTCGGTACGTCAGAGGCCGGGATCACCCAGCTGACCACCCTGTCGGCACTGAGCTGGCTGGTCCTGGCTCAGCACTACCTGGCCGCCTGGTTCGGGCACATGATCATCGGCCTCCTGGCCATCTCCTGCTTCGCTTGCGGGCTGGGCCTCATGAACGAGATGTCTCGCATGTTCTGGTCCCTTTCGCGCGACGAGCTGCTCCCCCGCTCCCTCTCCCGCACCACCCGCCGTACCGGATCCCCCTGGGTCGCCGTCCTCATCCTCGCCGCCGTGGCCGCACTGGAGCTGCTGGGTGCGGCCATCTGGCAGGGAGCGAAGCCGCTCAATGTGCCCACTGCGGCCACGTGGGTCGCCGACGTGGCCGCCCCCGGATTGCTGATCGCGTACATGCTGGCCGCGGTCGGCGGTGCCCGCCTGGCCTTCCGGTACAAGGCGCCGATCGTCGTGCGGGTGCTGTGCCCGCTGGTGGTGGTCGTTGTCTTCGGAATCAGCCTCTATCACCAGTTCTCTCCGCTACCTCCCTGGCCGTACCGCCTGGCGCCGTTCATCGGACTGGGCCTGCTGGTGATCGGCGGGGTCGCCATGTACCTGGGCGCCCGCGCCGGCACCCCGGCCGCGAGCCCGCCGATCCCACCGACGGCTGACCGGTCGCCGTTGCCGGCCGCCGATTAGGCCGCGGCCGGGCCGCCGATCAACCCCTTACCTGCCGTCGAACACCACCGCTTCCGCCTACGCAATGGGAAAGTCGAAATAGCTCCCCGGAAAGGGCTCGTCGGCCAGTGAGTAGTGCCACCACTCGCATTCGTAGGCCACGAAACCGCTCCGCTCCATGATCGATCTGAGGCAGTCACGGTTGCGGGTGGCGACACCGGTGACGCCGACGGCGCCGACGGCGCCGTGGTGCGAGACCGGATCCATCAGGTCGTGCCCCCCGCCCATCGCCACCAGCTCACCGGTCGCCAGATCGAAGATGGTCAGGTCGACCGCGCTCCCCCGGCTGTGGCCCGACCGGGTCGCCACGTAGCCCCTTTCGAACATCTCCCCCTTGTCGATGTTCGGATAGTGCCGCGGTTTGGTGTGTCCGTCGTCGGGTCGCTCGGCCCACCGCAGGAAGCAGTCCACCGCCCGTTGCGGGCGGTAGCCGTCCCACAACAGCAGGCCGAAACCGTCGGATGCCGCCTCCCGTCCGGCCCGGGCCAGGGCCGCGCACAGGGCACCGGAACCGACGATGCGGTTGACGCCGTAGCCGTCGACCGGCCGGCCGGTGAAGTTGTCCCAGGTGGCGTACTTGGCATCCCAGCGCACTCCGGGCACGACCTCGTCCACGTACCGGAAATCCGGCCTCACCGCCGCTGGTCTCCTGTCATCGCCGCTGCCACCACCCGATCGAGCACCTCTGACAGGGGCAGTCCGGCCGCCTCCATCATTCTCGGGTACCGGCTGTACGAGGTCAGGCCGGGCAGGGTGTTGACCTCGTTCAGGACGATCTGGCCGTCGGCCCGGAGGAAGTGGTCCACCCGGGCCAGCCCCCGGCAACCCAGGGCCCGGTAGACCGTCTTGGCCGTTTCCTGCACCCGTCGCCGCTCCTCCGGTGCGATGTCGGCCGGCACGACCGGCGTCGAGTTCTCCGAGCCGAGCTCGGGCGAATCCTCCTGATGGATACGGAAGAACCCGTGGGAGAGGGCGATCCGATCCACCTCGCCGGTGATCAGCTCCGGGCCGTTACCCAGCACCGCGCAGCCGACCTCGAGCCCGGCAACCGCCTCTTCGATCAGGACCTTCGGGTCGTACCGGCGGGCCGTGGCCACCGCCTCATCCAGATCCTCGGCCCGGTCGACCCTGCTCACCCCGAACGACGAACCCGAGCGGGCCGGCTTCACAAATGCCGGGTAGGAGAGGTCCCCGGTGTCGATCGGCCCTGTGCCCGTGAGGACCCGGAACCTCGGTGTGGCCACACCGGCGTGGCCGGCAACGATGTAGGCGAGGGACTTGTCCATGCACAGAGCCGAACTCTGGATGTCACAGCCGGCGTAGGGAATCCCGGACAACTCCAGCAGGCCCTGGATGGCCCCGTCTTCACCGAGACGGCCGTGCAGGACAGGTAGCACGATATCGACTCCTACGGTCCGGTACCGACTCCCGTCGAGCAGCAGCAAGCCGGGGCGACCTCGATCCGGCGACACGAACACGGTGGGTAACCGATCGTCGTCGAGGTCGTCGTCCGGACTCCCGCACCGCCGCCACTCACCGCATCTCGTGATCCCGATGTACAAGGGTTCGTACCGAACCGGGTCGAGGTTCTCGGCTACCTCCCGGGCCGATTTCACAGAGATGGGGTGCTCCTCGGAGCATCCGCCGAAGATCACGGCGATCCGCAACCTAGCCACGGTGGCGCCCCTCCTCATAGGCCGAGCAGTTGGCCAGGCTGCCGGCGACCATGTCGCTCAACGACCGGTCCGTGTAGTAGGCCGTGTGCGGCGTTATGACCACGTCGGGCCGGGCCTGGAGCTGCAGGAGATTCTGGTTCGGCACCGGGCCGTTGCGACAGTCGGTGTAGAAGATCCCGTCCTCGCCTTCGACGACGTCGAGAGCGGCACCGGCCAACCGGCCTGTCTCCAGGGAGGACAGCAGGGCGGACGTGTCCACGATGCCGCCGCGAGCCGTGTTGACCAGGATGGCGCCCGGTTTCATCAAGCCGATGCGCCGGCGGTCCAGCAGGTGATGCGACCCCTCGTCGAGCGGCACGTGGAGGGTCACCACGTCGCTCATCCCGACTAGTTCGTCGAGCGGCACGTATTCCGCATCAGTCCGGGGACGCGGGTCGTATGCCACTGTCCTGGCGCCGAAGCCGTGGAGGCGGATCATGACGGCGGTCCCGATACGGCCGGTGCCGACGATGCCGACGGTCAGGTCCCGCAGCTCACGGCCACGCCGGTCGGGCAAGCCGTAGTCATGGCCATCGACCCGTTGCACGATCGATCGGGCGTTCCTCACCGCCATCAGGATCAGCATCAGCGTGAAGTCGGCCACGCTGTCGGGCGAGTAGGCGACGTTCTCGACGGTGATCCCGAGGCTCCTGGCGTACCGGAGGTCGATGTGGTTGTAACCGACGCTCCGGGTGGAGATGTATTTCACCCCGATCTGGCTGAGCGCCAGGAGCGTGTAGTTACGGACCGGTGTCCGGTGGCCGATGCTGATGCACCGGTTGCCCACCGCGAGGTCGACGTTGGCCTCCGTCACGCCTGCCTCGGTGATGATCGGCGCCAGCCCGTAGGAGGAGGCGAGGCGCAGGACAAGGGTGGCCTCGTCCGCCTGGCATCCGTAGATCGTGACCCCGACGGGGCGGGGCGGCGCCGGCCTCGGCGGGTGGCGGACGGGTTCGATTCGGGCGGGCCCGCAATAGGTCACCCGCCCAGTGAAAACCTCTGGGCGGTGCCGGCCCGTATCGGATTTTCGATATGCCGGCGATAAGCCGGCCGTCCTGGTTGATCAGGTCCCGTACGTCACTGCGACCTCCGGCGAGACCACCGCCGGGCCGCCCGCATCGACCCACCGACCGGACCCGCTCGTCCACCGCCACGAGCCGAACGTCACCGTTTCCAGGTGGTAGGCCCAGGCGTGGCCGACCGCCCACGACGCCACCTCCCAGCCCGTCTTCTGGTTGGTGACCGGTCCTGCCAGGAGGTCGGACCCCATCTCCTGAGCGGCCGCCGCAGCCAGAGCGGACGGGGCGGGACGGGCACCTTCGAAACCGGCCAGGAGACAGGTGAAGCCGGCGGGCGTCTCGCCCGTCAACGCCGCAGCCAGGGCGCGGGCCTCGTCCTCATAAGTCGCGTAGGCCAGGGGGGCGGCACTGTGCTGCACCGTCTGGGCCGCCTCGGTGACCGCCATCGTCTGCCAGCCCGGAATCCGCTCGAGGTGCTGGTAGAAGGCGGTGGCCGCGTACACCGGGTCCTGGACCTGGGCCGAGGTCCCCCATCCTTCCGAGGGTCGTTGCTGGAAGAGCCCGAGCGAGTCCCGGTCCCCGTACGTCAGATTGACCAGTCTGGACTCCTGCAGGGCGGTCGCCAGACCGATCGTGACGGCATGGTCCGGAAGCCTCAGTTTGAACGCCACCGCTGCGATGATGGACGCATTCTGGGCCTGATCGGCCGTCAGCGCGAACTGACCCGGCGCCGACAGACCGGCGACCTGGCATCCGACCGGGGCGCTGACCGACTTGCGCCCGATGGCCCGCACGATCAAGACGCCGCCCGTGATCGCGCCGGCCAGGATGACCACCAGCACGAAGAGCCGCCTCCGGGCCCGGCGCCGCCGGGCCCGCCGCGAGCGGGTGGCCACCGGACGACTGTTCGCCCGGGTCAGCGAGGCGTTCGACATGACGGTGGATCAGGACTCAGATGTGGGGCAGGGGTCACAGGTCGGAGGGGTCGTGGGGTGCGGCAGCCGACGGTAACCCACCGAGGTTCGCCATCTGGGGTCACTCCTGGCCCTCAGCCGGGTGCAACGGCCGGTCCCGCCGGTAGTTCCACCCTGGCGCGCAGGCCACCGGCCGGGCGGGGCGAGAGGGTGAGGGCGCCGCCGTGAGCGTCGACGATGCTCTTCACGATGGCCAGCCCGAGACCGACGCCGGCATGATCGGTGTGAATCCGTTGACGGCCCCGGAGGAACGGTTCGATCAGCCGGGCGACGGTCTGCTCCGTGAGGATGGCACCGGTGTTCTCGACGGTGAGGACGACCGTCCTGGCGTCCACGCGTGTCGCCACCCACACCTGGCCCTGCTCCGGCACGTTGTGCACGATGGCGTTGTGCACCAGGTTCGTGGTCAGTTGCAGTATCAGGGCTTCCGAGCCGACCGTAGGAGCGACGTCGCCCGTGTTCTCGATCGTCACACCGTGTTTCTCGGCGAGTGGCAGGAGAGTCTCGGTGGCTTCCTCGGCCATCAGGGACAGATCGACCCGCTCTCTGCTGAACGACTGCTGTTCGGCCCGGCTGAGGACGAGCAGGGCCTCGGTCAGGTCGATCGCCCGGCCGTTGACGACCTGGAGCCGGTCGACCAGTTGGTTGGTGTCGTAGGTCGGGTCGTGGCGGGCCACGTCGAGCAGGGTCTGGGTGATGGCGAGAGGGGTGCGCAACTCGTGGGATGCGTTCGCCGCGAACCTCTGCTGCTCGGCTATGTGAGCCTCCAGGCGACCCAGCATGACGTCGAAGGCATCGGCCAGCTCACGGAATTCGTCCTGGCGGCCCCGCAGGCTGATCCGGGGGGACAACGAACCGGTCGCCGCCATGCGGGTGGCGTCGGTGATACGGCTCAGCGGCGCCAGCATCCGGCCGGCGAGGAACCAGCCGCCGACCAGGCCGAATACCAGCAGGAGGGCCATCACGACGGCCGCCGCCGGGGCGAACTCCCGCAGCAACGTGAACCGCCCGGGCGAGTAGAACTGCGGCCCCTGCCCGTGATCGATGATGGTCGCGTACCGGGGCACGTTGCGCAGCAGGAACACCCATACGGCGCCGAGTATCAGGACGCCGGCGACAACGACCGACCCGGCGTAGCTGATCGTGAGCTTCAGCCGGACGCTCCAACCGGGGGATCTATCCACCGTCCTGTCCGGTATTCTCGGGCAAGGCACATATCCGGTACCCGACGCCGGCGACGGTGGCGATGATCCACGGTTCGCCCAGTCGCTTCCGCAACGCCGAGACCGTGATGCGCACCGCATTGGTAAAAGGATCGGCGTTCTCGTCCCAGGCCCGCGCCAACAGTTCCTCGGCACTGACCACGCCACCTTCGGCCCCCATCAGCACCTCGAGTACAGCGAACTGCTTGCGGGTGAGCGCCACGTACCGGCCGTCCCGGAACACCTCGCGGCGGAACGGGTCCAACCGTACGCCGGCGATCTCCCGGACCGGGGGCCGGGTGTGACCGCGTCGCCGGTCCAGGGCCCGGAGACGCATCACCAGCTCCTGCAGCTCGAACGGCTTCGTGAGGTAGTCATCCGCGCCCAGCTCGAACCCCGAGGCCTTGTCGTCGAGCCGGTGGGCCGCCGTGAGCATCAGAATGGGCGTGCCGCTCCCGGATGCGACGACGTGCCGAGCGATGTCGTCGCCTGTCGGTCCCGGAATGTCCCGGTCCAGCACGGCGATGTCGTACTCGTTCAAGGTCAGCAGCCGCAGTGCTGTGTCACCGTCGCCGGCGATGTCGGAGGCGATCGCCTGCAGCCGCAGGCCGTCGCGGATCGCTTCCGCCATGTAGGGCTCGTCCTCGACGATCAGAACACGCATTCCGACGATGCTTTCAGCCGGCGCATATCGGCGGCGTATGGAAAATCCCGTGCCCGCCCGCCGTCGGGGGCACCGTCGACTCCGGTCATGGCCCCAGCGAACCACACGGGCGGGGCCGGGAGGCGTGCGATACTCCCGACGTGTCTTGGAAACTGAAGGGCGGAACCGGGCTGGCCGCCCGCGCCGTCCGGGCCACCGCGCAGGTCGGTGCCGATGCCGTCCGGCACAGCCTGGGCCGGGCCTTACCCCTGACGCCCGAGGCTCTGGCCCGACCTCAGGTCGTATCCACGCTGATCGGCACCCCGCTACGAGATGTACGACTCACCGGAGATCGCTTCGACAGCAGCAACTGCCAGAACTTCCTGATCGACATAGAAGACGCCGAGGGAGCCGGACGCCGCCTCTACGCCAAGCTTCCGGCCCGGGAGTTGGCCCCCCGGGTATTCGCCAACACCCTCGGTTACTGGCACCTGGAATGCGCATTCTGTGCCCGCGTGGCCGACCGCGTGCCGGTCCGCGTCCCTCGGGTCGAAGCGGTGGTCGAGCAGGGGTCGCGCTTCGTGTTGCTGCTTGAGGACCTGACCGCCGTGCCCGGCACCCGTCTGTTCGTCAACGCCGACATGGCCGCCGGCACGACCGTCGACCATGCCCTTCTCTGCGTAACCGCGCTGGCCCGGCTCCACGCCGGATTCCAGGGGACCGGCTCATGGGAGCGGGACCGGTTGCTGCCGCCGGCGCTGCACCCCTACCTGTCATCCGCCTCCGGTCCGGCCATGCGCACCCTGAATCTGGCGGCCGTACGCCAGGCGCGCCGCAAGGCGGCGGAAATGGTACCGGTCGGCGTGGCCGACACCTACGAACGGGCGCTCGAACGCTGGCCGGCCCTGGTCGCGCACTGGTACACCGGCCCACTGACCCTGGTGCACGGAGACAGCCATCTGGCCAACTCGTTCCAGTACGAAACCGACGAGGGGCCGGCCGTCGGCTGGCTCGACTTCCAGGGCGTCCACTGGTCGAAGGGGATCCGCGACGTCGCCTACTTCCTCATCCACTCCCTCGATGCCGACCTGCTGGCCGCCCACGAGGCGGAACTGGTCGATCACTACATCTCGGAGATGGGCCGCCTCGGGGTCGAACTCGACCCCGAGCGCACCCGGGACGACTACCGGGGGTTCTCCTTCCAGGCTCTCATGGTGGGCATCGTGGCCGTCGGCCTGGGTGGGTTCACCGAACGGGAATCCACCGTCGCCTGCATGTTGCGAAGAGAGGTGGCCGCCGTCGAGCGGTTGGACTTCGCCGGATGGTTGAGGCGGACGACGGACTGATGCCGGCCGCCGACCGTCAGGGTGCCGACGCGAGCCGACATGTCATACGCGACCTCCGGGAGGCCCGCGTCGAATGGTCGCTCCCGGGCAGCAGCGGGTTATCCGGTGCCGCTCTGTGGCGGGTCGGCCGGCTCGTGGTCACCGCTCTCATCATCGTGACCAACGCAGCCGGCGCCGCCGCCGTACTCCTGCTCGCTTTCGTGGTCCTGCCGTTACCGAAGATGGCGGACGGAGGTCACGTCGAAGCGGTGGATGGGAGCGTCGCCGCCATCTACATCGCCATCGCCCTTCCGCTCGGAGCGCTGGTCGGCACCCGCAGCCTGCTCCAGCTGCGGGACTGGCTGTCGGCCGACCGGCCGGCCACGCTCGACGAGCAGCGCCTGGTTCTGCGTGCCCCTCTCCGGTTGTTCGCTGTCCAAGTTGGTCTGTGGTGGGCCGCGGCGCTTCTCTTCGGGTTCCTCAATGCGCTCACCCCGTCGCAGAACGGGACGCAGTTGGGCACCCTCGTCGGCCTGACCGTGGCCATCACCGGCCTGGTCACGGCCGCGTGCGCCTACCTGATCACCGAGCGGATCCTGCGCTCGACGGCGGCGCGGGCCCTGGCCCAGGGCATGCCCGACCGGCTGGCCGTGCCCGGCGTCGCCATCCGGGCCGTGCTCGCCTGGTCTCTCGGCACTGGGCTGCCCATCCTCGGTCTGGTGCTCATCGGCGCCGGGGCGCTGGCCGGCTTGCCCGGCACCGAGCCCCGCCTCGATCTGGTCGTGGTCGTGCTCGGCAGCGTGGGACTGCTGGTCGGGGTCTTCGTGGTCACTCTGGCCGCCCGGGCCACCGCCGACCCGCTCGAGTCGCTGCGCCGAGCCCTGGACGAGGTCCGGCACGGCCGATTCGATCGCCGGGTACCGGTCTACGACGGGACTCAGATCGGCCGCCTGCAGCTCGGTTTCAACCAGATGGTCACGGGACTGGCCGAACGGCAACGCCTGCACGAGGCGTTGGGTACCTACGTCGACCCCGACATCGCCGAGCAGGTCCTGCGTGATGATCCCAGCCTGGCCGGCGAGCTGGTCGACGTCACCCTGATGTTCATCGACGTGCGGGGATTCACCGGGTTCGCCGAACGGACTCCTGCCCCGAAGGTGGTCATGGCGCTCAACCAGCTCTACGAGGCCATAGTCCCGGTCATCCACGGTCACGGAGGCCGGGTCGACAAGTTCATCGGTGACGGTCTGCTGGCCGTGTTCGGGACGCCCCGTCGTGTCCCGGACCACGCCGTCCGGGCCCTGCGGGCGGCACTGGCCATAGACGAGCTGGTGCGATCCGGCCGGGCCGGCACGCTGGCCATCGGCATCGGTATCAACTCGGGACCGGTCGTCGCCGGCAATGTCGGCGGTGCCGGGCGCCTCGAGTTCAGCGTCATCGGAGACGCCGTGAATGTCGCTGCCCGCGTCGAATCGGCGACCCGCCGTACCGGTGACACGGTGCTCCTGACCGGTCAGACCAAGGACCTGCTCGGCCAGATCGCTATCGACTTCACCGAACGCCCCGGGATGGAACTCAAGGGAAAATCCGAGGCGGTTCGTCTCTACACCCCGGCGTACGGCCGGGCTGGCGGCGACGAGACGGCGGCCGGTCAGCTGTAGGGCGGGCCCCCAGGCCGGTCGCCCCCTGGGGTTGATCACCCGCCTCCCGACCATTACCAGCGGTCAGGTGATGCGGGTGGTGTGGCCCTCCCAGTAGCGCTCCCGTAGCAACCGCTTGTAGAGCTTGCCGGTGGGCAGGCGGGGCAGTTCGTCGACGAAGTCGACCGTCCGGGGACACTTGAAGTGGGCCAGGTGCTCACGGCAGAAGGCGATCAGCTCGCGTTCGAGATCCGGTCCCCCGACCCCGCCGGGCGCGGGCTGGACCACGGCCTTGACCGCCTCGCCCATCTCCTCGTCCGGGACACCGATGACGGCCACGTCGATGACCGCCGGGTGGGTGGCGAGCAGGTTTTCCGTCTCCTGGGGATAGATGTTGACCCCACCGGAAATGATCATGTAGCTCTTGCGGTCGGTCAGGTAGAGGAACCCGTCGGCGTCGAGGTGGCCGACGTCGCCGACGGTGCTGAGCTGGCCTCCCTCGTCTCGGTTCTCGGCCGTCTTGGCCGGGTCCTCGAAGTACTCGAAGTTGGTCGCCCCCCGGAACCACACCGTGCCGTCCACACCGGTGGAACAGTCGGCCCCGTTCTCGTCGCGAATCACCACCTCGCCGAGTACCGGCCGACCGACCGTGCCCGGATGGGCGCTCCACTCGGCCGAATCACAGAAGGTGAACCCGTTGGCCTCGGTGGCGCCGTAGTACTCCGTGATGATCGGTCCCAGCCATTCGATCATGGCCTGCTTCACCGGTACCGGGCACGGGGCGGCGGCGTGGATGATCCGCTCGAGCGACGAGAGGTCGTACCGGCGCCTGGTCTCCTCAGGTAAGCGGAGCAGCCGGTGGAACATGGTGGGCACCATCTGGCAGTGCGTGACCCGGTGCGACTCGACGGCCGCCAGCCACTGTTCGGCGTCGAAGTGCTCCATGATCACGGCGGTGGCGCCCAACCGGATCGTGGCCGCCACACTGGCCTGAGGGGCGGAGTGGTACAGCGGGGCCGGGTTCAGGTAGGTCATCCCCGCCCTGAACCCGAAGAGCGTCTGGACGAACTGCATGACCGGGAGGGCCTCGCCGGGTGCCACGTCGGGCAGCGGGCGCAGGATGCCCTTGGGCCGTCCCGTGGTGCCTGACGAGTACAGCATGGCGGCACCCAACTGCTCGTCCGGGACCGGAGTCGTCGGCGCGCCGGCCAGGGCCTGCTCCAGGCTGTCCCAACCGTCGCCGGCGGGAGTCGGGCCGGTTACGAGGAATCGCTCCACCAGCGGGCAGGAGGCGGCCGCCTGCCGAGCCGACCCGATCTTCCCGCCGGAGGCGAAGAACAGGCGGGCCCGGCAGTTGTCCACTATGTAGGCGATCTCGTCGGGGGCGAGGTAGCTGTTGATCAGCGTGTAATAGAGGCCGGTGCGCTCGGCCGCCCCCTCTATCGCCAGCATCTCCTCCTCGTTCTCCGACAGGATGGCGATGTGATCACCGCGGACCAGACCCTGGTCCCGGATCAGATGGGCGATCTGGTTGGCCCGGCTCTCGAACTGACCGAATGTGACGGTCCGACCGGACCCCAACATGACGAGGGCCGGATGGTCGGGGTGGGCGGCGGCGAACTGGGCGGCGTACATGGCATGGTCAGCTTCGCACGAACGCCGCGACGGGGTACGCCCCCCGAGGGCACGACGCCAGGGCGGCCTATGCGATCGCTGTCGGTTGGCCACGAGTACCTAGGCGGCGGCCACGGCGTGACCGAAGCGCTTTCCGGCGATCCCACGAACCAGCATCGCACCTTGGCGGCCCGGCGCGCATGGGCCACGGTGAGCCTGGTTCAGAACGCCTGATGCCGGAACTGCCGGGCCCCCGTATCCAGCACCCAGTTGTGACCGAACCCGACCACTGGCCGAGCCAGCAGGGAAGCCGTCCTCAGCCGGCGACTCGACGGCGCCAGGTGCGATCGAAGCCGGACCCGACATCCGGAGGTGACCGGGTCTATGTCCAACCGGGCGTGCCCCTGGATGTCGCCGGTCACCCGCGCCTGCACCCGAACCGCTTGACACACCTCGTGCAGTTCGACCGTGAAACTGACCGCGTACGGGAGAGGCGGCCGCACGCAGCACGTCCACACCTCGCCTTCGGCGAGCGACCCGGCATCGAAGCGTCGCAGCCACGGCCACCACTGCTGGTACATATCGGTACGGGCCGCAGCCGCCCAGAACACATCTGGGCTGACGTCGAAGTCGTACCTGCGGTCCGAGCCGATCCTCACTTCGCCGGAGGCTACGTCCGGCCGGGCGCGCGACAGGTATCAGGGCGCGCGTCTCGCACGCGTCGGGTCCTCAGCCGGCCTGGGACCGAACGGGCCCGGCATCCCATACCTTCAGCAACGTGCCCACGACCTCCTCGCCGATGCCCAGACCGCCGAGGTGGCTCTCCCCGGCCAGGACGCGCAGTTCGGCACTGGGCAGGCGGGAGACCATGTGCCGGCCATGGGCGAACGGAATGATGTGATCGGCGTCGCCGTGCCACCAGATCACCGGGACCTCGACGTCCGATGCGTCGAAACCCCACTCCCGGGTGAAGGCAATGGCGTCCGCGATGGGGGCATGGATCTGCCGTTTGCTGCCGTTCAGGATGTCGTCGATGAACATGGCCTTGAACTCGGGCCGGCCGAGCAGGCGACGGTCGCCTTCGGGTGACACCCGGGCGTACAGCTCCAGGCCGGGCGAAGCCAGCGGTCGAATGCCCCGGATCAGGTTGGCCAGCGCGAATCCGAGCGGCGCCTGCCCGTGCTCCAGCAGCCAGGAGAATCGTACGGCGAGGGATACCAGTCCCCCCTGGATGGCATCGGGTCCGATGGTCGGAGCGACCCCGCCCAGGATGCCGAGAGCAGCCACCCGCTCCTTCAGCACGGCGCCGGCGGCCAATGCGTAAGGGCCGCCTCCGGACAGCCCGATGACCGCCATCGTGTCCAGTCCGAGGGCGTCGGCCACGGACTCCAGATCGTCGGCGAAGGCGCGGATGTTCGGGTAGCTGTGCCGGGTCGAGGACCCGATGCCGGGCCGATCTATCCCGATGATGCGGGCGCCGTGTTCGACGGCGATGGCTCGGGCCTCGTGCGGTATCTGCCGTCGGGCTCCCGGGGTGCCGTGCAACCAGACAATTGCCCGACCCCTCGGATCGCCGAACTCGGCGAACCCGATCCGCCGGCCATCGCGCAGTCCCACGGTGCCTTCCAACCGCGGCTTGATCAGGTCGGCCATGAGGAGAAGATTCTCCATCGAGGTCACGGCACCTGCCCGACCGGGCGCTCCTATCCGGTCAGGAAGTCCTGCACGATGCGGTTGAACTGGGATGGCCGCTCGAAGTAGACGGAATGTCCGGCGGCCGGGACCTCCTCGTACCGACCACGAGGCAACGAGTTCACCAACGAGCGGACCGCCTCTGGTGCGATCACGATGTCCTCGGCCCCGGCGATCCCGAGTACCGGTAGGTCCAGTCCGGCGACGTCGGTCACCGCCCGGTTCCGGGACGCGGCGAGCCCGGCCAGGAGAGATCGTTTGTCCAGCCCGACGCTCAGGGCATCGATCGATCGGTAGAGCCAGTGCTTCTCGGGCTGCTCCTCGAACATGCGCAGCCCGCAGGCCGGATGAATCCCCCGGGCGAACAGTGCTTCCGAGTCGGCCGGGTCCGTGTCGACATCCGGCGTGACGGTACCGGTGGTGTCGGCCAGGACCAGAGACCGCACCCGGTCGGGGTGCTCCAGGGTGTACTCGAGGCAGGCCCAGCCCCCGAGTGACTGGGCGACGAGCGTCACCTCGGCCAGTTGCAACTCATCGATGAGCGCGCCCAGATCACCTACGAAACGATCGACCATCGAAGCATCGGCGGGCATCGGTTCATACAGATGCGAGGGACTGAAGCCCCGGGCGGCGAAGACCACGCAGGTCCATTCGACGGCGAACACCGGCACCTGTTGCCACCATGACAGGTGGTTGCCGCCAAGTCCGTGGGCGAAAACGATCGGCGGACCCTGCCCGACCACCTCGAAGTAGATCTCGGCGCCGGGGCGGTCCAGGAACGGCATCGCTCCCGAATCTATCCGTGGCCCGCCGGCACCGACCCGATCGCGGCCTCGACACGGCGGACCCCCAGCCCTATTTCTCCTTCGAGACCGCTTCATCGCGGGCGATGGCCCGGAATCGTTGCTGAGCGCCCTGCTTGGTCAGTCCGTAGCACGAACCGATCTGCCGCCAGGTCGCACCGCCGGCGCGGGCCTGCTCGATGGCCGATGCCTCCAACTCCTCGGCTGCTTCTCGCAGCTGCCGGCTCATGTCCACCTTCTCCAGCGGGTCGGACCGCTGTTGATAGCCGCGGAGCGCGACCTTGATCCGGCTCGATGCATCCTTGGCGGCCACTTTTGCAGGCTACAGGCTTGGTTTCGCCCGAGGTCAATGATATGTTGACGGCACTGGTGTCAACGGTTAGTTGACCACCCCGGTGGCCGAAACGAGGTGATCCGAATGGCCAAGAAGAAGAAGAAGGACAAGAAGAAAAAGGGCAAGAAGAAGTAGGACGGCACCGGCCGGGGGCGGGCGCCAGGTCCGCTCCCGGCGGGGCCCGACCGGGTGCTTTTACCGTGGCATGGAGGAGTACGGAGCCGATCCGGACCACGCCGAAGACGACGTGGCGGAGGCCGTGGCCGAGGTGCTGGTGGCGTCCGCCCTGGCGCGGCGCGCACAGGAGTGCCTCACGCAACGGGTCGAGCTGGCGGGGGGCGCCGGCGCGGGCTGGCGGACGGTCGGCAAGGCTCTCGGAGTGTCCCCGTGGCGGGCGTGGCGAGGGAAGTGGCAAACCGGCCGCTCGACGCCCCGTTCTGGGGCGCCCACCGCCACACGGTGAGTGCAAGACTCGTCGCGTGAACAACCGGCCGTCTCCCGCCCCCTACCGGAGTGTCACCCCCCGCATGTTCGTCGCCGACGTGGAGCAGGCGGTGGCGTTCCTCAGGCACGTCTTTCATGCGGAGGCCGAGATCGTGCCGGGGCGCCCCACCGATGTCCACATCGGCGACTCGGTCGTGCTGGTCAGTTCGACCGACGAACGACAGGAGTTCACGTCGTTCCTGTACATCTACGTCGATGACGCCGATGCGACCCACCAGCGGGCCATCGACAGTGGCGCTGTCAGCATCGAAGATCCGTTGGATACGCCTTACGGGGACCGCCGGGCCATGTTCCGCGACACGTTCGGCAACCATTACCAGGTGGCCCACCAGGTCGATCCGGCTGCTTGACCCAGGCTGCCGGCCGGCTGAGGACCTCCAGTCGGCTGCGGTGTCTCGGGCTGTCCAAATGGACGACAGCGATGGCGCCGTTAGCCGAATGGACTGATTAGTGGATAAGCGGTTCATTTTCCGGCATCGGTGAGCGAATATGCACCTGTCTTCAAATCATCCCCACCGAAGGAGGCCGAGCCATGAGCGATTTCCAAGCGGGCGCCGAATGGGAAGAGCAGCAGGAAAAGCAGGAGCAACACGAGGTGCACGAGGCCTACGAGCGGGGCGAGCATCACGAACGCCACGAGCACCACGAGCACCACGAAGCCTACGAGCACGGTCTCCAGCAGGGTGAGGAGCAGGCCGAGATGGATGCCTTCAGCCAGCAGGGCTACGGAGAGCAGGGCGGCTACGGCGGTCCGGGCGGATACGGCGAGCAGCAGCAGGGCTACGGCGAACAGGGTGGCTACGGCGAGCAGGGCGGCTACGGCGAGCAGGGTGGCTACGGCGAGCAGGGCGGCTACGGCGGCGGCCCCGGTGGCTACGGCGAGCAGCAGCAGGGCGGGTACGGAGAGCAGGGCGGCTACGGAGGATCACAGTCGGGCTACGGGGAGCAGGAGCCGTCCGACCAGTCCGACCAGTCCGGCGGGGGTGGCCTGCTCGGCCAGATCGGTCAGGACGTGAGTTCCGTGGAGAACCTCCTCGGCGACCTGTGACCGCGCCATTCGGGTAGCGGGCCCCCGACCGGGCCCGCCATCGCCCTCGGCCGGCACCACCCGTGCGGCGCGACCCATCCGGAGCACGCCCGGGCCATCCATTGTGGTCAATACAACGTCATAGTGACGTTCTATTGACCACAATGGGAGCCGAGGAGACCCACCGACTCGGTTCATCGACCCGTCGGTAGAGTCGGCGGGTGCGGGTCTGCGACGTGGTTGTCATCGGTGCCGGCGTGATGGGATCGGCCACGGCCTGGTGGCTAGCCAGAGCCGGGCGCGACGTGGTGCTGCTGGAGCAGTTCGAAGCGGGCCATGTGCGGGCCAGTTCCCACGGGAGCACCCGGATCTTCCGGCTCGCCTACCCCGACGCCGGATACATCGAGATGGCGCGGTCGGCTCTCCCGCTGTGGCGGGAGCTGGAAGAAGACGCCGGCGTCGAGCTCCTCGTCACCACGGGCGGCATCGACTACGGAGCGGCCGAATCCGTCCGCTCCCTCGCGGATGCGCTGCAGCGGACGGCCGTGCCCCACGACGTGATCGATCCGTCCGACGCGGCCGCCCGGTGGCCGGGCTTCGCATTCGCCGGACCGGTGCTCTACCAACCGGATGCCGGAAGGCTGTGGGCCGACGAAGCGGTCCGGGCCCTGCACCGGCAGGCCGGCACCTACGGGGCGGCGGTGCGCTTCGAGGAGCCGGTCCGGGCGGTCGTGCCGGCAAATGACGACCAGGTACTGGTCACGACCGACGCCGACGAGTACCGGGCCCGGGTGGCCGTGGTCACGGCCGGCGCATGGGTCAGCAGCCTGCTCACCGGCGTCGTGGAGCTACCGATCCTCACCGTGACCCGGGAACAGGTGTTCCACTTCCCCACCCGGCTCGACGGCGATGCCGGCTGGCCCAGCTACATCCACCACAGCTCAGGTTTCATCTACGGGCTGCAGGGTCACGGTGACGAGGGAATCAAGGTCGCCGAGCACCACCGGGGGGCGATCACGACGGCCGACGGCCGATCTTTCGCGATCGACCAGGCCGGACGCCAGCGGGTCGTCAATCATGTCAGGACCAATATGCCCGGACTGGATCCGACGCCGACCTCGGCCACGACCTGCCTCTACACCACCACGGCCGACGAATCGTTCGTCATCGAACGCCACGGGCCCATCGTCGTGGGCTCGCCGTGCTCCGGTCACGGGTTCAAGTTCGCCCCCTTGATCGGGCGCCATCTGGCCCATCTGGCCATGGCTGCGGGGTGACCTCCGTCGCGGTCAACCACCTTCGGGCCCGGCGAAGTCGGTGTGGAGGCGCGTGAGTTTCGAGCTCTTGATGAGCCACCCGCCGTCGATCTTCTGGTAGGTCTCATGATGATGGCCGTGTCGTCAAACGGACAGACCGCCACCCTCTGGTGAACACGCTCTGGTGGCGTCAACCCAGCATGTGAACCTTCAGTCCAGGGCCGTCGGCCACCACTGAGTCACCCAGGCCTCCCAGGTGGCGAAGCCGCTCGGTGGGGGGTCGATCTCCGTACTCTCGAGTTCGGCGCGGCTGGGCGCCTGGAAGCCCGGGGCCCACTTCACCAGGTCCTCCCGGGTCATGGCGAACGTGGTCGCTGCGTCGGTCAACGACCGGGCCTGAACCCGTCGCCACTGCTCCTCTCCGTCCACCTCGAGGTAGACGAGCTCGCTGATCGCCCCGACCGAGGCGGCCAGGGCTCTCAACGCCGACCGCTCGTCTCTCCCCCACACTCCGAAGTCGAGCACGACGCTCGTCCCGACCCGAAGCGCCGACAGCGCCAACCAGATCAACCGACCTTCCACGACGTTGCGCTTGCCCTCCGGCTGATCTTGCCCGAAGACGGGAATCATCCACTCATCCGGAGTCAGCCGGAGAGCGTTACCGTCCGCGGCGATCTCCCGCGCCCGAGTGGTTTTGCCCGACGCCGGCAGCCCGACCATTACGAACATCGAGGGCGGGGTGTCCCGGCCTACGCTCGGGACCAGCGGCATGACCGGGACTGTACGGCCCGTCACCGGCGGGCGCCCGCCGATTTCCCGGAGCCGGCGCCGGGCGCCCCGTTAGGATTCGCCGGCAAATGCGTTCCCTGCTGGCCGACATAGGCCCGCTGCGCCGCAGCGCCGCCTTCCGCCGGCTGTGGTTCGGCCTCTCCGTCACGTCGCTGGGCAGCCAACTCACGGTGGTCGGTGTCGCCTACCAGGCCTACCAGCTGACCCATTCCACGGCCATGGTCGGTCTGGTCAGTCTGACCGGGTTGTTGCCGACCATCTTCGGATCCCTTGTGGGCGGAGCGGTCGCCGACGTCGTGGACCGCCGCCGCCTGCTGATCGTCACCCAGGTGCTCCTCGCTGCGGGCAGCGCCGCCCTGGCGGCCAACGCGCTGGCCCCGCATCCGCAGCTGTGGGTGTTGTTCGTGGCACCCAGCGCGACCGCCTGCCTTCAGGGGGTCGACTGGCCCACCCGGTTGGCTGTGGTCCCGATGCTGGTCGACGAGGGGGACCGTTCGAGCGCCTTCGCCCTGCAGTCGGTCGTGCAGAACCTGGCCGTCGTGGCCGGCCCCGCTCTGGCCGGCCTGCTGATCGCCGACCTGGGCCTGAAGTCGGTCTACCTGGCCGATGTGGCCTCGTATACCGGCACCTTCGTGGCCGCCGTACTGCTGCCTCCGTTGAAGCCGCAGGGAGATGGCCAGAGGACGGCCGGGCTCCGGTCGATCGTCGACGGCCTCCGTTTCCTGCGCACCGAGAACCTGCTGCTGGCCACGTTCGTCCTCGACCTGAACGCGATGGTGTTCGGCATGCCGAAGGCGGTCTTCCCGGCGCTCGGGATCCACCTGTTCCACGGCGGGGCCTCCACGGTCGGCCTGCTCTACGCAGCGCCCGGGGCCGGGGCGCTGGCGTCGTCGTTGCTGAGCGGTTGGGTGAAGCACATCACGGCGATGGGCCGGGCCCTGGTGGTGTGCATGCTCATCTGGGGTGGGGCCATCGCCCTGTTCGGCATCATCCCGGTGCTGTGGATCGGGCTGGTGCTCCTGGCCCTGGCCGGCGGCGCCGACATCATCGGCGGGGTGTTCCGGGTGGCCATCTTGCAGAAGGCCACCCCCGAGAACATGCAGGGCCGGCTCAGTGGGCTGTTCTTCGCTGCGGCCGTATCCGGCAACCGGCTGGGCGATGGAGAATCGGGTCTCGCGGCCACGGCCGGGGGCAGCCAGTTCGCAGTGTGGACGGGTGGGCTGGCCTGCATCCTGGGCACGGTTCTGCTGGCCTGGCGCATACCTCAGTTGTGGCGCCAGGACGGCCGGCCCGACCCGAAACTCGACCTCGCCGCGGTCGCCGGGTCAGCCCTGGTCCTGGACGACACGGCCGGTTGACGCCGGGGCCGGTTGTTTGACGGCATGATCATGGTCACGGAGATGGACAAAGGAGGGACCCTCGATGGTCCAGGAAGTCTCGATACGCACGCATGACGGTGAGTGTCCGGCGTATGCCTTCACCCCGGCGACCGGAGGCCGGCACCCGGCGGTGATCTTCTACATGGACGGGCTCGGGATCCGACCGACCCTCTTCGAGATGGGCCAGCGCCTGGCCGGCCTCGGTTACGTGGTGCTCCTCCCCGACCTGTTCTATCGAGCCGGCCGCTATGAGCCGCTGGACCCGAAGGCGGTATTCGCCAGCGGCGACGTGCGCGGCGCGCTGGCCCACCTGTTCTCCTCGACCGACAACCGCAGGGCGGCGGCCGATACCCAGGCCTTCCTCGCCTACCTCGACACCCGTGACGACATCGCCGGGAGCCGGGTGGGCACGACCGGCTACTGCATGGGCGGAGCCATCTCCCTCACTGCCGCCGGTACCTATCCCGACCGGGTCGCCGCTGCCGCCAGCTTCCACGGCGGCAACCTGGCCTCCGATTCCGAGCTCAGCCCCCACTTACTGGCGCCCCGTATGGCCGGACGGGTCTACGTCGCCGGCGCCGACAACGACAACTCCTACCCGCCGGAGATGGCCGACCGGCTGGAGCAGGCCCTCAGCGAGGCCGAAGTGGACCACCGCTGCGAGATCTACGAGGGAGCCCTGCATGGATGGACCATGGCCGACTTCCCGGTCTACAACCAGGACGCGGCCGAGCGTCACTGGGATGAACTGGCGACCTTGTTCGCCGGCACCCTGACGTAGAGCCAGTGTCGCCGGCGGCGTGCCATCATCGCCACCGCGGCTGGATCAGCGTAAAGGAGGCACGAAGAGTTGGCAGGCAAGGTGGCATTGGTGACGGGAGCCAGTCGGGGTATCGGTCGTTGCGGGGCCCTGGCCCTGGCCGCTCGGGGTTTCGACCTGATCGTGACCGGGCGCACCGTCCACGAGGGAGACGGACGGATCGGTGACATCCCGCTGCCGGGCAGCTTGGAGAAGACCTGCGCAGAGGTGGAGGGAGTCGGCCGCAAGGCAATGGCGGTGCCCATGGACATCACCGATCGCCAGTCGATCCGTCGGGCCTGGAAACGAATCGAGGACGAGTGCGACCGGGTGGATGTCCTGGTCAACAACGCCCCCTACTCGGGTCCCGGTGCCGACGCCCGGGTGCTCGACATCGATCTGGACATCGCCGCCGATATCTTCGCCGCCAACCACCTCCACCAGCTGCTGCTGACGCAGCTGGTGCTGCCGGGCATGCTGGCGCGCGGAGGAGGCACCATCATCAACCTGGGGTCGGGATCGGCGTTGGTGGCCCCGCCCGCCCCGGCCGGCCAGGGCGGCTGGAGCCTGGCCTACTGCGCCTCCAAGGCCGCCTTCCACCAGATCGCCGTCGTGGTGGACGTCGAATACCGCTCGGCCGGGATCCGGGCGTTCACCATGGAGCCGGGCTACACCATCACGGAGAAGGCCATCGCCTTGGACTACGACAACCGGATGGCGCAGGGCTTTCGCGGCGATCCTCCCGAGGTGGCCGGCGCGGTCATCGGCTGGCTGGCCGATGCGACCGAGGCCGACCGGTTCGCCGGGCGCATGGTCCACGCCCAGGCGCTGTGCCAGGAACTCGGACTGCTGCCCGGCTGGCCGGCCTGACGGCCGCCCATCGCCGGCGGATACCACGCTCACTGGCCGGCAGGGATGTTGCCTTCCTGTGCCACGTACTGGGCCCGCCGGATCCACAGAGGGCTGTGATAAACGACCGTTCCGTCCGGAAAGGTCAGCTGCCCCCTACGGACCAGGCGCGACAGGCCGTTCCGGCTGTCGGCGCCGATCCGGGCGGCGCCGGGGCCCCTCGCATACTCGGCCAGGCGCTCACCTGGTCGATGGAACGGCCGGTCGCGGAACACATAGATACGGTTGTCGGTGACCAGGATGATCCGGTGGAAGTAGAAGCTGACCAGTGAGATGGCCAGCTCCAGCGCGTCGCCGACGGTCGGGATGAGTTTTGACGACATCCTCCACCAGTCCGAAGATCAACATCGTCCGCAGGTTGTTGAAGGTGAACGCCACGACCCGGTGCTGTCGGAATCGGCCGGCGCCGGGCACGCTACGTCTGGCGCCCGATCCGCTCCCGCAGGGGTTCCCGCCATTCGGCGGCCAGCCGAGGGTGGCGGGCGGCCACCTCGACCAGATCCGGGTGCTCCAGGTGCCGGTCGGCCATGGCCAGGTGGGCGGAGAAGACCGAGAGCGCTATCGGATCCCGTTCGATCACCTCCAACGGAGAACCGACCGTCACCGGCCCCGGCTCGATGACCCTCAGGTACCAGCCGGTCCGACCGGTGGTCCTCATCCGCACCTGAATATCGGACCGGCGACGGTACAAAGCCAGCTTGAAGCATGGCCAGCGCGGCTGGCAGACCTCGACCACGGCGTCGTCCCAGCGCCAACGGTCGCCGATACAGACATCGCCCTCGGTGACCCCGCGGGTCGACAGGTTCTCGCCGAACGGGGCCGGCCCCAGTTCCTCCTGCAGGTCGCGCTCCCAGTCGGCCAGGTGCTCGCTGGGATAGACGTACACCGCCTTGTCCGGGCCGCCGTGGACAGCCAGGTCGGCCTGCCCGTCGCCGGCCAGATTGACCAGCGACAGCCACAGAACGGTGCCCGGCACCACCGGTTGCTTGCCGATCCCGCTGTAGACAGGCCGCCCGCGGTCATCCCCGAGCGGCTTCGGACAGCCGACGTTGACTGTCAGGACGTCGATCATCCCCGGGACTCTAAGCAAGGCGGCGCCGGACCGGGACTAGTTGGCGAGGGTCGACACCGCCTGATTGAGAAAGTCCACCGCCTGGGCCAGATAGTGCGGCCGCTGCTCGTCATTGTCGCCCTGCGCGTACGCGAACTGCTGGGTGGCCTGATCCAGATCGTTGACGGCCGCCGTGTACGGCTGGTTCCAGACCGAGCTACTCGGGATCTGCCACACGACCTGGCCCAACTCGTGCAGTTGGGCACTCAGGCCGTCGTAGATCGGCCACAGCTCGTTCTTGTCGCCCGTGAACGCCTGGATCTGCCGGCGCAGATCCTCGAGGGCGCGGCTGAACTGGAACCGCATGTCCTGAAGCTGATCATCGCTGTACATAGATCCCCCTGTCGCCCGGAGGCCGAGTGTAGGTAATCAGGTACAGGCGCAGGGCCGTGGAGAAGCGATTTCCGTGCCACCACGCACACCGCCCCGACACCGAACCGGACGTGGCCGGGCCGGTCGCCGCCGGGAACGGGCCCGACGGCGACCAATGACCGGCAGGATCAGTCGCCGTTGGCCGACGGGGTGAGCCACACGTTGGTCGGATCGAACTGGAACAGGTTCGGCACGTAGACCGCGTTGTGCACCTGGTCGGCGTGGTACACCGGCTGGGTCGGGGAGGTGATCGGGAAGATGGCGGCGTCCTTCATCACCTGCTGGTCGGCTTGGGCCCACAGCGCCGTCGCCTGCGAGGTCGATGTGGCCGAGCTGGCCTGCTGGATCAGCGAGTCCGTCGTCGGGTCGTCGTAGAAGCCGAAGTCACTCCCGTTCGGCGGGAAGGCCGGGCTGCCGGCGAACAGCGGCTCGAAGAACGAGAGAGCGGCGTTGCCGTACCAGTCGGGCAGCCATTGGGCCAGGGCCAGGTCCCATACGCCGCCCTTGGCCACCGAGGGCACCTCGAGGTACTTGGTGTAGAAGTCGGCCGAGGGCACGCCGACCCCGGTGACGGTGATTCCGGCCTTGCCCAGGTCACTCTGCAGCGTCTGGAACATGCTGACCTCGAAGCCGAGCGAGCTCTGGTAGAGCACCTTCAGGTGCAGGTGCGACTGACCGGCGGCGGCCAGCAGCGACTGGGCCTTGGCCGTGTCGTTCGGGTACATGTCGTAGTCCTGCGACCCGTCGATACCCGTCGGCAGGATGTGGCTGAGCGGCGGCGATATCTGCGGACCGCCGTCGTCCTGCACCAGGTCGGTCCGGTTGATGGCGTACTCCAGAGCCTGGCGGACGGCCACCTTCGACAGGGCGCCACCGTTGTTGGGCGAGACGGTGTCGAACAGGACGTACGGATCGGTGCCGAAGGTCTGGCCGAGGGTGAGGTTGGGGCTCTTCGACGCCAGCAGAGCCGGCACTGCCGCGGTGGGCACGGGCGAGTCCCAGCCCATGTCGGCGGCCGGGGTGTTGGTGGCCAGCTGCTGCTGGATCGATGTCTGGTTGCCCGTCTCGCTGACCACGATCTTGTCGACGTAGGCCTTGCGGACGCCGTCGCTCGAGGCCGTCCAGGCCGTGTTCCGGCCGAACACGATGGACTTGGCCGGCTCGTAGCTGGTGACCGAATAGGGGCCGTCCGAGATGAAGTGCTGGGCCAACTGGGCGCTGGCCGGCACGTAATCCAGGTACTCGACCGGCGCCGGCGACAGTGCCGGTATGGCCAGCTGGTTCAGGAAATAGGTCGCCGGCCGGGTCAGGTGGAAGATGACCGTCTGCGGGTTGGTCGAATCGACGGACACGCCGCTTATCGAGTGCGTGGTGATGTACTGCTTGATGGCAGTCGCGGTGCCAGAAACCTTGGAGAAACCGTCACAGAACTGCTGGAAGCCGGCGATGAGGGTCTCGAAGTCGGGTAGGCCCCCGAACGGCTGGGCCGGGTTGCATGTCCGCTCCACGCCGCGCACTTCGTCGGCCGCCGTCACCTGGCGCGGCGGGGTCGTGCCCCACATGGCGCCGGTGCGGATGGTGAGCTTGTACGTGAGACCGTCAGCGCTGATGCCACCATTGGCGGTCGTCGGCAGCTCGGTGGCCAGGTCGGGCACGATATTGGTCGTCTGGCCCTGGATGGCCGGGTAGGTGACCAGCTGGCGGCTGATCATGCGCATGGCCAGGTAGCCGGTCGTGTAATAGGTGATGTTCGGATCGAGGTAGTCGACGTCACCGGTTCCGAGCATGTTCAGCACCCCGCCGCTCACGCCGGCCGCGGCCGACGTCGGCGAGGTACCACCCCCTGTCCCGCCGTTGCTCGATGTCGGTTTGGCACTGCTACTGCAGGCCGTCGCACCGAGCCCGACGGCCGCAGCAATGGCGACCGCGATCAAGCTCCTCTTCATCTGACTCCTCCTCAGTCCGATTCACGCTGACCGTACCATTCGCACACCGTGGTAGCCCTGGCTGCCGAACACATTCAACGGAAGTCGTAGATTCAGCCGTCATGGTTTCCGAGCTGTTCGATCCCGGGTCCTGGCGTGAAGTGCCCGGATTCGGTTTCACCGACATCACCTACCACCGGGCCGTCGACCAGGGCACGGTGCGCATCGCGTTCAACCGGCCCGAGGTGCGCAACGCCTTCCGCCCGCACACCGTCGACGAGCTGTACCGGGCTCTCGACCACGCCCGCCAGACCGCAGACGTGGGCTGCGTCCTACTGACCGGCAACGGCCCGTCCCCCCGCGACGGCGGATGGGCGTTCTGCTCCGGCGGCGATCAACGCATCCGCGGCCGCCACGGGTACCAGTACGCGGAGGGTGAAACGTCTGAGACGGTGGACCCGGGCCGACTCGGTCGCCTCCACATCCTCGAGGTGCAACGCCTCATCCGTTTCATGCCCAAGGTGGTCATCTGCGTGGTGCCGGGCTGGGCGGCCGGCGGGGGCCACAGCCTCCACGTCACCTGCGACCTGACGCTGGCCAGTGAGGAGCACGCCCGCTTCAAGCAGACCGATACCGACGTGGCCAGCTTCGACGGGGGCTTCGGCTCCGCCTACCTGGCCCGCCAGGTCGGCCAGAAGTTCGCCCGGGAGATCTTCTTCCTGGGCCGGACCTACACGGCGGCCGAGATGCAGGCCATGGGCGCGGTCAATGCCGTGGTCCCCCACGACGGGTTGGAACGGGTCGCCCTCGAATGGGCCCGGGAGATCAACGGCAAGAGCCCGACCGCCCAGCGCATGGTCAAGTTCGCCTTCAACCTGATCGACGACGGGCTGGTCGGCCAGCAGGTGTTCGCCGGCGAGGCCACTCGCCTGGCCTACGCCTCCGACGAGGCGGCCGAAGGCCGGGATGCGTTCCTCGAGAAGCGCGATCCGGACTGGTCCGGCTTCCCCTGGCATTACTGACGGTGGCCGGGGAGGTGGAGCGGGAGGGGCAGCGGCTCGAGGCGTTCAGCGACGGGGTGATGGCGGTGATCATCACCCTGATGGCTCTCGATCTCAGGGTCCCGGCCGGCCACCAGCTCACCGACCTCGAACATTCGGTGCCCAGCCTGCTGGTCTATCTGCTCAGCTTCGCCTCCATCGGCATCTACTGGAACAACCATCACCACCTGCTGCGGGCCACCGACCGCATCAGCGGCGCCGTCATGTGGTCGAACCTGCACCTTCTCTTCTGGCTGTCACTGATCCCAGTTTTCACCGACTGGTTGAGCCACCAGTACAAGTACTCGCTGCCGGCCGCCATGTACGGGGCCGATGCCCTGCTGTGCGGCGTCGCCTACACGATCCTCGTCCGGGCCATCATCCGCTGCAACGGCACCGACTCCAGGGTGGCCGAGGCCATAGGCTCGGATGTCAAAGGATGGGCCTCTGTCGCCCTCTACGCCCTTGGCATCTGCTTCGCCTGGGTGACACCCTGGCTGGCGTTCGGCTTCTATGCCGCAGTGGCCGTGATGTGGTTCGTCCCCGATCGCAGACTCGACCGCAGAGAACTATGATGCCCGTCTGCACTCGACCAGGGGTGCGCCACGTCGGAGTGGCGGAATAGGCAGACGCGCTAGCTTGAGGGGCTAGTGTCCGCAAGGACGTGGGGGTTCAAGTCCCCCCTCCGACACGCTTAGATGTCGTCGAGAGCGCCAACAGAGACCTGATGCCGAGAAGCGGTTTTCTGGCTGTCGGCCAGCCAAACGAGGAGCACCACACTCGACGGGAGCACGCGCAAGTGGCGCGGTGGCGGCACTGTGAAGGCCTCGTCGCTGTTGCTACGATGAGCGCACTGAAGACAGATCGGCGGGGGTCATGATGGGGGTGTCGGATGGGCTTCACTGAGGCAATCAGCTCATGTTTTGCCAAATCGTTGGACTGGGAAGGGCGAGCAAGGCCTGCGGAGTACTGGTGGTTCGGCCTTCTCGGCGTGATCCTCTATGGCGTGAGCTTGCTCCTATTCCTCGCCTCTCGGACGGCTGGCACAGTCGCCGACATCATCTTGGTAGTGGTCCTGATCCTGCCAGGAATCTCAGTAAGCATCAGAAGACTGCATGACTGGGACCAGATAGGGGCCTGGTATCTGCTGCACTTGATCCCCATAGTCGGCACCATCGCCTTGACGATCATGATGCTGCACCCAAGTGACTCCGGGCCGAACCGCTTCGGGCTGCCCTATGGAATGTCGTCAGCGCCTGCGGACACGTTTGTTCGTGAATATCAGCCCTACAACGGGGGGCCGAACTGGTGCAGCGACCAGTCCTGTTACATGTACTCGCTCAGCGTCGATAACGAGCGGTGCATGGCCTGCAACTCTCCCACCGTCGCAAGGTCGCCTTCGCAGAACTAGTGAGACGGCAACCAGCGGCTATGAACCACACTGCGATTGACGAGCCGATTCCCCCTTGGGACGCACACTGTCGGGTGTTCTGTAACCGAACCCGTCTAACGTTTCGGACAGATGGATAGAAGGCGACGACCCGGCGCTTCATGGTTGTCCCTCACGCTGACTGTGTTTGCCGCGGTCGGGTGTTCCTCCGGAGTATCAGCGCCGTCTCCGCTGATTCTGGAACGAGGAACAGGGCTTCAGATTCTCTGCTCCCCTGTCGGGCGGCCCGTTACTGAGCCGGCACTCGTCGCCGGCGGTGTTCGCCCTTACAAGGTGAGTTGGTATATCAATGGAACCCTCGACACGAAGGATGTACAGAAAATGCTTCCGATCCCGGCGGGCCAACCCGACAATCTCACTAGAGGGGGAACCATGTTCACTCTCACTGTCGTGCCATCGCAACCCATCAGCACGCTTAATTTTGTTGTTTCTTCGCATGACCCGCGCCACCAGAGAAGCTCATTGACCATAGAGCCGTCTTCGTGCCGCACGTGACCGAGCGATCAGAACCGCCGCTCAATGCGGGGGCGTCTCGGGCATTGACGCCCAGGTGCTCGGCGATTCGCTTGACAGAGTTCAACGTCAGGTCCGCCTCCTACACGAATGCTGCCCCGTAACGTCCATTCAACGTGGCATTAGAACTGCGAACGCCTCCTGACTCTACTCTCCGCCATTCTGTTATCTCGCAGCCTCGCTCAATCGTCCGTCGAAGACGGCCCTCTCGCCTGACGATCTGCGTCAGCTTCACGAAGTCCTACATCACCTACGGGCGCCTCGGGCAAGGTGATCATCTACACTTTGTTCGAGAACGTACAGGGGGAGGTAATCGGCTACGCCTTTCAGAACCGCACGGTATTGTCGAAGCCAGCCCCCTGATCTAGTCGACACGATATTCAGGCAGCTCTTCCTCTTCACGGGGGGCTTATTAGCGGTCGCCGTGGTGATTTTCGTTGCCGCCTGGCTGCTCCTGCAGGTCTAGCACCGCTCCGCCATGCCCGACATGGAATCAGCCACTGCGGCAGTGACTTCTACGCCGCACTCGTCATCTCGGGCACGAATTGACAGGCGTCTATTTCACGCCTCGGCCACCAACTGGTACGAGAAGGAGTCGAGGACAGCCCGGCTCGCCGCCTTTCGGGATCAGTCGGCGGTCACCAGCAGCCCTCTACGATCCAATCTGGTGCTGCCGACAACTCTTCTGGTCAATGACTGGCGAGTCCTGACGGTGACTGCCATCGTTACGAGGATGGTCCCATCAAGCGCCACCCACAGCAGTGCGATCTGGGGTAACCATCTCCCCGGGTGGGGCGAGCTTGCTGGCGCCTACGTAGCGGCCGCTCATCTGCTCGGTATGCACTTCCAACCTTGGCGACGAGGCAAGATGCCGATCCGCCCTGACTATGATGTCTCGAAGCGATACGTGTGGAAGCAGCGGGTTGCCTGGATACCGGCGGCGGCCGTTTTCTGTCTGGCCTGCGCCATCGGCCTCACTGACGCGCACATCTTTGTGCATCAACGCCGCGAACCTGCACTGTCGATCGCGGAGGGTGTGTTCATTGTCTGCGTGCTGATAGCGGTGGTTGCCATTGGGTTCGGGCTCTACACGGCGTTATTCGGGAGAAGTCGTCGGTTCGGTCCACGGCAGTGGCGCCCGAATCATCGGAAGCCAGGCGCTTGACGCCACCATCATTAGGTTCGGAACTGGGTGACGTTCAAAGTCTTCGTTTGCGCAGGCCGCCTCGTTACCGGCCGCTCCGCATGGCACCGCCATCGAGGTCGATCAGCCCAGTGTCACGCCGGGCTCGCAGACGACGGGGGCGTCATCACAGATCGACGTTCAGCTAGCTCGGCACTTTGCATCCTGCGAGCGACATGGCTGGCGGCAGCGAGCACGGCCAGCCCGATTAGGAACTCTTCTCCTGAAGTCGCTCGTAGGGTGTCGGGTATGGGACCTATATAGGCGACCGCTGCCGCCATGTGCCGGTCGAGCAGAGCGACTCCTCCGATAAGAGCGAAGAGGCTGCCGCACAACGCCAACATCCACACAGCGACCCGCAGGGTCGTGTCGTGAGCGTCAAACCGGTGGTTCAGCCACATGGCCATCGAGCCGGCCGCCACAAGAGGATACGTGACGTGCCCGGCGAGATCGGAAGCGATGATCCAGGACGGACGCCCGAAATTGGCGGTGACGCTGAAAGCAAGGTAGTTGGGCGCGACCGAGGAGACGGGGACCACGGCGTCGGATTGGAAGTGCCAGGCATCGATGGCTGCGGCCAGCAGTTGCCACCAGCAGAGCCCGATCAGAGCACCCAGCCCCAGCGACGACCACCGCTCTGCACGTCGGCTCACATCGATTGATCGACCACTTTCAGGGCGCCCTTGACCGGTAGTTCACAGGAGATACCGGACATCTCTGCGTCGTCGGTCAGGCCCGAGTGCGTCGCCCTCTACAGCGGAGCAATGGCGTGGGGACACCGAATGGGATGGGACCTCACACGTGCCATTTGAGAGATCAAATCGTGTGGTGTGTAGATCAGCTCAGGCTGCCTCGATCCTCACCAAGTGACTAGGTCGGTGGGGCGGCCTGGATCGTCTGCAATGCCGCCTGAAGCTCCTGCCACGACATGAGGCTGTGGTTGCCGCAGTTCCGGCAGTGAGACTCGTAGGTGTATTGCCGACCAAAGTAGGACTTGTACCGCTTGACAACCATGGCCGCTATGAGGCAGTTCGGACAGCTGAGTCGGACCCCCTTGAGAACCTGCTTCGGGGTGAGCCCGCCCATATATCCGCCGAGACCCAGGCGATGCACCCACCTGATCTCGCCCGTCTGCACCCCGAAGGCCGGAACGTTCGCCGCCATCCGGGCACCGACCTCCGAGATCAATGCTCTCTTCAACCTTTGATGACCCGGCACTGCCTCGACATCCGTCAGTCGATATGTCCGAGAGCGTCCGCGACCATACGTTGCCACATGGTTCTCTTGGGCGAATCGCCGGAAAAAAGCGGTTGTCATGCCCAGGCGCCCAGCCGCTAACTCTGCGGTCAGCCAATCCGCTTCGTTCCGGTCGCTCCGACTCAGTCCACTCATCGAATACCAGGATGGCCGATCAGACATCGCGGAGTTGCCTCGGCCGAGCCGGTGCGGCCTTCGGCTCGGGCGGCCGGACGCGTGAGGCCACGATTACCTAACGGTCACACGCTCGTAACGGCAATGAAATTCTTCCGGCGTAGACAGACGACATGGCAATCTACGAACAAATCGGCGGGTCACCTTCAGTGGCCCAGGTCGTCGACCTCTTCTACGAGAAGGTAGTCGCCGACCCGACACTCGCCGGGTTCTTCGATGGAGTGGACATGCGCCGGCTGAAGGGTCATCAGAGAGCATTCATCGCCGCCGCCCTCGGGGGAGCCGAGGTCGACGAGGGCCGGGACGTGGGTGCCGCTCATGCCGAACTCGTCATCTCCGACGACGACTTCGATGCCGTCGTGGGCCACCTCGCCGAGACGCTCGACGAACTGGGCGGGCCGGCGTCGACGATCGGGCAGATCGCCGAAGCCCTGGCCCCGCTGCGCGATCAGATTGTGACGTTCACCTCGCAGAGCGTCTGGTGGCAATCGTCCTGTCCGAGGTCCTCCGGTCGGGACTCGGTGGATCCGATCCGGCGGGTATGACGCCCGGGTCATTGGGTTGTCACGAGCTCCGTCAGAAGGTCGTTCACCCGGTGTTCAATGTCGTCAACGATCGGCCGGACCTGCTCGATCGGCAGTCCGGCGGGGTCGGTGAGGTCCCAATCCACGTAGCGCTTGCCTGGATAGAACGGGCACGTGTCGCCGCATCCCATGGTGACCACCACGTCCGCTTCTCTGGCGTCCTCATCGGTGAGCGGCTTCGGGAATTCTTTGGAGGTGTCGAGTCCTCGCTCCCGGAGGACGGCAACCACGGCCGGGTTGAGCTCGCTCCCGGGCTCGGAGCCGGCGGAGCGCACATCGACCCGCCCGGCGGCGTAGTGATCGAGGAGGACCTTGGCTGCCAGAGACCGGCCGGAGTTGTGGATGCACAGGAACAGCACGACGGGCTTGTCGCTCATCGTTTCTCCGGGGCGGTCGGAGCCGGATGGGGAAGGACCACTTCAGCCGCATCGGTCGGGGTCATGCACGGGTAGAGGATTCTGATGACGCCGTAACCGACCACTCCCCCAACCACCTGGGCGGCGATGAAGGTAGGGACGGAGGCAGGGGCAATACCGGCGAAGCTGTTGGAGAACATACGGCCGAAGGTGATGGCCGGGTTGGCGAAGCTGGTCGAGGACGTGAACCAGTACGCAGCGCCGATGTAAGCGCCGACGGCCGCCGGGGCAGTGGCGCCCCGACCGGTTCGGGCCAGGGCGAAGATGACCAGCAGGAGCCCGCCGGTGGCCACTACCTCTGACACAAAGTGGGCACCGGTGCCGCGATGGTGTGTCGAGACGCTGACGGCCGCTCTGGAGAACATGACGTTGGCCAGCACTGCACCACAGAAGCATCCGGCAGTCTGAGCCGGCAGGTAGGCGATGGCGTCACGCCACTTCAGTCCTCCGAAGGCGGAGTCGACGAACGAGACGACCGGATTGAAATGGGCGCCCGATACCGGCCCGAACATCAGGATGAGGGCGAACAGCCCAGCGGCAGTGGCGGCTGCGTTGTAGAGCAGTTCGAGCCCGACGTCGCCGGGCGTGAGCCTTTGGGCGGCAATGCCCGAGCCGATGACCAGAGCGGCAAGCATGGCGCTGCCCAGCCATTCTGCGAACACACGCCGCCACAGGGCAGACCCGTTCAACTTGCGTGCCCTCAGCAGCAGTTCCGGCCGGAACCGGTAAGGGTGACGCCGACCGGTTCGGGAGCGCACGCCTCGGTCGAACAACCCAGGCCCGTTTCGGCAGGGGCGTCGGCCAGCACGGTGTACACCTCCCACGGGGCGCCGTCAGGGTCGTCCACCCACGCCTTGTCCTGAACCGCGTAGCAGCATGTCGTGGCTTCCTGAACATCCGGCTCCAGGCCCGCATCAGTCAGGCGAGCGGTGGTCGCTCGCACCTGGTCAGAGGTCTCCACCTCGACACCGAGGTGATTGAGGGCCCCGACCGCACCGGCCCCGCGGTGGTCGCCGTTCTCGATGAGCACGAGCTTGAGTGGTGGGTCGGCGATGGCGAAGTTGGCGTAGCCCGGTCGGCGCTTGGCCGGATGGGCGTTGAACAGCTTCGAATAGAACTCCACTGCAGTATCGATGTCGGCCACGTTGAGGGCCAGCTGCACGCGTGACATCACGACCTCCTGGTAACATCGACAGTTGTCGATACGATGATGATGGTCGATACAATCACATCTGTCAATGGGAGGGTAGGCGGTGAGCCGGAAGACCTTGGGGATGGCGACGGTCGAGACGTGCTGCCCGTCGGTATTGGCTGCCCCGCTCGCTCCTGATGACGCCGCCGGTCTGGCCCACGGCTTCAGCGCCCTCGGGGACCCGGTCCGGCTCAGGGTGCTGTCCATGCTGGCCGCCGCCCCGTCTGGCGAGATCTGCGTCTGTGACTTCGTCGGCCCACTCGGCAAGACCCAGGGCACCATCAGCCACCACCTCAAGATCCTCAGCGAGGCCGGCCTGGTCCACGGTGACCGACGCGGCAAGTGGGTCTGGTACTCGCTCGACCACGACCGTCTGACCGCTCTCAAAGCGGCCATCGAGGGCTGAAGCGAAGGGTCGGCGACGCCGGAAGCACCACAAAGCCGACTCCGGCCCGCCACCGGCCGACTCCGATCGGCTAGGACGGTTGCGTGACCTACCGAACTGAGCCGGCGAGTCGCATGCGCCGGCGCGTGGAGGCCCATCTGGTCTTCGACTCGGACCAGCCTCTCGATGGCGTCCTCCAGGTGGCTGCCTCCGGTCTGAGCGGGGTGAGCATTGACGAGAAGCTCACCTTCCGCCACGACGGGGTTGAGGTCGAGGCGCCCGACGTGTGGATGCCGTCCGACTGCCGGGTCCGGGTCCTCAGGGCGCCGGCGGGCCGGTTCACCGTGGACTACGAGGCCACGATCGTGGGCCGCGCCGAACCGTCGCCGGTCAGCGAACCCG
>DASZNC010000128.1:0-3155 GCA_035551615.1 Acidimicrobiales bacterium
CTATCGGTTCCGCCCGGACTTCTGTAACGGGGCCGACCCCGAGTCGAAGGGGATCGTCGAGAATTTGGTCGGCTACGCCAAGTCGGATCTGATGATCCCGGCCGAGGCTGACGTCGAGCACCTACACGAGGCGAACACGCAGGCGCGGGCGTGGTGCGTGGAGGTCAACACCGGGGAGCACTCGGAGATCTCGGCGATACCCGCGCAGCGCCTCGTCACCGAGGCCGGACTGCTGGCGGCGTTGCCGTCGCTGCGGCCTCGCATCGGGCGGGTCACCGTGCGCAAGGTCGACCGGCTGTCGTGCGTGCGGATCGGCTCGGCCCGCTACTAGGTCCCGGTCCGCCTGATCGGACAGACCGTGGAGGTGTTCGCCCACGACGGACGGGTGAGGATCCTCGACGCCGATGAGATCGTCGCCGACCACGGCTTGGTCGCCCCCGGCGAATCGTCGGTCGTCGACGAGCATTACGGCG
Source organism: Acidimicrobiales bacterium (assembly GCA_035551615.1). GTDB lineage: Bacteria > Actinomycetota > Acidimicrobiia > Acidimicrobiales > Palsa-688 > JAKCDU01. Next base: position 474 of record DASZNC010000128.1, read on the forward strand.
GCGCCCGAGCGGACCGACCTCGCCGGGCTCTCCGGCCGGTCACCGAGGCGGAGAAAGCGTTCTGCGCCCTGGGGCCTGCAGCTGAGGCGTTCCTGCGCGGCGCGGCCGCGGCGGGGGTCACCCGCCTCGGCGTCGAGCTCGCCGAGCTGGCCGGCCTGGAGGCCGCCCACGGGCGCCCCGCGCTGGTCGCGGCCGTGGAGCGGGCGGTGGCATTCGGCCGGTGGCGAACTAGCGATGTCCGCTCCATCCTCGCGGCGGGCACCGGCGCTCCCCGGCCCACCGGCCCAGGTGAGGCGCTGCTCATCCCCCTTCCCATCGTGCCCACCCGGCCGTTGGCCGACTACGCCATCGCAGACCGGTCGTGACCGCCGTCGCCCCGCCAGCCTTGCCTGCCGACCTCGTCGCCGGCCTGCGCCGATTGAAGCTGGCCTCCATGCGGGCCATCGCCCCGGAACTGCTCGTCACGGCCAAAACGCAGCGTTGGACCCCGGAGGACTTCCTGCGCACCCTCATCGAAGCCGAGATCACCAGCCGCGACGCCTCCAACGCCCGGGCCCGACACAAGGCCGCCAACTTCCCGGTCACCAAACGCCTCGAGGAGTTCGACGTGGCAGTCTCGTCGATCCCGCCGGCCACCTTCGACTACCTGGCCTCCCTGGAATGGATCCGCGCCGGTGAGAACCCGGTGCTCGTCGGCCCGGCCGGCACCGGCAAAAGCCATGTGCTGGTCGCGTTGGGCCACGCCGCGGTCGACGCCGGCCACCGGGTCCGCTACTTCTCCGCCGCTGAACTGGTCGACACCCTCTACCGCGGGCTGGCCGACAACAGCGTCGGGCGGGTCATAGAGAACATCCTCCGATCCGACTATGTGATCCTCGATGATCTCGGATTCGCTCCCCTCGATCACACCGGCGCCCAACTGCTGTTCCGCTTCGTCGCCGCCGCCTACGAACGGCGCAGTCTCGGCGTGGCCAGCCACTGGCCGTTCGAGGAATGGGGACGGTTCCTGCCCGAACACACCACCGCCGGCTCCATGCTCGACCGGCTCCTCCACCACGCCCACGTCGTCGTCACCCAAGGCGACAGCTACCGCATGCGAGAAGCCCGCCAACGAGGAGGCCCCCACCGACCCACGAACCCCTGAAACACCCTCAAGGAGTGAGGACTTTTGCTGGCCACCAGCGAGGACTGAAGACTGACCATTGACAGGAAACCTGAGTCTTGATCTACTTTCCTAACCGTACTTGTTTAGCGGGGTCCGCCAACTGATGCGGTGGGCCGCGTAACTTGGAGAATTCCGACTCGCGACTCCTCCTCTAGCGATCCGACTGCTGCGATTGCGGCGTTGACGGCGGAGATCGCAGCGTTGCGCAGGTCGGTTGAGTCCCAGACGGAGAAGATCGGCGAGCTGACCGAGGCGTTGGCCGCTCGTGATGCTCGTGTCGCCGAGTTGGAGAAACTGCTCGACGACAGCCGACGGTCGGGTAAGCGGCAGGCCGCCCCGTTCTCCAAGGGCACCCCCACGGACGAGCCGGCGAAGCCGGGTCGGCGGTCGGGGAACGATCATGGTCGTCATGGTCATCGTCGGGTGCCAGTCGGCCCGATCGACCGCGAGTTGGTGGCGCCCCTGCCGACGTGTTGCCCTGACTGTGGCGGCAGCATCATCCACGAACGCGACGAGGAGCAGTTCCAAACCGAGCTGCCTGATGCCCGCCCGGCGGTCACCCGCTTCAGCGTTGGCGTGGGCCGCTGCACCAAGTGCAAGCGGCGGGTGCAGGGACGCCGCCACGAGCAGACCTCCGACGCCTTGGGAGCCGCAGCCAGTCAGGTCGGCCCGCACGCCAAGAGCCTGGCCATCTGGCTGCACTACGCCCTGGGGTTGAGTTTCGCCAAGACGGCCAGCCTGCTCGGCCATCTCGGGGTGCCGGTCACGGCGGGGGCGATCTGCTCTGCCTCCCAGGCGGTCGGCACCGACCTGGTCCCGATACAGAAGGGGATCATCGAGGCGATCAACAACTCGACGATGGTCGTGATGGACGAGACAGGATGGCGCGTCGGCGGCGACGGCGCCTGGCTGTGGGCGGCCACCACCAAAGAAGCGACCGCCTACGACGTGGCCGACGGCCGGGGCTTCGACCAGGCCACCGATCTCCTCGACGCTGACTTCGACGGCACGTTGGTCCGTGACGGCTGGGCCGTGTATCGCCGCTACAACCGGGCCACCCACCAGACGTGCACGGCGCACCTATTGCGCCGCTGCGAGGAGATGATCACCGATCTGCCCGACTGGGCCCGAGGAACGCCCCGCCAGATCAAAGACATCCTCCTCGCTGGCCTCGACGCCAGAGACCTCCCGGAACGTGAACGTCGGACCGTGGCCGCCGATCTGGCCGAACGGATCGAGCTGCTCGCCGAGCGATCTCACCCCCATGACGCCAACCGGCGGCTGATTAAGCACCTCGTCAACGAAGCCGACGCCGTGTTCTCATTCCTCTACGACGGCGATATCGACGCCACCAACTGGCGCGGCGAGCAAGCCATCCGCCCCGCCGTGGTGAATCGCAAGGTCTGGGGCGGCAACCGCACATGGAAAGGCGCGGCCAGCCAGAGCCGGATCATGAGCGCCATCCGCACCGCCACCCAGCAAGGCGTCGACCCGATCGGATTCCTCGTCCGCCTAGC
>DASZNC010000129.1:0-70520 GCA_035551615.1 Acidimicrobiales bacterium
GACGATCCTCGATGGCTGGATGAACGTGTTCCGGCTGAGCGCCGCAGACGCGGTGTCCTCGCCCGACGCCGACATGCAAAGCGTCGGACCGCTGTTCGGCGGCGATGGTCCCGAGGCGTGGCTCGCCCATACCCTCGACGACGCCCTCCGCGCCATGGACGAGACCGGCACCGATCGCGCCGTTCTCACCGTCCGCGCCCTGCCCGGCGATGGTCCGAGAACATCGGCCAGCCTGCTGAGTGTCGACGACGGTCTGACCGCGTGCCGGAAGGGGGCCGAACGTTTCCGGCTGGTGCTTCATCTCCAGGACGTGGCATCTCCGCGGGCCTCCGCCTGCCTGGTCCGCGAACATGCCGCCCTCGACGACGTGGTTGCGGTCGGTGTGTTCCCGGCCTACCTCGGCGTCGATCTCCACGACCGGAGGCTCTATCCGGTGTACGAAGCGTGCATTGAAATGAACGTCCCCGTCCGCCTCAACCTCGGGATCGCGGGGCCGATGGTGGCGTCGAAACACCAGCATCCGGCACTGCTCGAAGAGCTGCTCATCGACTTCCCGGAGCTGACGGTTATCGGCTGCCACATGGGACATCCCTACGAGGCGCTCCTGATCCGGCTGATGTTGAAGTTCCCGCGCCTCTACCTCATGTCGTCCGGGTACCTGCCGAAGTACTTCGATCCCGCCCTGGTTCGTTTCATGGGTTCGTCGCGGGGCATCGGTCGGGTGATGTTCGGCAGCGACCATCCCGGAATACCGCTGTCACGGGCTTTGGCCGAAGCCCGCAAGCTGCCCCTCGGCGCGGATGCCCTCGACCAGTTTCTCGGCACCGCCCTGTGCGACGTCATCGGCTGGCGGTGACCGCGGCCATGGCTACCAGCCCTTCCTTCCACCTACCTACACCCGAATCAACCGCGCACGAGAGGAACGTCTAGATGCGTATGAACCACCTACCGGGATCAGTCCGCCGTCACCGAACGGGGGCCAGACGTGTGCTGGTTCGCAGCTCGCTCGGCGTCGGCGCCGTAGCCGGACTGTGCCTGGTCAGCGCCTGCGGCAACTCATCGTCGACCAAATCCCTCACCGGTTCGAAACTGAGTGGACCGAAGATCGTGTTCGGCGTCATTGCCTCGCAGAGCGGCACCGGCGTGACCCAGAACTCGGACATTTCCACCACCGCCCGGGACTGGCAGGACTACGTCAATGCCCACGGGGGCATCCAGGGGGACCCGGTCAGCGTCATCGTGAAAGACGACAACAACAACGCTGCAACCGCGCTACAGGACGCGCAGGAGCTGATCCAGAACGATCACGCCGTCGCCATCGGTGATGCCAGCTTCACCGCTACGAGCTTCGAGAAGTACGCCGACAGCGCGAAAGTCCCGGTGATCAGCCTGGGCGGTGCCAGCGCCTCGATCTTGTACCTCACCGACAAGAACTTCTTCACCAACATGACGACCATCCCCGGGGCCGTCTACGCGTATGCCAAGACCGCAGAGATCGCCGGCGCCAAGAGCTTTGGGCTCTTGTACTGCTCCGAGTCCCCGACCTGCGCAGAATCGGTGCCGCTGTTCAAAGCGGCCGCCCAGGGCGTCGGACTGTCCTTCGGCTACTCGGCCGCCGTGAGCGCCTCCACGCCCAACTACACGGCCGTCTGCCTCGCCGCCAAGTCTGCGGGCGTGGACGCGCTCGCTGTAGTCAGCGCCGACCAGCAGGAGAACGCGCACATCTATGACAACTGCGCCACTCAGAGCTACGACCCGATCGTTCTCAACAACGGCAGCACCTTCGGGCCATCTGCGTCGACTGACTCCAACATTCCCGTGCAGTGGCAGTTCACGCCGACCCTGTCCCCGAGTGTCGACTCCGCCGCCACCGCCCCGTTCCGTGCGGCCATGGGTAGCTATCTGTCGTCCGCATCCGTTCTGCAGAACGTTATGAATGCGTGGGTCGGCCTCGAGGTGTTCGGCGCGGCGGCCAAGGCTGGCCTGACGAGCGGGGCCACGCCGACGTCGGCCGCCGTCTACAACGGCCTCTACTCGCTCAAGGACTTCACTGCGGGCGGCCTGACGGGTCCGTTGACCTTCAACCAGGCGGCACCAACCCAGTCCAACTGCTTCTTCCTGTCGAAGCTCGACCACGGTGCCTTCTCGACCCCGAATGGGACCGCGCCGATCTGCGAGGCCAGCACCGCCGGCCAGCAGTGACTGCAGCGCTGGGTCTGGGGCTGGAAGACCTCACGATCGGCTACGGCGGTAGTGCCGTCGTTCATGAAGTGACACTGAGGGTGCCCAAAGGACAGGCGGTCGCCTTGCTCGGGCCGAACGGCGCGGGCAAGACGACGCTCCTGCGGGCCGCAGCCGGCCTGATCAAGCCGAGCTCCGGCCGGATCGTGCTCGATGGCGCGGATGTGACCGATGAACGCGTCGACGAGCGGGCTCGTCGGGGTTTGTGCGGCATACCGGACGGGCGGGGCGTCTTCCCGTCTCTGACGGTCCGGGACAACCTGATCCTGCAGGCAGATCGACACCACCAGGCCCAGGCCCTGGAACTGGCGACCGCCGCCTTCCCGGTGCTCGGAGCTCGGCTGATGCAGCTGGCCGGAACCCTCAGCGGCGGTGAACAGCAGATGCTGGCCCTGTCGCGGGCGTACGTTGCGAACCCCCGGGTCGTGCTGGTCGATGAGGTCTCGCTCGGACTGGCGCCGGTGATCGTGGACCAGCTGTTCGACTTCCTCGGCACTCTGCTGGACCGCGGCTGCGCCCTGCTGATCGTGGAGCAGTACGTGACCAGGGCCCTGCGGATCGCGGCCGAGGTGTATGTGCTCAGCCGTGGGAGGGTCGTGCTGCATGCGGCCAGCAGCGAGGTGGATGAGACCGTTCTGTTCGAGAGATACCTGAACATCGACGCCCGGTCAGCCTGAACGCGATGCACAAGATCCTGCCTTTCATCGTCATCGGATTGACTGTTGGTTCGGTCTACGGGCTGGCCGGCTCCGGCCTGGTACTGACGTACAAGACGTCCGGCATCTTCAACTTCGCGTACGGGTCGGTGGCTGCGCTGGCGGCCGACCTGTTCTACTTCCTCCGCCAGAACCAGCACGTGCCCTGGCCGCTCGCCGCCATCCTCACCTGTGCGGCAGCCGCTCCTGTAGCCGGAATCGGGTTCGAACAGCTCGCCCGGGCCCTCAGCCGGGCGTCCACGGCCATCCGGGTCCTGGCGACTGTCGGAATAACGCTGATCGTTCTCTCCGTCAATCAACTGATGTTTCCGCACTCGGAGCCGACGGTTGCTCCCTACCTGCCGACCCGGGTAGTGCGCATCCTGGGGGTGAACGTGGGCTGGGATCAGATCATCGTCTTCGGCATCGCCATTGGTTCCACCTTGGCGCTGTCTGTCTTCTTCCGGGCGACCAGGTTGGGTGTCGCGATGCGCGCCGTGGTGGACAATCCGGACCTGTTAGGGCTCATGGGGGTGTACCCGGTCGGCGTTCGGAGATGGGCCTGGATCATCGGGACCAGCTTCGCCGCCATGGCCGGTGTACTTCTCGTCCCCAGCTCCCAGCTGGATGCGCTGGTCCTGACAATGCTGGTGGCTCAGGCCTTCGGGGCGGCCGCCATCGGAGCTTTTTCGAGCCTGCCCCTGACGTTTGCCGGCGGCCTGGTGATCGGCGTACTCGGATCGCTCGCTACGAAGTACACAGCAAGCATCCCGTCCCTGGCTGGTGTCGGCGTCAGCCTGCCGTTCATCGTCCTCTTCGTAGTTCTGATCGTGACACCACGGGCCAGACTGTTGGTGCGTTCGACCAAGCCGGTTCTCGAAGTCCGCAGGTCGTGGGAGGCGCCGTGGAGGGTCAGGGCCGCCGGCGGGGCGCTCGTGGTCTTGGTCCTTGCCTTCGCCCCGGACTATGCCGGCGTCCACTTGGTCGCCTATTCGGAGATCCCGGTCACGACAATCCTGCTGCTCTCACTTGGGCTGCTCGTTCGGACATCCGGTCAGGTCTCCCTCTGTCACATCGCCTTCGCGGCTGTCGGGGCCTCGACGATGGCGCACCTCAGTTCGACAGGAACGCCCTGGCTCGTGGCCCTGATCGGCTCGGCCGCAGTGGCCGTTCCGGTCGCGTGCGTGCTGGCCATCCCCGCCATGCGCCTGTCCGGAGTGTTCCTAGCTCTCGCCACCCTCGGATTCGGGATCCTGGTCGAGCAGCTGTTCTACACGATGCACTTCATGTTCGGCCCGGACGCGAGCGGACTTCCCACCTCGAGGCCGGGCGGCGGCATCGGACCGTGGCACTTTTCGTCGCAGACCGGCTTCTACTTCGTGTTGTTGGTCTTGATGGTGCTGGCCGCGATCGCGCTCATGGCCATCGAGCAGGGGCGGCTCGGGAGGCTGCTTCGCGCCATGCGGGATTCACCTGTAGCCCTGGAGACACACGGCACCACGCTTTTGACGGCGCGCGTGCTGGTGTTCGCCGTCAGCGCCTTCTTCGCCGCTCTCGCCGGCGCCCTCACCGGCTCGTTGCTGCAGTTCTCGGCGGCCTCGGAGTTCACCTCGTTCACCTCGTTGACGTTGTTCGCCACGGTCGTCGTCATCTCCGTGGGTGCTCCGTGGTACGCCATCCTCGGCGCCGCGTTGACCGACCTCGTCCCGGCTTACTGGACTTCGGCAGAAGCGAGCGTCGTACTCCAACTGTTCTTCGGCCTTGCGGCGTTCCTGTATGTGTTCTGGAGCAGCTGGCGGCTCGACGTCCCGGACTCGGTCCGCGTCGTGCTCGACCGGTTCCAGCGTCCGGTCGCCCGGCGCCGCCGAGTCGACGGCATCGGACCGGACGACCTTGCCGCGGGGCACCGCCCGCGGCCGCAGGCCGGCCTGGAGCTACAGGCGCTGCGGGTCCGCTTCGGCAACGTCACAGCGGTGGACAACGTCAGCATCCGTGCGCCGCACGGCCGGATCACCGGCCTGATCGGACCCAACGGCGCCGGCAAGACCACGACCTTCAACGCATGCTCCGGACTGGTCAGGCCGGAAGGCGGGAGTGTCGTATTGAACGGGCGCGCCATCACCGGCCTCCGACCGCACCAGCGGGCCAGGCTCGGCCTCGGACGCACCTTCCAAAAGGTGGAGCTCTTCGATTCCCTCACCGTCGAGGAGAACGTGGCGATGGGACGTGAGGCGCACCTGGCTGGGGGCAACCCCCTGGCTCAGCTGCGGTCCAAGCGACGCGAAATGCGCTCGATTCAGGCCTCGTGTGACGAAGCCATGCGGCTCGTGGGGATCGAACATCTGAGGACGCAGCAGACCGGCCTGCTGCCGACCGGCCAGCGCCGTCTGGTCGAACTGGCAAGGGTCCTGGCCGGACCATTCGAGCTTCTTCTCCTCGACGAACCGTCCTCGGGCCTGGATCCACATGAGACCGAGGTGTTCGGCTCGATCTTGACGCGGGTGGTCGCCGAACGGGGCGCAGGCGTCTTGTTGGTCGAACACGACATGGAGCTTGTTGCGCGGGTGTGCGACTACGTCTACGTGCTGGACTTCGGCGTACCGATCTTCGAAGGCTCGGTTGACGAGATGCACCAGTCGGCGAGTGTGCAGGCGGCCTACCTGGGCACCGGCGTTCCGGTTCCTTAGGTCTCGACGGCACGAGCGGCGGTGCGTCCGGGCCAGCGTAGAAAGTCGTTGATCGACGTGGCTCGACCGAACGGCAGGTCGTCGTGCCGCCCGACGTCCCTCGACGAGGGGCCGTCGCGTCAGCCGATCGGGCGGATCACGAGCGTGAACCCGTGTGATGTGCGTTGATCAAAGGAACCGCCCTCGTCCTTGGCCCCGCCTTGACCGGACCTTTACCCGGGTGGCGGCTAGGTTCCTCGGGTGACAAGAACGCAACAGCGGCCTCGATTCCCGAGGATTCTGAACGCACTCATCGTCGCTGCTGCGCTGGCTCTCACGGGTTGCGGCTCCTCGAGCCGCAGCAGCCAGCCGCCGCCGTCGGCCTCATCGACGCCGACGACCGCCACTCCGTCGTCGACCCACGGGACGCCGACCACCCGCCCCGGAGCCCCGGGCAACATCTACGCCAACGACGGTCCCAACAATCTGTCGCCGACGGTGGCCCATGACCCCTATCTGATCTACGTCCCGGAGAGCGAGGGCCAGGACGTCGATGTCATCGATCCGCACACCATGACGGTGGTTCACCGCTACCAGTCCGGGCTGGGCCCCCAGCATGTGGTGCCGGCCTGGAATCTGAAGACGCTGTACGCCACCAACGACCTGGGCGACTCCCTCACCCCGATCGACCCGGCCACCGGGCTGCGGGCCGGACCGAACATCCCCGTCGCCGACCCCTACAACATGTACTTCACGCCGGACGGCCGCTATGCAATCGTCGTCGAAGAAGCCAGGCAGATACTGGCATTCCGCGATCCCGATACGTTTGCATTGATCAAAGAGGTACCCGTCACATGCCGCGGCGTCGACCACGGTGACTTCTCCGCCGACCACACCTACGCCATCTTCAGCTGCGAGTTCTCCGGGAAGATGGTCAAGATCGATCTGCAGAACCTGACCGTGGCCGGGTATCTGAGCATCCCCGGCTCCAGTCCCCAGGACGTGAAACTCGACGCCGCCGGCCACACCTTCTACACGGCGGACATGCGCCGCGGCGGCGTGTACCTGATCTCGGCCGCCACCTTCCAGGTGACCGGGTTCATCCCCACCGGCGCCGACGCCCACGGTCTCTACGTCTCGCGCGACGGCAAGTCGATGTACGTCACCAACCGGGGGGCCGGATCGATTTCGGTCATCGACATGGCCACCCAGACGGTGAGGAACACATGGACCATCCCCGGCGGCGGCAGCCCGGACATGGGCAACATCTCGCCTGACGGCACCGTGCTGTGGGTGTCCGGCCGGTACAACGCGTGCGTATACGCCATCTCCCTGACCGATGGCCATCTGATCGGCAAGATCTCGGTGCCGAACGAACCGCACGGCCTGGCCGTGTGGCCGCAGCCCGGTACGTACTCCCTCGGCCATACGGGGATCATGCGCTGAGCGCCTCCCCCGCCATACGCGATCGGCTCCAACCGGTGGCGGTGGTGCTCGTCGCGGCCGCCATCACGTGGGGGCTGGACGTGGCTCTGACCCACCGCGTGAATGCCGGCACCGACAACGCCGTTCGGTTGTCAGCCGTGCTGACATATGTCGGCATCGACGGCTCTTACACGCTGGCCCGGGCGTTCGGGCTGACCGCGCTGGTGCTGTCCTACCTCGCGGTCGTCATGCCGTTGCTGCCGGGCCGGCCGCTACCGGCCTCCCTCCACCGCCAGACCGGGATCGTCACTCTGGCCCTGGTAGCCGGCCACGTCTTCATCCCCTACTCGTCCAGCCTTCCGCCCTACGGAGGCTGGCGGACCGGTTTCGTCCCCTGGGGCCAGCCCGTCTCGTGGGGGATCCATGCGGCGACGTGGGAGTCATTCGGGATCATTTCCTTTTACCTCCTGATCGTCACCGGACCCACCTATTACCTGCTCGGCCGACGGCGCGCCGGGTGGACAATCCTCCACCGATCGGCGGTACTCGTCTATGCCCTCTCCATCGTCCATGCCTTCCTGCTGGGCAGCGACTTCCTCGTGGCCGGTCCGGTGCGGGTGATCCTGCTGCTGGCCCAGGTGCCCGTCCTCGGCCTGCTCGCCTACCGCCTGGCGCCCGGCGCCGAACCGGCCCGGCGGGGGCTGCGCTGGGCCGGCGCGGCGACGGCGGCCGCCGGGTCTGCACTAGTGGTGGGCTTGGGCGTGTTGGTCGCCACCGGTGGCTACGCGGCCGGGATGCGTATCTGATGGGCCGCCCCGCAGCAGGGATCGGCGCCCGCCGCCCCGAAGCCCATCGCCCCGGAACGCTCGGCACCGGGATGATCCGCGCCGGAGCCGCCGTGCTGGCCGCCGCCCTTGTCACCGCCGGATGCTCGCATTCGGCCCACCCGTCGGCCACCGGCTCGACCTCGACGTCCACCCCTGGCACCAGGACAGCTCGAGCCACCACGACGACTTCTGTGGCCGCCGCCACCACGCTCGCCGCCACCACCGAGCCCTGGACGCTGCCCGACGCGGTGTCGCGGCCGGTCGTCCTGCCCGACGGTGGCGACTTCGTCATCCTGGGCGGACTGGCGACCGGCGACACGTCGACGGCGCGCGTCATGGAGGTCGATCCCACGGCCGGCCAGGCCCTGGTCGTCGGGCAGCTCGGCCTGGCTGTGCACGACGCCGCAGGCGCCGACATCAACGGTCGCTTCTTCGTCTTCGGCGGTGGCTCGTTCAGCACCGTGTCCGATGTCCAGGCCTGGTCCGGTGCGGCCGGCGGTACGACCGTGGGGCACCTGCCGACGGCCCGGTCCGACCTGGCCGCCACCACGAGCGACGGCACCAGCTATGTGGTCGGGGGCTTCGACGGGACAGCCATCCGGCCGGAGATCCTGGCCACCACCGATGGCATCACCTTCCGGACGATCGGCAACCTGGCCGTCCCCGTCCGTTACGGAGCGGTGGCGGTCGCCGGGGGTTACCTGTGGGTCGTCGGTGGCGTCACCGGGACGAGCGAGGGATCCACCACCGAGACCGACGCCATCCAGCGGATCGACCTCCAGTCCGGCCAGACGTCCGTCACCGGCCACCTCCCGCAACCGATGGGCCATGCCACCGCCGTCGTGATCGGCGGTCAGATGTTCGTGCTCGGCGGCCGGTCCGGCACCGTGCCCAGCTCGACGATCTGGCGGCTGAGCGCGGCCACCGGCACGGTGACATCAGCCGGCCAGCTACCCCAGGCGATGTCCGACGCCGGTGCGGTCGCCGTCGGCGGGGTCGGCTACGTGGTCGGTGGCGAGACCAGCGGCCCGGCCGCGCCCCTCGACACGGTGGTCATCCTCCACGCCCGGTAGTCGCGAGATGGGCCGGTCCCATCGGGGACCGGCCCATTCCCGGCAAGGGGGCGCAGTTAGGCGACGACCGGATCGGTGCGCCGCCGGCGCAGGTACACGTACCCGCCGCCGACAACGGCGGCGGCGATCGGCAGCACCAGCGCCCACGGCACCTCAGGCGTCTGCGGAGCCGGAGCCGTGCCCGGCGTGAAGGACACGCCGCGGACCACCTGCCCGTACTCCGGACCGATCACCGTGGTGAACGACTCGCCCGTCGCCTGGGGGGCGGTCATGTCAGCCAGAGTGTCCGTGATCGACACCAGCTTGTTGGGGTCGACCCCCTGGTCGCCACTGCCGCTGACCGTCGAGGTGCTGGCCCACAGCGTGACCGTGCCGTCGGCGTTGACCTGGCCGGCCAGGTTGCGCAGACCGTCGGTCGCCGGCGTCCATGAGCAATCCACCTTCGTGGTCGACGTCGGCGTGGGGCACTGGGCGATGGTGTTGTTGCCCGTCGGGTACACGCCGCCGTTCGGGTCGCTGGCGTCGGCCGGGTTGCTGGGCACCGAGTAGGGCTGACCGAGGTTGAGCCCGCTCTGGAGGGTGTAGTCCAGGACCCAGGTCGTGCCGTTGAACGACCACTTCTGCAGGCCGGCGGTCGTCGATGCGGAGGCCGCCGTGTAGCTGTTGGCGGTCGAGCTGTACGTGTTGTCACCGGCGCCCTCGTCGGCCACGTAGACGGTGGTCGGGTTGGCGAACCAGATGCCGAACGGGTAGTCGGAGGCGTCGGTCGCACCCGAGGCCAGCGCCGTCGGGAAGCCCTTGAGGATGCAGGCGTTCGTCGGAGCCAGGCCCGGGTTGCTGGTCATCAGATTCAGAGCCGCATCGGATGTCGAGTACCGAGGCACCTGCGAGCCGTAAGTAGCGTTGCTCGGGGTCCAGTTGGCGACGCTCGGCAGAGACGCGCTCGACGAAGGCACCCCCGACCCGCTCGGGCAGGTTCCGCCGGCCGTGTCGACGTAGTAGACAGTGTTGACACCGTTACTGCCAGAGCCTTTGGTCAGGTAGACGACGTTGTTGTAGACGGCCAGGCCCCGGTAGTTGTTGTCCTTGGCCGCCGTCTTGTCCGTCGTGGCACCTACCTGGCTGTAGGCGTTGAAGTTGCCGTACGGGTCGAGGGGGTCGACCCCGGACCCGCTGCTGGCCGATTGGGCGGCCTCGGAGGCGGTCGAGGGGGCCACGATCTGGGATCCGGTGCCGGTAACGACACCCTGCGGTTCGGGCTTGCTGCCATTGCCGGCGTTGCCGGCTAGGTAGACGGCGCCGGTCTGCGGATCCTCCACGGCGGCCCGGCCGTTGTTGCCGCTGTAGGCGTTGGTCTCGGTGAAGGTGAAGTTGCCGTTGCCGTCCAGCTGTCCGATGGCGCGGTACGTGGACGCCGCCGAGTCCGTATTGGTGAGATCAGGGGCGCCGGGCGTGTCGGAGTTGGACACGTCCACCGCTCCAGGCCCGGCGACGTAACCCATGAACGTCACGTACTGGCCGTCGGTCGACTGGTTGAGCGACAGCTCGGACTTGGAAGAGAAGCTGGTCGACAGGTAGTCGCCGCTCGCCGTGTTGTCAGGGACGGCCACTGTGCCGATCGGGGTGCCGGTAGTCGGGTTCAGCTCCTCGAGGGTGATCGGCATGGTGATGCCGAAGCTGCCGTCGACGGCATCGTTGTTGAATACCTGGGGGTAGGAACCATTGGCATTTGCAGTGACGCAAACTGCCTTGGCGTAGGTGGTTCCCCCGCAGTTGGGGGGCAGCTGGGTGGTGCCGGCCGTGATGGCCGGGGCGTCCGCCGGCACCCACTGGCTGGTCGACACGAGCAGGTTGCCGGGCGACAGGACACCCGACGCATGGGCGACGGATGGGAAGGCGGCCAGGGAAGCACCGCCGGCCAGGGCGCCGGATATGGCGGCCAGGGCGATGCGACTCCCGCTTCGATACGAGGTCAAAGGAAATCCTCTCGTGCGCAGTAGCAAGCTTCGAACAGGGCGTCCGCCGGCCAGAGCCGGTGCGGACACGTAGTTGCTTAGCTGCGCAGGCCGGACCGGTACACCCTGGGCACGGACTCTTATGGAGCCGTTAAGGAAACCGTTTCCTACCGGTCACCAGTGATTCGTCCGGTGCCTATTTCCTGTCAGTTGCGGTCGGGCCGCCCTGACCCCAGGCGGCGATGGACTCCGGGGTCGGATTGAACAGCAGCGGCCCGGTGGCCTCCTGCTGCATGGCCAGCCATGCCTCCCGGTCGACGGCGAACCAGGTCTGGCCGGCACCGAAGGCCGCCGCCAGCAACTGGGGACTACTGAATCCCAGGATGGTCGACTTCCCATCGGCCCGCTTCAGGGTGACCGGGTAGGCCGAGTCGTCGCCCGGCCGGAACGGGGCCGAGGGGATGTACACGGTGCCCGGCGGCAGGTTGGCGTCGGTCATGACCGGCCCGGCTTCTGGTCGTCGTCCGGCATCCGGGCGGGGTGGTTCATGACCGGCGTGGCTTCTGGTAGTCAGCCGGCATCCGGGCACCGTCGGCCCGGCCGTTCAGCCAGGTCAGACACCGGGCCATGCGGGCCCCCTCTGCATCCAAGGTGCCATGACCGATCGATACCTCGACGCCGTCGGCCACCGCCCTCCAGTACTCGGGTCGGCGCAGGTCGTCGGCCGTCAGGCGCAGCTTGCGCCGGTCGCCGTCGGTCAGGTCGACGAAGTACCGCCCGAACAGGTTGGCGCCGACCACCAGGGCGGTCAGCTGGTCGGTCCGTACCGCCCGTTCCGACCCGCCGGTGGCCGCCGGGCGGCCATGGCCGCGTGCCGCCCAGCCGGGACCGAAGCGGTAGTACCGGGCCTCGCCCCTGAAACCGGTCAGGTAGCGACGGCCCAGGTTGAGGAGCGGGAGGATCAGCAACCCGCCGATGGCGATCACGAACACCTTCGATCCGGTACCGATGTGCTTGGCCCCCAGGCCCCAGTACAGGGCCAGGGCCCCGATGCCGACGGCGACCAGATCCATGATCAGCCGTGACCGCAGGTCCTGACCACCGGTTGCCGACGCAGCCAGCGCGGCCGGCGGCCAGCCGTCGACGGGCGGCGACCGGTACTCCGGGGCCGGCCCGTCGGGATCAGAAGATCGAGGAGAAGACATGCTCGACGAAATGCCAGACCGCCTTGGGGTGCTCGATGACGGTCTGCACGACCATGCCGGCACCGACGCCGAGGACGATCCCGCCGGCGACGACCCAACCGCCGGGCCCGGCCAAACTGACCACGCCGGCGGTGGTGAGGCTGGCCGTGATCCAACCGGCGGCGTTGCCGGCCACCGCCTGGGCAACCGGCTCACCGTGGCTGGCGTCATAGGCGGCGCCACCGGCCGCGAACAGGGCCCCGATCAGGGGCAGGTCGTCGGCCGCCTTCCCGGCCAGGTCCGGCAGGGAGTCGGCGATCTTCGACGGCAGGCCGTCTTTGACCGACGTGGTCAACACCCGGCTGAGCGGGGCGTGGTCGAGGATCTTCTCGGCCATCTCCTCGGCGCTCTCCTCGGCCTTGACCGCAGCTTTGGCCTGGGCTGCGGCTGATGGCAGGCTCGACCCCTCGGATTGCCCGGCCCGCAGCAGGGCACTGACCAGCTTCTGGTAGGCCTTGGCCGCCGACGCTTCCTCTTCGAGCGCGTCGTGGCGGAGGACCGCCCAGGCCGCCGGCGCCGAGTACAAGGTCGTCAGCAGATTGGACCAGTCCACCGGCGACAACTCGATGCCGCCCTTGCCCTCCTTCGGCTTCTCTCCCGGCTTGGGCGGAGGTAGCAACGACGGCAGCGGGGCATGGCGGCCGGCGGTCAGCACGAGGAACTGGTTCTTGGCCGTCGCCTCCGCCTGGCCGGACAGGTCGCTGATGGTCGTGGCGCAGGCCAGGGCCGCCTGGTTGGCATCGGTCACCGCGTCTGACGCCAGCCGGTAGGAGTGGTTGTAGGCCGTGTTGAGCGTGTCCGCCGCCCGGCTTTCGGCGTCGGTCGCCGACTTGTCCTGCTTCTCGGCCGACAACGTCGAAATGCTGTTGCGGTAGTCGGTCTCGGCCGTCCCGTAGTCGGTCGCCGCCTTGCTCGCCGTGGCCTGGAAGCCCTGGAGCTTGCCGGCATAGGTGGTGATGGCGTCGGCGGCGTCGGTGTGGTAGCCGGCCAGGGTGCTCAGGCCGGAGTGGATCTGGGTGACACAGTCCTGGAAGGCGGATGCCGCCGGGCCGCTCCAGGAACCGGCCGCCTGGGCGGCGGCACCGGAGATCTTGGCGGCCGCCCCGCTCAGCAGGGTGGCCACCCCCTTCATCACGCCGGCCGCCGTCTCCAGGCTGCCCGGATCGCCCTGCGGGTAGGGGAAGTCGGTCCCGCCGTCGAGCGGTATCACTTGAAGTGGGCGGCGCCGGAGATGTGCGCCTCGTTGGCCACGTACGACTCGGCCGCGTAGTCGACTGCCGCTCCGAGCGCCCCCAGGCAGGTGTAGGCCAGACTGATGGCGGCCGTCAGGTTGGTGCCCAGATCGGTCAGTGCGCCGGCCAGATTCCCGTTACCGGCGGCCCCGGACGCCGTGCCCATGGCACCGTCGACCATCGGGCTGCCCGGTTCGACGCCCCCGGCGATGGACGTGAAGTCCGGACCGGCCATCCCGCCCGTGTCCGCAAGAATCCGCACCCGCCCTCCTTGATCGGCACCGATCGCGTCCACCGACGAAATTACCCGTCAGATGGACCGACCGAAAGACGCCCTTCCCCGAACGCGCCGTTCTTACGCCTCGAGGTGGGCGGTGTCGTTGTAGTTGCGCACCGCCCAACGGTCGGCCATGACGATGATCTCGCTGATCGAGCCGTTGGCCGCCCCGGAGAACGACATGGGGCGGGCGCCCGTGGCCTCGGCCATGATGCGGCCGATCACACCCCCGTGGGTGAACACAGCGACCATCTCGTCGGGATGAGCGGCGGCGATACGGCCGATTCCGGCCCGTATGCGGCCGATGAAGTCGGCTTCGGGTTCGGCCCCCGGGATGACGTCCCACCGACCTTCGGTCATCAGCCGTTGGGCGACGGGACCGCCCTCCAGGATCTTGATCCGGTACAGGCCGCCTTCCCACTCGCCGAGGAACACCTCTCTCAGATCGGCCTCGACCTTCGCCTCCATGCTCAAGGCGGCCAGCAACGGAGCCGCCGTCTGGGCGGTGCGCCTCAGGTTGGTGACGTAGACGGCGGCCAGTTTCTCGCCGAAGCGGGCGTGGGACAGGCGCTCGCCTATGCGTTCCGCCTGTTCGATCCCCCGTGGGTCCAGCTCCGGATCACCATGGCCGTCGACCAAGGGGAACGGCACGTCCTCCCGGGCCGGGATGGACTCACCGTGGCGGACCAGCAGGATCGAGGTGGCGCCCGGCGGGCGCTCGAAGCGGAACTGGCGGACCCCCTCAGACGGATCGCTGGTCGGTTCGCTCGTCGGTACGCTCACAGGCCCGATGGTAGAGGGCCGGCTCAGCAGGCGAGGGCGAGCTCCGAGTCGTCGTCATCGGACGTCATGTGCTGATCGAGCTTGCGCTTGATGCGCTGCAGGGCGTTGTCGATCGACTTGACGTGGCGGCCCAGGTGGGTGCCGATCTCGTTGTAGGACTTGCCCTCGACGTACAGCCGCAGGACCTCGACCTCCAGGCTGGACAGGTTCTCGGCCATGGAGCGGCGGATCGTCTCGATCTGCTCCTGGGAGACGACCTCATCGGCCGGATCGGCGGCCCGGTGATCGTCGAGCAGCTCCTCGACGGCACCTTCGGACGGGTCGTCGGAGCCACGGACACCGGAGATCGAGACGTACCGGTTGAGCGGCTGGTGCTTCTGGCGGGTAGCGGCCTTGATGGCGCTGATGACCTGGCGGGTCACGCACAGCTCGGCGAACGCCCGGAACGACGCCTGACGGTCGTTGCGGAAGTCACGGGCCGCCTTGTAGAGGCCGATCATGCCCTCTTGCTCGACGTCGTCGGCATCGGCCCCGACCAGGAAGTAGGTGCGGGTCTTGGCCCGGGCGAAGCGACGGTAACGCTGGATCAGGAGCTCGAGCGCCAGGGAGTCACCATCCTGGAAGCGGATGGCGAGTTCTTCGTCGGCGAGATCGGAAAGGGAGGCGGCGGCTACAACGGACATCTGCGGTGACCTCAGCTATGAGTTGGTGGACTAGTGCAGGAGGTGCATCCATGTCTGAATCGAATGGACTAGTTATTTCTAGTCAGTTATAGCCCCACGTGTCAACCGTCACGTTCTACCGCAAATCGCCCGATCCCGGAGAAATCACAGGCCGATCAGGGAAAATATCCGTGTCGGAGGGCGCAAAAGTAGTCCCGAACAGGGATCGGCCGTAGTTCGAAGTAACTAGTTAGTTCGGTCGGCGGCCCGGCGGCGGGCTACTTCGAAGCAGGCCAGCGCGGCTGCGGCCGACACGTTCAGCGAATCGAGAGGCCCACTCAGAGGGATACTGGCGACCAGATCGCACCGGGACCGGCAGAGCGGAGACAAACCGCGGCCCTCGGCACCGAGCACGACCGCCACCGGTTCGGTGGCCACCGTCAGCTCCCAGATTCCGGTCGTTCCCCGGGCGTCCAGGCCGATCGTCCACATCCCGGACCCGACCATCGTCTGCAGAGCGGCCGGAATACCGGTGACGGCCGCCACCGGCAAGTGTTCGACGGCGCCGGCCGCGGCCTTCATTGCCGCCGGGCTGAGCGACGCCGAGCGGTGGCGACCGATGACCACACCGGTGGCCCCGGCGCACAAGGCACTGCGCATGACCGCGCCCAGGTTGTGCGGGTCGGTCACCCCGTCCAGGGCCACCAGGAACGCGTCCGGCACGGCGAGCAGATCCTCCAGCGACCATTCCCGCAACGGGCCGGCCAGCGCCACCACTCCCTGGGGGGCCTCGGTGCCGGCCATCGACGCGATCTGCTCACGGCTGGCCCACCGGGCGGCCACCCCAGCGGCGGCGGCCAGGTCCAGGATCTCGGCCAGCGGGTCGGATGGTCCGATCCCCTCGGCCACATACAGCTGGCGCACCGGGCGGGTGCCGGCGCGCAACAGCTCTCTGACCGCCTGGCGACCCTCCACCTGCGTGCCCCCCAGCCCGCCGGCCGAGTCGTCCCGGGCCCGACGGTCGGCCCCGGGGCCCGCACCCCGGCGCCGGCCGGAAGCGCCGGCCGATCCCGAGGCGCGCCCCGAACCGGCGCCGCCCGACGCCGTACGGCCGGCCGCTGAGGACCGGCCAGAGGCGCCCCCGGAGCGCGAAGACCGGGCCGAGCCGGAAGACCGTCCCGAGCTCCCCCCGGACCCCGAAGACCGGCCGGAACCCCCTCCCGACCCCGAAGACCGGCCCGACCGGCCGCCGGAGGCACCCTTCCCTCCACCGGCACCGCCAGCACCGTCGCGGCGCCGGGGTGGCGGTGGGCGCCCGGCCGGGCTCATCTGGGCTCGATCAGGGCCACGGCCAGGCAGGCAATGCCTTCCCGCCGGCCAACGGGGCCGAGGCCCTCGCCCCGCTTGGCCTTGACGCTGACCGGGGCGCCGACCACCGCGGACAACCGGCGTTCCATCTCGGCCTTGTGGGCAGCCAGTTTGGGGGCCTCGAGGAGCACGGTGACATCGACGTTGCCGATCACGTGCTGTCCGGTCACCTCGAGCACGACCCGGGCCAGTAGTTCCATGCTGTCCACGCCGGCGAAGGCCGCGTCGGTGTCGGGGAAATGGCTGCCGATGTCGCCCAGCCCGGCGGCGCCGAGGAGGGCGTCGGTGACGGCGTGGGCGATGACGTCGGCGTCGCTGTGACCGGTGAGGCCGGGCCCGTCCAGAGTGACCCCGGCCAGGATCAGCTGGCGGTCCGGATCGTCGCTGAAAGGATGGATGTCGTAGCCCTGCCCGACCCGCGGTGTCACCGGGCGTTCTCCAACAGGGCGGCGGCGACGACCAGGTCGAGGGGCGAGGTGATCTTCAGATTGTGGCCGGGCCAGTCGACCAGTCGCACGGACCCACCGGCGGCCTCGACCAGAGCGGCGTCGTCGGTGGCCTCGGCGGCGCCCCGGTGCACCCGGCGCAGGACGTCGGCGCGGAACGCCTGGGGTGTCTGGACCGCTACCAGACGCGACCGGTCCAGGGTGACGAGGTGACCGTTGGCGGCCACCTCTTTGACAGTGTCGGTGACAGGAGCGGCCGGTATGGCGGCGTCGGCCCCGGCGTCCACTGCGTCGATCACGGCGCGCCACAGGGCGACCGGGGCCAGCGGTCGGGCCGCGTCGTGGACGGCGATCACCGTCGCCGATTCGGGGACGGCGTCGAGGCCGGCCCGCACCGACGCCGACCGGGTGGCACCACCGCTGACCGCCACATCGGCCGTGAACGACCCGTCGGTATCCGGTGGCAGCACCAGCACCACACCGGTGCAGGCGTGGCGGGCGGCGTCCAACGACCATTCCAGGACCGGTCGGCCGGCCAGGTCGGCGAACTGTTTGGGCGCGCCGAAGCGACTGCCACTTCCGGCCGCGACGACGACCGCCCACGCCTCCAACTCAGGGGAGGGCGTCGTCGAGTTTCTTCTCGGCTTCCGCCTCGTCCACACCGATGGCGAAGGTGAGCTCGGAGACGAGGATCTGGCGGGCCCGGTTCAGCATGCGCTTCTCGCCGGCCGACAGGCCCTTGTCCTTGTCCCGGTTGGAGAGGTTCCGCACCACCTCGGCGACCTGGTAGATGTCGCCCGACTTCAGCTTCTCCACGTGGTTCTTGTAGCGGCGGGACCAGTTGGTCGGCATCCGCACGTCCTTCTTGCGGAGCACGGCGAAGACCTCTTCGACCTCTTCGTCGTTGATGACTTCGCGGAGACCGACCTCTTCGGTGTTGTCCGACGGGACCATCAGCGTCAGGTCGCCGTAGGCCAGGCGAAGGACCAGATACTCCTTCTTCTCGCCGAAGGCCTCCCTCACCTCTCGCCGCTCGACTATGGCGGCGCCGTGGTGGGGGTAGACGACCTTGTCACCTACATCGAATGTCAATGCGTCTCCAGAAGCGAAAAGGGGTGTCTCCCAGGGTACCAGTAGGGCGCTCAGCGCTGGCCGCGTGGAACGAGCCGTTTCGTACTCCAGAAAAACGGGCAGGTAGTCTCGCTCCGCACATGGAAGACATCGGGTTGCTGGGTCGCTCGGAGTTGTTCTCGGCGTTCTCCGACGCCGTGCTCGAACGCATCCAGGCGGCGGCCCAGCCCATGGCCTGCGACCGCAACCACGTCATCTTCCAGGAGGGGGAATCGGCCGACGAGCTGTTCGTCGTCAAGAGCGGCCGGATCGCCATCGGCCGCCGCTCGGCCGACGGTCGTGAGTCGCTCGTCGCCCTCATGGAGCCGGGCGATCTGTTCGGCGAGATGCCGCTGTTCGACGACGGCGACCGGTCCGCCTCGGCCCGGGCGCTGGAGCGATCGAACGTGCTGCGCATCCCCTACGGCCCGGTCCGCGACGCCCTCGACGAGGACCCGGCGCTGCTGTGGAACGTGGTCTCGTTGCTGGCCCAGCGGCTGCGGGTGACCGACGACGCCCTCACCGACGCGGTGTTGTTGGACGTGACCGGGCGTACGGCCAAGCGGCTGCTCGAGCTGGCCGGCGACGCGTCGGAGTTCCAGCTGCCCATCACCCAGGAGGAACTGGCCGGCCTGGTCGGTGCGTCCCGGGAACGCGTCAACAAATCCATTGCCGCATTCATCCGGCTGGGCTGGATCGAGCAGCTGGACCGCCGCTACCGGATCGTGCACCGCGAGCGGCTGGAGCAGCGGGCCCGCTGAATCCGGTCCGCCGGTACCGGCTGGCGACGGGCAGGCGCGAGGTGACGGACGGCCCGGGTGAGGGCGACCGGTCAATTGTAGCGGTCGAAGATGGTGGTTTCGGCCAGCCGGTTGAGCCCGTCCTTGATGGTACGGGCCGCCGCTGCGTCGATCTCCGGGATGGCCTGCAGGTCCTCGGCGTCGGAGCGCATGACCTTCTGCAGCGATCCGTAGCGGCCGACGATGGCGTCGACCATCGACTCCTGGATGCGGGGGATCCTCGACAGCAGTCGGTAGCCCCGGGGCTGCAGGCCCGAGTCCAGGTCCGGGTTCTCGGTGCCGAGCAGGAGCCCGGCGACTATCGAGGCGTCGAGCAGCCGTTCCGTGGGCAGGTCGGCCAGGCCGGCCACCGCCTCGTCGGCCCCTGAGTCGTCATCCTCCGGTCGGTAGTCGCGTACGACCTGTTGCCGTTCGTCCTCCACGCCGGCCATCAGCTCCTCTAGCTGCAGCAGCACCAGCCGGCCATCGGTGCCCAACTCGACGATGTAGCCCTCGATCTCCTCGGCGATGCGGCGGACCATCTCGGCCCGTTGCAGAACGGTGATCACGTCGCGCAGCGTGACCAGGTCTTCCACCTCCGACGCCGTCAGCGCGCTTCTGACACTGTCCAGGCGATCCCGGTAGCGCTCGAGGGTGGACAGGGCCTGGTTGGCCCGGCCGAGCAGGCGGGCGACCGACTCCAACGCGTGCTTGGAGTCGTTGCGGTACATGGTGATCACCGACAGGTCCTCCGACACGGCGATCACCGGGACGTCGATCGACCGGGCCACCCGCTCGGCGGTGCGGTGGCGGGTGCCGGTCTCCGACGTCGGCACGTTCGGGCTGGGCACCAGGTGCACGTTGGCCCGGGCGATGCGGCTGGCGTCGGCGGCCAGGATGATGGCGCCGTCCATCTTGGCCAGCTCGGCCAGACGCTGCGGGCTGAACTCGGCGTCGAGCAGGAAGCCGCCCGAGCAGATGGACAGCACCTCGGGACCATCACCCACGATGACCAGGGCACCCATGCTGGCCTGGAGGACCCGGTCGAGCCCGTCCCGCAGGGGACGCCCGGGGGCGATAGTGCCGAGCGCTTCGATCAGAGCAGCGCGCCGGCGTTCCACTGGAGCGATTCTAGGGGCTGGGCGGCCGACCCGACCGGAGTTGCCAGCCCGATGTCGACTAATCGCGACCGGCCAGGACCTGCAGCTGCGGCCGGCCGACCGCCTGGCCGGTCAGCACCAGGTCCAGGGCGTCGGCCAATAGCGAGGCGCCGGTGACCCGCAGGCCGGCGGTCACCGGCCGATCGGCGGCGGCCGCCCCCCGGGTCAGGTCGATGACGTCGGCCGCTCCGGCCGCGCCCCGGGGTACGACGGCCCGCCGGAACCCGATGCGGCCGGCTTCGGCCAGCCGGCGGGGGCTGTGGCCGACCTGGCGCAGCTCGCCGCCCAGCCCGACCTCGCCGAGCAGGACGGTGTCGTCGGGCACCGCCCGCTGGGTGTACGCGGAGGCGATGGCGGCCGCCACCGCCAGATCAGCCCCCGGATCATCGATACGGATGCCGCCGGCGGCCGACACGTACACGTCCCGGTCGTGGAGGCTGATGCCGGCCCACCGGTCCAGCACCGCCAGCAACTGTCCCAGTCGTCCCGAGTCGTACCCCGCTGCCGACCGGCGGGGAGACGGGCTGGAGTTGGCCGATACCAGCGCCTGGATCTCCACCAGGATGGGCCGGCGACCGTCCATGCCGGCGAACACCACCGAGCCGAGCATCCCCGGCCGGCGATCGGCCAGGAGGAAGGTGGCCCCGTCGGCCACCTCCTGCAGCCCGGTTCCGGTCATTTCCCACATGCCCAGTTCGCCGACGGCGCCGAAGCGGTGCTTGACCGCCCGCAGCAGGCGCAACGAATGGTGCCGCTCGCCCTCGAACGACAACACCGTGTCCACCAGGTGCTCCAACACCCGGGGGCCGGCGATCGAGCCGTCCTTGGTCACGTGCCCGACCAGGACCACCGCCGGGCCGCCCGATTTGGCGTCATCGGCCAGCGCCTGCGCGCACGCCCGCACCGTCGTCACCGCACCCGGGGCCAGGCCCGACTCCTGATCGCTGATGGTCTGCACCGAGTCCACCACCAACACGTCCGGGCGCAGGTTGGCCACGTCCGAGCGGATGGCCGCCAGATCGGTGTCGCCGGCGATCCACACCCCGTCGTCCACCAGGCCGAGGCGCATGGCCCGCATGCGGACCTGGGTCGGTGACTCCTCGGCCGACACCAGCAGGGTCCGACGTCCCTGGCGGGCCATGGCGGCCAGCATCTGCAGCAGCAGGGTCGACTTGCCGATGCCCGGCTCGCCGGCGATGAGCGTTACTGAGGACGGCACCAGCCCACCGCCGAGTACCCGGTCCAGCTCGTCTATCCCGGTGGGCAGCAGTTCGCCGCCGGCCCCGTCCATGGCAGCCAGCTCGACCGGTGCCGCCCGGGAGGGCCGCCCGGTCGGATCGGCCGGTATCTCCTCGATCGAGTTCCACTCCTCGCACTGACCGCACCGCCCGGCCCAGCGGGGGGTGGCCGTCCCGCATTCCCGGCACCGGTAGTGGAGTCGCGCTCTGGCCATGCCATGAACCTACGACGAGGGTGTGACGGCGACCCGGGCCTGGTAGAAATACCTAGAAAATGACTTACCTAAACTTAGGTATGTTCAAAGTCGCTGATATAGTCAGCAACTCTGCACACACTCCGGTCGAAGGATCGTCCTAGCCCCTGGCATGCCCGCTGACCGATCCCCCGCCGGAGAGCCGTAGCCCCCTCAGTGGCCGGTCACCACGCCCCAGCCCGCCGGCGGCGCCGGCGCACGAGCAGCCACCCGACCAGTACCACCAGCAGGAAGGCGAGGACGGCGGCACCGGCGATGGCCTGCCGGACATGGTCGTGGTTGACGCTCTGCGTCGACTCGGCCAACGCCACTTTGTGGCCCAGGGGGATGTCCCACGACCGAGCGGCCGGAGCCCCGGGGAGGGACACGGCCAGGTGGAAGGTGAACACCTGGGCCAGCGAGGCGGCCGATCCGGGGGCCACCCCGACCGGGCTGCCGGTGGCATGGGAGAGGCCGGAATCGCCGAAGCAGTCGATGCCGCAGGTCAGGTCCACCCCGCCGGCCAGGCGGTAGTCGGTGTGCCAGTAGGTGCGGTGGGTGCTCAGCTCGATCTTGAACACACTCGGCCCGGCGATCTGCCCGGCCAGCGCCGACAGCTGGGCCGGATCGGCGAAGGCGTGGGTGGCCCGGATCGACGCGCCGCCGGCAGAGGTCGCCGTGGGGCCGGTGACCGACCAGCCGGCGGCCGGCAGGCCGTCGGTGTCCAGTTGGCTGCGCAGAGCCGCCAGGCCGCCGGCGCCGGTCAGTGCGGCCCGGTCGAAGGTAACCGTGACCGAAACGGTGCCGGCCCCTGACGGCTGCTCGGTCACCACGACGTTCGTGGACACCGAGCACCCCGACAGGGCCATGACCACCACAACGAAAAGAGCCGCCGCCCGAAGGCGGCGGCTCCCCTTAGAGCTTTGCAGCGCTATTCGCCGCTGCCGGCCCCGGCCAGGGCGACCGGCGGGGGCTCGATGCCCTCGACCGTCCGGAACACGATGCCCGGCTCGCCCGTCTCGGCGTCGTTCTCCACGTCGACGATGACCGTCTCGCCCGCCCGGAACTCCTTCCAGAGGATCTTCTCTGACATCGGGTCCTCGACCAGGCGCTGGAGGGCCCGGCGGAGCGGGCGGGCGCCGAGGGTGGGGTCGTAACCCTTGTCGACCACGAAGTACTTGGCCTCCTGGGTCAGTTCCAGGCGGAGCCCCTGGGACTCGAGCGACCGTTGCACCCGCTTGATCATCAGGTCGATGATCTCGGTGACCTCGTCCTTGGTCAGCTCGTGGAAGACGATGACGTCGTCGATCCGGTTGAGGAACTCGGGCCGGAAGTGGGCCTTCAGCGCCTCATGGACCTTCAGCTTCATCTTCTCGTAGGTGACCGCCTCGCTGGTCTTGGCGAAACCGACGGTGGCCTTGCGCAGGTCGGCGGTGCCCAGGTTCGAGGTCATGATGATCACGGTGTTCTTGAAGTCCACCGTGCGGCCCTGCGAGTCGGTGAGCCGCCCGTCCTCCAGGATCTGGAGGAGCGAGTTGAACACGTCGGGGTGGGCCTTCTCGATCTCGTCGAACAGGACCACCGAGAACGGCTTGCGGCGCACCGCTTCGGTGAGCTGGCCGCCCTCCTCGTAGCCGACGTAGCCCGGAGGCGAGCCGACCAGGCGGGACACGGTGTGCTTCTCCATGTACTCGGACATGTCGAGCTGGATCAGCGAGTCCTCGTCACCGAAGAGGAACTCGGCGAGGGTCTTGGCCGTCTCGGTCTTACCGACGCCCGAGGGGCCGAGGAAGATGAACGAGCCGCTCGGGCGCTTGGGATCCTTGAGCCCGGCCCGGGTCCGGCGGATGGCCTGGGAGACCGCCTTGATGGCGTCCTCCTGGCCGATGACCCGCTTGTGCAGCTCGTCCTCCATGCGCAGGAGCTTGGCCGTCTCCTCCTCGGTGAGCTTGTACACCGGGATGCCGGTCCAGTTGGCCAGGACCTCGGCGATGACCTCCTCGTCGACCACGTCGAACAGGTCCACGCCCTCGGCCCGCCACTCCTGCTCCTTGGCCGCCTTGCGCTGGAGGAGTTCCTCCTCCTTCTCGCGGAGCTTCTTGGCCTGCTCGAAGTTCTGCTTCTCGATGGCGATCTCCTTGTCCCGGCGGACCTTGGCGATCTCATCTTCGATGGCCTTGTAGTCGGCCGGGGTGGCCATGCGGCGGATGCGCAGCCGGCTGCCGGCCTCGTCGATCAGGTCGATGGCCTTGTCCGGCAGGTACCGGTCGGCGATGTAGCGGTCGGCCAGGTTGGCGGCGGCGACCACGGCCTGGTCGGTGATGGTCACGCCGTGGTGGGCCTCGTAACGGTCCCGCAGGCCCTTCAGGATCTCGATCGTGTGCGACAGCGACGGCTGCTCGACCTTGATCGGCTGGAACCTGCGCTCGAGGGCGGCATCCTTCTCCAGGTGCTTGCGGTACTCGTCGAGCGTGGTGGCACCGATGGTCTGCAGCTCACCCCGGGCCAACATCGGCTTCAGGATGGAGGCGGCGTCGATGGCCCCCTCGGCCGCCCCGGCACCCACCAGGGTGTGGAGCTCGTCGATGAACAGGATGATGTCGCCGCGGGTGCGGATCTCCTTCAGAACCTTCTTCAGCCGCTCCTCGAAATCACCGCGGTAGCGGGAACCGGCGACGAGGGCGCCCAGGTCGAGGGTGTAGAGCTGCTTGCCCTTGATGGTTTCGGGCACATCACCCGAAACGATCTTCTGCGAAAGCCCCTCCACGATGGCCGTCTTGCCGACGCCCGGCTCGCCGATCAGGACCGGGTTGTTCTTGGTCCGGCGGGACAGCACCTGCATGACCCGCTCGATCTCGCGCTCGCGCCCGATCACCGGGTCCAGCTTGCGCTCCCGCGCCAGCTGGGTGAGGTTGCGGCCGAACTGGTCGAGAACGGGAGATCCGGTCGGTGTCTCCTGGCCACCGGACGGGCCGACACCGGCAGCCGCCGGGTCCTTGCCGCCGGGTGACTGGTAGCCGGACAGGAGCTGTATGACCTGTTGGCGGACCCGGGAGAGGTCGGCGCCCAGGCTGACGAGCACCTGCACGGCCACGCCCTCGCCCTCGCGGACGAGACCGAGGAGCATGTGCTCGGTGCCGATGTAGTTGTGCCCCAACTGGAGCGCTTCGCGCAGAGAGAGCTCGAGGACTTTCTTCGCACGGGGGGTGAAAGGGGGTGATCCGGTCGTGGATGACCCGGCTGGGCCGATGGTCTCCTCAACCTTTTCGCGCACCGCCTCGAGGCTGATGCCGAGGGATTCGAGGGCCTTGGCGGCCACTCCTTCGCCCTCGTGGATCAGGCCGAGCAGAATGTGCTCGGTCCCGATGAAGTTGTGGTTGAGGAGTCGCGCTTCCTCCTGGGCTAAGACCAGGACTCTCCGGGCTCGGTCAGTGAAACGTTCGAACATGCTGGTCCTCCGTTACTGCAGTCTACCCGGACCCGGGTCAATGGTCCGTACGGTGGGCCGGCGGCCAATCTCACCGCCTCGTAATGAACCATCGGCCGATTCCGGGTTGCTACTTAGCCCCAGGGGTCGCGTAGCCTCGCCCAAGAATGAACGTCGTCGAGGCTCTCCATCTTCCCGGGATCGAGGCATCTCTCGGTCGGGTGGAGTTGGCCCTGTCGGCCGCCACCCGGGCCGATGACCCGTTCCTGAGCGAGGTGGCCGGCCACCTGGTGCAGGCCGGCGGCAAGCGGCTGCGCCCGGCGTTGACCGTCGCCGCCGCCCAGGCGTGCGGTAGCGACGTGACCGGAGACGTGATCCAGGGCGGGGTGTCGGTCGAGCTGGTCCACCTGGGCTCGCTCTACCACGACGACGTGATGGACGAGGCCACCTCCCGCCGGGGAGTGGAGAGCGTGAACTCCCGCTGGGGCAACCTGGTGGCCATCCTGGCCGGCGACTTCCTCCTGGCCCGGGCCTCGGAGATCGCATCGTCCCTCGGCACCGAGGTCGCCGGGCTCATGGCCCGGACCATCAGCCGGCTCTGCGAGGGCGAGGTCGGCCAGCTCCGGTATGCCTTCGACACCAGCCGGACCGAAGCGGCCTACTTCTCCTCCATCGGCGGCAAGACGGCTTCGCTGATGTCGACTGCGGCCCGGGTGGGCGGCCTGACCGCGGGCGCCGACCAGGCCATCGTCGAGGCCCTGACCGATTACGGCTACGCCCTCGGCATCACGTTCCAGATCTGGGACGACATCCGGGACCTGGTGGCGACCGACGACGTACTGGGCAAGCCCGCCGGCCACGACTTGGTCGAGGGCACCTACACCCTTCCAGTGCTGCGGGCGCTGGCCGTCCCCGGCGTCGGTGGCGACCTGGGCGCCCTGCTCGGATCGCCCCTCGATGCACCCGCGCGCGACAAGGCCCGGGACCTGGTGCTGTCGACCCCCGCCATCGCATCGTCGATCACCACCGGGCGGGAGTGGGCCGACCGGGCCGCCGATGCCCTGGATCTTCTGGGCGACTGCCAGGTGCTGGCCGGCGTCGGCCACCGCCTGCTCGACGACCTGACCGAGTAGCCCCGCCGGTCGGCGCCGACCAGCTGGACGGCCTGCTCCTATCTGTGGGCGATGTTCGGTATCAGGTCCCGAGAATCGAACACAGAACCGTCCGACCCCCACAGAACGCTCCCGCCCCCAGCCGACAGGCCCGAACCGAGTTGATACGCCGAACCCCCGGCCGACGGCCCGCACCGAGCCGCCCGGCGGATCAACCCGCTTCGGGACGCAGGGTCGGGAAGGCGATGACGTCGCGGATGGCGTCGGAGTCGCTCAACAGCATGATGACCCGGTCCATGCCGATGCCGATGCCGGCGGTCGGCGGCAGGCCGTACTCGAGCGCCCGGATGTAGTCCTCGTCGAGCGCCATGGCCTCGTCGTCGCCGGCTGCCTTGGCCCGGGCCTGACCTTCGAAGCGGGCCCGCTGCTCGTCGGGGTCGAGCAGCTCGGAGAAGGCGTTGCACAACTCGCGGCCGGCCACGATCGACTCGAACCGCTCGACGTAGCCGGGCCGGCTGCGGTGGTCCCGGGCCAGCGGGGATACCTCCTTGGGGTAATCCATCACATGGATCGGCCCCCAGAGGTTGGCCTCGGTGGTCTTCTCGTAGATCTCGAGCAGCAGCTTGCCCGGCCCCCAGGCGTCGTTCGGCTCGATTCCTGCGCCGGACGCGACCCGCCGCAGCTCGTCGATCGGGGTGTCCAGGTCGACCTCGACCCCGGCGTGCTCGGCGATCAGCTCGGTCATGGTCGCCCGCCGCCACGGTGCGGTCACGGTCAAAGGACGGCCCCCGTAGCTCAACTCCGTCGTCCCGAGGAACGCCTCCGCGGCTCCGGCCACCATGTTCTCCACCAGCGCCATCATGTCGGTGTAGTCCCCGTAGGCCTGGTACAGCTCGAGCATGGTGAACTCCGGGTTGTGCCGGGGGGACAGCCCCTCGTTACGGAACACCCGGGCCATCTCGTACACCCGCTCGAAGCCGCCCACCACCAACCGCTTCAGGTACAGCTCCGGGGCGATGCGCAGGTACAGGTCGATGTCGAGGGTGTTGTGGTGGGTGACGAACGGCTTGGCCGCGGCGCCGCCCGGAAGCGGGTGGAAGATGGGCGTCTCCACCTCGACGAATCCCTGGTCGTCCAGCCAGCGGCGGGTCCACGACATGACCCGGCTGCGCAACTGCAGCGTGCGGCGGGAGTCCTCGTTGGCCCACAGGTCGGCGTAGCGCTGGCGGTAGCGCATGTCGGTGTCGGCGATGCCCCGGAACTTGTCACCGAAGCTGCGCCGGGCCTCGGCCAGCAGCGTCCACTCTGTCACTTGTACTGACAGTTCTCCGGTGCGGGTCCTGATGACCTCGCCGGTGGCCGAGATCCAGTCCCCCAGCGACAGCTTCACGAAGCCCTCGAAGTCGGCCGTCCACTTGACCCCGGCAAAGAGCTGGATCGACCCGCTCGAGTCCCGCAGGTCGGCGAAGGCCAGGCGGCCCTGGTCGCGTCGCAGCATCATGCGCCCGGCGATGGTGACCACGTCACCGGTACCGGTGTTGGCCTCGATGCCGGCGTACTTCATCTGCAGCTCGCCGGTCCGGGCGTCCGGTTCAATCCGGTAGGGGGGATCTAATGACATTGTTATTTTATTTCTGATTTCGTCCGAAGATGATGCGCAGACCTTCGAGGGTGAGCCAGGGCTCGTGGTACTCGATGGCCGAGGAATGGGGGCCGATCAGGCCGGCCAGACCGCCGGTGGCGACGACGGTGCAGGGTCCCAGCTCGTCCTCCAGGCGCCGGCAGAGGCCGTCGACCTGGGCCGCGAACCCGTAGATGACCCCGCTCTGGACCGACTCGACGGTGTTCTTGGCCAGCACACTCCGAGGCTCGACCAACTCGACGCGCGGCAGCAGGGCGGCCCGGCTGAACAGCGCTTCGAGCGAGATCTCGATGCCCGGGATGATCACGCCACCCAGGTACTCGCCCTTCTCCGAGACCACCTCGAAGGTGGTGGCGGTCCCGAAGTCGACGACGATGGTCGGCCCGCCGTAACGCTCGTAGGCCGCCACTGCGTCGGCGATGCGGTCGGCACCGACCTCTTTCGGGTTGTCGTAGTGGATGGGCATGCCGGTGCGGACACCCGGCTCCACGATCACGGTGTCGACCTTGAACCACTTCTGGGTCATCTCCCGCAGGGTCGTGCGCTGGCGGGGCACCACTGACGCCACGGCGATGCCGGAGATGGTCTCCTCCGGATCGAGCCCCTGCAGTTGGAACAACTGGTCGATCAGCAGCGCCATCTCGTCCGCCGTGCGCGACGCCACTGTCGAGATTCGCCAGTGGTAGAGCAGGTCGGGGCCGCTGCCGGCCGGGCCGTCGCCCGGGCCGAACAGGCCGATGACGGTTTGCGTGTTGCCCACGTCGATGGCGACGAGCACTCGACTACCCCTCCGCGCCGATGTCCCGCAAGCGGGCGTCCTGCTCGAGGTCCAGCCCGATGTCGAGCACCGGGGCGGAATGGGTGATGGCGCCGACCGAGATCAGGTCGACACCGGCCGCGGCGTAGGCGGCGACTGTGTCCGGCGTGATCCGCCCGGACACCTCGACCGGGACGCGTCCGGCCACCAGTGACACGGCTGATGCCACTTCTGAGGGGTCCATGTTGTCCAGCATCACCAGGTCGGCACCGGCCGCCAGTGCGATCTTCAACTGGTCGATGGTGTCGCACTCGACCTGGCAGGCCACACCCGGCCAGCGGGCGTGGGCGGTGGCCACCGCCTCCCCGATGGACAGGCCAGCCAGGTGGTTGTCCTTGACCAGGATGCCGTCGGAGAGTGACCCCCGATGGTTGACCCCGCCGCCGGCCCGCACGGCGGCCTTCTCCAGGGCCCGCAGGCCGGGTGTGGTCTTGCGGGTGTCCCGGATCCGGGCCTTGTGGTCGCCGGCCGCATCCACGAACCGACGGGTCAGGGTGGCGACCCCCGACAGGTGGCCGAGCAGGTTGAGCGCCGTCCGCTCGGCGGTGAGCACCGACCGCAACGGCCCGGCGACACGGGCGATGACGGTTCCCGGGACCAGGCGGTCGCCGTCGGCCACGAACCACTCGACTTCGGTGGCCGGGTCGACGGCGGCGAAGGCCACCGAGGCGCTGAGCCGGCCGGCCAGGATCCCTTCGGCCCGGGCCGCCAGCACCGCCCTCACGGTGGCGTCGGGGGGGACCAGGCCGGCGGTCAGATCGCCGAACACGCCGAGGTCCTCCTCCAGGGCGCGCGCCACCACGGCGCGAGCGGCGTTCTCGGGGGGATCGAACCAGCTGACGTTCACCACTGCACGAACCTATGTGAAAGGGCCGGGTAGGTCTCCCGGAAATCCCGGCGGCGATGACCGCCCCGGCTCTCGGTGCGGGCCGTCGCCGCGGCCAGCAGGGCCAGGGCCACGGTCACCAGGTTGGCCGTCTCCCCCTCCGGCAGACCGGCCGCAGCCAGAGCCGAGATCTCATGGGTGGCGGCGGTCAACGACGCCGCCGACCGCTCCACCCCGGCGCCTTCCATCATCGCCCGCTGCAGGCTCTCCCGGCTCTTGACGTCGTCGGCCGACCCGATCGCCACCGAGGGACGCACTACTGACAGTGTGACTGCCCCGACATCGCCGGGCTCCAGCCGATCCGGCTCGAGGACGGCGCGGAGGGCGCCGGTCGAGGAGGGTGCTCCTTTGTCCTGGAGAATGGCCTCGACGGCCCGGGCCGCGAACACCATCCCCTCGACGAGGGAGTTGGACGCCAGCCGGTTGGCCCCGTGGACGCCGCTGCACGCCACTTCGCCGGCCGCCCACAGCCCGGGCATCGTGGTGGCCCCGTCCAGATCGGTGAGCACCCCACCGCAGATGTAGTGGGCGGCCGGGGCGACCGGGAGCCAGTCACGGGGCGGGTCGAGGCCGGCGGCCCGGGCGATGGCGGCCAACGTCGGGAACCGCACGTCGAACTCGGCCACCTCTGACACGTCCAACCACGCCCCGCCCCGTTCGGCGATGGCCTTGGCCACCACATCACGGGGCTGGAGCTCGTCGACGAACCGCTCGCCGGCCCCGTCGCGCAGCAGTGCCCCGTCGCCCCGGAGGGCCTCGCTCAGCAACGGGCGGGGACCGGCCCGGCCGGGCACGTCCAGGGCGGTCGGGTGGAACTGGATGAACTCGACGTCGGCCACCGCTACGCCGGCCCGCAGGGCCATGGCCAACCCGTCGCCGGTGGCCTGCGCCGGGTTGGTCGTGACCGGGTAGATGTGGCCGGCCCCGCCGGTGGCGAGAAGCGTGTGGCGGGCCCGGATCTCGCGGCCCGGCAGGCGGACGCCACGGCAGCGGCCGGATTCCACGATCAGGTCGAGGGCGTGGCTGTGCTCCTCGATGGTCGCCGCCGTCCGGCGGGCCGCCTCGACCAACGCCCGTTCCACCTCGGCCCCCGTCGCGGCGCCGCCGGCGTGGACGACGCGGGCCGTCGAATGGCCGCCCTCCCGGGACAGCTTCCAACGGCCGGCCTCGTCCCGGTCGAACTCGGCCCCCAGTCGGGCCAGTTCCCTGACCCGCTGGGGTCCTTCGGCCACCAGCACCTCGACCGCCGCCCGGTCGCACAGGCCGACGCCGGCCCGCAGCGTGTCGTCGGCGTGCAGCTCGAACGAGTCGTCGCCGCCCGACGCCGCCTCCGTGTCGTGCAGCACGGCGGCCACACCGCCCTGGGCCCACTGGGTGGCCGAGTCCTCGAGGCGGCCCTTGGAGACGATCCCGACCCGCAGTCCCGGTTCGGCCGCGGCGGCCCGCACGGCGGCCGACAGTCCGGCGACGCCGCTACCCAGGATGAGCAGGTCGAGGTCGGGCACTCCGGTGCCCGGTCTAGTTGGCGGCGCCCCGCCAGGTGCGACCGTCGAGGACCGCCTCGGCCGGGACCTGGCGGTTCCATTGATCGACGTGGACGACGGTCGGCGCGTAGGTCTCGAGCTCGGCCGTCTCGTAGTCGGCGTAGGTGATGATGATCACCTTGTCACCGGGGTGGACCAGGCGGGCGGCCGCCCCGTTGAGGCACACCTGGCCGGGCTGGCCGACGATGGCGTAGGTCTCGAAGCGGGCCCCGTTGTCGATGTCGAGCACGGCGACCTGCTCGTGCTCGAGGAGGTCGGCGGCCGCCATGAGCTCGGGGTCTAGGCTGATCGAGCCGATGTAGTTGAGGTCGGCCTCGGTAACCGTGGCCCGGTGGATCTTGGACTTCATCATGCGGCGGCGCAACGTTGGATCTCCTTGGCTGGCAGGGCTGGTGGGCGGGGGCTCGGTGGACTTGGGCGGCGGGTGCGGGGGCGGTGCGGGCGGGCGGCGGCTCAGGGGTGGCCGGTCGGCGGGTTGGCGTCGATGTTGTCGATGAGGCGGGCCCGGCCCAGGTGGGCGGCCACGAGCAGGCGGACGCTCCGGCGCACCGTGGCCGGCCGGGTCAGGTCGTCGGGATCGGCCACCTGGGCGTAGTCCAGGCGGAACTCGGGGTGGCGGGCCAGGGAGTTGGCCATGATGGCCTCGACCTTGTCGGGGTCGTCGACGCCGTCGTCCTCGATGGCCCGCTTGCCGGCGAGGAGGGTGTAGTAGAGGTGGGGGGCGACCCGGCGCTCGTCGGCGGTCAGGTAGGCGTTGCGGCTGGACAGGGCCAGCCCGTCGGTCTCGCGCACGGTGGGCAGGCCCATGATCTCGACCGGCATGTTGAGATCGGAGACCATGCGCCGGACCACGGTCAACTGTTGATAGTCCTTCTCGCCGAAGTAGGCCCAGCACGGACCGGTCAGGTTGAGCAGCTTGGCCACGATGGTGGTCACGCCGTCGAAGTGGCCGGGCCGGCGGGCTCCTTCCATGGGCGACGTCAGGTCGGCCACCTTCACCGAGGCCTTGCCCGGCTGCGGCCACAACTCCTCGGTGCTCGGCGCGAACACGAAATGGGCGCCCGCCTCCTCGGCCATCTGCACGTCCCGGTCCAGATCGCGCGGGTAGGCGGCCAGGTCCTCGGTCGGGCCGAACTGCAGCGGGTTGACGTAGTCGGTCATGGCGACCACATCGCAGTCCCCACTGGCCCTACGGATGAGCGACATGTGGCCGGCGTGCAGCGCGCCCATCGTCGGCACCAGTCCTACCTGACGGCCCTCGGACCGGCAGGCGTCCAGACGCTCACGCCAGGCAGCCGCCTGGTGGATGACTTCGACGGGCAAGTTGTGGCCTTTCGACGTTCCGGCCCCGGTGGGTGCCGTTCGTACGGTAAGGCTCAGGATAGCTTGCCGGACGGGGTGGCGGGGCTCCGTGCCGTTGGTGTAATTTTGTTAGATTCCACCAACTTTGTATGAGAACGATGCGTGCGGCGCAGTTTTCGTACAAAGTTGACAATTTCCAACAAAGTAGGAGCCCGTTCTCCGCGTCGCCCTCCTACAGCGGGCCGACCGGCCGTACGCCCCGGCCGATGTCGGTGGTCAGGTGACCGACGACTAGCTCCGGGGCCAGGTCGGCGAGCGGTACCAGCACGAAGCCGCGCTCCCACATGCGGGGGTGGGGCACGATGAGGTCGGGCTCGTTGACCGCCTCGTCGCCGACCAGGAGGACGTCGACGTCCAGGGTGCGGGGCCCCCAGCGCTCGACCCGGACCCGTTCGGCCGCCGATTCGGCCGCTTGGGCGACGGCCAGGAGCTCGCGCGGGCTGCGGGTGGTCCACAGTTCGACCACGCAGTTCAGGAACGCCCCTTGTCCGGGCGGGCCCCCGACCGGGTCGGTCTCGTACAGCTGCGACACTGCGGTCACGTCCGGTATGCGACGCATGGCCGCCTTCAGGTAGGCCCGCCGGTCGCCCAGGTTGGAGCCGAGGGCGAGGAACGCCCGCACCGGGGCCCGGGGCTGGCGGCGCTCCTGGACGGCGCTCTCGATCGTCGGTGGTGACGGGGCGTCGCCCGTCGGTGACTGCGGCCGGCGGGTGATGGCCGATTGCGGGCGGGGCCGGCGGGCGGACACGGCGGTCAGCGGCCGGCGACCGGCGGCCGCCCGGGTCCGCCCGGCGCCTCATCGATGTGATCGGCCGGCGACCGGCCCGCCCCGCCCGGCGCATCGCCGGCGCGGACCCGGCGGATGGTGACGCCGGCGGAGGCCATGTCGACCGGCACCGGTGGGCGCAGTTTGCGCAGCGTGACCTGTACCGAGGTGACCGCCGGGCCGGCGTCGAGGGTGGCCCGGGCGATGCGATCGGCCAGGTGCTCGAGCAGTTCGGCGTGCTCGCCCCCGATCTGGTCGACGACCAGCTGGGCGATGGCGCCGTAGTCGACGGTGTCGGCCAGCGCATCGGTGCGGCCGGCCGTGGTCAGGTCGATGGCCAGGTCCAGGTCGACCTCGAAGGGCTGGGCCCGCTGATGCTCCTCGTCGAGCACTCCGTGGCGGCCGACGGCCCGTATGCCGCGCAGCTGGATGGAGTCGGCCATCCGGCCTGGCCTACTCGGCGCCGAGCGGTTCCGGGGCGCAGCCGACCAGGTTGGGGGCCAGTGCGACCAGCTCGCGACCGGCCGGACCCATCTGGCGGGCAAGCATGCGCTCGACGATGGCGATGGCCTTGGGCCCGCTCGGCACCATGCCCGACCACCTCAGATATCCGGCGACAACGCCCATGAGCCGATCGCCCAACTCCTCCTGGTGCACCAGGATGCGCTCGCCGGCCGCCAGCCAGTCCCTGATCTGGGTGTAGAGGTCACCGAGCACGGCGACGGCGTCGTCGTGCGGACCGAGGGGCAGGTGCGACCAGGTGACACCCAGCTCGTCGTAGGCGTGCAGGTTGTGCGGCGATGGCAGCAGGGAGACGATGCGGGTGAACTCCTCCCCTCGCAACCAGAGAATCTCCTCCTGGCGGCGCACCTTCCGATGGTTACGGGCGTAGCCGCCGGGGCGCTCGCTGACTGCCAGCTTTCCCTTGATGATCCAGGCGAAGAACCGCGGCGGGATCCCCTTGGCCCACTTCCCCTTCACGCCACTCCTTCCCTGGCGCCGACGGCCTGACCTGCCCGTCGATCACTCGGCGCTCTGTCTCCGACCAGCCGGGCCGCCATGGCCGCCGGCCGTACATCGTGCACCCTGACCATCTGGGCACCGGCCACCATGGCCCACGTCGAGGTGCCGACGGTTCCTTCCAGGCGATCCTCGGCTGCTGCCGGCGAGCCGTCCGCGTCGGCGGCCAGCCGACCCAGGAACGACTTGCGACTGGTGCCGACCAGGACGGGCCAGCCGGTCGCCACCAGCACGTCGAGATGCTTCAACAGGCTCAGATTGTGGTCGGCCGTCTTCCCGAATCCGATTCCGGGGTCTATCCAGATCTCCCGTACACCGGCCGCCCGGGCCGCTTCGGCTTGGCCGACCAGATGGTCCCTGACCTCGGCCACCACGTCCCGGTAATGGGCGTGCTGCTGCATCACCGTCGGATCGGCGGGCATGTGCATGGCGACCCATGACACTCCGGTCTCGGCCGCGACCGGCCAGAGGGTGGCCGAAACGTCATTGATCATGGTGGCGCCAGCGGCGACTGCGGCCCGGGCCACTTCCGCCTTGCGGGTGTCGATCGACACCGGCCCGTCGGCGGCCAGGACCTCGACCACCGGGATGACCCGCCGCAGTTCCTCTTCGACGCTCACCTGCTGAGCCCCGGGGCGAGTCGACTCGCCGCCCACGTCGATGACGTCGGCCCCTTCGGCCCGCATCGATCGGCCGTGCTCGACCGCAGCGGCCGCGTCCAACCACCGGCCTCCGTCGGAAAAAGAGTCCGGGGTCACGTTCAATACTCCCATTACCCGGGCCACCCGGGTCAGCGTATCGGGGCGGGACCGTCGCCAAGCCCGGTTCGGGCCACCAAATCCCGAAATCGGGAGGGTCAGCGGCTGCCGTGGATGAAGCTCATCGCCTCGTTGCGGGCGGCCACGCTGTTACGCATGAGGCCCCGGACGGCTGAGGTAACGGTTGTGGCTCCTGGTTTGCGCACGCCCCGCATGGACATGCACAGGTGCTCGGCCTCGACCACGACCAGCACCCCCCGGGGCTCCAGCACGTCCTGCAGCCGGTCGGCGACCTGCGTCGTCAACCGTTCCTGCACCTGCGGCCGTCGGCTGAACCCGTCGACCAGCCGGGCCAGCTTGGACAGCCCGGTGATGCGCCCGTCCTTGTTCGGGATGTAGGCGACATGGGCGCGGCCGAACCATGGCACCAGGTGGTGCTCGCACACGCTGTAGATCGGGATGTCCTTGACCATGACCATCTCGTCATGGTCGGCCTCGAAGACCACCTTGAGGTGCTCGCCCGGATCCTCGGACAGACCGGCGAACACCTCCTGGTACATGCGGGCCACCCGCCGGGGCGTGTCCACCAGCCCGTCCCGGTTGGGGTCCTCACCGATGGCGATCAGGATTTCGCGGACGGCGGCCTCGATGCGGAGGACGTCGACACCCGCGCCGGCCGGTGCCGGTTCGTCCGCCGAACGGTGGCGGTCGTCCAGGTTCAAGGCTCGCTGACCTTGGGTTGGGTCCGGGTCCGCCGGGCGGCGACCGGTAGTGGCTCGTCCGACCGGGCCTTGGATTTGCGGACCGCCGCCGTCGTCTTCGCCTTGGCCGGCTTGACCGCGTCGCGGCCGGCCGGCGCCGGGGCCGGGGCCGAGCGGCGGGCCGAGGCACCGGTCGCCTTCGCCGCGCTACGGGTGGCCGTCGATCGGCCGGCAGGCGCCGCCGGCCGGGGGGCGGCTCCCGAACTGTCAGCGGTCGTCGTGGAGCGACCGGACGTCGTCGCCGGCCGCCGGGCCGGCGGGTTGGCTTTGTCCGCCGCCGCGGTGCGGGCCACCGGAACGGCCCGGCCGGCGGCCACGACCGGGCGGCGACGGGTGGTCCGGGCGGCCGCCGGAGCCGGTGCGGCGTCGACCGGGACGGGCCGGGAATCGCCCTTGTCCGAGGTGCGCCGGCCGCCCGCCGGGCCGGTTGGCGGCCCGGAAACGGGCCAGGGGCTGAGCGGTCCGAGGATGACTTCCAAGTCCATCGTGTCGAGCGTCTCCCGCTCGACCAGCTCGCGGGCCATCCGATCGAGGATGTCCCGGTGGTGGCTGAGCACCGCCCGGGCCCGATCGTGGGCCTCGTCGATCAGGTCCCGCACCTCGCCGTCGATGACGGCGGCGATCTCCTGGGAGTAATTGGCCTGGTGGTTGAGCTCACGGCCGAGGAAGACCTCGCCGTCCCGTTGACCCAGCTGCTGCGGACCCAGGGTGTCGCTCATCCCGTACTCGGTGACCATGGCCCGAGCGATGCGGGTCACCTTCTCGATGTCGTTCTCGGCCCCGGTGGTCGGCTCCTGGAAGACAATCTCCTCGGCGGTCCGCCCGCCCAGGCACATGGCCATGGCGTCGCGCAGCTGGCTGCGGGAGTGGTTGTAGCGGTCCTCGGGGAGGGTGTAGGTGAGCCCGAGCGACCGGCTCCGGGCCACGATCGAGACCTTGTGGATGGGGTCGGCGTGGGGAAGCAGATGGCCGACGATGGCGTGGCCGGCCTCGTGGTAGGCGGTGACCAGCTTGTCGTGCTCGCTCATGACCAGGGTCTTGCGCTCCGGGCCGGCCAGCACCCGGTCGATGGCCTCCTCGCACTCGCGCATCCCGATCTGGCGGAGATTGCGGCGGACGGTGAGGATGGCCGCCTCGTTGAGCAGGTTGGCCAGGTCGGCGCCGGTGAACCCGGGGGTCCGCTTGGCCAGCACGTCCAGGTTGGCCCCGGCGGCCAGCGGCTTGCCCTTGGCGTGGACCTCGAGGATCTTGCGCCGACCGGCCAGATCGGGCCGGTCGACCACGATCTGGCGGTCGAAGCGGCCAGGCCGGAGCAGGGCCGGATCCAGGATGTCGGGCCGGTTGGTGGCGGCGATCAGGATCACGCCGCCGCGCACGTCGAAACCGTCCATCACGACCAGCAGCTGGTTGAGCGTCTGCTCCCGCTCGTCGTGGCCGCCGCCCAGCCCGGCGCCGCGATGGCGGCCGACGGCGTCGATCTCGTCCATGAACACGATCGACGGCGAGTTGGCCTTGGCCTGCTCGAACAGGTCCCGCACCCGGCTGGCGCCGACGCCGACGAACATCTCGACGAAGTCCGATCCGGATATGGAGAAGAAGGGGACACCCGCCTCGCCGGCCACCGCCCGGGCCAGCAGGGTCTTGCCCGTCCCGGGCGGCCCGAACAGCAGCACCCCCTTCGGGATCTTGGCACCGAGGGCCTGGAAACGGGCCGGGGATTCGAGGAACTCCTTGATCTCCTGCAGCTCGGCGACGGCCTCCTCGGCGCCGGCCACGTCGGCGAAGGTGACCTTGGGCTGCTCCTTGTTGGCCGTCCGGGTGCGGGCCTTGCCGAACTGCATGACCCGGGACCCCCCGCCCTGCATGGCCAGGACGGCGAAGACGAGAACGCCGCCCAGCAGCAGGATCGGGCCGTAGGTCTCGATGATCACCCAACCGAGGCTGGGGCCGCTGTGCGAGACGGCGATCTTGCCGCCGGTGGCCAGCAGCCGTTCGGCCAGCGTGTCCTGCAGCCGGGACGGGTACGTGACCTGGAAGTTCCTGCCGTTGGCCAGCTTGCCGGTGATGGTGCTGGAGTCGTCGTGGATGGTGGCCGACACGATCTGGCCGTGGATGCCCAGATCGGTGTTGAACTGGCTCAGCGTCAAGGTGGTGCGGTCGGGACCGCCCCGCAGGGTCAGCAGGAGGATCATCCCGACGAGCGCGGCCAGGGCGAGGTAGGCCCAGCGGGACCGGACGATCTTCTTCATGGCGAATCCAGGGTACTGGCCGGGTCGGCTCCGGGACTGTCCAGGTAAGTCGCCAGATACGGCAGATTGCGGTATTTCTCGGCCACGTCGAGGCCGTAGCCCACCACGAAGTCGGGCGGGATGCGGAACCCCTCGTAAGCCAGCTCCAGGTCGACCGACTGCAGGCCGTCCTTGACCAGCAGGGCGACCACCTCCAGCGAGGCCGGGTGCCGGGCGGCCAGGTTGCGCCGCAGGTAGGAGAGCGTCAGGCCGGAATCGACGATGTCCTCCACGATCAGCACGTGGCGCCCGGTCAGGTCGGCGTCGAGATCCTTGACGATGCGCACCACACCGCTGGTGGTGGTGGCGCTCCCGTAAGAGGAGACAGCCATGAAATCGATCTCGAGGGGCAGCTTGATGGCCCGGGCCAGGTCGGCGAGGAAGAAGCAGGCCCCCTTCAGGACGCCGACCAGGAGAGGCGGCCGGCCGGCGTAATCGGTGGTGATGGCCGCGCCCAGCTCAGCGATCTTGGCCTGCAGCTCCCGGGCCGACACCACCGTCCGGCCGATGTGCGGATCACCGTGGGCCGGGTCCTCACCCGGACCGGCCGGGTGGTCGGCGGCGCCGGCCGTGTCGCTCATTCGGGCTCCTCTCGGCATGAAGAATCCTGAAGATAGAGGCGTCCGCCGCTCCGGGCGACTCGGCGACCGCCGGCCAGCTGGCACGCCTGATGGTGGCCGGCCGCCACATCCATCACCCGGGCCAGTTCGGCCGCCGTCGGCGGGTGGCGCTCGGCTCCGGCGCGCAGCCACGACCGAAGCGCCCGGCGGGCGAGGGGGGCGGGAGCCGACCTGAGGGCCGCCACATCGGTCGGATCGACGGCGGCGGCCAGATCGTCCAGGAGTTCGGCGTCGTCGGCCAACAGCGCACCCTGGCGGGCCAGGACCGGGACCACGTCCCGCTCGGCGATCAGATTGACCAGCGGCAGCAGTTCGGATCGGACCCGGTTGCGACGGAATCGGTCGTCCTGGTTGGACGGGTCGGCAAGCGGATCGAGTCGGCTGCGCCGGCACACCTCGACCGTCTCGCTCCGGCGCAGACCGAGGAGCGGTCGCCGGGTGCGGGCGCTCCCAGCGTGATCTTCCTGACGATCGACCAGGGAGTCAAAGCTGTCGTCGAGGCCGACACCCGCGCCCGTATCCGGGCCCGGGCGACCTCCGGGCCAGGGCCGCGCCGGGTGACGCATACCGGCCAAGCCGTCGAGGGCGGCACCGCGCAGCACGTTGAGCAGGATGGTTTCAGCCTGGTCGTCCATGGTGTGGCCGGTCAGGACGCCGGCCGGCAGGACGGCGTACCGGGCCCGGCGGGCCCGGGCCTCCAGGTCGGGCCCGGCCCCTACTTCGACCCGCTCCTGACGGAACTCGAAACCGAGGCCGGCGGCGACCTGAGCCACGTAGTCACCCTCGGACGCCGAACCGGGCCGCAAACCGTGGTCGACGTGTACGACGGTTCCGGAAAGGCCGGCCCGGCCGGCCAGCACCATGAGGGCGGTCGAGTCGGCTCCGCCCGAAACGGCGAGGGTCACCGGGCCGCCGCTCGGATCCGGGAATGCGCACCGGCCCAGCACCCCGGCCAACCATGAGCCCTCGATGGGAGCGGCCACGGCCGGCAGCAGGTTCACCCGGTCACGGTGGCCGGCTGGCCCTGCTCCGTGACCCGACTGATCCACTCTTCGGGGGCCCGGATCTCGGCCATGCTGGGCAGTAGCTCCGGGCCCTCCCAAACGCGGTCGAACAGCTCCCGGCCGCCGGACTTCTCCACCGCCTGGATGAACCGTTCGCCCTGCTCGTACTGGCGCATCTTGGCGTCCAGGCCGAGCAGGACCGACATCAACTTGGTCAGGCCCCGCTGCTGGCGGCGCTGGTGGAGGGTGCGACTGAACTCGGGGGCGCTGGGGATCAGATCGGTGGCCGCCCGGTCCATCGTGACGTCTCCGTGGCCCTCCAACAGGCTCATCATCCCGCCGATCTCCTGGATGGCGGCGAACTGCTCCGGGCCGGCAATGACTGACGCCAGACCGCCCTCCTCGAGCGGGTTGTGCCCGGCCCGGACGCTCTCGGCGCTGCGGCGCAGCGCAGAGAGGATCGCCTTCGGGTCGGGGTCGAACCCGGCCAGGGTGCGGTCCACCAGGCCGAGGAAATGAGGGCGCAGCCACGGCACCCCGGTGAACTGCATGCGGTGGGTGACCTCGTGGATGGCCAGCCACAGACGGAACTGGGCCGGATCGAAACCGAACTTGCGCTCGATGGCCACCACGTTAGGGCCCACGTAGTAGACGATGTCCTGCTCCTCGGGCCGTTCTTCCTCGATGAGAAGCTGGTCGTACTGACCGAGCACCCGGCCGGACATCCAGCCGAGCACGGCGCCCAGTTCGGCGCCGGCCACCTGACGGGTCACCGAGGCCGGAAGCGGCGACATCCGGCCGGAAGAGGTGCGGGCTTCCAACTTGGCCAGCACCGGCCGGAGCAACCGGCGGAAGGAGGCGATGTTGGCGTCGACCCACTGGCCCCGGTCGGCCACCCGGGCCCGGGCCGGTCCGGCCAGCGACCGCAACCCGGTCTCGGCCGCCACCAAGTCCTCGGCCCGCGAGGTCATCTCCTCGAAGTCCGACTCGAGGGAGCGGCGCTCGTAGTCGGACAGGGGAACCTGTTGGCGGGCCACCCGCCGAGCCACCTGGCCGGCGGTATCCCAGGCGATCAGCTCGGCCATAGGGCGTTCTTCGTCGGCATGAGGCATCGTATCCGTCCCTGCTCCCTATCCGTCCGGGGACGGCTACCCGGGTGGGCCCGACCGGTCGGGCGGGCCCAAGGGATGGATCTAGGCGATCTTCTTGCCGCGGGTGCGGGGGACAGCCATGGGTTCGTGCCGGTAGCAGTACTTCCCGCTGTTGTACATGGACAGCTTGGTCTCGCAGCCGGTCTCCCGACAAGTGCGGTCCTTGCCGAACGACCGGGACGGCCGTTCACTGCCGCTGAGGGTGTGTCCTCCAAGGGATCGTTCGCTCATCTCATACCTCGCAACGTCTACAGGGCTCGGGATCTTCCCTTCCCTATACGCTTCCCTGCTTGCCTTTGGATGCCTCGGATAGGGCCTGGGCAATCTTGGACCGGAGGTGATCGGGCACCTGGTCGCGACATGACCGGGCGATCACGATCTTAAGTTCCGCCTCGAAATCGAACGCGTGCAGGCACGGCTCGCACTCGTGGAGGTGGTGCTCGATGGCCACGCGGC
This sequence comes from Acidimicrobiales bacterium, assembly GCA_035551615.1. GTDB lineage: Bacteria > Actinomycetota > Acidimicrobiia > Acidimicrobiales > Palsa-688 > JAKCDU01. The sequence goes on from DASZNC010000129.1 coordinate 41,029, forward strand.
GGTCTTCGGTCAGCTCCCCGTCGAGGTAGTGGTACAGCGTGTGCAGGGCCTCCTGGCAATCGTTGGCCCGGTAGAGGTCCTCGACGTTGTACTGGTTGTCTTGATCGTCCATGTCCGCTTCGACGTCCCGATTGGTCCTGGTACCTCGGTGGTGAGGAGCCTGCTAGCCCGGCGTCTCGCCGGCCGTGCCGACCAGACCTCGTGCCGTTCCAAAATCATGTAACGCCTTTTGCAGCGCTCTTCTTCCGCGATGCAGCCGACTCATCACAGTGCCGATCGGCACTTCGAGGATGTCGGCGATCTCCTTGTAGGAAAATCCTTCGACGTCGGCCAGCAGGACGGCCATCCGAAACTGCTCCGGAAGCGCTTCGACCGCCGCCTTCACTTCGCCCTCGGTGAAGTGCTCGAGCACCTCCTCTTCGGCGCTGCGCCCGGCGGTCACCGCCTCCAGACCGCCCAGCCGCCGGTACAGGTACAGGTCCTCGACCTCATCCAACTCGGTCTGCTCCGGCCGCCGACGCCGGGCCCGGTACGAGTTGATGAAAGTGTTGGTCAGGATCCGATACAGCCAGGCCTTCAGGTTCGTCCCTTCCTGGAACGATCCGAACGCCCGGTAGGCCTTGAGGTAGGTCTCCTGGACCAGGTCCTCGGCGTCCGAGGCATTGCGCGTCATACGCAGGGCGGCACTGTACAGCGAGCCCATGTACTCCATCGCCTGCTGTTCGAACGTGGCTTGGTCAGCCATCAAGCTCCTTCCGGGACCACTGCCTGGCTACCCTACCCCCCACCTGTGACACTGAAGATCGGGGGACGACCATGAACGTGACCGTGCTGGGGGCGGGGTCCTGGGGAACAACGGTCGCCAGCTTGACGACGGCGCTCAACCCGACACTGATATGGGCCCGCAACCCCGACGTAGCCGGGGAGATCAACGAACAGCACACCAACGCCACCTACCTGCCGGCTACGACGCTGCCCCGCCGGTTGCGGGCCACATCCGAGCTGGAGGAGGCCGTCCGGGCCGCCGATGTGCTGATCGTCGGGGTCCCCTCCAAGGGCTTTCGAGGGGCGCTCGACGAGGCCCGTCAGTGGCTCCGTCCGTGGGTGCCCATCGTCAGCCTGACGAAGGGCATCGAGGGCGTGACGCTGCTGCGGATGACCGAGGTCATCGAAGATGCCGTGCCGGGCCATCCGATCGCCGCCCTGTCCGGCCCCAACCTGGCCCGGGAGATCATGGCCGGCCAGGCGGCCGCCAGCGTCATCGCCACCGAGGACCAGCGGGTCGCGTCGGCCCTGCAGCAGGTCCTGCAGCACAAGCTGTTCCGCGTTTACCGCAACCACGACGTGATCGGCTGCGAGATCGGCGGCGCCCTGAAGAACGTGATCGCCATCGCCGCCGGCATCGGCGAGGGTCTGGGCGTCGGTGACAACACCCGGGCGGCGGTGATCACCCGGGGCCTGGCCGAGCTCACCCGCCTCGGGGTGGCCATGGGGGCCGAGCCTCAGACGCTGTCCGGCCTGGCCGGTATGGGCGACCTGGTCGCCACCTGCATGAGCCCCTACAGCCGCAACCGGACGGTCGGCGAAATGCTGGGTCGCGGCAAGCAGCTGGACGAGATCCTGGCCGAGATGCACATGGTCGCCGAGGGCGTGAACACCGCCCGCCTGGCTCTCAACCTGGCCGAGCAGTATGGCGTCGAGCTGCCCATCTGCCACGAGATCCATGAGGTGGTCACCGGCCGCCAGGGCCCGGTCGACGCCTACCGGGGCCTACGGTCACCGGGCCACGAGGCCGATCCCGGCTAGAGGTTACCGATCGGGCCCGGTGCGGGCGGTGGCCAGGCGCAGGTCCACGGCCGCCCGCAGCAGGCGGACAGCCAGAGTCGCGCCCACCCCCTCGCCGGCCCGCAATCGCAGGTCGAGCAGCGGCTCCAGGCCGAGGGCGGCCAGGACCGGCGGGTGGCCCGGCTCCCGGCTGCGCTGGCCGGCGATCAGGTGGGCCGAGGTCGCCGGCTCGATCCGGACGGCGGCCAGGGCGGCCACCGATGTGGCCAGCCCATCGAGGACCACGACGGCGCCACCGGCGGCGGCGCCGAGGACGACGCCGGTCAGCACCGCGAACTCGCCTCCCCCCAACGTGCCGAGCAGGTGGCGGGCACCACCGGCACCGGCACCGGCCCGAGCGAGCGCCGCCACGACGGCCCGGCGCTTGGCGGCCACGGTGGCCGAGTCGGACCCGGCGCCCAACCCGACCAGTTCGACCGGGTCGGCGGGCAGCAGCCCGGCGGCGAGGGCGGCGGCCACTGTCGTGTTGCCGACGCCGATCTCGCCCAGGGTGATGAGGTCGGCTCCCTCACCTATCAGTTCCTTGGCCAACTCGACGCCAGCGGTCAGTAACCGCTCGACATCGACGGCCGACAATCCGTCCGTCGCGACCAGGTCACCTTTGGGTCGTGTCGGCCGGCAGGCCCGGGCGCCGGGTACGGCGCCACCTTCGACACCGGCATCAACGGCGACGACCTGCAGTCCGGAGCCAGCGGCCGACACCGCCCCCATCGAGACACCGGCGACGGTCGCTTCGAGCACGGTCCGGGTGACCGACGCCGGGTAGGCGGACACCCCGAGGCTGGTCACCGGATGGTCGGCGGCGGCGATCACGGCTCGGCCTCCGTCGCTTCGCAGGCCATCGGGATGCACCGCCATCAACCGGTCCACCGCCCGATCCAGTACGCCGAGAGATCCGGGCGGGCTGAGAATGGCATCTCCGCTGTCATGGGCGTGGACGACGGCGGCCTGGGAAGGAGGAGCCAACCGCGACGGTGGGGCCGGGGGGGCACCCGCGCCCGGCCACCTCTCGTACAGCACCACGTCGTCGAGGTCCTGCCGGCGGGACCACCCCCGCCGCTCCAGCCCGGGTGCAGGCGGCCGCTCGTCCGGCCAACCGATGCAGAGCCAGCCGAGCACGGCCACCCCGGGCGGGGCGGCGACAAGGTCCCGCAACTCGTCCGGCTGGAAGAGAGTCACCCAACCGACCCCCAGCCCTTCGGCCCGGGCCGCCAGCCACAGATTCTGGATGGCACACGCGCACGACCACATGTCAGCGTCGGGGAAAGTGGCCCGGCCGAGCACGCCGGCCGCCGGTACCCGGCGGTCACAACACACGACGATGCCGACCGGCGCTTCGCGGATGCCTTCCAGATCGAGGTCCAGCAGGTGTCGCCCGGCCTCCGTCTCCATGGCCGCCGCCTCCTGGATCCGGGCCTGGTCGGCGAGGAGCGCGGCGTGGGCCCGGGTGGCCGGCTCGGCGACGACCACGAACCGCCATGGTTGCGAGTGCCCCACCGAAGGCGCCTGATGGGCGGCGGCCAGGAGGCGGCGCACCTGATCGGCGGGCAGCGGATCGGGCCGGAACCGGCGGATGTCGCGCCGGGCCCCCATGATCAGTCGTAGTACGTCGCGATCCGAATCGGAGAAGGCCCAGGCGGTCGGATCCCCGCGCCGGTCGGCGGCCGAGGTGGCGTCACCGACGGTGGGGACAGGTCGGGGCCACACCGCGTCGGTTTCCACAACATGGAGAGTATGGTCAGCCAGTGAGCTCGCCACGCTTCGCCTTCCTCGACCATCCGGGACCGATCGCATTCGCCCACCGGGGTGGCGCCCTCGAGGCCCCGGAGAACACGTGGGAGTCATTCCGGCACGCGCAGGAGCTGGGTTACCACTTCATGGAGACCGACGTGCACGCCACCTCCGACGGCATGGTGGTGACGATCCATGACGCCGATCTCGAGCGGACATCCGATCGGGCCGGGCTGGTGAGGGAGATGACATGGACCGAGCTGTCGGCGGTGCGCATGAACGGGAGCAACGAGGCGGTCCCCACTCTGGAGGAGGCGCTGGCGGCGTGGCCCGACGTGCGCTGGAACATCGACGCCAAGCACGACAGTGTGGTCGGCCCCCTGATCGAGACCATCCACCGCACGCGGGCACTCGATCGAGTGTGCATCACATCATTCAACGACCGCCGCCTGGCCCGCATCCGCCGAGCCCTCGGACCGAAGCTCTGCGTCGGGATGGGTCCGGCATCCACCACGTTCCTACGGCTGGCCAGCGTCCTGCCCGGGCGGCCCGGCTCGATCATGGGTGACCGGGTCACCGCCCTCGGGGCGGCCCAGGTCCCGGTCCGTCAGGGCCGGGTGCCGATCGTCGACAAGCGCTTCATCGACACCGCCCACCGGCTCGGGATCCAGGTGCACATCTGGACCGTCGACGACGCTGCGACCATGGATCGCCTGCTCGATTTCGGCGTCGACGGAATCATGACCGACCGCCCATCAGCATTGAAGGACATCCTCGTGAGAAGGAATGTCTGGGTCTGATCCTGGGCAAATCGGGCAATCGGTATTTCATTCCCAAGGTCGGCACAACCCGCCCCTCGTTGACGAGAGATGCCAGACCTGGCCATTGTCCGCGGCGTATGTTGTGGCTAGCGTCCCGTGACGCACCGGAGCCGGGGGGCTTCGGCGAATTGAGTACTCACCTAAAATTGGGGGGTTGTTAATGACCGTTAGTGCCGCTGGCTCGTCCACCGGCTCGAGAAGCTTCACCGCTGGCTTGTGGAATCGCCAGCTCGAGGCTTATCCCGAAACCGGACCGCGGATGATGTATCTGGGGATCACCGTCCTCTCGACGATCATGCTCTACTACGAGCTGTACGTCGGCGGTTCTGTGACCCCGCTGTTCCTGGCCAAGCTCAACATGAGCTTCACCTTCCTCGTATACACCCTGGCGGCGGGCGCCTTCCTCGGCGCGTTGGGTTCCCTCTTCGCCGGGCTTGCGGACCGCGTCGGCCGGACCAACATCGTGGTGATCGGTCTGTTCCTCACCGCCCTGTTCACCACTTTCCTCATCCCGGCGTCCACCAGCAAGTGGGAATTCACGATCTTCGGCTTCATCGTCGGCATCGTCGAAGGCATCTGCCTGGTCGCGACCCCGGCGCTGATCCGAGACTTCTCGCCTCAGGTCGGCCGGGCTACGGCCATGGGCTTCTGGACCAGCGGCCCGGTGCTGGGCAGCCTGGTCGTGACCCTGGTCGCCACCCACACCATGCCGGCCAGCCCGAGCCCGAGCTTCTGGGGCCACGAGTACGTCATCTGCGGCATAGCCGGCTTCGTCGTGTTCGTTCTGGCTGCGCTGATGATGAAGGAGCTGTCACCGGGTCTGCGCGACCAGCTGATGGTCACCATGCAGGACCGGGCGCTCATTGAAGCCAGGGCCAAGGGCATCGACGTCGAGGCCTCGCTGCGCAACCCGTTCCGCCAGCTGGTCAAGCCGGATGTGATCATCTCGGCCGTCGGCATCTCGATTTTCCTGCTCGTGTACTACACGGCCGTGGCGTTCGGCGCCATCCTGTTCGAGACGGTGTTCGGCCAGACCCTGAAGAATGCCAACGGAATCGGCAACTGGAACTGGACGGCGGACGTCGTCGCCGTCATCGCCTTCGGGTTCATCTCCGACCGGGTCCGGGTGCGCAAGCCGTTCATGATCGCCGGCGGTGTGGCGGCCGCCGTCATGCTGGCCATCTTCATCAAGACGGTCGGGGGCGGCAGCGGCGAGAGCTATTACACCATCGTCACGGTTGTCGCCCTTCTGTCGTTCTTCCTGGGCGTCGCCTACGTGCCGTGGATGGCCAGCTTCACCGAGACGGTCGAGGAGCACAATCCGGCGCTGACCGCCACCGGACTGGCCATCTGGGGTCTGATCATCCGGATCGTCGTGACCGTTGCCTACCTGCTGATCCCGGTCGTCATCCACTCGGTGACTCCACTGGTGCAGAACGGTCCCACGGTGCAGGCCATCGTGGCCAAATACCCGGCCTTCCAGGTTCCGGCCGCCACCCTCGCCACCTTACAGAAGGATCCGACGAACGCCACTGCGCTGGCTCAGGCTCACGCCATTCTCGGGCCCAACTACATCAGTGAGTTGGTCGCCGCATCGAAGGCGCCGGCATCAGACGTCGCCTACCTCGAGAAGCACGCTCCTGCCGTTGTGAAGGCCAGCAAGGACGCTCCTGGCCAGTGGCAGGACTGGTACTGGATCTGCTTCGGCGGCACCATATTCTTCCTCCTCACCGTCCCGATGATGCGGGGCCGGTGGTCGCCCAGGAAGGCGCGTGAGGATGAGGCGGCCCACGAGGCCATGATCCAGGCCGAAATGGCCAAGCTGGGCGTGGCTACGACCGCCTAGCTGCACAGAAGTACCAAGCACCGAGCAAGAAGGCCGGGACGTCAGTGTCCCGGCCTTCTTCGCGCTCAAAGGATCAGCGGACGGTACGGAAGAAGCCGCGCACCTCGTCGACGAAGATCTCGGGCTGTTCGAAGGCGGCGAAGTGCCCTCCCACCTCGGGCTCGTTCCAGTACCGGATGTCGGAGTACTGCCGCTCGGCCCACCGCCGGGAGGAGCGGAAGATCTCCTTCGGGAAGACTGATCCGCCCATGGGTACCGAGACCGGCCCGAGCGGCGGGTTGTTGAAGGACTCCCAGTACATCCGGGCCGAGGAGGCGCCGGTGGCGGGCAGCCAGTAGAGCATCACGTTGTCCAGGATGCGGTCGGCACCCAGCCGGCCCACCGGGTCGCCGTCGGTGTCGCTCCAGGACCAGAACTTCTCGAGGATCCAGGCGCACTGCCCGACCGGCGAATCGACCAGCCCATAGCCGAGGGACTGCGGTCGGGTCGACTGCTGCTTGGAGTAACCGGAGTCCTTGTCCATGTAGGCGTTGACCCCGGCCAGGGCGTCCTGCTCCCGTTCGGTCAGTTCGTCATCGGGCCCGGGGAAGCCGAGGACCATGTTGATGTGGATGCCGGCCACGTGATCGGGATCCTGCTGGCCGATGGCGGTGGTCACCATCGACCCCCAGTCACCGCCCTGGGCGCCGTAGCGGGAGTAGCCCAGCCGGGCCATCAGCGCGGCCCAGGCATCGGCCGTCTTCTGCACGCCCCAACCGGTCTGCTGGGGCTTGTCCGAGAACCCGTAGCCGGGGAGCGACGGCACGACTACGTGGAAGGCATCGGACGCCTGCCCGCCGTGGGCGGTCGGGTCGGTCAGGGGGGCGATCACGTCGAGGAACTCGACCACCGAGCCGGGCCAGCCGTGGGTGAGGACGAGTGGGAGGGCGTCGTCGTGCCGGGAGCGCACGTGGAGGAAGTGGATGCCGAGGCCGTCGATCTCGGTGCGGAACTGGGCGAACGAGTTCAGCCGGTCCTGGCGGGCCGACCAGTCGTAGCCGTGGAGCCAGTGGTCACAGAGCGACCTCAGATAGTCGAGGGGCACGCCCTGCGACCAGTCGTCGACCGGGGCGGAGTCGGCCCAGCGGGCCCGGCGCAACCGGTCCTTCAGATCGTCGATCTCAGGGGCGGGGATATCGACGGTAAACGGCTGGATCGCTTCGCTCATCGGGCTCAACGTAGCCTCAGGAGATGACCACCGACCCAGTTGCCTCCGGACCGCTCGACGGGGTCAGGGTCCTCGATCTGACGTCTGTGGTCATGGGGCCGTACGGGACCCAGATCCTGGGCGATCTGGGCGCCGACGTGATCACCATCGAACCGCCGCTCGGTGAGGCCAACCGGGCCATGGGACCGGGACCGACACCACAGCTGTCGGGTGTCGCCCTGAATCTTCTGCGCAACAAGCGGAACGTGTCGCTGAACTTCAAGACCCCGGCCGGGCGGGATGCCCTGCTGGCCATCGCCGCCACGTGCGACGTGTTCGTGACCAACCTGCGCCCCGGCCCACTGGCCCGGGCCGGCATCAGTTACGAGGACGTGGCCGCCGTCCGGCCCGACATCATCTACTGCCAGGCCCACGGCTACCCGAGCGACGGGCCGCGCGCCAACGAGTCGGCCTACGACGACGTGGTGCAGACAGAAACCGGCATCGCTGATGCCACATCGCGCCTCACCGGCCGGCCCATGCTCGCCGCCACCATCCTGGCCGACAAGGTCTGCGGCCTCACCATCGTCTACTCGGTGACAGCCGCTCTCTACCGGAGGTCGGTGACGGGACTGGGCGACCGAATCGAGATCCCGATGGCGGAAACCGTGAGCGCCTTCACGCTGGTGGAGCACGGCGCCGGGGCCATTCCGGAGCCGGCGCTCGGGCCGGCCGGGTACCTGCGGGTCCTGAACGAGGAGCGGGGCCCGTGGCCGACGACCGACGGTTGGATCATGGCCCTGCCCTACACCCATGAGCACTACGACTCGATCTTCAGGGCGACCGGACGAACCGACCTGGTCGGCGACCAGCGCTACGCCACCGCCCACGCCCGGATCACCAACTCTCCCTGGTTGTACCACCAGGTCGGGTCGATGATGGCCGGGCGGACTACAGCGGAATGGCTCGCCTTCTTCCGCGAGCACGACGTGCCGGCCGCCCCGGTGGCGACACTCGCCGATCTGGTCGCCGGCTTGCCGATCGGCCACCACCCCGTGGCCGGCGCCTACCGCCAGATCCCCCCTGCGGTCCGCTTCGACCGATCCCCGCAGGCGATCCGCCGGCCCGCCCCTCTGATCGGCGAGCACACCGATGAGGTCCTGGCCGAAGCCGGCTACCAGCCGGGCGGTATCGACGAACTGCGCCGCTCGGGTGTGGTCGGCACGGTGCCCGGCGAGTTCGCATGAGCCATACGTAGCGTCGCCCTCACCATGACGGCGGCAAAAAGGGCGTAGGTGGCCAGGATCTCGACAGTGAACCAACCGGTCAGCTTCAGCGTCAGGCTCAGCCCCAACTGCTGGACCTGAGCCGGGGTCACGCCGAAATCGGCAGCCGTCGGCGCACTGGCCAGCGCCACCGCCGATGCCAACTGGGAGGACATCACGATCAGCGCGCCGACGACGGCGGCGGCGCCGACCGCCTTGTTGCGGAGCCGGACGGCCACCGCCGACAGGGCCAGGATCACGACCGATACGGTCACCGTCCCGACGATCATCTCCCACGGTTGACGGAAGGCGTTGCCCTCGTTCTGCGAGATGACCCGACCGCCGGACTGGAAGACGAAGGTCTCGTGATCCCAGGGGGGCAGGAACATGCCGGCCACGACCGCGGCCAGGGCCAAGACGAGGATGGTCCACGCCCACCGTTCGTGGGCATCCTCATGGTCGGCCTCCGGCCAGCCCGGGATCATCTGGGTCGGGTGGGGCTGGTCGACGACCATCTGGAGGACCGACGTGTCGCTGGCCGCCGGCACGGCCGCGGTCGCGTCGTGCGGGCCGGCCACGGCGATGGCCCTCGTCGGGCTGGGCTCGGTCTCGACCGACGACTCCCCGACCATTGACTCCCCGACCGGCGAGCCCTCCCCGACCGACGACTCCCCGATCGATGACTCCCCGACCGGCGAGCCCTCCCCGTCCGACGACTCCTCCACCGACGCTTCCCCGAGCCGCCCCTCCGCCGGCGACTCCTCGGGCGGCGACCCACCGAGCGGCGCCGGCCCGAACGGCGACTCCTGGTCCAACGGGCCCGCCTCGCCGGTCGTCGCCAGAACCGGACCGCCGGGGGCGCCCGTCGGGGCGTGACGGGAGCGGGCGGCGAGCACGGCGAGGACTGCACCGACGGCGCCGGCGACCCACGCCAGCTCCATCAGCCAGAGGCCGCTCGAGACTGTGCCGGTGCCGTCGTGGAACGCCTGGCCCAGATCGGTCCCCCTGAACCCCAGCTCGGTGAGGGCCAAGCCGACGGCCAGGGCGGCGGCGATCGGAGTCCGGTGGGGGCCGGTCAGACCGACGATGAGGGCGAGCGCCCAGCCGGCGGCGAGGACGGCATAGCCGGTGGCCTGATCGGTCTGCGACACCAACGAGCCGAGACTGTGGGTGTACGTCGGGAACATGGCCACGACGTGCAGGACGACGGTGCCGAGGAGGAAGACGGCGGCGGCGAAGTCGAGTCCGGCCGGCCGTCGGTGGTCGATCCCGTGGTGCTCTGTGGCCGTCAGCATGGTCCTTTGATTATCACCGCCCTTGGCTGAGAGGAACCTCAATGGCGTATGAGTGTCTCCAATCAGCCAGCAGCGACCGTACCGCCGTGACCAGCGAGATGGGCTGGTCGATCATGACATGGTGGTAGGCCAAAGGCAGCTGTATGACCGGCGCGGTGCGGCCCAGCGCCTCGTACATGCGCCGGCCCAGGTCCTCGGTGACCAGCCCGAACTCGGCCTGCAGCACCGCCACCCGACAGGAGATGGCGGCCAGCGTGTCGGCCCCGGTAACGGCCAAATTGTCGAAGAAGGTCGGGTCGAACTTCCACGTCCACCCGTCGTCGACCTGGTGGACGGAGTGGGCGGCGATGTGCTCCAGGACATAAGGGAGGTTCTCCGGCTGCTCGGGCACCGTCCGAAAGCGAGACAACGCCTCGTCCCGGCCCGGGTACATGCGCAGCGGGCCGAAGGCCTGCCGGTTGCGGCTGGCCTCCTGCTCGGGGGCCAGCCCGCGCACGGGCGAGTCGATGATGATCACTCCCTCGAACTGTTGGCCGAAGCGGGCGGCCGAATGGAATGTCGCCACGCCGCCCAGGCTGTGGGCCACGATCACCGGCGGCTGACCGGCCCGACCGGCCGCCGCCATCTCGGCGATCTCTTCGGCCCAGATGTCGAAGGTGTAGATCGGACGTCGGCCCGAGTCGCCGTGGCCGGACAGGTCGATGGCGGTCACGAAGCAGTCCCGGGCGAAGAAGGGGGCGATGTGGTCCCACCAGCGGCTGTGGGCCCCGCCCCCGTGCACCAGGAGCAGCCCCGGCCGGGACGGATCACCCCATCGGCGGAAGGCGATCTGGCACCCGGCCACCTCCTCGGTTCCGGTTACGGCCTCGGTGGCGAGCGCTGCGGTGAACCAGGGGGGCGGGACGGCATCGGTCACGGCGGCAGGGTACCGGGCGGCCTGTCCCGCTCGCCGGGACAGGGCCCGGATGGCTGGTGTACCGGCCCCCTACGCTGGTCGATCGACGTCTTCCCTCTAGGAGGCCACATGCCGGTCCGTTCGCTGGGTTACATCAGGGTGGGTGCTGAGGACCTCGACGCCTGGCGCCGCTTCGCCGGTGAGCTCCTGGGGATGGAGACCGTGACCGGCGACAACGCCGACGCCGCCTACTTCCGGATGGACGACCATCCCCACCGTCTGGTGGTCCTCCCGGCCGCCCAGAACGGTGTCGAGGCCATCGGCTTCCAGGTCGGAGGTCCCGAGGAGCTGGCCGAGCTGGTCGCCGCCGTCGAGGCCACCGGCACCAAGGTCACCCAGGTCGAGCAGGCCGCCTGCCGGGACCGGCGGGTCACCGAAGCCGTCTCGTTCGACGACCCGGCCGGCAATCCGCTCGAGCTGTTCTGGGGCGTGGCGCTGGCCCACTCGAAGGTGTCCACGCCGCACGTGTCGTCCTTTGTCACCGGAGATCAGGGCATGGGCCACGTGGTGCTGACCGTCGGTGACGGACCGGCCTCCTACGAGTTCTACACCCGCACCCTCGGGTTCAAGGGCCGGAACACCATGCGGCTTCCGGCCGCCCCCGCCCCGGACGGGAGCCCCCGGTTCGAGAGCCTCTGGTTCCTCGGGTGCAATCCCCGCCACCACACCGTCGGCCTGCTGCCGATGGCCGGGCCGGGCCGCTTGATCCACTTCATGGTCGAGGCCGCCACCCTCGACGATGTGGGCCGGGCCTGGGATCGGGCCGAGCGGCTCGATGTACCGATCATGCAGACGCTCGGTCGCCACACCAACGACCGGATGGTCTCGTTCTACGTCATCGGCCCCGGCGGCTTCGCCGTCGAGTTCGGCTACGACGGTCTACGCGTCGACCACGAGGAACCCGTCTACGAGATCACCGAAGGCGAGTTCTGGGGCCACAAGTTCATCAACTTCCCGACCCTCTAGGAGCGGCCGGCCGCCTGGTCGCGGCCCCGGGAGATCACACCGGGGACCCGGTCGGCGATACCGCCGGCCTGATCGCTGCGACTCCACGACCGCGACGTCTCCAGTTCGATCTCGAGGGCCCGCTCTGTGGTGTCCGCTTCGATGCGCCGGTACGACGCATGAAAGGCGGTGACCGCCGGCCTGTGGTTCCCGGCGATGGTGGCGGCCAGGGTGGCCACGGTCGGCATCAGTTGATCGTGGGCGACGACCTGGGTCACCAGCCCGGCTTCGAGAGCCCGCCCGGCGTCAACGAAGTCGCCCGTGAAGCTCATGCGCCGCGCCATGGCGAACCCGACCCGTTGCGGCAGTAGGACTGACAGACCCCATCCGGGCAGAATCCCGACCCGGGCGTGGGTGTCGGCGAATGCGGCCCGCTCGGAGGCGACCAGGAAGTCACAGTTGAGCGCCAGCTCCAGTCCTCCGGTGATGGCCACGCCGTTGACCGCTCCGATCAGCGGCTTGGCCAGAGGCTTCCAGGGGGAGTTCGGGGGCAGGTCCCGATTGCCGGTGGCCAGAAGCTTGGAGTCGCGGCTCAACTCCTTTAGATCCAGGCCGGCGCAGAAGGCCGGGTCGGCACCGGTCAGTACGACGACGGCCACGTCATCGCGGTCGCCCAGGTCGGCCATCGTCGACTGGAGCGAGGCGAGGAGGGCACCGGAGATGGCGTTGCGGGACTGAGGCCGGTTGAGGGTCACGGTGGCGACCCCGTCCGTCACCTCCAGAAGGACGGGATCGTCGGACCCGGTCAGCTCCGCACCTCCGCCCGGCGGCGACCCGACATCATGGCCACGGCCACCGCCGCAACCGCAATCTGGATGAGCAGGGTGCCGAACCAGTGCACGTGGAAGACGTGCTGCCCGAAGAAGCCGCCCAGGATACTGCCGATCAGTCCGGCTCCGACGGTGGCCAGGAATCCGATCGGGTGCCGACCCGGAGCGATCAACCGACCGAGGGCCCCGAGTATGAGACCGACGATCACAGTGGAGACGATGGCCCACAGCGCCATGCCGATCAGCGGCAACACGACGAAGAGCACCACCAGTACCGCGAAGAGGGCCAGGATCACGACACGACGCTACCGCAGTGGTCGGAAGTCGCGATCAGCGGCCTAACTTGAGGACATGCTCGACGAAATCGCCAAGGAGTTGCTCGGCGGCAAGAACTACGCCGCCTTCACCACCCTCCTCCCCAACGGTCAGGTCTCGACCCAGATGATGTGGGTGGATGCCGATGACACCCACGTTCTGATCAACACCGAGGTCGGTCGCCAGAAGTACCGCAACGTTTCCCACGACCCGCGGGTGGCGGTCATGGTTTTCGACCCGGCCAACCCCTATCGCTACGCCGAGATCCGGGGCCGGGTGGTCGGGACCATCACCGGCACGGAGGCTCGTGAACACATCGATCACGTGAGTCACAAATACACCGGCGGCCCCTATGCCAACCCGATCGGCACCGAGCGGGTGATTCTGCAGATCGAACCGGAACGGGTCCGCTCGCAGGGCTGAGCCGGGTTTGGTCGACCGGTTCGGGGGGAAGACGAATTCCATGACCAAGCCCAACGATGCCACCCGCGCCGAAGAGGACAAGGAAGCGACGGCGGCCCATTCGGCTGACCGGCCCCCGACCGACGAAGAGGCGGAGTTGGCCCCCGAGAAGGCCAGCGCCGAGACGGCCAAGGATTACGACGAGATGGCCAAGACCGGCGCCCAGGTCAAGGGCGAAGGCGAGCTTCCGTAGGTTCGTAGCCGCCGATCACCTGGTGTGGTCGGCGGCTACGACCGACGTGGCTCGGGACCGGTAGGGTCCAGCGACCGTGGCCGATCCCCTCACCGAAGACGAGCAGAACGCCCGCCGTCAGGCGATCCCGAAGGTCATGGTCACGACGCCATACATATCCGGCTTGGGCTTGGTGTTCGACCGCTACGAGCCCGACGACGTGGTCGTGCGGCTGCCGTTCGACGAGGCGCTGACCAATGACGGGAGCTACTACCACGGGGGCGTGATCGCCGCCGTCATCGACACCGCCGGTGCCGCGGCCGCCTGGTCGAATCATGATTTCGACAAAGGAGCACGCGCGTCCACGGTCAGTATGACCGTCCAGTACGTCGGTGCCGCCAAACGGTCGGACCTGATCTGTTCGGCGCGCACCGTGAAACGGGGCAAGGAGTTGACCTTCACCGAGATCACGGCGGCCGACGACGCCGGACGCACGGTGGCCCACGCCGTCCAGACGTATCGGATCGTCTGAACGCCGGGCCGGCGACAATGTCGTTCGGGTGACTCCGGGGCCCGGTGCGGTATCAAGGGGTCGTGGAAGACGACGAAGGCATCAGAGCGGCCCGGCTGCTGGCCGCCCAGGAATCCGCTGAGGCCCTCTTCCGGGCGATCGAAGCCGAAGGGATCCTGCGCCCGGGCGTGTGGGACAGCGCGGCGAGTGAGGCCGTCTACGAACTGGCCGGGGAACGGTTCGGCGTCGAACAGCACTGGCACAAGCGCATCGTGCGTTCCGGCCCGAATACGTTGCAGCCGTACGTCGCCGATCCACCGGATCGGCAGATGGTCGAAGGCGACATAGTGTTCGCCGACTTCGGCCCGGTCTTCGTTGGCTGGGAGGCCGACTTCGGGCGGACCTGGGTCCTCGGTGACGACCCGGTCAAACTGCGGCTACGCGATGACCTGGCGCCGGTGTTCGCCGCCGGGCAGGCCTTCTACCGGACCCATCCCGAGATCACGGCGGCCGATATGTATGCCGAAATGATCCGCCTGGCCGGAGATCGGGGCTGGGAGTTCGGCAACATGCACTGCGGGCACCTGGTGGGGGAGCACCCGCACGAGGAGATGGCCGGCGGCCGGCTCGACTCGCTCATCTGTGCATCCAATCCCAGACCGCTTCGCGGACCGGACCCGTCCGGCCGGGTCGGCCATTGGATACTCGAAGTCCACCTGGTCGACCGGGACCTCCAGATCGGAGGATTCCTGGAACAACTGCTCACGCTGCCCTGAACGGATACCGAGTCATTCGAATCGAATCCGATGATTGGCGGCGGCCGGTTCCGTCTGTGAACTACCCGATCGACGCAGGAGGCCCAGGACATGACGAACGAAACCGACGACGAGATGCTGCTGGCCTTCCTGCGGGCCCAGCGCGCAACCGTGTTGGCCATCGTCGACGGGCTGAGCGGGGAGGCCTGGCACCGCTCGGTCGTGCCGACCGGCTGGACGCCGGCCGGGATGTTGGAACACCTGGGCGGTGCCGAATGGCACTGGTTCCAGGGCGTCGTGTCCGGCAAGCAACCGGAGCTTCCGGATGACGTCGACGATGACCGTCCTCCGTATGACCCGGAGACGGTCGTGTTCACGGCCGAAGGTTCCTGGGAAGAGGCGCTCGGTTTCTACCGCGACCAGTGCGCCGCGTCCGATGCCGTGTTGGCGACCACGTCACTCTCCGAACGTCCGCTGGGCCGACACGGGCTCTTCGAGCCGCCGAACGTCCGCTGGATCGTTCTTCACATGATCGAGGAGACGGCCAGGCACGCCGGTCACCTCGACCTGGCTCGAGAACTGCTCGACGGCGAGGTCCGCCGCGGCCCCAGGTGAACGGGCACCGGGGTCGCTCCCGGAGAGTGTTCAGGCCTGCTCGGCGCGGGTGAACGTCAAATGCGTTACGCCGCTGGGCGACGACACCGTCTCGAGGTCGAAGTCCTTCTCGCGACCTTCGAGACCGTCCCAGAGGCGTACCCCCCGGCCGAGCAGGATCGGAACGACGACCACGTGCATGTGATCGACCAGCCCCTCGGCGAGGAACGAGCGAACGACCGTAGGACCTCCGCCGATGCGTACGTCCTGACCTGAGGCCGCCTCCCTGGCTGTGTCGAGGGCCTCGGCCGGGGACGCGTCGATGAAGTGGAACGTCGTACCCCCCTCCATCTCCAGAGACGGGCGCACGTGGTGCGTGAGAACGAACGTCGGGGTGTGGAACGGCGGGTTCGCGCCCCACCACCCCTTCCAGTCCGGGTCTTCGTGCCATCCGGGCGGCCCGAACTTGCCGGCGCCCATGATCTCCGCGCCGAAGCCGACAGCGTGCTGGCGGGCGATCGCGTCGTCGATGCCGGTCGCCCCGCCGGGCTGGCCGAACACTTCGCTGCGACCCCATTTGGTGGCAATCATCCACTCGTGGAGCCGATGGCCGGCATGGCCGAACGGTGCCTCGAGGGTCAAATCCTCGCCAGTACCGAAGCCGTCGAGCGAGATGGAGAAGTTGTGGATTCGGGCAAGCGACATCAACGGAGCTCCTGTACTCATTTGCTGGTCAGCGGCAAAGCTGACGCGCCGGTATGAACCGATCTCACCGGTCGTCGTCGGATCTGACGCACATCACGACCAGAACTCATCGGACCAAACCTTGGCACACGCCCTGGCTCGCGCCGGCCGATCCCCCGAACTCGATCACGCAGATAGCACATCGGACCGGATCCACACCTGGCCGGCCCGACCACCGCTCGGTGCCGATCACCGCTCAGGGCCCGAACGCCCAGGCCACCATCAGCGGGAACTCCTTGCGCCAGAACGCGTCACCGTGTGATCCGTCCCGCTCGGTCATGACGACATCCGCCCCGGCGCCTCGCAGGGCCTTGGCCCACCGGGCCGCGTTCTGCAGGAAGAACGGCTCGGCGGTCCCGGCGACCAGATAGGTGCGCGGGACCGGGACGGGCATCACAGCCGGCGGGCGGTAGCCACCCCCCGGCGAGGCGCAGAAAGCGACCCCGTACAGATCGGGGTGGCGAACACCCATCGCCAGAGCGAGTTCCCCGCTCGCCGACACACCGCACACCGCCGTGCGCTCGGCCGGAAGCACCAACCCGAGGCGCCTTCCCGCCCATAGCCGGACATTTTCGACGAAGAACCGCTCGTGGGCGGCAAATCGCTGAGGATCACTCCAGTCGAACCCCTCGCTGCACACGTACTCCTGCATCCGCAGCTTCTCATCGTTCGCTCGGCGGGCGCCGACGACCATCGTCGGAGGACCGTCCGCCTCTTCCAGGTCTGCGCCCCACTTGGCGATCATTTGACCATCACCGGCGAAGACGACGGCCGCAGGCGGGTCCGCAGGAATGTATGCGGTGACCATCCGGCCGCGGCCGTAATCGAGGACCTCGCTGACCAGCTCTCCGGCCGCAGACGACATCGGGCTACTACCTCCTCACAAACACGATTCGCTCCGAATGTGCACGTGGCGAAGAGTGCACTTCCGGTCGCGCCTCTGTTGTCCGACTCCTAATCTTCGTTCATGCCGAGAGACATAATCGCCACCGAGGATGCTCCGAGCTCACCGTTCTTCAGTCAGGCGGTGCGAGCGGGTGCATACGTCTACGTCTCCGGGATGACCGGCACGGTGCCCAGTACCGGTGAGATGGCTGGTCCCACCATCCACGATCAGACCCGACAGGCACTCACGAACTGCGAGAACGTCCTGCGCGCCGCAGGGGCCACGCTCGATGATGTCGTCGAGGTGGGCGTCCTCCTCGCCCGCCCGGAGGACTTCTCCGGACTGAACCAGGCTTACGGTGAGATGTTCCCGACCGAGCCACCGGCGCGCTACGTAGCCAAGCTCGGAGTCGACATCCCGAACGTGTTGGTGTCGATCCGAATGACGGCCGTCACCCACTAACAGTCGAACGCCGACAGATAGCACCCGGATTGAACTCGTCACACCACCCCTGCTGACGACGCACAGCCCAATGACATCGTCGATCCGAGTGCCACGACCTGGTCCTTGAATTCGGTGCAGACTCCTGTTGTGCGAATCACCTCCTCGGATCCGGTGTTAGCCGTCCACGACTTGGAGCGCTCCGGATCGTGGTACCGCGACGTGCTCGGAGCAGAACTCGAAGACGTAGATTCCGGCAACTGGCGGTTCTGCCGCGTCGGCACGACGACTTTCATGTTGGGTCATTGCCCGGATGCCCCCTCGGCCCGTGAACTCGGCGATCACAGCTACATCGCCTACCTACACGTTGACGACGTCGACGGCTTCTATCGAAGAGCGTGGACGCCGGCGCCGAGGTGTTGAGTCCACCGCAGAATCAACCTTGGGGTAAGCGGGAGTTCGGGCTGCGCTCGCCCGACGGCCACCGATTCATGCTCGGGGCGACCACCATTGGATGATCAAGGAGGATTCGATGTCACAGGATGACAACAAGCCTTTACCAGCGGTGGTCGACCGCCGGATTTTCGACCAGCAACTGGAGGAGTTGCGGGCGAGGGAGAAGGCACTCACCCGCCAGGCCGACGCCATCGCCGCCGACCGCCGCCGGCTGCCGATGGTCGAGGTGGCGGCAGACAGCCCACTGCTCGGGCCGCACGGGCCGATGACGTTGCTCGACGCCTTCGACGATCGGCGTCAACTCATCGCCTACTACTTCATGTGGTGGCCGGGCCAGCCGGCGGCCGAGCAGTGCGAAGGCTGCACCTGGGTCATGAGCCATGTCGGCGAGCTTTCCTACCTGCACTCGCGCGACATCACTTTCGCTGTGCTCTGCCAGGGGCGCAATACCGCATTCGGCCCAGCTGAGGCGCAGACCTCCTACGACGAGAGCATCCGCTACCGCGAGTTCATGGGCTGGACCATGCCGTGGTATTCGGCCCAGCCTTCACTCGACACGCTCCTCGTCGGACGGGAGCAGGGTCTGTTCCACCTGGTGTGCTATCTACGCGACGGCGACAGAGTCTTCGAAACCTACTGGACCAAGCGCCGCGGAGCCGAAGTCCTGGACTACAGCTACGCGCTCATGGATCTCACCGTGTTCGGCAGGCAAGAGGACTGGGAGGACTCGCCGGCCGGCTGGCCCCGGCGAGGTCACGCGACCCGCACCCTTGGCGGCGCTCCGGAGTGGACGCCACTGCGGGAGTGGCCAGGCGGCCGTCCTACGTCGCAGTGGCCACGGCTCGAGGCCGGGCACTCCGACTCGCTCGGAACAGCAGACGCGGGCACGCCACCTCCTTCTGATCCATGCCACTGACAAACGGCAGCTCGCGCAGCCTGGGCGTCGGCCAGTCCCTCCCCTCAGACGCGACACACTGCGGGTATGACATCGACGGGATCCGATAGCGACAGGGCGGTCCAACGGCTGGTGGACAAGGTTTGCGTCGTCGCCGGCGCCGCCAGCCCGATCGGTCGGGCCGTGGCCGAGCGCTTCGCCCGCGAAGGCGGCCTCGTCGTCGGTATCGACCTCGTTGGCCATGACGTCGGCGTTCTTCCGCTGGAGGCCGACCTCACCGACGAGGGGCGGGTTCGAGCCGTCTTCGACGAGATCGTGGAGCGATTCGGTCGGATCGACGTGCTCTACAACAACGCCGGGCTCATGGACCGAAACGACGGGAGCGCCTTGGACTGCGATCTCGAGACGTGGCGGCGCGTCCTCGACGCCAACATCACGCCCGCACTCCTGACCTGCAAGCACGGGATCCGGCGGATGCTCGACGCCGATCCAGCGACCGGTTCGGTCATCAACAGCGCGTCCTTCCTCGCTCACACGGGCGCGGCAACAGCACCCATGGCGTTCTCGGCGTCGAAGTCGGCAATCGTGCAGCTTTCTCGCGACCTCGGAATCCACTTGGCCCGGAGCGGAGTTCGCGTGAACGCAGTCCTGTTCGGCCCGATCGAGACCCCTGCTCAGCGGGCCATCCTCGGGGCCTACCCGGACACCCTCCCGGCCCGACTGATCCACTGGCCGATGGGTCGGTTCGGCACGCTCGAGGAGGCCGCTGGAGCGATCGCGTTCCTGGCCAGCGACGACGCCGGTTTCATCACTGCCGCCGCCCTTCCCGTCGATGGCGGAATCACGACTGCGTTCACCATCCCGAGCTGAATCGTGAGGGGAGGTCCGTGAGGTGGCATCGTGGCTCGACATTCCGGAGCTGCCGCAATGCCTTATCTGCGATCACACCCGGATTCATGGTCAGCCACTCCTGCGGGCCGTTGCATGAGCCACCCGGCATTGGCGCGATCAGGTTTGCTGGTCAGCGCGTCGGTTCGGATGCATAGAGGATGGCCTCCGAGACGCTGCCCCCGTTGACCGTCGGTCCCAGCACCACTCGGGATTTGTCGGTCGACGGGTTGAACCATAGGAGGGAACTGCCGGCGCCGCAGCCGGGCTCGGCCTGGATGGCCAGTTCCCCGTCGGCTGCGCCGTCGATGACAGCGCTGTCACCACTGGACACGCCGGGGACGTTCACTGCGGAGGTGGTCCCGTTGGCTGCGACCCGAGCGACGTATTGATACCCGCAGGCGCCGGTGGCCTGGCTGAAGGTTCCCGTTGGGAGCGTCCAGAGGTTCTCGTCTCCGAAGTCCTGCGGCGATTTGGGCGCGGTCAGCCGGGTCGGAGCGCCTGCCGGCACGGGGACCTCCCACAGGCCACCGTCGCCTCCACAGCGGGCCAGCAGCGCTGCCTGATCCAGCCAGCGGACCAGGCCCGTGCAGGAGCCCGGAAGTTGTGTGATCACAGTGCCGTCGTTGCCGATCACGGCGATTCCGCCGGTGGCGGCGACGGCTAGCTGCGTCCCGTCGGGTGACTCTGAGATGGAGCCCGAGGCTTTCCCTACCTGAGCGAACGTCGAGGGGTACTGCAACTGCACCTGTCCGTCGTATCCGATTCGCTGAACGCTGGCGGGACTGGTGCCACAGCATGAGGTCAGGATCGCTTGCCCGGTCGGCCGGGTGAAGCCAACCGTTTCGCCCTGGGTCATCGGGAACGAGGAGTCGGTGCGGTCATTGGTCAGGTCGACGATGATTGCTCTGGGCTGGGAGCCGGCCGGCGCGTAGGTGAACAGGGCGAGATGTCCGTCGCCCGACCAATCGACCAAGTCGCTCCCAATGGCCGGAGCCGGTCCAACCAGGTACCGAAGTCCTGTCGGGCTGATCAGGTAGATGCTGCCGGCTACTGGTGGGGTGGAGGAAGGCGCCCCGGCGGCATGGGGAGTGGCCGGGTTCCACAGAGCGAGCAACCAGCCGGAACCCACCTGGGCCCAAGGGATCGCCGTCACCGATGGCAAGGGTGTCGTCGGGGCCACCGCAGTGGTCGGCGGAGCGACGTTGGTAGTGATGGGAGAAACGGTCGTCGGCGTCAATCTCAGGACTGTCGTCGGCGACGGCGACGGCGGAGCCGGGTTCACGACAACGCTCGACCGTGAGGATGAGCCGAAGGTCAAAACGGCGACCACTGCGGCCACGCTGGCGACCGCCGCCAGGCTTCCCCCGCTAACCAGCAGTCTCCGTCGGGTGCGCATCTGCCGGCTGCGGGCCTTGGCGGCCACACGAAGGCGTTCGACGTCTCGGCTATGCATCGACATCTCGTGCACCTCCAGTGATCTGCTCGGCAAGGGGGGTGGTCAGGGCCGCCAGGCCCCGTTGAACGTGGACCTTGACCGAGCCGACCGACACTCCCATGACGGCAGCTGTGTCGCCTTCGGTCAGATCGGCCAGGTAGCGGAGGGCGACCGCTTCGCGCTGTCGGCTGGGCAAGCCCCTCAGTGCCTCGGCCAGCACCACACCATCAAGGCTCGGCTCCCCCAGACCGAGCGGCCTCGAACCCTCGCTGCTGCGTCGTTCGCGTCCGCGGCGGCGCGTCTCTGACCTTCGCATGTCCAACGCCACGTTGACCGCCACCCGCATGATCCACGCTCCGCGATGTGGGTTCTCCCGCACCTTCCGCCAGTTCAAATGGGCTTTCGCCATGGCCTCTACAGCCGCGTCCTCCGCCGCTGACCGATCCCGGAGAACACGATCGGCAACGGCGACCGTCTTGGCGATCATCTCGCCGAAGAACGCGTCGTAGTCGCCTTCGTCGATCGTCATCACCCTCCCAAACGTCACTGCGTCAGTAGAAGGATGACACTCCCCGAAACTTCCGTCCCCAACTTGACCGCCACCTGCACTGCGGACACCCGCGCAGCGTCACCTGTCATCGCCCGGCAGCTTCATCATGACGTCACCGGTTGCGGCGGGTGAAGCGCAGCAGCTCCGGCCTGACGTTCTGGTGTCGCTCCCGTGGCCGGGTGGCACAGAACACGCCTGCCAGGGGCGTCATTCGACGGTGACCTGACCCATCGGCTCGCATCTCGGGGGCGCTCGTCCGTCACCGTGTCCCGTGCCATGCTCGTGTCGTGGAACAGCGAATCAGCTTGGTGACTCTCGGCGTGACCGACTTGGCCCGAGCCCGGCACTTCTATGAGACTTTGGGGTGGGCGGGCGCTCAACAGCCCGATCACGAAGTGTGCTTCTTCCAAGCAGGCGGCATGGTCTTCGGCCTGTGGACTGCTCTTGGCGGCCATGGTGCGCCCGGAATCGAACTCGCCTACAACGTCGGTTCCCCACCGGAAGTGGATGTTGTCCTGTCCGATGCCGAACGTGCCGGTGGGAGCATCGTGCGGCCGGCCGCCGAGGCGCCATGGGGTGGAACGACAGGGGCGTTCGCAGATCCTGACGGCTACGTGTGGGAAGTGGCGCACAACCCCGGATGGACCATCAAGCCGGACGGATCGATCCAGATCTGATCCGCACTCGATCCCCTCACCGGCCGGTCCTCGAGCGCAGACGCCAGGGGAACGCCCGCTACAAGCCGGACTCTATGAACAAAGCGCGTCCGCGGCTCTCCACGACCCGGCGGTCGAGTCGAGCCGAGTCGAGCCCCCTGCCTCCCGAGTGACATCCACCCTTCTCGCGATCACTTGCGCCGACCCACCTTGTTCCAGCGGAAATGGACGAACACCCGCCCGAAGTTGTTGGAGTCCTTTTCCACGCGGTCGTATAGGGCCTTCACTTCCTTCTGGTCGAGGAATCGCAGCACCCGCTTCTTGAGCTGTCCACTGCCTTGACCGGGGATGATCTCGACCAGGGTCGCCCTCGTCCGGACCGCCTCATCGATCACGGCCGACAGGGCCCGTTCGATCTCCTCCCCTCGGTTGTAGACATCGTGCAAGTCGAGCTTCAACCTCACCGACACCGGTTCTACACCCAGGTGCCCCCCACCTCACCGATTCAGATGTGCGTTTCGAAGCCGAACTCGGCACTTGACAGCATCCGGGGTCAGTATTCGTTCGCATTCGTGCATCGAGCAGCGTTACCGTCCGGGCGTGCTCTCAGAAGTCGAGCTCGCACAGTTCGCCGCCGACGGCTATCTGATCCTTCACGCAGTGGTGGACGAACCGTTCCTGGTGGCCGCCGAGCGAGAGATCGACGATGTCATCGACGACGATCCACCCGGGCCCGACACTGTCGGCCCCCACTTCTACTTCCTGCCTCCTACGCGGCTACCCTCCGCCGATGCCGCCCTGCGATCGTCAGGTGCCCTCGAGGCGGCCGGCGAACTGGTCAGCCCCCTCGGGTTGGATCACGGGCTGGACCACATACAGATCGCGTTGAACATCCCGCCCTACATCCACCGCCCCGGTGGGCCCCACATCGACGGGCACCGCCCAGATCAGGCCGAGCCCCACTCGTTCACGATGCTGGCGGCCATCTTCCTAACGGACGAATCACAGCCCGACAGCGGAAACCTATGGGTCTGGCCTGGCTCACATATGGATCACCAAGCGATATTCAAAGAACAGGGCACCCATGCTCTGCTCGGAGTCAGCGGCCACACCCTCAGCCTGGATCGACCGCCACGACTGTCAGAACCTCGACCGGTCCTGGCCGCTCGAGGCGACCTTCTGCTGGCCCATTTCCTGCTAGGTCACAACATCGGCGGCAACCAGACCGACCGAACCCGCACAATCCTGTACTACCGCCTCAGCTGCCCAGACCACCGTCTCCGGTGGGAAAGCACCTTCCTCGACCCACTCACCGAATATGAACCAGTACGCAATGCCTTCGCCCGATCACGACAAACCCACTCTTGACATCTCTAGGAGCTTCGTTCAGCGGCATCGGCGGTCGTACATCCGGGTTCACGTTTGCGGACGCGGTCGGGCTCTGTAGAAATCGGATGGATGCGGATAGTCAGTCGGGCGTGGCTGATTCGGACGAGATGATTGCGCTCACCGTCTTGCGGCCCAGGCCAGACGCTTCGGCCAGCTGGCGGATCGAGACGCCCGTCTTGTGCGCGACTCGGATCATGTCATCGCGGATCCGTGATTCTTTGGCCGCGCGTGCGGCGCTGAGGCCAACGACGGCGAGCGCAGCTCCAGCTTCTCCGTCGACGCCGGCTCGGTACTTGTCGATGGCCGCGGTAGCGGAGAGGACGTCGATGTCGCTGTAGCTCATAGTTCCTCCTGGAGCGCGTGGGCGAGCTTGTCACGGATGGCCATCAGGAGCGGCACACGTGGTGTCATATCTGCTCGGGCCTCGGCCACGTTGAGATGAGCCAAGGTCAAGCCAAGTAGCTCCAGGGCTTCGACGCGCTCGAGGTTGACTGAGATCACCGGCTCTATCGTATCCAGGGGTGGATCGTTTTGGGCCACTCCCGATGACGCCGGCCAGCCCCGTTGGATGTCTAGGCCGGGCGATCGCCGATCCGCGCTCGGAGCGCCGTCGGTACTGACTTCGAGCGGCGCGGCCGAGACTGATGGGATGATCGTCGATAATGGATCGCCCGCATCTGACGAACGATTCTGGTCACGCTCGAGATACTCATCGTCGATGGGCCGAGGCTGCCCAGTTCAACCGGAGGACGAGCGACCCGGACTATCAGGACAGTTGGTACCGGTCTCAGTGCGGCGGCTGTCGCTATTGGATCCCTCTCCACGGCATTCTCGGGTCAGATTGGGGGGCCTGCACCAATCGGGCGTCGAGGTTCGACCGTCAGATTAGCTCAAGACGCAATCGTCACCTTTAGGCGAATCTGATCCCGTCATCTCTTACGGTTGCAGTCGGAGCGCAGGCGAGAAGTAACTCGTGGGTCTTTACCCCGGCAGAGCATCCGGGCAACGGGGTCCCTCAGTCACTGCTGAAGTAGCGGGAGCGGCTTTGGCGGGATCCGGCGTTTCGGGGGCACAGTGAGCCGCCTTCTCCGTCGGTCTACCCGAAGCCCGCCTCCACGACCTACGTAGAACCAACGCCACCCAGCTGGTCGTGTCCGGCGTCGACGTCAAGACCGTCCAGAACCGCCTCGGCCATGCCGACCCGAGAATGACTTTGGCCGTACACGCCGGAGTCATGCACAAAGGCGCACGGGCCGCCGCCCAACGATTCCAGGAGCCGCTCTCCGTACCCGCACCAGAGCCCTCGCAGGAGATCGCGCACGGCGCTCGACGGCTCACTGCTCCGCACGCCCCTGCAAGCCTCCTACCAGGGGTTTTCCGAGAGCCCGAGAGCGGAATCGAACCGCTGACCTACGCATTACGAGTGCGTTGCTCTGCCGGCTGAGCTACTCGGGCCAAAGGCACTTCGTGCCGTCTGGGGATAATACAGCAGGGGCCTCGGTCCACGATCCGATCTATTGCTCCGGAGCCGACGCCCCGGCACTAGGGGGCTTCCGTCGCTCGAAAGGCGTCCATCGCTTCCGGATTGGCGACGGCACCGAGACTGATGGCCTTCTCCAGCGGCACGCCGGCGAGCACCCGCTTCACCGGCACCTCGCACTTCTTCCCGTTCAACGTGCGGGGCACCTCGGCGATGGCCGTGATGGCATCCGGCACATGGCGGGGTGACAGCTGCGATCGGAGTGTGCTGCGCAGGCGGGACTCCAGGTCGGTGAAGTCGGCGCCTTCCGACGGGACGACGAACAGAAGCAGTCGACCTTCGACGCCGGCGGCGGAGGTATCGATGACCAGAGAATCCTCGACACCGGCGACGTCTTCGACGACCCGGTAGAACTCGGCCGTACCCATGCGTACGCCGCCCCGGTTCAGCGTGGCATCGGAGCGACCGTAGATGACACAGGAGCCGTCGGCGTCGATCCGAATCCAGTCGCCGTGGTCCCACACGCCCGCATAGGTGGCGAAGTAGGCGTCGCGCAGGCGCGACCCGTCGTCATCGCCCCAGAACGCCACCGGCATCGACGGCATCGGCTCGGTGATGACCAGCTCGCCGACCTGTCCGGTCACCGGCTGACCGGCCTCGTCGAAGCTGGCCACCGCACAACCGAGCAGGCGGCAGGGGATGATCCCGGCCCGTACCGGCAGGTTCGGCGCCCCGCCGACGAACGCCGTACACACGTCGGTGCCGCCGGACAATGAGGACAGCATGACGTCCTGCTTCACCGCGCCGTAGACCCAGGCGAAACCTTCGGGTGACAGAGGAGCACCGGTCGACCCGACCGTTCGCAGGTGCTCCAATCCGAGCGCCGACGGCTCGATCCCCTCCCGCTGGCACGCCTGGATGAACGGGGCCGACACGCCGAAGCAGGTGATCCGATGAGCCTCGGCCATGCGCCACAGCGCGTCCGGACCGGAGTGCATGGGGTTGCCGTCGTAGAGGACCACCGTGGATCCGAGCACCAGACCGGACACCAGGAGGTTCCACATCATCCACCCGGTCGTGCTGAACCAGAAGAACCGATCCTGCGGTCCCAGGTCGAGGTGGAGGGCCAGCTGCTTGACATGCTCGACCAGGATCCCGCCGTGTCCGTGCACGATCGGCTTGGGCAGACCGGTCGTGCCCGACGAGTAGAGGATCCACATCGGCCAATCGAAGGGCACCGGTTCGAACTCCAGCGGCTCGGCGTCGACCGTGTTGATCTGCTGCCAGGACCGGCTCCCGGCCAGCTCGGCGCCGTCATCTAGGTAGGGGACGAGCACGGTCACCTGCAGCGTGGGCAGTGCCGACCTCAACTCCTCGACGTGGTCGAGGATGTCAAAGGACCGACCTCCATACCGGTAACCGTCCACCGCGAACAAAACGACCGGCTCCACTTGGGCGAAGCGATCGGCCGCCGCTCGCACCCCGAAATCAGGCGAACAGGATGACCACGCCGCCCCCAACGACACGGTAGCCAGCATGGCGATCAGCGCCTCGGGGGCATTGGGAAGGAAGGCCACTACCCGGTCACCGTTCGTTACGCCCATCGTCTTGAGCGAGGTGCGCACGGCGGCCACTTCGGCCCGCAGTTCCGTCCACGTGAGAGTCCGCTCATGACCGTCCTCGCGGACGAATATGACAGCCGGGCTGGCATCGCTGACCTGGCCCAACGGGAACAGGGCGTGCTCGGCATAGTTGACCCGCCCGTCGGGGAACCAGCGGGCGCCGGGCATCGACCGGTCGGCGAGAACGTCGGTCGGCGGCGTCGTCCAACGGATGCCGGCCCAGTCGGTCAAGGCGCCCCAGAACCGACGGAGGTCCTCGACCGACCACCGCCACAACACGTCGTAGTCACCGGGCGCTCCCGCGAAACGGGCGAACTCCGAGATGCGGGCGCCGTCGATCCGTTCCTTCGAGGGCTCCCACAGAACATCGCCTTCAGCTGTCATCCGGGCCGGAATGGTACCTGAGACGCCCAACCCGGCCCCCGCTCGGCCGACGGCAAAGGCGTTCCTTCCGTATCCGCCGTACACCTGCCAGCACCACCGACCGGGGGATGCTGGCCCCCTTGGCGACCCGACCACCCTGGGGTAAGAATCGGCCGGTGGGAAGGGGTGCCCCGGAGTCCGATCGCAGGCAGACCCATATATACACCTACCGGCTGCGGTCGATCGCTCGCCGGCGAGGGCTCGACTACATCGTCCTGGCCCTCGTGATCGGGGTGATCGGCGGCGTCGCCATGGGCTCGGCGACGATCGGTCGGCGTACGCAGTCCTCCTTCTCCGCCTATCTCAGACATGACAACGCCTCCACACTGACCATGTCGGCCTACGGGGTCGTGACCGGATCCGCGGCCAGCAACTACTCGCCCCATGTCGAGAACGAGATCCGTCACCTGCCGGAGGTGGAGACGGTCGAAGCCTGGGGCGGCACCTTCGCCGTCCCCGTCCAACCCGACGGGGTGCCCGAAGCGGCGGCCAACAACGCGGTCAACGTCGCCGTTTCGATAGACGGCCTGTTCTTCGATCAGGACCGGGCCAGTGTGGTCCGGGGCCGGATGGCCGATCCGAACTCCCCGTTCGAGTTCGTGACATCGGAGTCGGGAGCGCGGGCACTCGACCTGCAGGTGGGCCAGACCGTCACCTTCGGCCTGTTCGGGCTATCGCAGGTCGACTCGCCCGGCTTCGGCACGCCCGCCGTCCAACCGACCCGGCGGCTCCAGATGCGCCTGGTCGGCCTGGTCGAGTTCAACGACGAGGTCATCGAGGACGACACCGATCAGTACCCGACCAACCTGGTCCTCACTCCCGCCTTCTCCAGGCTGTTCCCCATCCTGAACAACGGCACGTGGTACGGCATCCGCCTCCAGCCCGGCGTCTCCGACATGGGCCGGATCGAACAGAGGCTGGAGAACCTCCTGCCGCCCGGGACCTCGGCCAACTTCAATCTGGTCTCCACGGTAAGGAGCAAGGTCGAGTCATCCTTGCGTCCGGAGTCGATTGCGTTAGGGGTGTTCGGGTTGATCGCCCTCCTGGCCGCCATCGGTATCGGTCTGCCGATCATCGCTCGGATCACCTTGGACGGCGAAGGTGACCGTTCCGTTCTGCGGGCGTTGGGCGCGCCCGAGGGGGCCATCGCCACCGATACATATGCCGGCCTGCTGGCAGCCGTGGTCATCGGTTGCGTCCTGGCCTCGACGTTCGCCGTGCTCCTGTCGGAGCTCGGTCCATTGGGACCGGTCCGGCGGGTCTTCCACCCGGGATCGATCACGACCGACTGGACCGTGCTCGGCGCCGGCGTCGTCGTGCTCCTGCTCGCCCTCGGCGCGCCGTCGGTACTGATCGCCCGGCGCCAGGCTCGGACGGCCGGCCGCCGGACGTCGACCGTCGCCGGACCGAGATCGCGCCTGGCCGAGGTGGCCGCCTCGGCGGGCGCGCCGCCGCCGGTCCTCGTCGGGGTCCGGTTCGCCCTGGAGTCCGGGTCGGGCCGGGCCGTCAACTCATCCCGCTCCGTGATCATCGGCGCCGTGGTTTCCGTAACCCTCGTCGTAGCCACCGTCACCTTCGGCAGCGGCCTGCGCACTCTCGTCTCGCGACCCAGCCTCTACGGCTGGAACTGGGGTTACGCCCTCACCAGCGGAACCGATGTGCCGCCGGCGGCATTGGCCGCTCTGTCGGACGACCCGGATGTCGAAGCGTGGTCGGGATACACCGAGGTCAATCTCGACGTCGACGGGCAGATTGTCCCGGTGCTCGGAGCGAACGAGAGCCTGAGCGTCACGCCGCCCCTCCTGAGCGGGCGCTCCATCGACGGTCCTGGGCAGATCCTGTTGGGTGACGCCAGCTTGGCCGGGTTGCACAAGCACGTCGGCGACTACGTGGAGATCGGGTACGGCAGCCCGAGCACGGCCCCGCTGTACCTCCCACCACAGCGGATGAGAGTCGTCGGGACGGCCACCCTGCCGGCCATCGCCGGATCCAACACGTTCTCCGTCCACACTTCGATGGGGGTCGGCGGCGTGATGTCCTACAGCAGGCTCCCGGCCTCTTTCGGCAAACAGACCGAGAGCCCGGACCCGACCCAG